>JANORM010000022.1:0-4157 GCA_031415335.1 Sphingomonadales bacterium | reverse complement strand
ATCGACCAAGATGATCTGCGTATCGCCCTCTATCGCCACGCCCAGCATCCGGGTGCGTGTGGTCTGCGCCTTGGGGCTGACAATCGCGACTTTCTGCCCGACAAAGGCGTTTACCAAAGTCGATTTGCCTGCATTAGGCGCGCCGATTACCGCGACATGGCCGCATTTCTTAGTCATGCATGTTGCTCCAAAAACAATAAGGCTACGGCGGTTTCGGCGGCTTGCTTGCTGTGAGCAGAGGCGCTGATCGGATCAAAGCCTTTGACGGTAACGGCAACTTCAAATCGCATAGCGTGGGGTGGGCCTTCTTTGCCGGTGATGTTATATTCGGGGGTCTTGCGGTTGTTGGCCGCGCACCATTCTTGCAGCGCGGATTTAGGATGTTTGGGCGCAGAGGGTGCGGCCTCAATTTGCGAGGTCCAGTTGGCGATAACAAATTGGCGGGCGGCGTCCATGCCTTGGTCCAGAAACAGCGCGCCAATAATGGCCTCCATCACATCGCCCAGCACATTGTCGCTTTCCTGCGCGCCATCATCACGGGCTTGCTTGCCAAGTTTCACATGCGGCGGCAGGCCAATATCGCGTGCAATTTGCGCGCAAGTTGCGCCGGATACGAGCACATTCAGCCTGTGCGATAACCTCCCCTCGGCCTCTTCATGGTAGCGCGCATAGAGCATTTCGGCGATCACAAGGCCTAGCACGCGGTCGCCCAGAAACTCCAACCGCTGATAATCGGGTTTTCCCGTGCTGCCATGGGTCAACGCGCGTTCAAAAATGTCGGTCGTCTTCGGTTCATATCCAAGGCACGCGTGCAACCAGGCCAATGATGCCGCTTCGATCAAAATGTTTCGCCGATGCGCTCGGGACGTGCGGCGGTAAACCATGTCCATGGCAGCAGCCAATTGGCGGAACCGTCGGTCGAAAATACCGAAACCATGGCACGGCCAACCAGATTTTCTTGCGGAACAATGCCAATGCCAGCGCCCTCTTGCGCGGGAAAGCGGCTGTCGGCGCTGCGGTCACGATTGTCGCCCATTAAGAACATATAGCCTTCGGGTACGATAAACACCTGAGTATCGTCGGCCTCTTGGCGGTATTGAATGTCCAAAATCTCGTAGCTGCGGCCATTGGGCAGCGTTTCTTTGAACCGTGGGTAACGGCATTGACTGCCGCCGTCCTTTGCCGCCTCTTCAAATTGCGGCGAGTTGCAGGGGTAGCCGGAACCGTCCAGCGCCACCGCCTCGCGCATGTTTTGGGTCACGGGGATAACCAAATCGGCGATACGGTCTTTTTTCACCGCGACATCGTTGATAAACACCACACCGCCGCGCACTTGGATCGTCTCACCGGGGAAGCCAATAACGCGCTTGATATAATCATCGCGCTGCGTCGGCGGCGCTTTGAACACCACCACGTCGCCCCGCTCAGGCTGATTTGCGAAAATCCGTCCAGGAATAATCGGTAAGCCAAAAACCATGCTGTAATTGGTAAAACCATATGGCCATTTTGCGACCAGCAGATAGTCACCAATCAGCAAGCGGGGCTGCATCGATTCCGACGGTATATTGAACGGCGAGATGATGAAGCTGCGCAGGATGAACATGAACAAGCCAAGTTTGACAAGGAATTTGCCAAAGTCCGCCCATTCCGAACTGCCTTTTGCTTTCGGCGTTTCGCTATTCATATTTGCGGTATTTTCGCTGTCGCTGCTCATATTTTCACAAAACCCCAAAAAACTACCATTTAGAAACCAGTTGCGCTGGCCTTCTAGTGATATGCTGCGCTATTGGCCAGTCACAGATTCACCTGCGCGCATAAAGGAATAAAGATGTCGGACGGAATATGGGGCGAACTTGCCAATCCAAACGGACCTAGCTTGACCGAGCTGTTTGCAAATGATCCCGATAGATTGGCAAAATTGACTCTTCGGCAGGGCGATGTTCTGTTCGATTTTTCGAAAACGCATCTTGATGCGCGCAATTTGGCGGTGTTTGCAAAGCTGGCGGATCAGGCACAGCTTGGCAAAAAACGGCAGGATTTGTTCAGCGGCGCTATTGTCAACCCAACCGAGGGACGCGCCGCGGTGCATACAGCCGAGCGCGGCAATGGCGATGCAGAAAGCGTGGCCCAAGCAAAGGCGCTGCAAGCGCGGATGCGCAGCTTAATCGAGGCGATTGACGCAGGCGCTATGGGCGAGATTAAGCATGTCCTGCATATCGGCATTGGCGGGTCGGCGCTGGGGCCAAAGCTGTTGATTGATGCATTGGGCCGCGACGATATGCGGTATGATGTTAAGGTCGTCTCGAATGTCGATGCCGCCGCGCTGACCGAGGCGATTAAGAATTTTGACCCGCATAAGACGATCATCGCCGTTGCATCGAAAACATTCACCACCACCGAAACATTGATGAATGCGAACAGCGCGCTGCAATGGATGGCGCGGGCGGGCGTGGCCGATCCCGAAGGACGGATCATCGCGCTGACCGCCTATCCCGATAAGGCGTTGGAATGGGGCGTCGATGAAAGCAGGATATTGCCGTTCAATGAAGCCGTGGGTGGCCGCTATTCACTTTGGTGTTCGATTGGTTTTCCGGTGGCTATCGGCCTTGGTTGGGCCGCGTATGAAGAATTGCTGGAGGGTGCAGCGGCAATGGACCGCCATTTCAAAACCGCTGATTTTGAAGTGAATGCGCCCGTGCTGGCCGCTTATGCTGACCTTTATTATGCGCAGGTTATGGGGTGCGAAACGCGCGCGGTGTTTGCGTATGACGAGCGGCTGCGACTTCTGCCCGATTATTTGCAGCAGCTTGAAATGGAATCGAACGGTAAATCTGTAACCGCAAACGGCAAGCCGCTTGGCCGCCATAGCGCGCCGGTTACCTGGGGCGGGGTGGGGACCGATGGGCAGCATGCAGTGTTTCAGCTGTTGCATCAAGGAACGCATTTGATACCCGTTGAGTTTATCGCCAGCAAAACGCCGGGGCATGATTTTGATGCTAGCCATCACGAGACATTGCTGGTTAATTGTTTCGCGCAAGGAGCCGCGTTAATGGCGGGGCGCGCGTCCGATGATCTGGCGCGCAACTATGTTGGCAACCGGCCATCGACAACATTGCTGGTGGAGGATGTTACTCCCACCGTGGTGGGCGCATTAATTGCGTTTTATGAGCACCGGACATACGTGACTGCTGTATTGCTGGGGATAAATCCATTCGATCAATTTGGCGTCGAATTGGGCAAGGAAATCGCTAAGGATATTGGCGAGAATGGCGCATCGGGGTTCGACCCGTCGACGATGGCATTGATTGCGGAGGCCGGACTGTAACATGGAACATGACTATGATTTGTTCGTCATTGGCGCGGGATCGGGCGGTGTTCGTGCTTCGCGAATAGCCGCCAGCCACGGCGCAAAGGTTGCGGTGGCCGAAGAATACCGCGTCGGTGGAACATGCGTCATTCGCGGCTGCGTTCCCAAAAAGCTGCTGGTTTATGGATCGCATTTTGCTGAGGATTTGGTCGATTCGAAGCGATTTGGATGGAATACCGGCGGCGCGACGTTTGACTGGAACATCCTGCGTGACAATGTCGCTGCCGAGGTTGACCGGTTGGAGGGATTATACGGCGAGACTTTGGGGAATAACAAGGTTGAGGTTTATGCCGATCGGGCAACCGTGTCCGGCCCGAACGAAGTCACCCTTACCAGCGGACGGAAAATATCGGCCAATACTCTCCTGATCGCAACGGGCGCATGGCCATCGGTACCCAATGTGCCGGGCGCGGAACTGGGCATAACATCGAATGAGATATTCGGCTTACCCGAACTACCAAAGCGCGTTGTAATTGCAGGCGCTGGCTATATCGCCAATGAATTTGCCGGGATATTGAACGCGTTGGGCGTCGAAGTCACTTTGGTCACACGCGGCGACAAAATGCTTCGCAGTTACGATCAGGAAATTGTCGAGAAGCTGATCGGAATCAGCCGCGAACAGGGCATCGATATCCGAATGAACTTCGGCTTCAAAGGCGCGGCCAAACAACCCGATGGCAGCATCCTGATCGATGGCGGCGCGGACGGAAATATCGAAACTGACATGCTGCTATGGGCCATTGGCCGCGTGCCGAATACCAAGGATCTGGGGCTGGAAGGCGTGGGCGTG
>JANORM010000021.1:0-89732 GCA_031415335.1 Sphingomonadales bacterium | reverse complement strand
GATATGGTGGGCGCAAAATCGCCAGACAGCGGGTCGCGGTCAAAATACGATCGTGCCTCGTCGGCCAGCACCATGGCTTCGGTATAAAGCGCGTCGACCAACTTTGGCGTTATTTCATGATGAGGGCTATCGCAATCAGCTGTTACTGTTGAAGTTGGAGCACCGCGACTTGGACGATGCCATCGCCGCATTGCGTGCCATCGGCTCGGCCGATCAGCTGCAGA
Source organism: Sphingomonadales bacterium (assembly GCA_031415335.1). Taxonomy (GTDB): domain Bacteria; phylum Pseudomonadota; class Alphaproteobacteria; order Sphingomonadales; family Sphingomonadaceae; genus Sphingorhabdus_B. Next base: position 89,508 of record JANORM010000021.1, on the reverse strand, counting down.
TCGCACGATTGAAAAAAAAGAAACTGATTCTCAAAGACCAGATTATGCGGCTGGAGGATGAATTGGTTCCCGACATTATTGCTTAGAAATAGGCACTGCGTTGTCCCACCGCGATACAATGCTCTATTCCGGTTTCAAAACAAGGTAAACGGACTCACACTGCCCAGGCCAATCTGCCATACGGTATCGATGAACGCCCCGCATCATGAAATAACGCCAAAGTTGGTCGACGCGCTTTATACCGAAGCCATGGTGCTGGCCGACGAGGCACGATCGTATTTTGACCGCGACCCGCTGTCTGGCGATTTTGCGCCCACCATATCGGTAGCGTTTTCATGTGAATCGCTAAAGGTGACAACGCGGTTGATGCACTCGATCGCCTGGCTGCTAAATCAAAAAGCATTGCGCGCGGGCGAGCTGTCCGCCGATGACATTAGTAGCGACATCCGCGAGTTGGGCTATGCGCCCGCCAGCGATGATTTCCAAATGGGCCGTTTCCCAGAAGAAGCGCAGGAATTAATCCGCGCCAGCGAAGATCTGTATTTCCGCCTGCAACGGATTAGCTCATCGATGCGCCGCTTGGCTCCGGTTGCGCCCGTTCCACATTTGTTGCGCGAACGGTTGATGCAGGCTTTTTGAACGCGGCGTTATATTGCCGCAGCGCTTTATTAAATCATCGCTATCACACGCGTTCAGGCCGCGTCTGATTTTTTGGCCGCCATGATATGTTCCAGGATAAAATGCGGCACCGTCAATGCCGATAAAAGCACAAAGCCCGTTCGGATCAACGCACTGTCCACACCCATATCATCATATCCGGCAAACAATATTGCTCCCGCGCCCAGCGAAAGCGCGGTGACTGCAGCGATAATGATCGCCGTTTTCGATGCTGACAGTCCACCTGTTTCGCGCAACGCATCCAACATATGGCGCGGCGAGTGCAGGCCGCAGAAAAATACCGCAAAAGCGACCAATGGTGGCAATAGCAAAGATGCGATGATGCAACTTATCACGTCAAGCGCACTTGTTGCATCGCCGTGCTGATAGGCCCAAAATGCAAACACCAAACTGCCCAGTGCAGCGGGGACGGCGCTGCACGCCAACAGCGCAGCGATTGTTTCTCCATTTTTATTAGCAGTGAGCATTTCGAAAATAACCGCGACACCCTGAGGGTGCGATAATGCGGGCAGCGCGATCAATGCCCATCCGACCATCATTGCCAAAAACGGATCCACCCCGCCGCGCCAATCGGCGCTAAAATGGACCACTGATATGACAAGGAAACCGGTAAGCGCCAATTCGGGCAGCAATTGCCAAGCCGCTAGCATCAACAACGCGCATCCGCCATAGCATGCGATGATCGCTAGTTTTTGTGATCGTCCGGCAAGGCCAAAGCGCGTGGACGCTATTTCGACGTCCAACGTCCCATGCGGGATGCCCGCCAATACAATCGCCATCGCCGCGATCATCGTTATTTGCGGCGAGCCCAGCGCCGCAAACTGGTCCAGCAATATCAATACGAACGTTAAAATCGGTAAAACCCATAGACGCGCCTTGGGAGGGACTTGCGCGTCTACGGGCCTTATCATGTACAAGTCAGCTTTGGCAGCCGCCGGCAAAATTGGTCCCTGCCGGCGGCTTAACATTACGCGTGAGCAGGCACATTATCGCCATATTCGGCTTGCGACTTCCGAACGGCAATTAGATATATCAACACACCTACACCGGCCTTGGCGATCAAATCGGCGATCGTGTAACCGACTTGCACGCCGACTTGGACGGTGGAACCCGCCAAGTTTGTGTATGGAATCATATATACGATGGGGTAAAAACCCCATGATGCAAAAGTCAACAAGCGGGCATTCTTAACGAGTCCCCGCACGCTTTCATGCTGGCTGTTGATGGATGCGCCCAATCCGGCAAATAACTGCCACATGATGTATACAAAAGGAATAGCGGATAATGTACCCCACAGAAAACGAGTGTTAAAATCGGTTGCAACTTCGCCGGGGTAACCCAGTACAATCATCAGCGCCGCAGCCGATCCCAACTTTAACGATTTGGAAATAGTTTCATCCGACGATAACCGCATTACCAAAATCAACTCAATCAACAACAACGGTACGGTCAGTAGCCAGTCGACGTAGCGATAGGCATCGTTAAACGCGTATCCAGTTGCGGTGATTACATTGTCTTTGACTTCATATGCCGATGACCAGCTTTCGAAAATTCTGAAATAATGATAGGCAGCAATCGCACATACCAAACCCGAAATCGTCAATGCTGTTTTATATGCAGGTCCGACCTGCGAACGTCCTAGCCATAAAAAAATTGTTGCTGCTGCCATTGTGGCGAACGTGAATGAAAAGGCGTTGTACACAAGCGCGTATTGCCCCACCGATAACTGCTCCATAATATTGTTTCCCCTGCGTTTAGGATTTTTTGAGTCTTGCGGGCCGAAATTACGCCAGTGCCGGAATGCATCAACCTACCCGTTATACCATGTAGCCGATATTGGGTCGCGAGCCGCTGCGGCTGAAGTCTGGCCAGCAATAAAATATTGCACAACGATGCAGAAATGTTACATCTGTCACAGTCTTTGAGGAGGGACGCCGTTGACTATCGTTGGCCACGCCACGAGCAATCTAGATGCGTTGATCGCATATAGCCCGATAGCGTCGGTGATCAGCAACCCGCGTTTGAAAGACAATCCAATTATCGCCTGCAACAGCGCGTTTATTGAATTAACCGGCTATGCCGAGCATGAGATTGTTGGCAGGAATTGCCGGTTTCTCGCAGGGCCAGCGACTGAGCCTTGGTTGACAGATACGATTCGCGGCGGCGTGCGTGCGCACCGGCCGGTATTGGTCGAAATCCTTAATTACAAACGCGACGGCACGCCGTTTCGTAACGCCGTTTTGGTTGCCCCGATTTATGACGACAATGGCGAGCTTGAATTTTTTTTGGGGTCGCAGGTTGAGCTGGATGCTGATGCCAAGGCGACAAATGCCAATCGACGGATGGCAGCAGCGATATTGGTAAAAGAGCTAACCCCGCGGCAACGACAAGTGCTGGCGGAAATGGCGCTGGGTCATTTAAACAAGCAAATCGCACATACATTAAACGTAAGCGAACAGACGGTTAAGATGCACCGCGCGCTGGTGATGCAACGACTGGGTGTAGCAACAACCGCCGACGCCATCCGCATTGCCGTTGAAGCCGGGCTTTAGAGAAAAAGCCGATTAATTGGCGGAAGATTATATCCAACCGGATTTAACTTAATTTCCTTTTAGATAATTCTCCCCCCTTGCAATTCACAATTTAATCGCGCAGTTAAATCACTTCGGACAGGAGACGATTGATGAACCAAGCCGCGCCCAAACCCAGCGAGCAGGAGCTTTCCGACTTTACGGCACAGTGCGATGGTTGGTTTTCTGCCCACACGCCTGCCAATCCCGACTTCATGTTACCGCTGACATTTATGGAGGTTTCCACCGATCAGCAGTTTGACTTTCTCCGCAATTGGCAGCGCAAAGTGTATGAGGCGGGATATATCGGTATGAGCTGGCCAGCGGAATATGGCGGCGGCGGAATGCATCCAGATTATCAGCGCGCCGCAACCCATATTATGAAATCGCATGACGCGCCAATCCTAATAAACGCGATTGCCAATGGCTGGACTGGGCCATTGCTGCTCGACATTGGCCGCGAGGAAGACAAACGCCGCTTTATTAAACCAATGCTGTCCGCCGAAGAAATTTGGTGCCAAGGATTTTCTGAACCCGAACATGGCAGCGATCTTGGCAATGCGCAGTGTAAGGCGGTGCGTGACGGCGATGAATATGTCATCAACGGCTCGAAAATTTGGACATCGCTGGGCGACCGCGCCGATTATATGATCCTGCTCGCGCGCACCAGCAGCGAGGGCGCGAGCAAATATGCAGGCTTAAGTTTCTTTCTGGCGCCGATGAAAATTCCCGGCGTCGAAGTGCGGCGACTGAAAAAACTGACGGGCGAATATGGCTTTGTGCAATGCTTTTTTGACAATGCCCGTATTCCGGCCAGCGCGTTGATTGGCGAGGAGGGTCAGGGCTGGTCGATGGCGATGAAGACGCTGGAATATGAACGCGGCGCAAAGGTGAACCCAGTTGGCGGATATTTCGTCAAGGAAATGGAGGCGATGGACGTTGTCGATTTGGCACGCCGGACGCAGCGCGGCGGCAAGCCGTTGCTGGATGATCCCGTGATGCGCGACAGGTTGGTGCAATATATGATCGATATTCAGGCGCTGAACCTGAATAACAGCCGCCGCCGTATGCCGCCGCTGCAACAGGATAAGCCGATGGGGCTGGCGCTAATTAACAAGCTGGCGCGGACCGAATTGGTACGCGAGCTTACCGAGTTCTCGTTGCAGTTTCAGGGAACACGCGCAGGATATTATGCAGGTGACCCCAGCGCGCAGGATGACGGATTTTGGCACCGAACATATTTGAACAGTTTTTCCGCAACCATTGGCGGGGGCACATCGCAAATTCAAAAAAACATCATTGGCGAGCATGTCTTGGGCCTGCCAAAAACAAGGTAAATCCAAAAACGCGTTAAGCAGAGGAGCAACATATGAGCGAAGTTCTAACCGAAGCACGTGATGGTGTATTGATTATCACGATCAATCGCCCCGAGGCAAAGAATGCTGTAAACCGTGCCGTGGCCGAGGGGATAGCGGCGGCGATGGAGCAGCTGGACAGCGATGTTAGTTTGAACGCAGGCGTCATAACCGGCGCAGGTGGCACGTTTTGTTCAGGCATGGACCTGAAGGCCTATTTGCAGGGCGAGCTTCCTATTGTTGCGGGTAAAGGGTTTGCGGGATTTATCGAAGCACCGCCGAAAAAACCGCTGATCGGCGCGGTCGATGGCTATGCATTGGCAGGCGGGATGGAAATTGCCACCGCGTGCGACTTGCTGGTCGCCAATAAAGACGCGAAATTCGGCATACCCGAGGTAAAGCGCAGTTTGGTTGCGGCGGGCGGCGGCTTGCTGTCACTGCCAGCGATCATGGGCAAAAGACTGGCGATGGAGCTAGCGCTGACGGGCGATTTTTTCAGTGCACAGCGGGCCTATGAAGTGGGCTTCGTCAACCGGATTACGGACGGCGCGGCGTTGGATGCGGCGCTGGATCTGGCCGCAGCGATTGCAGCCAACGGTCCCTTGGCTTTGATCGCAACCAAACGGATTATCAACGAACGACCGGACTGGAACAGCGGCAATATGTGGCAAAAACAAGCGGAAATTTCGATGCCGGTATTTGCATCGAATGACAGCAAAGAGGGCGCACGCGCCTTTGCCGAAAAACGCAAGCCAGTTTGGACGGGGGCCTGATATGCATCCGTTTGTCCATGCGCAAAGTCATCCTGATAAACCCGCCGTCATCGTCGCCGAAACCGGAGAAATTAGAACCTTCAAGCAATTGGACGAAGGGTCCAATCAAGTAGCCCAATTTTGGCGTTCGCGCGGATTGGGCCATGAAGATGTGGTTGCGATCATGCTGGAAAATACCCCCGATTATTACAATCTGACTTGGGGGTCGCAGCGGGCGGGCCTTCGTTATGTGTGTATTTCATCGCGGCTGACGGCAGATGAAACCGATTATATCTTGGAAAATTCGGGCGCGAAGCTGCTGGTATTGTCGGCGTCTTTGGCACCACTGGCGGCGCAATTGACTACGCAGATTGAGCGGTACTCGCATGGCGGTAATATCACTGGATATAAACGGTTTGAAGATGCGGTCGCAACCATGCCCACTAACCCGATTTCCGATGAACGCGCCGGCGTGGATATGCTATATTCCAGCGGGACGACGGGTCGGCCAAAGGGTGTACGCATTCCCTTGCCGGACAACCACGATATTGCGCAGTCAAATGCGTTAGTCATGCTCGCCATGGGCTTGTATCGGTTCAATCCCGATAGCGTCTATTTGTCGCCCGCGCCTCTATATCATGCCGCGCCGCTGCGCTGGTCGATGACCATGCACAAGATCGGCGGCACGGTTGTTATGATGCAGAAATTCGATCCTGAAAAAGTGTTGCAATCAATCCAAAAATATCACGTCACTTGCGGCCAGTTTGTACCAACGCATTTTGTCCGCATGCTGAAAATGCCGGATGATGTTCGGACGCGATACGATCTGACATCGATGGACTGCGCTATCCACGCGGCTGCCCCATGCCCTGTGCCAGTCAAAGAAAAGATGATCGATTGGTGGGGACCCGTGATTGAGGAATATTATGCCGGCAGCGAAGGCAATGGCATGACGTTCATCGGGTCAAAGGATTGGCTGACGCATAAAGGGTCGGTTGGCAAAACAGTATTGGGCGTTGCGCATATTGTTGGCGAAGATGATGAAACCGAACTCCCATCGCGCAGCGAAGGGACGATCTTTTTTGAAAGCGACAATGTTTTCGAATATCATGGCGACGCCGAAAAAACTGCCTCCAGCCGCAATTCGCAAGGCTGGTCAACGCTGGGCGATGTGGGTTGGATGGACGAGGATGGCTTTCTGTATCTGACGGACCGTAAAAGTTTTATGATCATTTCGGGCGGTGTAAACATCTATCCGCAAGAAATCGAGAACCACTTGATCGGGCATCCGGCGGTACAGGATGTTGCGGTGATCGGCGGGCCGCATGACGAAATGGGCGAAGAAGTGATCGCGGTTATCCAACCCGTCAATATGGCGGCGGCCAGTGACGATTTGCGCGATGAGCTGACGGCGTTTGCCCGTGAGAAACTGTCGGGCATTAAAATCCCGCGCCGGATTGATTTTCGCGCTGAACTGCCCCGGCACGATACCGGAAAATTATACAAACGGCTGCTGCGCGACGAATATTGGAACAAGTCACCCGCCGAAAAAGCATCTTAGGAGACGATCATGGCCACTCAAGCAATTCCCACTGTTTCCCCCGAAACGGCATCGATGCTGATTGATCCTAAAAGCTATGCCGAATGGGACAGCCTGTTGGACAGGTTCCAAAAAGTGCGCGATGATATGCCCGTTGCGCTGGTCCAGAACGGCGAATTGCATGATCCGTTCTGGCTGGTGACGCGGCATGAGGATGTGATGCGGATCAGCAAAGATAATCAGACATTCCTGAACAACCCGCGCAATGTGGTATTTAGCACCAGAGCGGGTGATGAATTTGCCAAATCTATTACAGGCGGCGATCCGCATCTGGTGCGCTCGCTGGTATCTCTCGATGCGCCCATTCACCCCAAATATCGTAAGCTGACGCAGGAATGGTTCATGCCAAAAAACCTCAGCTTAATGGAGGACGAGCTTAAAGCACTGGCTGCGCGCACCGTCGATAAATTAATTGCTGCGGGCGATGAGGCGGATTTCGTGCCGCTTGTTTCTGCGCCCTATCCGTTGCACGTCGTAATGCAGATACTGGGCGTACCAGAGGCCGATGAACAGCGCATGTTGTTCCTGACGCAAAAACTGTTCGGCGGACAGGATGAAGACCTGAATCAGTCTGGCATGGCGAATATGACACCTGAACAGATCATGCAATTGGTGGCCGGAGCGGTCGCCGATTTCGAAGCGTATTTTGCCAAGCTAACGGCAGAGAAACGCGCCAACCCAACACGCGACGTCGCCAGTGTAATCGCCAATGCTTTGGTCGATGGCGTGCCGCTGAACGACCGCGATATGGCGGGATATTACATCATATTGGCAGCGGCGGGTCATGATACGACATCGGCGTCGACAGCGGGCGCAATGCTTGCCTTGGCGCAGGATCCCGAGCAGTTTCAGCGGTTAAAGTCGGACCGGTCATTGCTGCCCGGTATTGTTGAGGAGGCCATCCGCTGGACCACGCCTGTCCAGCATTTCATGCGCACAGCAGCCGAGGATGTAGAGGTTGGCGGCGTTCAGATTGCCAAGGGCGATTGGTTGATGCTCAGCTATATTTCCGCCAATCATGATGAACGCGTGTTTGAAAATCCGCGTAAATTTGATGCCTCGCGCACGCCCAACCGCCACGTGGCATTCGGTGCAGGCGCGCATCAATGTCTAGGCCTTCACATGGCGCGGATGGAGATGAAAATATTGTTCAATGAATTGCTCGACCGATTGGACCATATCGAATTGGCAGGTGAGCCAAAGCGTGCCAATTCTACTTTTGTGGGTGGTTTGAAAACACTGCCTCTGCGCATTACTGCTAGTTGACGTTATGGCACACGCGGTTTAACTGCGTGATTAAATTTATACAGGAGAAAATGATGGCTGTAGCTTATATTGTAGATGCAGTGCGTACCGCTGGTGGCAAGCGCGGCGGACGTTTGGCGGGAATACATCCTGTGGATCTAGGCGCAGCCGTTTTTGATGCCATTGCGGACCGCAACGCATTTGATCCCGCCGCCATCGACGATGTGATCACGGGCTGCGTTAGCCAGGGCGGACAGCAAACCATGGATTTGGGCCGCAACGCCGTGCTCGCATCGAAATTGCCCAACAGCATCCCCGCCGTCACCATTGACCGTCAATGCGGATCATCACAGCAGGCAATGCATTTCGCGGCGCAAGGCGTGATGTCCGGGACGCAGGACATGGTTCTGGCCAGCGGCATTGAAAGCATGACGCGCGTTCCCATGGGCAGCGTTGCGACGCTGTTTATCAAGGAAGGCCTTGGCCATTATAAATCGGACCGTTTGGAAACGGCATTTCCCGGCATAATGTTCAGCCAGTTCAAGGGCGCGGAAATGATCGTCACCAAGCACGGTTTTACCAAAGATGATCTGGACCAGTTCGCATATGAATCCCACCTGAAGGCGATTGCCGCAACGCATAGCGGCGCATTTGACCGCGAGATTATTTCGGTTGCAATCGAGACTGCCGATGGCGCGGATATGCACAAGACCGATGAAGGTATCCGGTTTGAAGCGACGTTAGAAAGCATCGCAGGCGTAAAATTATTGCAAGAAGGCGGTACCATTACTGCGGCATCATCCAGCCAAATCTGTGATGGTGCATCGGCGGTTCTGATCTGTTCGGAACAAGCGCTGAAAGACCACGGCCTGACACCGCGCGCGCGTATCCATAACCTTACCGTGACTGCGGGTGATCCGGTCATCATGCTTGAAGAACCCTTGTTTGCCACCGACCGCGCCTTGAAACGTGCCGGCCTGAACATCGGCGATATTGATGTGTACGAAGTGAACGAGGCGTTTGCGCCCGTACCGCTCGCATGGCTCAAGCATACTGGCGGCGACCGTAGCAGATTGAACGTCAATGGCGGCGCGATTGCGCTGGGCCATCCGCTGGGCGCATCGGGCACGAAATTGATGGCGACATTGCTGAATGCACTGGAAGCGCGCGGCGGTAAATATGGCCTGCAAACGATGTGCGAGGGCGGCGGTCAAGCCAATGTGACCATCATCGAGCGGCTATAACTCGGGATGATCATTAAGTCCGCCCAGCTCCGTAGCCCTGAGCTTGTCGAAGGGCGCTTCACTGAGAGTCGTACTTCGACATCGACCCGCCGGGAGACAGCACTGCGGTTTTGGGTCGATCTAGTCATTTCACTCTAACACTCTTTCAAAAATCTGAATAAGGAACTCAACATGGAATTAAACTCATCGGTATCGGCGGTTGTCACTGGAGGCGCATCGGGGCTGGGTGCGGCGACATGCCGGGCATTGGCGGCAAAGGGCGTAAAGGTCGCCATTTTTGACCTGCAGGTTGACAAAGGCGAAGCTATGGCCGCAGAAATTGGCGGCGTGTTCTGTGAAGTAAACGTAACCAGCGACGAAAGCGTCGATGCCGGGTTTGAAAAAGCACGTGCTGCACACGGCCAAGAACGTATCTTGGTCAATTGTGCGGGCACAGGCGCAGCAATGAAAACAGCCAGCCGCTCCAAAACCGATGGTTCAATTAAACATTATCCGCTGGATGCATTCAACTGGCTGATCCAAATCAACTTGGTCGGTACGTTCCGCTGCATCGCCAAATCGGCGGCAGGCATGCTAACGCTGGACCCGCAAAACGAAGATGGCGAACGCGGCGCAATCGTCAACACCGCGTCGGTTGCTGGCGAAGACGGCCAAATGGGGCAAGTCGCCTATTCGGCATCAAAAGCAGGCGTGATTGGCATGACATTGCCCATCGCCCGCGATTTGATGAGCGAAGGCATTCGCGTCAACACGATCCTTCCTGGCATATTTGAAACGCCGTTAATGCTGGGCGCGCCGCAGCAGGTAAAAGATGCGCTGGCGGCGTCGGTTCCTTTTCCCAAGCGTTTGGGCAAGCCGACGGAATATGCGCATCTTGCGCTGACGATGATTGAAAATAGCTATTTCAACGGCGAAGATGTGCGGCTCGACGGCGCAATTCGCATGGCTCCTCGTTAAAGCCATGACGCATGCTTTCACGCAAATCCTGTATGAGGTTAGCGATGGCATCGCCACGCTGACGCTCAATCGTCCGGAAAAAATGAACGCGTTTACTGTAACAATGATGCAGGAAATGTGCGCAGTGTTTGATCTGGCCGATGCCGACGATGCCGTGCGTGCGGTCATCGTCACAGGTGCGGGTGATCGTGCATTTTGTGCTGGGGCAGACCTCACACCCGACGGCGGCGGACAGGTTTTTGCCGATGCGGCTCCGGTCGAATCACTTTCTGACGAGCGAGTGCGTGATAGCGGTGGGCGGCTGACGCTGCGGATTTTCCAGTGCAAAAAGCCAGTGATCGGCGCAATCAATGGCGCAGCGGTGGGCATCGGCGTGACCATGCAGCTCGCCATGGATATGCGGCTGGCCAGCGACAAGGCGCGCTTTGGCTTTGTTTTTGCGCGGCGCGGGATTGTTCCAGAGGCGGCGTCATCTTGGTTCCTGCCGCGACTTGTCGGCATGCAGCAAGCATTGGAATGGTGCATGACGGGGCGAGTATTTGGCGCGGACGAGGCATTGGCGGGCGGACTGGTGCGATCGGTGCATACGCCTCAAGATTTGTTACCCGCGGCTTATGCGTTGGCGCGCGAGATTGCCGATAATACTGCGCCCGTTTCCATCGCGCTGACGCGGGCGATGCTGTGGCGATTGTCGGCGGCAGAGCACCCGATGGCGGCGCATAATATCGATAGCAAAGCGATTTATCGGCGGTCGCACTCCGGCGATACCATCGAAGGCATTGCAAGTTTCCTTGAAAAACGCGATCCCGTTTATCCAGACAAGGTCAGCACTGATATGCCAGACTTTTTCCCATGGTGGGATGAGCCGGATTATGCGTGAATAGGGGAAAGTATGGCGGGTTTTAAACCAAAGCTGGTGGACGATAACACAGACACTGGATCGGCGCGAGATCAGCTGCTCGATGCCGCAAGCAAAATAATGCGGGACGGCGATACCATTAATCTATCTTTGTCCGAATTGTCACTGCGGGCTGGATTGAACAGCGCGCTGGTGAAATATTATTTCGGCAACAAAAGCGGCCTGATGCAGGCGTTGCTCGACCGCGACATGGGCAATATTGTTGCCAGCCTTAGCGCGCTGGTGGCAAAAGATATGTCGCCCGAAGAAAAGCTGCGCCGCCATATCAGCGCAGCCATCGATACCTATTACCAGTTCCCCTATTTGAACCGGTTATTGATGCAAATGGTCCGCGACAGTGCACCAACCGAGGCGGCGCGGATCGCTGATTTATACTTGAAGCCAATCGCCGAAGCCTATAGCTCGTTGATTGCAGAAGGCGTCAAGGCGGCGAAATTCCGCGACGTTGACCCGCAAATGTTTTACTTCACCGTCACGGGCGCGGCTGACCGATTTTTCTCAGCGCGGCTGGTGCTGCGCCACTGTTTTGATCAGGACGACATCAGCGAAGAAATCCGCGACCAATACCGCGAACATACCGTGGAATTGATCATGCGCGGACTATTGGCGTAATTACGCATACCGTAAATTTGAAAAGCTGCAAAGCTCAACCAAATTTTCTGGCCCCATTTGGTAACCGAACCAGCGGAATATTAGAACGGGATGGCATTTGATTCAATTAAATGTCATCCCGCTTTAGCGTTTAATTTCCAACGATTGGACGGTAATTGGCCGCGACACTGCGGTCGCCGTTATATTGCACGATAACATTGGCCGTTTGCGTTTGGGCGCGCCGCATCGCTTCTGCTTTACATGTTTGCTGTAATGCATTGGCTTTCAAATCGCGGCTACCGCGTTCACCGCAAACCGAATTTACGGCTGCTTTGATCCGCAAGGAGAGCGTCTTTTGCCCCGCTTGGCTATGCAAATTAAGGTCTGAGTATGACACGATTTTCGACATGCGTATTTCTGTATTAGGGGCAGCTTGGGCTTGGGCTGCAACACCAAATCCGGTTAAGCAGCACGCCAACACGGAAAGGGTTTTGAGTGTACGGGTCGCCATAATATAATTCCTTATATCATTTTCTGGCCAAGCATTTGTAGGCCAATGGGAGAGGTTGCAAGCCGAAACTATGTGCTGGGGAGCGAGTCGATCCGGCCTGCCTCAACAGAATTAGCGGCAGCGTGTTGCGAGAGTAAGACAGTTTCGATAAACGGCGATGACATTCGCTGAACGGGCAAACGACATCATCAACGACATTATCGCATCGACCAATGCCTATTCAGTGGAACTTAGTTATCAAAATCGTCCGACCAACGGTATTTATGGCTGCGCGTACGCCTGCGCCCTAAACCTCGGCCTTTAACAGCCAATCGTGGAATATTTTTACCGCGCGTTGTTTTAGCGCACGGGGGCGGCACACGAACCAATAACTATATGGGCTTTCCACCTCTATATCGAACAGCCGCGTCAGCCGCGGGTCTTTGGCGTCGGAAAAATGGCTGCCGTGCATGATAGCGATGCCCAAGCCGTTGGCCGCCGCTTCTAACATCAACTGACCGCTGTCCATACTGTCGATTGCGGCAGGTTTCAGTTTAGGAACGCCCACCATTCGCCGCCATTCATCAAAGATTAGCGGCATGTCACTATGCACCATGACCGTATGTTTCGCCAAATCGGCGGGCGATGCAATCTTTTGCTCCTCTGCCAGCGCCTTTGACGTGATCGCATAGACATTATTGCTGTCCAGCCGGACGCTATATAATTTCGGGTCAACTTCCGCCGCTATGATAATCGCTGCATCGACCACATCACCCAGCAAGTTTTCGGCATGACCGGATGTATCGACGTCAATATGCAATTTGGGGAACAGCTTACGCAATTCGGGCAAGCGCGGGATCAGGCGCTGTGACCCGAATAACGGCAGCAGGCCGAGCCGTAATCGATATTCGCCGCCTTTGCCGCTCAACTCCTCCACCGCCTCTGCCATGGCATCAAGCGCGGGTTCTATCGCATCCAGCAAGGCCCGGCCATCGCTGTTAATCACCATTGCCTGCGAGCGCCGGTCGAAAAGGCTTTTGCCCATAAAATCCTCAAGCGCCTTGATCCGGCGGCTTAGCGCGGGCGGCGACAAGGAAAGCTCGCTGGCGGCGGCTTTGGCGGAACCTAGTTTGGCGACACGAACAAAGGCTTCCAACGATCGCAAAGGGGGTAAACGGCGCATCAAATTCTCTCCTACAATCCGCGACATAATATAGCAGGTTGCAATTTCTGCAATCATTTTTGTATTGTTCGCACTTGCAGCATAAGAGGGTATGGTGCATTTGAAGTAAGCCTTAACAGGCATCCTCTCCTAAAGACTTATATGGGCTGACGCATGCGTCGGCCCTTTTTTTTCTTGAGCGGCCGCGATATTGCATTTTTACCTATTTTCCTGTCACGCCCTTGCACCTGCAACGAAATTTGCCCATCTAGTTTCTAGCAGTCGCCAATCATGGGCGTAGAAAGGTGCAATATGGCGGCGAAGGAAAAAGTTAAGAAGCTACAAGTGGCCAATGCTAAGGCGGAGGACTCGGGGCGCGGGTTGGCCCGGCTGTCGCGCGAATATATGGCGGCGTATGGCATTGCGCAGGGCGACGTTATCGAAATCATCGGAAAACGGTTAACAGCTGCGCGCGCCGTCGAGCCTTATCCAGAAGATGAAGGGCTGGAACTGATCCGGCTTGATGGCTTATTACGCGCCAATGCTGGCGTCGGTGCTGGCGACAATATACAGATTAAAAAAGCGGCATCAAAGCCCGCGACCAAGGTTACCTTTGCTCCGGCCCAACGCGAAATGCGGCTTGAGGGACCAGCGGGCGCACTGCACCGAAGCTTTATTGGCCGCGCCATAGTCGCCGGCGATATTGTTGCCACCCACGCACAGCAACGCGTCGCTCCCGCCGAAATGCCGCCCCAGCTGCGCCAGATGCTGGCCGCGCCTGCCTTTGCATTAACCGAAATCAGGCTGGTTGCTGTTGCAACCGTTCCCAAGGGCGTTGTCCATATCGACGATGATACCGAAATAGAGCTGCGCGCCGAATATACCGAAGCCAACGAGGTACGCCGCGCCGACGTTACTTATGATGATTTGGGCGGCATGGGCGAAACCATCAATGCCTTGCGTGAAATGGTCGAGTTGCCGCTGCGTTATCCGGAATTATTCACGCGGCTGGGCGTTGACCCGCCGCGCGGGGTGTTGCTACATGGCCCGCCAGGTACAGGCAAAACGCGGCTGGCACGCGCGGTTGCCAATGAAAGCGACGCTGAGTTTTTCCTGATCAACGGCCCTGAAATCATGGGCAGTGCGTACGGTGAGTCTGAGAAAAAACTGCGCGAGATATTCGAGGCGGCGACCAAGGCTGCGCCGTCCATCCTGTTCATCGACGAAATCGATTCAATCGCACCCAAGCGCGATCAAGTCCACGGCGAGGCAGAAAAGCGGATAGTGGCACAACTGCTGACATTGATGGATGGGTTGGAGTCGCGGACCAATTTGGTCGTGATCGCCGCTACCAACCGGCCTGATGCCATTGATGAAGCGCTGCGACGTCCAGGGCGATTTGACCGAGAAATCATCATCGGCGTTCCCGACGAATCCGGCCGCCGTGAAGTGCTGGCCATCCACACACGCGGAATGCCGCTAGGGCGCACTGTGGATTTGAAAGAGTTGGCGCGCACCACATATGGATTTGTTGGCGCGGACCTAGCGGCGTTAACGCGCGAGGCGGCGATTGAGGCGGTTCGGCGAATCATGCCCAAGATTGATTTGGGTAGCGGCGAGATTGCGCCCGAAATCTTGGAGAATCTGAAAGTAACGCGGGAGGATTTTCAGGAGGCGCTAAAACGCGTGCAGCCGTCCGCCATGCGCGAGGTGATGGTGCAAGTGCCAAATGTCCGTTGGGAAGATATTGGCGGATTGGACGATGCGCAGATGCGGTTGAAAGAAGGCATCGAATTGCCCCTGAAAAACCCAGCGGCATTCCGGCGGCTGGGCATACGGCCAGCCAAAGGGTTCTTATTATATGGCCCGCCGGGCACAGGCAAAACATTGCTGGCACAGGCGGTTGCGCGTGAAGCGCAAGCAAACTTCATTGCCATCAAGGCGTCAGACTTGCTCAGCAAATGGTACGGCGAGAGTGAACAGCAAATTGCCCGGATGTTCCACCGCGCGCGGCAAGTTGCGCCCACCATCCTGTTCCTCGATGAAATTGATAGTCTGGCCCCTGCGCGAACAAGCGGCGCCGGTGGCGGATCGCAGGTTACCGACCGGGTGGTCAACACGTTGCTGGCCGAAATGGACGGGTTGGAAGAAATGCAGTCGGTGGTCGTAATTGGTGCGACCAACCGCCCGACATTCATGGACCCGGCGTTGCTGCGTCCGGGCCGATTTGATGAATTGGTTTATGTAACCGTACCCGATACCAGCGGACGGCGGCGGATACTTTCCATACATACCGCCAAAATGCCTTTGGCATCCGACGTTGACTTAGACGACATCGCCGCGCGCACCGACCGTTTTACCGGCGCTGATTTGGAAGATGTCGTTCGGCGCGCCGGATTATTTGCTCTACGCGAAGGCGACGCCGATGTGGCCGAAGTAAAAATGAGCCATTTTAACGACGCGCTAAAAGCCAGCCGGGCCACGGTGACCGAGGCAATGGAGGAGGAGTATCGCACCATCGAAACCAAGCTAAAAACCGCAGCCGCGCGGCCCGAGGGCATGGGTTTTGTCATGCCGGGGCAAGTCAGGCCCGTGCGCTCGGAAAAGCACGAGTGATCGGATATGGACATTGCGGGTGATAAAATCCGTTTTACCCCCGCAATGTCAACTTGATCTCAACTTGGTAATGAAACGGTATCCTTGGCAGCAGGCATCTTTTTGCTGGCACCAGGCAATTCTGGGCGCTTTGCCGGAGTCCATTTGACGGCAGTATAGCCATATTCCGTCAAGCAATCCGACAACCCCGTCTTCAGCTTCTTTTCCCGGCCCGATCGAATGATCCGTGATACTCCAAACCCAACGGCAGCGCCGATAATCGGCGCACCAACCACAAGCGCATTTGCCGCCGCACTGGTTCCCGTGGTCGTTAAGAACCCGCTAGATAATGCCACATTGACCGCAACGGCGGTAAGCACCGTACCCGTTGCCGTGCCCAGCCCTATCGATGCTGCCTGCGCTTTGAAATTAGATTTATAGCCTCGGCCAACCAACTCGCGGCAGATCAACATATCATTGTCGAAAGCCTCCACATTGGCCGCTGGCGGTGAAATTGTAGCGACAAAATATCTCGGACGTGTCGAACATCCACTTATCGTCAAAGTTGCAGCCGCCAATATTAGCGATGATTTACCCCTTGCCATAACATGCTCTTTCTCCCTTCCATCGTCAAATTGATTGAGAATTGTGGCATTTCTTGGGCGCAACTAAACCCAGAATAAGTGGTCGCAGGAACCAATTTTCGCCGCTGCAAAATAGCGCTTTCCTACAAGGTTTGTTTTGCCGCATAGCCGGTTTGGATAACAGATATACATGGCTGCGTCGGCAGCCCTTCAGGTTTAGGCAAGTTTAGGAATTGAGTAACATGAGCAAGGCAACAATAAACATCACGCTAAACGGCGAAGCGCGCCGCGTTGCGCCGGGCAACATCGCTGGGCTGTGTGCAGACATCGGGCTGGACCCGGCTAAGGTCGCGGTGGAACGCAATCTGGTGATCGTACCGCGATCAACATTGGGCGATATCATGCTGGCCGATGGTGACGCGCTTGAAATTGTGCATTTTGTGGGCGGAGGGCAAGGCCGTCCTGACGATAACGACGGCTGGACCGTGGCGGGCCGGACATTCCATTCGCGGCTGATCGTAGGGACAGGCAAGTATAAGGATTTTGAACAGAACGCGGCGGCATTAGCGGCTTCGGGCGCGGAAATCATCACTGTTGCGGTACGCCGCGTCAACGTGTCAGATCCATCCGCGCCGATGTTAACCGATTTTATCGATCCCAAAAAATATACTTATCTGCCGAATACTGCAGGCTGTTTCACCGCCGATGATGCCATTCGCACATTGCGTTTGGCGCGCGAGGCGGGCGGTTGGGACTTGGTTAAGCTGGAGGTATTGGGCGAGGCAAAGACGCTATATCCCGATATGCGTGAGACATTGAAGGCGACGGCGATTTTGGCCAACGAAGGTTTCTTGCCCATGGTGTATTGCACCGACGATCCCATCGCAGCCAAGCAATTGGAAGAGGCAGGCGCGGTCGCTGTGATGCCGCTGGGCGCGCCGATTGGATCGGGTCTGGGCATTCAAAACCGCGTTACAATCCGCCTGATCGTTGAGGGCGCAAGCGTGCCTGTGCTGGTTGATGCTGGGGTTGGCGCGGCAAGCGACGCGGCAGTGGCAATGGAACTGGGCTGTGACGGCGTGCTGATGAACACCGCAATTGCCGAGGCGAAAGACCCCGTGATGATGGCGCGCGCGATGCGATTGTCGGTTGCTGCGGGGCGCTTGTCCTACCGCGCTGGGCGTATGGGGCGGCGGATGTACGCTGACCCGTCCAGTCCCTTGGCAGGTCTGATTTAACGACAGCTGGATTGGTGCTTTATCTAACGGCCACGCCAGACACGCTTTTGATCCAAGGTAAATATGCTTTCAGCAGCGTATAGACGCCGGGTTTTCCGCTGCGTGCGCAGCCATCGCCCCATGACACAATCCCCACCTGCTGTCCTTCGGCCATCAATGGCCCGCCGCTGTCGCCTTGGCACGAATCGGTGCCAGGGGCGTTGGCGCAGAACACTTGCGGCGTAATCCGGCCAGGATAATGGCCATACGCGCGCATACACGCATCCGCATCCCAAAGCCGGATTTGCGCCGTCAACAAAATTGGCGACCCCGACCCACCGCGTGTTTTGCCATATCCGTATATCTGCGCATATGTGCGTGAATTTAGGACGTCGTCAAATTCATCCTTGGACATGCGGGCGGCATGCACAGGCACACCGTTTGCTGGCGCAATTTTAATCAGCGCAATATCATGCAATTTGTTTGCAGCATCGTATTTTGGGTGGATCACTTTTTTAATGACCTTGAAAAACTTTCCCTGTGTCCCAATCAAACTATTGGAGCCCAGCCGCACTTTCATTTTATGATCCTTAAGGTCGCCCGTTAAACAATGCGCGGCGGTGAGCACCCAATTCAGTGCGATTAACGTACCGCCGCATTTGTGCCGTCGCGCCCATTCGGGCTTTGCCTGAAATTCCGCGGCAGTATAGTCTGTGTATTTGAACGACCAAATTGCAGCTTGCCAGGGAGCATCGCTTTGCGATGCAGGGGTGTTGCGGATGGAAATGACCGGAACAACATTCGGACTGCCCTCTGGTTGCGCGGGCGGTTCCGGAATTCTGCCGTTTTCGTCATAGTCAGCGTCGGGCAATGCGATAGCATCATCGCGGCCAAGCCGTGTCAAATTCGGTCCCAATTGCGCTGTGATCCATGGCAAATTAGGAGCCAACAACAAATGTGATTTCGATCTTGTGGCAGCATCGCAGCCGCCACCTTGAACGATGCCGACTTGATAGCCGTTCGTAACAACGGCCCCCCCGCCAATCTCGCAATTTTCACCAGTCTGAATTGGTGTGCAGAATATTTTTGTGCCGGCTTCAGCGGTGCCGGATGTACAGGCGCTTTGATCCAACACTTGGCGGTATGAATACATAAGTATTGCAGCGCCGGGTTCGTTTGGCGTTTTAGGCCGAGCATTGGCATAACCAAAAATCTTGGCATAGGCTTCACCGCCAGCAAGATCGCCAATGTCCCGTGATGTCAAGTTGATGGCGGGAATGGCCGCACGCTCATCGCCTGCGATTTTAGGCTCTGCTATTTTGAGCAGTGCGACCCCATTTTCGCCAGTTTCAGCATCATATTTCGGATGGATAATGCGTTTTGTCACCGGTAAAAATTGGCCCTCTTTGTCGGCCAGATTGTTCGAGCCGACTCGAACTTTCAATGTCGTTATATCGGGATATGCTGCGATACATCTGGCCGATGTTAATACCCAACCCTGCGCGATCACGCTGCCGCTGCATTTTTGCCGCCGCGCCCATTCGGGCGTTACCGCCAATTCCTCTTCGCTATAATCGTCAAACGCAAATGACCAGATTGACACGTGCCACGGCGCGTCAGATTGCGGCGCGGGCCATGACGATTGAAACGGCGCACATCCAGGCGGATCGTTTTCGCCGGTGGCACAATATACCGGCGGAGTGCCGTCCTGCGCAAAGGGCGTATCGGGCAACAGCGCGACATGGTCTCGTGCAGGCGTTTCAGGCAGCGGCGCGGCGTGCGCCTGTACCGCACAAATTGACGCGAGCAGTAATGCGGCATTGCGCAATTTTGTCATAATGGAGTGGTTCAAGGACGCCCCCTATGCTGCTGAAACGGATTTGCCGACAACCATGCCGTTATGTGGCCAAGCATAACAGAGATTGCGGTTTGTGTAAAATATCGTAACAATATGGCTTCGCTATGTTTTGAAGCCATCGGACAAAAATCACGCATTATGACCGCCCATATGCTCGATCCTGATGCGTTAGTCGCGCCGACGCTTCATTTGGGCATTGGCGTCACGGGACACCGCGGCAATCACGCGGTTTTCGCCGCCAATCAAACCGAGATTGAGGCGATGCTGATGCAAGTGATGTCGGCGATTGGCAAGATTTCTGATGATTTGCGCCCGGCAGTCGCACCATGCCAAATCGGGCCTGCGCGTTTGCATTCATTGCTGGCTTATGGTGCGGATCTGATGTCGGTTAAATTGGCATTGGCCCAGGGTTGGGACGTTATTGCACCGTTGCCATTTGGGGCCGCGTTGAATGTTGCGGTGAATGCGCAGCCCACCTCGATCGCGGATATGGAGGCAATCCTTGCAGGAGCCGAGCCAAGCAACCCTGCCACAGCCGCGCGCGCTTCGGATATTCGCGCGGCATCGTCGCGGGCGCATCTGTTCGAATTGGCAGAACAAGACGCCGAGGTTGCAGCGCATTTCCGCGCAAAATTGGAAGACGATACCGACGAAAAATCCGGCCTTGCTTTTCAAAACATTGCATCGGAACGGGCATCGATTGCGGCGCGCGTGATGATCGAACAATCGGACATTCTGATTGGTATCTGGGATGGCATCACGCCGGGCGGCGTCGGCGGCACGCGGCATAGCATATCGGCGGCACTGAATTTGGGCGTTCCGGTGATCTGGATTGATGCTCGCCGACCGGACGAATGGCGGATACTAACCGCGCCAGAATCGTTGGCCGCACCATCAGCGTCCGAAAATAGCGCCCGCGACGCCCGTTTGGCTGCGTTAATTGGCAACGCGCTGTTTCCCGCAGATGTGAGCTTTGGTAAAGTCATCACACAGGAACATTGGCGGCCGCGCAGCAATCCGTTGTTACAGGCGTATCGGCGCATTGAGGTTGTATTCGGCGGCGGCGGCGCGGGCCTATTCAAAAACCTAACGCAGCGTTATGAACGCCCTGATGAAATCGCCGCCGGATCAGGCGCGCCATTATTGGCGGCGGTCAATCAATTGGCTGGCGTTGACCCAATACTAACCGACAAAATAGGCAGTGCCGTTTTGCGGCCATTTGCGTGGGCCGACGGCGTGTCGACATATTTATCGGATGCATATCGCGGCAGCATGATTACCAGTTTTTTCCTGTCGGCTTTGGCGATTATTGGCGGGATTGCTTATTTACCCGTTGCTTCAGTTGAACAAAAATGGAGTTTTGCGGTTTTTGAATTCCTGTTGCTTGGCGGCATCGTGGCAATCACTTTCTTTGGACGGCGACGGCGCTGGCATGGGCGCTGGTTTGAAACGCGGCGCGTAGCGGAATATTTCCGGCATGCCCCAATTTTGTTGCTGCTGGGCGTCGCAAGGTCAGTCGGCCGATGGCCGCGCGGGCCCGGTGCCGCTTGGCCTGAATATTACGCCATCCATGCGCTCGGTGATTTGGGCTTGCCGCGCATGGTCGTGACGCCGAATTACCTGCGCGGCGCGTTGGTCCTGATGCGCGATCACCATATCGTGCCGCAGCGTGATTATCACACCGCCAAAGCATCGCGGCTGAAACAGGTTCAACATAATCTAGACAAGCTGTCGGAACGGCTGTTCATTTTGGCGGTGCTGTCCGTTGCCATCTATTTAACGGTGGAGGCGGGGGCGGCGTTGTCGACGTTGCCATCCGGATGGCCCCACGCCATTGCCAAAACATTCACGTTCCTTGGCGTATTATTCCCGACGCTTGGTGGGGCGTTTGCTGGCATCCACTATTTTGGGGATTTTGAACGCTTTGCCGCTATCTCCGAAATTACTGCCACAAAATTGGATGCTATTGCCGAGCGTACGGACATTCTACTCGCTGCGCCAGATAACCAAATTACATATCCGCGCGTGTCAAATCTTGCCCATGCCATCGACGAAATTGTGGTGTCTGAGATTGAAAATTGGCAGGCCGTGTTTAGCGGTAAAAATATAACTGTACCGGTTTAAGCGGGCGTTTTTTGTCGCATGCGATCTTCGACCGCCTGAATTTCTTGATGGCTCATTTTCAGGCCCAGCTTAGATCTGCGCCACAAAATATCTTCACCGGTTTTGGCATATTCGGTTGCGCACAAATATCTTATTTCGGCATCATACAGACCTACCCCATAATGATGCCCTAAATCAGCCGCGCTAGCCGCACCCTCAAGGACCATGAAAATCCGCGTTCCATATGCTTGCACCATGCGCGCGATTTGAGCTGTATCCAGCCACGGATATTGCGCCATGACTTTTGCGCGCAGGGCGGAAACCCCGTCAATCGCAAAATCGCCGCCCGGCAATGACGCATCATGTGTCCATGCGGGGCCCATATCTGGATAAAAAGATGTTAGCTTTTCCATCGCGTGCTCGGCCAATTTCCGGTATGTCGTCAGCTTGCCGCCAAACACCGACAAAATGGGCGCATGACTGACGCCGTCCCCGTCCAAGTTAAATACATAGTCGCGGGTGACGACCTTGGCAGTTTCGGCTTGATCGTCAAAAAGGGGCCGGATTCCAGCATAGCTCCAGATGATATCATTCGGGGTGATTGGTGTTTCAAAATACTCGTTAACCGCTTCGCACAAATAGCTTGTTTCTTCGGCTGATATAACCACCGGGCCGCTGTCCAATTCCCATTCAATATCAGTGGTTCCAATTAACGTATAATCATCCTCATACGGCATGGCGAAAATCACGCGGCCATCGGCGGCTTGAAAGATATAGCCGTGATCGCCGTCAAATAAGCGGCGGGTAACGATATGGCTGCCCTTTACCAGACGCACCGCAGAGTGGTTCAGTAATTTGCCAAACTGCTCCTGGATTTTTTCCACCCACGGTCCAGCGGCATTCACAATCAGCCGGGCTTTGATAACCGATTGTGCGCCATGTTCATCGCGCAATGTGACGGTCCAATGGTCCAGGTGGCGGTCCAGAGCGACGCATTCGGTTCGCGTCATTATCGCCGCACCGCGCTGCGCCGCATCAACCGCGTTGATCGCAACCAGCCGGGAATCATCGGCCCAGCAATCGGAATACTCAAAACCCCTCAATAGGCTTTTTTTCAGCGGCTGGCCCTGCAATGTTTTCCGCAGGTTGAGGGATTTGGTTCCCGGCAAGATCGCACGTTTGGCCAGATGATCGTAAATAAACAGGCCTATCCTGATAATCCATGCGGGTCGCATTCCGGCCAATACTGGCAACACAATCCGCATCGGCCAGATGACATGCGGAGCAGCACGCAGCAATATTTCGCGTTCGCCCAAAGATTCACGCACCAAGCGAAATTCGTAGTTTTCCAAATAGCGCAAGCCGCCATGGATCAGTTTTGAACTGGCCGAAGACGTGTGACTGGCAATGTCGTCTTTCTCGCAAAGCACCACATCAAGCCCGCGTCCCGCCGCGTCGCGGGCAATTCCCACGCCGTTCACGCCGCCGCCAATTACTAACATGTCATGCATGCAATTATCTCTGTTCATTCTCTGGTTAGGCGGAATAGCAACACAGTCTGTGGCAATGAAAGCGGCAATTGCATGCCGATATGCATCAAAGCAGCACCGCTGAAAACTGACCCTGCACCTTTTAGGTCCAACGCATCGATTATGCACGGCGAAATCACGGGTTCCCAGGCCGCGGGCCACATTAATTTCATCCGGTACTGCGCCAACGGGTCCAAGCCATCAAACGCCAGCTGCGTGGGCAAACTGCTGTTGTGGCCAGTCAAATATGCCACGGAGAACAAGGCCTCACTCTTGTCCGGCGCTATGATTCCAACCGCATTCAAATAATCGGCGGTATCAAGGCGGTACATATCGCCGCTGTGCAATAAATCACGGTGCGACTTGTATAACGCAATCGCGGCTTTCAACTCCGCCAAATCTGGCTCGAGCTCGGTCAGCAGGTTTAACTCCGCGCCCATATGGCCGAACATTGCGGTGGCGGCGCGCATCGCCATCGACATCGTGCGGCCCGTGACATGGCAATGCGCTGGACCAACATGGCTGCCCAAAACATTCAGCGGTAGAAAGTAACTCGCCCCGCGCTGAATGTCCTGACGGTCAATTGCGTCATTGGTGTCCGATGTCCAAATCCGGTCGGTATGCTGCAATATACCCATATCGGCGCGGCCACCACCCGAAGCGCAGCTTTCGATTTCAACCGCCGGATGCGCAGCGCGAATTCGTTCGATCAACTTGTATAGCGCCAGCACTTGCGCATGCGCCGCTGCCCTGCCGCCGATGCCGCCGGGATGGTTTAGGTCGCGGTTCATGTCCCATTTGACATAACCAATGTCATATTCAGTCAGGATCGCATCAATTTGGCCGAACAAATATTCGGATACTTCGGGCCGCGAGATATCGAGCACATATTCATGCCGAAATGGGATTTGTTCGACATTGTCTATTTGCAATATCCAATCGGGATGCGCGCGGAAAAGGTCGCTATCGGGATTGACATTTTCGGGTTCAAACCAAATGCCCATTTCCATACTCAGCCCAGTGACGTGATCGATCAATGGTTTCAGGCCGTCTGGGTAAACCGCATCCGAAACCGTCCAGTCGCCCAAGCCCGATTTGTCATTTCGGCGCGAACCAAACCAGCCGTCGTCTAGCACAAACCGTTCCACGCCAATTGTCGCGGCCTTTTCTGCTATTGCCTTAAGCTGGGATAAATCATGGTCAAAATACACCGCTTCCCAACTGTTATAATGCACCGGACGCGGGCGGACCCGCACGGCGGGGCGCAACAGATTTTCGCGCACATGGCCATGAAATTGGCGGCTAAGCGCCGACAGGCCCGATGCGCTGTAACCCGCAACGATTGCGGGGCTGGCATAAGTTTCGCCTGCACCCAAACGCATTTCGCCGGGGAAGAAATAGGCGCCCAGCGACGCAAATACGCGGCCATCGCTGAGTGTATCGGCGCGGATTATGTGATTTCCGCTCCACGCCAAATGCAATGCATACGCTTCTCCGCTTTGTTCGCGCGCGTCATCGGCGCATAGGATGATCGCGGGGAAGCTGTCATGCGATGTCCGTCCGCGCTTATTCTCGCGCAGATATGTGCCCGAAAACCGCTTTAACCGTTCGCGCCGAAATTCGCCGGACCAGCGGCCCGAAAACCCGATAATGTCGGTCATGTGCTGCGGAATTGGCAAGCACGCAGTCGCCATCTTGTCCAACGTAACTGGCGCTTTTCCATTGTTGGTCAACTGCGATGATATTTGTAACAGGCCAGTCACTGGATGACATGCAATCTGATACGTTATTGACAACAAAGTTGCGGCATCGCTGGCGGTAATATTGGCGATCTTGCCATCGGTTTGGGCGTGGGTGACCAACAATCGGCTGCCCCAATCCTGCCCATTCCTATGTGCGCTAAGCCCGCTTGGCCCCATCAGGCCGATGCCGGGTTCCAACGAAATCGATGGCACTATGTTTACATTCTCATTGCCATGCGCGCCCTGCCGCGTTGATAGGCGTGCAACATCGTCAAGGCCAACCGCTGGCGACAGCTTTTTTCCCCAATACAGGATGTGTAACGGCGCACCCACCGCACATTTAACTATGAAGGTCATCTCGCCGGCATCGAAACGAATATGATCCATAGGAATTTTCTGCCTGTGACTGAGCCTGCGGTTAAGGTAGCGCCTTATGTTGGAATTCGTTACTTGCGTTTTTGCAAAAGAAAAGTAGTTTTCAACGATCAAGCCCAATAATAATATTTATGCAAAGGGCGCTGGATCGCAAGGGAGAGGCATAGCATGTTCGCACAGAGCGGTTCCGCATTACAAATCGTGATTTTCTTTGGGTTAACCGCATTGATCGCGTTGATGACATATTTGAAAGTCCACGGCAAAGGTGCGGGCCGCGATGGCAGTTCGAAAGAAGTGTTTTTGGCAGGCGGCGGACTTAGCTGGCTGTTTGTGGCAGGTTCGATCACGCTCACCAACCTGTCCACCGAGCAATTGGTGGGGATGAACGGCAATCAAATGCTGCTGCTGGCGTGGTGGGAGCTGTCGGGGTTTGTCGGGCTAATGATATTGGCATTTGTGTTTGTGCCAATCTACTATCGCAACAAATGCACCACCGTCACCGAATTGCTGGAGCGCCGATATAAAGGCGGCAGTATCCGGACGGTGATTTCCGCGCTGTTTCTGGCAGGCAATGTCCTGATTTATCTGCCAGCGGCATTGTATAGCGGAAGCCTGTTTTTACAGTCTTTGTTTGGTACTCAATATTCGTTGCTGGTCTATGCTGTACCGATGGTCGTAATCGCGGCGGCATATACAATTTCGGGCGGCCTTCGTGCGGTGGCGGTGATGGACACCTATTCCGGGATTGGCTTGCTCGCCATTGCGTTGCTGGTGGTATTTCTGGCGTTATCGGCGGTCAATTTTGATATATTTACTGGCGTCCCCGAATTTCGCACCACGATGATCGGCGCAAACAATTCGCCGATCCCATTCCACACTTTATTCACCGGAATGATTTTCATTCAGATATTCTATTGGTCGACCAACCAGAATATCACCCAAAAAGCCATGGCCGCACCCAATGTGAAAGAAGCGCAAAAGGGCGTTTTTGCCGCAGCCGCGGTGCGTGTACTCATCATCCCCGCAATCGTGGTGATCCCCGGCGTGGTCGCTTTCAAACTGTTCGGCGATGTCAATGATGCTGCTTATGGGCAATTGGTGGCACAGGTGCTGCCATCGTGGATGTCGGGCGCGTTTGCAGCGATGATGGCAGCGGCGGTGATTGCGCATACCAGCGCCATTTTGAACAGCTCAGTCGCGCTTTACACCATGGACTTTCACAATAAGTTCATCCGGCCTGTTGAAAAACCGTGGATGATCTCCGCAATCGCGTCTGTTGTGCTGACGATCACGACAATATTGATGATCCCGGTTTTCGATAATCCAGAGGGTAGTATTATCAACCTGTTACAGGAATTGAATGGCTTAATTTCGATGCCGATCCTGTCCGCATTTGTTGCCGGACTGCTGTTCCGCAATGTCGATGCGCTTGCCGCAATTGCGGGGCTGATATGGGGTGCGGGTTTTTATGCATTCCACAATTTTATACTCTATAAACCCAATGCGGCATTTGACGGGCAAACTTACTATCAGCATTGGGGCATGCCCGGATTGCATTATATCGATGTGATGGTGTTTGTTTTGGTCAGTTCGGTTGCTGTTGCGTTGATCGTCAACCGCCTCGTTTTCAAAAACCGTGAAGTCTTTATCTTGAGCGCGCAGGGAAAAGCGATGCGGATGGCCGAAAATGCCGCCCTTGATTCAGCGGCGACGCGTGGATGAGTAAAGCGATACTGGTCATTGATGAGGGTACCACGTCGACGCGGGCGATGCTGTTTGCCGCCGATGGCGCGCCTTTGGGCAGTGCCGGAGCGCCGCTGAAACAGCATTACCCTGCCCCGGGTCTGGTCGAGCATGATGCCAGTGAGATTTGGGACAAGACCCTGGCCTGTGCGCGCCAGATGGTGACGAAGGCAGGCGGTGCAGATAAAATTGCAGCCATCGGTATTACCAATCAGCGCGAGACCATTGTGTTTTGGGACAGGCGGACTGGAGAGCCACTCGCACCTGCCATCGTGTGGCAAGACAGACGCACGGCAGATGATTGTGCGGCGCTGAAAGCCGCAGGGCATGAAGACAATGTGCAGGCTAAAACCGGATTGCTGCTCGACCCCTATTTTTCGGGCAGCAAGATCGGTTGGGCCCTGAAGAATTGGCCGCAATTGGCGGCGGCTGGCGATAATCTGGCGGTGGGAACTATCGAAAGCTATCTGGTGTTCCGGCTAACGGGCGGAGCGCATGTGAGTGATGCCACCAACGCGTCACGCACGGCGCTAATGGCGATTGGCAGCAGCGGCTGGGACGATGGCTTGCTGGATTTGTTCGGTGTACCGCGCGGCATATTGCCGGAAATTACCGATTGCGCAGGCGACATTGGCACGACGTTGCCCGCATGGTTTGGCGGTCCGATTAAGATTACGGGCATGGCGGGGGATCAGCAATCCGCAACCATCGGTCAGGGATGCCTTTTGCCCGGCCAGACCAAAGCGACATTTGGCACAGGCGCGTTTATCCTAACGCAAACGGGCCGCAAATTGCCGCAGTCAAAGCATAAATTGCTATCGACGATTGCGTGGCAGTTAAACGGCGAGCGGCATTATGCGCTCGAAGGATCGGTGTTCGTCGCAGGCAGCTTGATCCAATGGCTGCGCGATGATCTGGGATTGATCGGCGGGGCTGCGGAAACCGAGCCATTGGCGCGCAGCGTGCCCGATAATGGCGGAGTGTATATCATCCCCGCTTTGTCTGGTCTGGGCGCTCCCTATTGGCGGCCCGATGCACGCGGCAGTATCAGCGGCCTGAGTTTCTCTGCGCAAAAGGCGCATATTGCCCGCGCCGCGTTGGAGGCGATGGCGCATCAGGCGAATGATCTGAAAACCGCCTATGCAGCCGATGGCTGCGATTGGCAGGAATTGCGTATCGATGGCGGGATGGTGGCGAACGACTGGATGGCGCAGGATTTGGCCGACATGCTGAACATTACGGTTGAACGGCCGAAATTTGTCGAAACAACGGCGCTGGGTGCGGCAATGCTGGCGGGCGTAGGCGGCGGGCTTTACGCGTCGCTCGAAGCAGCATCGGTTATGCGCGGCAATGTTGAACAATTTTCACCAAAGATTGCACCCGATTTGCGGCAAGCACGGCTAGATGGATGGGCGGACGCGGTTGCACGCACATTATATCAAGGGAAAAGCACGTGAGCAGTGCCGATATTGCCGCACGGTTCCGCCGGTCAATCACCGACATGCCAATCATCTCCATTTTGCGCGGGGTAAAACCCGATGAGGTTATTGCCGTGGCGCAGGCAATTTTTGACGCCGGCGTGCGCGTGATTGAAGTGCCGCTGAACTCGCCCGATCCGTTTACCTCGATATCCCGCCTTGCTTCGCATTTTGGCGATGCCGCCATTGTCGGCGCTGGCACTGTGCTGAATACTGATGATGTTGCGCACTGCAAAGCGGCTGGCGCGCAAATCATTGTATCGCCCAATATGAACCGGGATGTGATCCGCAGTACGTTGGCGGCTAGTATGATAAGTGCGCCCGGGTGCCTGACCCCAACCGAAGCATTTGCCGCGCTGGATGCAGGCGCGCATGCCGTAAAATTATTTCCCGGCGAACTGGTATCTGCCGCCGCCGTTCGGGCAATGCGGGCAGTGTTACCGGCGGACGCGGTCGTGCTGGTTGTGGGCGGCGTATCGGCAGAGATTCTCGGCAGTTACCGTGACGCGGGTGCCAGCGGTTTTGGCATTGGCGGCGGCATATACCGCGCAGGATATGGCGCAGCACAAGCAGGTAAAAACGCAGCGGCGTTTGTTGCAGCGATGTGATAGATACCTACCGCTTCGGCACCACTTCATAGCCGGGTTCTTCGGGTTCATCGTCGATCATATCCGCAGGAAAACCTGTGCCCAGCACCTTGATGCCTAGCGGTTCTTCATAACGGCGGATGATATTCGGCGAAAATTCGCGTGAACCAAACGATGCTTCGCCCTCTTTGAAGATTTTGACAATCAGCGGGGAAAGCTCAACGGGTACGTTGGCGGCGTGTGCGATCTTGTCGAATAAGCCGACATCTTTGCTGACCAGATCCATTGTAAAGTTAATGTCGCGGCTTCCATTCAGGATCACTTGGCTCTCGGTTTCGTGGACGAAGCTGTTGCCTGAAGAGATCTTTATCGCTTCATAGGTCGTGTTCATATCCAAACCGATGGCCTTGCACGTGGTCAATGCCTCGGCGAGTGCCACCAGATGCACCGTGCATAAATAGTTGGTCATGACCTTTAATTGTGACGCGGTGCCCAAGTCGCCAGTATGCAATATCCGGCGGCCCATTGCGGTGAGCACCGGCAATACAAATTCAAACGCCGCGCGCGGGCCGCCCGCAAATATTGCGATATTCCCCGTATCGGCGCGGTGACATCCCCCAGAAACTGGGCATTCCATAAACATCGCACCGCGCGCCTCCACTAACGCGCCAAGCCGGATGATTTCACTATAATCGGTGGTACTCATTTCCAGCCAGACCTGCTTGGGGCGCATGACTTGTAGGAAACCATCTTCGCCTTCTGCAACGGCCGCGCTTGCTGCGGGTGACGGCAGGCAGGTGACGATCAGGTCGGCCGCTTCGCACAATGCTTTAGGTGAATCTGCTGATTTTGCCCCGCGCGCGACAAATTCTGCGACAAGTGCAGCGTCGAGATCGCGAACGGTAACGTCATGCCCATTTCTGATCAGGCTTCCTGCTAGCTTTCCGCCAACATTGCCAAGGCCGATAAATCCGATTTTCATGATAATGCCCAGTTCTTCCCCGCATGGCTTCATTGCCCTATCCAACTGCCGAGTATCCTCAGCAAAAGCGGCATTCACCATCTGTCCGACGATGAGTTAAGGCGGGACGGCCAAATAGGACAATTGAAAAATTTGGCAATTTGGATGAATTATTTTGCGCGAATGTTGCCGCCAATGCTTAGGGTCAGGACCTAATAACTGACGCTATATCCAAGTGAGACAGACAAAGCATCCGCCAGACGCGCCCGCGCAAGCGCGCACACTATTTTGCGGTCCGCGAGTTGCGCAGGATCAAACGGTTCCAGAAAGTGGATGTTCACGTTGTAAGTTCCAGGACGAGTAAACGCGCGCCATGCGCTTTGCCAGCCGGTTTCTTCACCAAGCCAAGCTATGTCTGGCCCGGCCTTGCCATAATCAAGCAAGACTGGTTGGATCATCATTGGTTTGGGCGGTGGCACCAATGTTGCAAATAAGGACTGCTTGAACGGCAACAGACCGCGCCCGTCCGAGGTTGTGCCCTCGGGAAATAATGTGACTGACCAGTTTTCTGCGATAGCTGCGCGCAGCTCGGCTATTTGTCCGGCGACATTTTGCTTGTTGGATCGGCTGATGAAAATTGTCCGGTTCAGCTTTGCCAGCCAGCCGATAACTGGCCAATTGCGGACGCCGTCCTGCGCAACAAATGCACTTCCTGTAATCCCGGCCAAAATCGGTATGTCATGCCATGACAAATGGTTGGCAACGAAAAAAACGTTCTGACGCAGGGGCCGACCATGCACAGTGACGCGTGCGCCCAAGGCCCGGCCAGATCCGCGCAGGAACATCATCGCCCATGGCGATGGCAGCTTCAACATGTGCCAAATCAGGTGCAGTGGCAGCAACGCGGCCAATGTTAGCACGATCCACGCCATTCTGAATGCGCACAATAAGAACGCTTTGATGTCTGTTTTGGGAATAGAGATTGAAAGCGCCGACATTGTTACTCGTTTCAACAGCATTTAATAACTGTCAGCTTCGGTATGCAGAAATTTTATGACGCCGTTATTACGGTTTGCTAATGTAGTCAGCCAGTTTTTCTATTGCGCCGCATCCGTTTTGAAGACCTGACCATAAAATTTTTTGAACCAATCACGGCGAATTGCACAATTGTGCTGGGCCTTCATTGCGGCATAGTGTCAGATTCATACATCAATCGAATAGAGACGAAATTTTCATGCAATCCAGCGCGCGTGTAGTCATAATTGGTGGCGGGATAATGGGAGCGTCGTTACTTTACCATCTTGCCGAATTGGGATGGACCGATTGCCTTCTGATCGAAAAGGATGAGCTGACGTCGGGGTCAACATGGCACGCGGCGGGGCAGTGTCCTAATATTACCGGCAGCTATAATCTTGCGAAGATGCATGCCTATAGCAATGATCTTTATCCCCGGCTCGAAGGGCTGACGGGGCAATATGTCAGCTGGCACAAATCGGGCGGTATCCGGCTGGCGACCAACGAACGCGAACTGGCGTGGTTCAAATATATTCATGGAATGTCGAAAATTATCGGGTTCGAAATGGAGATCATTCCGCCTGAGGAAATCCTGCGCCACAATCCTTTTATGACTTTGGACGGTGTGATTGCCGGTGCACGCACGACCAGCGATGGCCATGCAGACCCATCGGGCATTTGTAACGCGCTGGCGATTGGCGCGAAGAATATGGGCGCAAAGATTGTGCGCAAGAACCGCGTTACCGCTCTCACCCAATTGCCATCGGGCGAATGGGATGTGGAGACCGAAAAAGGCACGGTTCGCGCCGAGATCGTGGTCAATGCCGCAGGATGCTATGCGAGGCAAATTGCGCAGATGGCGGGTATCGACATTCCGGTGACCAATATGGAACATCATTATGTCGTCACCGATCCGATTCCGGCGTTTAAGGACCGCGAGGAGGAAATCCCCGTAATGCGCTGTCCGCATGTCTCGGGCTATTTCCGGCAGGAGCAAAAGAGCGGGCTGATAGGTGTTTATGAAAGCACGGGTCTGGCCGAGGCATGGGCGCCGCGCGGTGGGCATCCGGAATGGAACTCAACCAGCGAGTTATTCCCGGAGGATTTGGAGCGGATTGCACCGTGGTTGGAACGCGCGATTGAACGCATGCCGGTGTTTGGCGAGGTTGGCCTGCGCCGTTTCGTCAACGGCGCGATCCCACATACGCCAGATGGTGGGCCGCTGCTGGGGCCAGCGGTGGGTCTTACCAATTTCTGGCATTGCTGCGGTACATCGTTCGGCATCGCACAAGGCGGCGGCGCTGGCAAATATATGGCGCAGTGGATGGTGTTTGGCGATGCTGACATCAACATGACCGAATTCGATCCGCGCCGCTATGGCCCCTACGCGGACGAACAATATAGCCGCGACAAGGTGTTCCTCGATTACCGGATGACGTTCACCACGCGTTTGCCGGGCGAAGAAGAGCCTGATGGCCGCCCGCAGAAAATGAGCGCACTTTATGGCCAATTGCTATCCGCTGGCGCGGTTTATGGCGAAACCTATGGCTGGGAACGGCCCAAATTTTTTGCGCTCGACGGTGCAGAGGAAATAGGCGGTTATCAGCGGACCAACAGCTTCGATGCGGTCGCAGCCGAAGTAAAAGCCGTTGCCGAACGTGTCGGCGTGCTCGATCTTTCGGGCTTTGCCAAATATGATGTGACGGGGCCGGACGCAGAGGCGTTCCTCAACCGCATCTGCGCCAACCGTATGCCAAAGAAGCTGGGCGGGATTGGGTTGGTTCATCCGCTGTCTGTGCAAGGCCGCATTTACGGCGAGATGACAGTCACGCGCTTTGCTGACGATCATTTCTATTGCCTTTCCGCTGCAGCGGCGGAGCAGCGCGATTGGGACTTGTTGATCCAGAGCAAACTGCCGAGTGAAGATGTGACGATCCGCAACCTCACGATGGACTTGGGTGTGCTGGTGATGAACGGCCCGCGTTCACGCGATGTTTTGTCCAAGCTGACCAATGCGGATTTGAGCAACGAAGGCTTTCGCTGGTTGAGCGGTCAAGAGGTCACGATTGCTGGCATCAAGATGCGCGCACTGCGTGTGTCGTATGCTGGCGAGCTTGGCTGGGAATTACACCCTGCCATGGGCGATCTCGCTGCGCTGTATGACGCGGTGTGGAACGCGGGTCAGGAATATGGCATCGTTAATTACGGCCTATATGCCGCCAATTCGATGCGGACTGAAAAAGCTTACAAGGCTTGGGGGTCGGAGTTGACCAACGAGCTGACGATGATCGAGGCGGATATGCCCCGGTTCATCAACTTCAAAAAAGAAGATTTCATTGGCAAGCAAGCGACGATCGATGCGCCTGACCGCTTTCGCATCGTATACGGCGAAGTGGACGCAAGTAACGTCGACGTGCGCGGTGCTGAACCTTGCATGATTGGCGATGAATGTGTCGGACTGACGACATCGGGCGGCTATGGCCACCGTGTTAGCAAGAGCCTGTTCTTCGCCTGTGTGCCGATTGAGAATGCCGCGCCGGGATCTAACTTTGACATCATACTGCAAGGCGAGCGGCGCAAGGGGACGGTGCTGGAGCATCCTGCTTACGATCCCGACAATGCAAAGATGAAGGTTTAGTTCGTGGCGGACCTTCCCAAAAAAGCGAAAGTCGTCATCATTGGCGGCGGCGTGATCGGCTGTTCTATCGCTTATCATCTCACCAAAATTGGCTGGGATGATGTTGTCTTGTTAGAGCGCAAGCAACTGACCAGCGGCACAACATGGCATGCGGCGGGATTGGTCGGTCAATTGCGCCCCAGCATCAATATGACCAAGCTCGCCAAATATACCGGCGAATTATATAACGGGCTTGAGGCAGAAACGGGTCAGGCGACCGGATACCGGCAATGCGGCTCAATCTCTATGGCGACCAATATGGAGCGGTTCGAGGAGTTGAAACGAAGCGCATCAATGGCCAAAGTATTCGGCTTGCCCGTGCATGTTGTAACACCGCAGGAGATCAAAGAACGCGCCAACATCGTCAATGTCGATGATGTTATTGGCGGCATTCATATCCCTAGCGACGGATACGCCAATGCGGTAGATATTACGCAGGCGCTGGCAAAGGGCGCGCGGACGGGCGGCGCACGGGTTTTCGAAAACACCAAAGTCACTAAAATCCGCCACAACGGTGACCGCGTTACGGGCGTTGATACCGATGACGGCAGCATCGATGCCGATTATGTCGTCATTTGCGGCGGTATGTGGACGCGTGATCTGGCCGCGAGCGTCGGCGTCGCGGCCCCATTGCACGCCTGTGAGCATTATTATGTATTGTTCGAAGGCGTCGAAGGAATCGACAACACGCTGCCCGTGCTGCGTGATTACGACTATTGCGGATACTATAAGTATGACGCGGGCAAATTGCTCGTCGGCGCGTTTGAACCCAATGCGCGGCCATGGGGCATGGATGGGATTTCCGAAGATTTCTGCTTCGATGAAATCGCCGGCAGTTTTGAACATTTCGAACCGTTGTTGCTCGACGCGATGCGCCGCGTACCTGCGCTAGAAAAAGCAGGCATCCAAAAATTCTTCTGCGGCCCCGAAAGCTTCACGCCAGACGTGCGCTATCATCTAGGCGAAAGCCCGGAATTGAGAGGTTGCTTCGTCGCCGCTGGCCTAAATTCCATTGGCCTGCAGTCGGCAGGCGGTGTCGGCAAAGTTATGGCCGACTGGATCCGTGATGGCATTCCCCCTGCCGATTTGTGGGCGGTCGACATCCGCCGCAACATGCCGTTTCAGGTCAACCGCAAATATCTGCGCGAACGCGTCACCGAAAGTCTCGGTTTGCTGTACGCCACCCATTATCCGTTCAAGCAATATGAAACCGCGCGCGGCGTGCGCAAATCTGCGCTGCATGACCGGTTGGTCGCGGCGGGTGCATGCCATGGTGAGGCGTTCGGGTGGGAACGGCCCAATTGGTATGGTGAACCGGGCAGTGCGCCCAAATATGAATATAGCTATGGCCGCCAAAACTGGTTCGATGCCAATGCGGCGGAATGTAAAGCCGTGCGTGAGGCGGTGGGGCTTTTTGACCAGTCTAGCTTTGCCAAATTCCGGCTGGAAGGCCGCGATACATGCGCGGTGTTGAACCGCGTCTGCGCCAATGATGTCGACGTCGCGCCGGGCAAGCTGGTCTATACGCAGTGGCTGAATGACAAGGGCGGGATTGAAGCCGATCTGACCGTTACGCGTCTGACCGATACCGCATATCTGATCGTAACCGGCGCAGAAACCGAAGTTAAGGATTTCAATTGGCTTAAACGCCATACCCCAGACGATGCACATGCCGTGCTCACCAATATCTCATCGGGCATGGGTGTGATTTCGATCATGGGGCCAAATGCCCGCGCGTTGCTTCAGTCGATCAGCCCCAATGATCTGTCGCACGAGGCTTTTCCCTTTGCGACGTCTCAGGAAATCGAACTTGGCTATGCTATCGTGCGCGCCAGCCGTATTACCTATGTCGGCGAATTGGGCTGGGAGTTGTATATCCCCACTGAGTTTATGGCCGGCGTTTATGACGAAATCGTAGCGGCGGGCGAAGCATTTGGCCTTAAACATTGCGGGTATCACGCGCTCAATGCGCTGCGCATGGAAAAGGGATATCGCCACTGGGGGCATGATATTACCGATGAAGATACGCCGCTTGAGGCGGGACTTGGCTTTGCGGTAAAGATGGACAAGCCGGGCGGTTTTATCGGGCGCGATGCATTGGTGGCGCAAAAAGAATTGGGCCTGAAACAGCGGCTTGTGCAATTCCTGCTCAACGATCCGCAGCCGATGCTTTATCATAATGAGCCGATTTGGCAGGGCGACCGGATCGCAGGCTATATCCGCTCGGGCATGTACGCGCATACACTGGGCGCAGCATGCGCGCTGGGCTATGTCGATGCAGCAGACGGCGGCGTGGTCGGTCCGATTGGCGCCGACGATTATGAAATCGAAATTGCGGGGGTCCGCTATCCTGCGGTCGCCTCGATCAAACCCATGTTTGACCCCGCGAACACACGGATAAAGATCTAATGAACCAAAGTGAATTAATGACGAACCTCGCCGAATCCGTGCACGAGGGCTATAGCTTGCCGCAAGAATTTTACGTGAGCGAAGACGTGTTCAAGGCTGACTTTGACCAAGTGATCAGCCAGAAATGGATCGTCGCAGGCCATGTTTCGCGCATCCCGAACAAGGGCGACTATTTCCTGTTCAAAATCGGCGGTGAACAGATCATCGTGATCCGCGAAAATGCCGAAAACGTCCGTGCATTCTTCAATGTGTGCCGCCACCGCGGCTCGACAATTTGCCAAGCCGAAAGCGGAAACGCGCCGCGCCTCGTTTGCCCCTACCATGCCTGGACATTCGGGTTGGACGGACGGCTCATCTCTGCGCGCTTGATGCCTGAAGATTTTGACAAGGCCGAAAATGGCTTGCTCGCTTGCCACATCCGGGTGTTTCACGGCCTGATCTTCATCAATATGAGTGAGGATGAACCCGTTGATTTCGAAGCAACTTTTGGTGATATGGGGCCAATCCTCGATTATCACGGGTTTGCCGACGCACGCATCGCCCATGCCGGAAGCTACCCCACGACCGCCAATTGGAAGCTTGTCGTTGAGAATTTCTTTGAATGCTATCACTGCGTTCCGTCGCACCCTGAATTCTGCTCAATGCATGCGTCGGAATCGCTCGTCGCAGTGGGTGCAGGGCCGAGCTCTGGTCCGGCGGATGCCATCGCCAGCTTTGCGCCGAAGCTACAGGCATGGGAGCAGAAAGCCGCCGCCCTTGGTCGCCCCATTAGCACCATCGATGATGCGGCGGACAGCAGCCATATGCGCCTGATGATGCAGCGAATGAACAAAGAGGGCTGGGCCGCCGAGACTCAAGACGGCACCGCGCCAGCACCGCTAATGGGCAAACGCACCGCCGCCGATGGTGGGCGCATGCACTTAAGCTTCAGCCCATTCAGCCAGATTGTTGCTGACGATCATTTTGTCATCCTTTTCCAATTCACCCCGCGCAGCGCGCTTGCATCTGATGTGGAAATGATCTGGCTCGTCGATGGCCGTGCAACCGAGGATGAGGTGGATATCGACAAGATGATCTGGGGCTATCACGCCACCACCACGCAGGACAAAGTGATCACCGAGAATAACCAGAACGGCATAATGTCCAGTCGTTACCGCCCGGGGCGCTATTCGG
This sequence comes from Sphingomonadales bacterium, assembly GCA_031415335.1. Lineage (GTDB taxonomy): Bacteria > Pseudomonadota > Alphaproteobacteria > Sphingomonadales > Sphingomonadaceae > Sphingorhabdus_B. The sequence continues at coordinate 51,900 of JANORM010000021.1, read as the reverse complement.
ATCAGGAAGGCAGCGTCATCAATTTCCAGAAATGGTATTTGCACCAATTCGGGTTGGCGCGGGCGGATTGACAGCGACCACTTTGCCGGCCTTTATACCAGCCACCATGCGCGCCGTCGTATTGACCGGCAATGGCGGCTTTGAAACGCTTGATATACGCAGCGATGTCCCCGTTCCTGCGCTCGGCCCGGACGATGTATTGATAAAAATTGGCGCCGCTGGGGTCAATAATACCGACATCAACACGCGGATTGGCTGGTATTCCAAGTCCGTAGCGCAGGCAACAGATGCTGCTGGCGCATTGGGCTTCGCAGCGGCGCAAGACGACGGCTGGTCCGGCGCGGCATTTCGGTTTCCGCGTATTCAGGGTGCAGACGCCTGCGGACGGATTGTCGGAGTGGGCGCAAATGTGGACAGTATACGGATCGGTGAACGGGTATTGGTTGAACCATATTTTCGCGGTTCTGTGCAAATAGAGGGGCAATATTTCGGATCAGAAGTGGACGGGGCATTTGCCGAATATGCACGGGTGCCGTCGGTGCATGCGCACGGTATTAAATCCAGCTGGAGCGATGCTGAACTGGCCAGCATCCCTTGCGCATATTCCGCCGCCGAAAATATGTTGACGCGAATTGCACTGACCAGCGGTGAGCATGTCCTGATTACGGGCGCTTCGGGTGGTGTCGGCAGCGCAGCAGTGCAGCTGGCCAAACGCCGCGGCGCAAAGGTCACCGCAATGGCAGGCGCCAACAAGGCCGACGCGATATACCGTTTGGGCGCAGATGCAGTCATCCCCCGCGATGCCGATCTTGCTGGCTTATTTGGCCCTGAATATTTCAATGCAGCAGTTGATGTTGTCGGCGGGGCGCAATTCGGCGCGATCCTGGGCTGCCTTAAACGCGGCGGGCGCTGCGGCGTTGCTGGCGCGATTTCAGGGCCGATGGCCGAACTTGACCTGCGTACGCTGTATCTGAAAGATTTAAGCCTATTTGGTTGCACGATTTTTGCGCCGGAAATCTTCACCAACCTTTTGAGCTATATCGAACGTGACGAAATCAAGCCGGTTGTCGCCCAAACATTTCCCCTTGAGGACATTGTTGCTGCGCAAAAACTATTTTCAACCAAAGAACATGTTGGCAAAATAGTCTTGTTACCCGCGCGGACTTAATACGAACAGCGCCCGAGGGTCGGGACTCTAGATATACGCCAGCCGCCGTGCGTAATAAATGTCTTTTCACAATAGTGCGAACGCGTTATGCCGATGCTCGGAAGGGTCATTTTTGGGAATTAAAATAATGGCGCAAAAAGACCTTAGAAACATAATCTTTGCATTGGCCGCTGCTGCAACGACCGCTGCGTGCGGGGGTGATGGAGCCTCATCGAGTGCGATTGGTGGTACGCCAACGGGCGTTAATCCTCCTTCGCCGCCGACGACGGGCGCTTGCAGTTTACGTGCGCGGCAAGATTTTGCATCTGGTGTGCTCAACGAATGGTATTTGTTTCCAGAAACATTGCCTACGGCGCTTGATCCATCGACATTTACGACTGTCGACAGTTATATTAACGCGTTGACGGCAACAGCCCGCGCGCAGAATCGCGATAATTTCTTCACATTTTTGACATCGATAGAGCAGGAGAATGCGTTCTTCAATTCTGGCGCAACCGCGGGCTTTGGCGTTCGGCTGTCGTTTCAGGCGGGCGCAGGACGGGTTGTGATCGCCGAAGCGTTTGAAGGCGCACCGGCGCTGGCGGCAGGAATTGATCGCGGAACCGAATTGTTGGCCATCGGCACCACTGAAGCCAATTTGCGCACCGTCAGCGATATTATCGCAGCAGACGGCAATGCCGGGATTTCTGCCGCGCTTGGTCCAAATACCGCAGGAACAACACGGGTTCTGCGTGTCACCGATGCTAGCGGAACACGCAATTTGACCGTAGCGAAAGCAGACTTTTCGTTGACCGCCGTGTCGTCACGTTATGGCGCGACGGTTATTAACGACGGCGGCAGGCGCGTCGCATATCTTAATTTGCGCACGTTTATTTCATCGGCGGACGATCAAATGCGTAGCGCGTTTGCCAATTTCCGCAGCCAAGGTATTACCGATTTCATCATCGATTTCCGCTATAATGGTGGCGGGCTGGTTTCTACCGCAGGCGTCATGTATGACCTGCTGGGCGGTGATCGCTCCACTCGCGATATTGCAACGTTGCAAACATTCCGCCCGTCCAAATCCAGCAACGATGTCACCCGGCGGTTTGCGCCAAATTCCAACTCGGTCCGGCCATTGCGCATTGCATTTATCGGCACCAGCAGCACTGCATCGGCCAGCGAGTTGGTGATGAACACTTTTGTCCCATATCTGGGCGTCAACGCCGCATTGATTGGATCGGATACGTCGGGCAAACCTGTGGGCCAAATTGCGCGGGACTTGACCGTTTGTGACGACCGTATTCGCGTCGTGGCATTTTCCACGCAAAATTCGGCTAACCAGGGTTTTTACTATAATGGCATGGCAGCGGCAATGCGCGCCACATGCCAAGCGCCCGATGATTTGACCAAGCCATTGGGTGATCCAACAGAAGGCTCGGTCAGGACGGCGCTCGATTATATCGCTGGCCGCAGCTGCACGCCTATCGTTCCCACGGCGTCGCCCAAATCCAATGCGAAATCCAAACCGCGTGAGATGTTGGCTCCCGATGCGCCAACCCCCGCGCAACGTGAAGTGCCCGGACTGTTTTAATCCATTGTCATACCTGACTTGATAGGGGATGACAGATAAAGCTCTCGATTGAGCTATCTTCGGATTAGCATGGACGGCGCGCCCGCGAACCGCTAACCGCGCGGCATGACTAACAACAGGCGTACCTTTGCGATTATCTCGCACCCTGACGCGGGCAAAACGACACTGACCGAAAAGCTGTTGCTGCAAGGCGGCGCAATCCATCTTGCTGGCGAGGTAAAGGCGCGGGGACAAGCGCGGCGGGCGCGATCTGACTGGATGAAGATTGAGCAGCAACGCGGTATTTCGGTAACCTCCAGCGTGATGACATTTGCCAAGGACGGCATCATCTTCAACCTGCTTGATACGCCGGGGCATGAGGATTTTTCGGAAGACACTTACCGCACGCTGACCGCCGTTGATAGCGCGATCATGGTGATTGATGCCGCCAAGGGCATTGAGCCGCAGACGCTGAAACTGTTTGAAGTATGCCGATTGCGCAGCGTGCCGATCATCACTTTCGTCAATAAGGTCGACCGCGAAGGCCGTGAGTGTTTCGATATATTGGATGAGGTTGCCGACAAATTGGCGCTCGACGTGTGCCCGATGAGCTGGCCCGTTGGAATGGGCGGTGAGTTTGAGGGGATTTACGATTTTGCTCGCAACCGTTTGATGCAACCAACTGGCGCGTCAAAGGCGTTTGAGGGAAAAACAAGCCAACATGAAGGCATCCATGATCCATCGCTGGCGAACCATATATCGCCAAGGGGCCTAGCCAAGTTTCACGAAGAGGCCGATTTAGCGCAAGGCGGATACGCATCATTTGATTTGGAGGCTTACCGCGCAGGGGATTTAACGCCGGTATTTTTTGGTTCCGCATTGAAAGAATTTGGCATTCACGAAATGATTTCGGCCATCGCCGACCATGCCCCGCCGCCTCGGCCGCAGCCCAGCAATATGGGTGAGATTTTGCCCAGCCGACCCGATGTCACCGGGTTTATTTTTAAAGTACAGGCCAATATGGACCCGCAGCACCGCGACCGGATCGCATTCATGCGGTTATGTTCAGGCACGTTCAAACGCGGCATGAAATTAACGCCGTCGGGGCATGGCAAGCCCGTTGCTATCCATTCGCCAATCCTGTTTTTTGCCCAAGACCGCGAGATTGCCGACACGGCGGAACCCGGCGATATTATTGGCATTCCCAATCATGGCACGTTGCGGGTGGGCGATACTATGTCCGAGAAAAACGACGTACGCTTCACCGGCCTGCCCAATTTTGCGCCCGAAATCTTGCGCCGCGTGGTGCTGAAAGATTTCACCAAGACCAAACAATTGCGCAAGGCGATGGACGACCTTTCCGAAGAAGGCGTCATTCAGGTTTTCTATCCCGAAATCGGGTCCAACTGGATCGTCGGCGTTGTCGGGCAATTGCAATTGGAAGTGCTTATTTCGCGGCTGGAGGCGGAATATAAGGTGGAGGCGGTACTGGAACCATCTCCGTTCGAAACCGCGCGCTGGTTGATCGGCAGCGAGGCTGCGCTCAAACAATTTACCGATTTCAATAGCAGCAATCTGGCCAAAGACCGCGACGGTAATGCGGTATTTATGGCGCGGTCGGCTTGGGATGTTGGGTATCAGCAGGAAAAACATCCCGAATTGAATTTCAGCGCAACCAAAGAACGGTAATGACCCGGCGGCAATGCTTGACCATATGCCTTGCCCCTTTATGGATAAGGGCATTGACCAAATATTGAGGTAAGCCATGTCTGCCGCCACACCGTCTGCCCAAGACCAGTTCCTGCCTGCGCCAGCCTCCGCAATCGCGCGGACCAATTGTACGGCGGAGCAATATAACGCGATGTATGTACAAAGCCTGTCGGACCCCAATAGTTTTTGGACAGATCAAGCCAAACGGATTGACTGGATAACACCGCCGGCCAAAATCGCCGGATGGAGTTTTGATCCGGTGGAGATCAAATGGTTCGAGGACGGCATACTCAACATTTGTTACAATGCAGTCGATCGGCATGTGCTGGCGGGCAATGGCGATGTTACCGCGCTGATTTTTGAACCCGATGATGCTGGCGGTGAAGTGTGCCATATCAGCTACGCGGTATTGCAGGCCGAAGTCATCCGCATGGCCAACAGCCTGAAAAAAATGGGTGTGCAGCGCGGCGACCGCGTGACCATTTACATGCCGATGATCCCCGCAGGCGCGTTTGCCATGCTGGCCTGCGCGCGGATTGGCGCGGTGCATAGCGTGATATTTGGTGGATTTTCGCCAGAGGCAATTGCCGGACGGATAGAGGATTGCGCAAGCGATTGGGTGATTTGCGCCGATGAAGGCCTGCGCGGCGGCAAAACGATCCCGCTGAAAGGCAATGTTGACGCCGCGCTTCAAAAGGCACCGGTTAAATCGGTATTGGTCGTGCGTCATACTGGCGGTGATGTTGCCATGACCGCTGGCCGTGATCACTATTATGACGCATTTTCTGTCGGCGTTTCTGCCGAATGCCCTTGCGAGCCGATGGCAGCAGAAGACCCTTTATTCATCCTGTACACATCGGGATCGACGGGCAAGCCCAAAGGCGTGTTGCACAGCACGGGCGGCTATGCGGTTTGGACCGCCGCCACATTTCATTACACGTTTGATTACTGTGCAGGCGAAATATTCTGGTGCACCGCCGACATTGGCTGGGTCACGGGACATAGCTATATCATCTATGGCCCTTTACAAAACGGCGCGACAGCGTTGATGTTTGAAGGCGTGCCAAACCATCCCGACCATGACCGTTTCTGGCAAATCATTGCCAAGCATAAGGTCAACATTTTTTATACCGCGCCGACCGCGATCAGGGCATTGATGCGCGAAGGCGATAGTTATGTAAAAAAGCATGATCTGTCCTCCATCCGCTTGTTGGGATCGGTGGGTGAGCCCATAAATCCAGAGGCATGGCGATGGTATCATGATGTTGTTGGTCGTGGTAATTCACCAATTGTCGACACATGGTGGCAAACCGAAACTGGAGGCATTACGATTACCACTTTGCCCGGCGCGCACGGCATGAAACCAGGCAGTGCAGGCAAGCCTTTTTTTGGCATAATCCCGCAGCTAGTGGATAATGAAGGCGGCGTGTTGGACGGCGCGGCATCGGGGAACTTGTGCATCACCCACAGCTGGCCCGGCCAAGCGCGGACATTATACGGTGACCATGACCGTTTTGTGCAAACCTATTTCAGCAACTATCCGGGCAAATATTTTACTGGCGATGGATGCCGCCGCGACGGTGATGATTATTACTGGATCACGGGCCGCGTCGATGATGTTATCAACGTATCGGGTCACCGCATGGGCACCGCAGAGGTGGAAAGCGCGCTGGTGCTGCACGACCTGGTTGCCGAAGCCGCCGTCGTCGGTTTTCCTCACGATATTAAGGGACAGGGCATTTATTGCTATGTCACATTGAACGCAGGGGTCGAGCCAAGCGACGATCTTGCCTTGGTTTTGCGCGGCCATGTCCGCACCGAAATCGGCCCGATTGCCAGCCCCGACCATATCCAGTTCACCCCCGCTCTGCCCAAAACCCGTTCGGGCAAAATCATGCGGCGGATATTGCGTAAAATTGCCGAGAATGACTTTGGATCATTGGGCGATACATCAACCTTGGCTGACCCATCATTGGTGGACGGCTTGATTGCAGGGCGAAAAGGAGGCTGAGTTTGGCCGCAGCGGAGACATCTCGCTTTAGATTTACGCTTTATCCATATTTCGATTAAAATAATATGCCCTCCGGCATAGGCCGGAGGGCATTTAAGAAAGTTACTTCAAATCGAACCGATCAAGGTTCATTACCTTGGCCCATGCTTTGACAAAATCGCGCACAAACATCGCTTGCGCGTCGTTCGAACCATATACTTCGGCCAACGAACGCAGGACTGAATTTGAACCAAAGACGATGTCTGCGCGCGTGCCCGTCCATTTGTGCTCACCGGTATTGCGGTCTAGGCCGGAATATTGGTTGCTTGCGCCCGGTGCGGCTTGCCAACGGACATTCATGTCAAGCAATTGGACAAAAAAGTCATTGGTCAACGTGCCGGGATTTGCGGTGAACACGCCATAGCCAGTTTGGCCGAAATTGGCGTTTAGTGCGCGCAGTCCGCCAATCAATACCGTCATTTCCGGGGCGGTCAATGTCAGCAATTGCGCTTGGTCAATCAACAACGCTTCGGCAGGAACATCAACGTCACTACGCATATAGTTGCGGAAGCCATCTGCGGCTGGTTCCAACACTACGAACGAATCCACATCGGTTTGTTCTTGGCTGGCATCGGTTCGGCCCGGCGAAAACGGAACGGTCACCATATGGCCCGCATCCTGCGCCGCTTTTTCCACCGCTGCGCAGCCACCAAGGACGATCAAATCGGCCAGTGATACCGCCATGCCATCGGTCTGCGCATTGTTGAAATCGCTTTGGATTTTTTCATAGACCGCCAAAACCTTTGCCAATTCCGCAGGTTGGTTGACTTCCCAATCCTTTTGCGGCGCCAGCCGGATACGCGCGCCATTTGCGCCGCCTCGTTTATCGGAGCCACGATATGTCGACGCCGATGCCCATGCAGTAGAGACCAATTGTGATACCGTCAGGCCGCAGGTCAGGATATTCTGTTTCAGTGCCGCCGCCGCCGATGCATCGATGGCCTTGCCAGTTGCGGCGGGTACGGGGTCTTGCCAAATCAATTCTTCCGACGGGATCAGCTTTCCTTGATAACGCGAAATTGGCCCCATGTCGCGATGGGTTAATTTATACCAAGCGCGCGCAAACGCATCCGCCAACTGGTCGGGATTTTCAAGGAAGCGGCGCGAAATAGGTTCGTAAATCGGATCCATCCGCAATGCCATATCGGCGGTTGTCATCATTGGTGCATGACGGATCGCTGGATCATGGGCATCGGGAACCGTGCCCTTGGCTTCCGGATTCTTCGGGGTCCATTGATGTGCGCCAGCCGGGCTTTTGGTTAGTTCCCATTCAAATCCAAATAGGCCTTCCAAATAGCTATTGTCCCATTTGGTTGGTGTTTTTGTCCATGCGCCCTCAATACCGCTGGTGATGGTGTGTGCGCCGACGCCGCTTTCAAAACTGTTGACCCAGCCGAAACCTTGATCGGCAATATCCCCGCCCTCCGGCGCGTTGCCAGAATATTTGCCAGGGTCTGCTGCACCATGCGCTTTACCAAAGGCATGGCCGCCCGCGACCAATGCCACGGTTTCTTCATCATTCATCGCCATGCGGGCAAATGTTTCGCGAATGTCACGGCCCGATCCAATTGGATCGGGATTGGCATTTGGACCCTCTGGGTTTACATAGATCAGGCCCATTTGCACGGCAGCCAAGGGGTTTTCTAATACTCGGTCGCCTGTGTAACGCTCATCACCCATCCACTCGGCCTCTGGTCCCCAGTAAATATCCTGTTCTGGCTCCCAAATATCAGGACGTCCGCCGCCAAAACCGAATGTTTTGAAACCCATGGATTCCAAAGCCACGTTGCCCGTTAAAACCAGCAAATCGGCCCAAGACAGGTTGCGGCCATATTTCTGTTTAATGGGCCATAACAAACGCCGTGCCTTGTCCAAATTGCCATTATCGGGCCAGCTGTTCAATGGCGAGAAACGCTGCGATCCGCTGCCTGCGCCGCCGCGGCCATCGGTAATCCGATATGTGCCGGCGGCATGCCATGTCATGCGGACGAAAAATGGACCATAATGCCCGTAATCGGCGGGCCACCAGGGTTGCGAGTCGGTCATCAAAGCGGTCAAATCGGCGACCACGGCATCAAGGTCCAGTTGCGCAAACGCCTCAGCATAATTAAACTGTTCGTCCATTGGATTGCTGAGCGCAGAATGCTGATGCAAAATGCCCAAATTCAACTGGTTGGGCCACCACGCGCGGGTCGCACTGCTTGACATCATCGCGGTTTTGGCGCCGCCGTGCATGACGGGACATTTGGCTTCGACGTTCATAAAATCTCCATTTTTAGTCTAAATCTACAATGCTCGAGTAAATACGCCGCCGAAGCGATAAAACAAGCGGACATTTCCGATTGCTCTGATCGACTTTCGCCCGTTTCGCTGAATTAGGGTCAGGACGCTAGGTATACGTATGCGGATCAACACGACGCCTGTGGTCGCGCAAACCTTTTTTGGCAGCACCGACGCAGGATGGGCGGCGTATAATGAGGGCAGCAACTGGGTTGGCGTATTATTTGCCGTTTACAACGGCGTGGCGGCGGTGGCCGCGCTGACTTTGCTGCCGTGGTTATCGCGGCAATTGGGTCAGGCCCAAACGCACATGCCAAACTGGGTATTTATATGGGGCTGTTCAACATCTTCATCGTCGTGCCGCAATTGCTGGTCGCCCCCGTCATGGGCAGCATTATGAAAGCGTTTTTCCCCACACAGCCGATTTGGACCATGCTGTTCGCGGCGGTTTCATGGGCGATTGCCGCAATCGCAATGGTGCGCGTCGAGACGGAAATGGCAAAATCGAGAGTTTAGAGCTGTATTCGATCACATTAACAATGCGCGCGCCCTGCCAAAATATATTTTTGCATCCGCCAATCCGATTTCGCCGCCGTTCACCAGTTTGCGAACCTTTTTGATCGTGGCATCATCGCTGCCTAAATCTGCGGCTGCGTTGATCTTGCGTGATGCCCAATATAGGCACGCTATTTTTACAGCGCGCACCGGGTCAGCGGCTTTATCCGGGCGGGATACCAAATTGATGCCAGTTTCCGCCTCGCGCTTGGCATAATTATCCCGGCCGGTCAGCTGGATGAGGCCGCGGCCGCGAAACCTGTACCCATCACCCGATGCCTCTGGCCCGTTGCCGAGCCTTCCGCCATAGACCTTATTGGCCAGTGCCTCTGGGTTGTTCACATATGCTTTGGTCGCATCCATATTGGCAAAGCGGCTGGGCCAAACCCGCAGCATAGCGGCGGCGGAGTAATTTAGGTTTTCGGTCATTGCGCCGTATCCTCCTGTTTCCGTCGCGGTCTGCGCAATGAAATGGCCGATGCGCAAGCCATTGCCATTCAACGCCGCAAGCGAAAACGACGCCACGCAACCTTCCCCAATTGCCAAACCAACTTCGCCAAGGTCACGCCGCGCCACCGCGCTGAACAATGCCGCGTAACTGCGTTTGCCCATGTCGCCGTCGACCGATCCTTTATAAAATCCAGCCGCGATCAATGCGCGTTGTAACTTGCGGACATCAATTGCCATAACACCCCTCCATTGCGGTTTGTCTTTAGCGCGATGTGAGTTTATAGGCCAGTTATTCTAAAATTCCTCAAGGACTAGCCCAAATGACCATTGCCGCCGATCCCGTCGTAATCCTGTCATATGCGCGCACGCCGATGGGCGCGATGCAAGGCGTATTTGCCGATGCCAGCGCAACCGATTTGGGCGCCGCAGCGGTAAAGGCCGCGGTGGACCGCGCTGGCATTGACGGCAGCGATGTTGACCGGATTTATATGGGCTGCGTATTGCCAGCTGGATTAGGGCAAGCGCCCGCGCGTCAAGCGGGCATAAAGGCTGGCCTGCCCAAGTCGGTCGAGGCCACCACGGTCAGCAAAGTATGCGGATCGGGGATGCAGTCGGTGATTATGGGCGCAGAGGCATTGGCAGCCGGATCGGTCGATATGTTGATCGCGGGCGGCATGGAAAGCATGACCAATGCGCCTTATTTGCTGAAAAAACATCGTGGCGGGGCGCGCATCGGCCATGACACCGCGTATGACCATATGTTCCTCGACGGATTGGAAGACGCATATGAGCCGGGCCGTGCAATGGGAACATTTGCCCAAGATACCGCCAATGAATATCAACTTACCCGCGAGGCGATGGACAATTACGCGATTGAATCGCTGACCCGCGCCAAGGCCGCGATTGCCAGCGGTGCATTTGCTAAGGAGATTACGCCTGTTACCGTTGCTGGCCGCAAGGGCGATGTGGTGGTCGATACCGACGAAGCACCAGGCAAAGGCATGCCCGACAAAATCCCCGGCCTGCGCCCGGCATTTGCCAAGGACGGCACGATCACCGCAGCTACATCGTCGTCAATTTCCGATGGTGCGGCGGCATTGGTGTTGACCCGGGCCAGCGTTGCCGCCGCCAAAGGCAAAACGCCCTTGGCGCGCATCGTCGCGCATGCGGGGCATGCACAGGAGCCATCGGCGTTTACCACCGCTCCGGTGGGCGCAATCAACAAATGCCTCGCAAAGGCAGGCTGGACCATCGGCGATGTTGATTTGTTTGAGGTGAACGAAGCTTTCGCCTGCGTCGCTATGTTTGCCATGCACGATCTTGGTATCCCGCATGAAAAGATCAACGTCCATGGCGGCGCGACGGCTTTGGGACATCCCATCGGCGCATCTGGCGCACGGATTATCACGACATTGGTCGCGGCAATGGAAACACACGGCAAGAAACGCGGTATCGCGTCGCTTTGCATCGGCGGCGGCGAGGCAACGGCGGTTGCGGTAGAGCTGATTTAGGGTCAGGACCTGCGTCGCTCTTTGCGAAACAAAAAAGGCCGCGCTGGTTTCCCATCGCGGCCTTTTTTTGAAATTTTCTAGTTTTCAGGAATTGGCTGACGAATTATTCCGCCAGATTTTTCAAATTCGTTGCAGAATATTTGCCACGACGATCAATTTCAATGTCGAAACTTAAACGGTCGCCCTGCACCACCGGACCCATGCCCGATCGTTCCAATGCAGAGATGTGCACGAACACATCTTCGCCGCCGTCATCCCGTTGGACAAATCCAAAACCCTTCATATCATTGAAGAATTTCACCGTTCCATTGGCATGTTCGGTCGCGCCGCCCGCTGGTTTATTATACCCGCCGCCCTGCCGGTCGCCGCTTGGCCGATCCCCGCGATCCGAACGTTCAGGACGCTCGCTGCGTTCGGGCGCGTCTGGCACAGGCAAGGGATCACCCTCAATCACCAGATCGGATGCGGAAACTTTACCGCCGCGATCAACCAAAGTGAACTCGAGTGGCTGACCCTCGGCAAGACCCGTCAGGCCCGCTTGTTCAACCGCGCTGATATGGACAAAAATATCCTCGGGCCGATCATCACATTGGATGAAGCCGAATCCTTTTTGGCCATTGAAAAATTTGACAATACCCTTGCCAGAACCAATGACCTGAGCGGGCATTGCGGGTGCGCGTTCGCGTGGTGGTCCGCCACGATTTGCGCTAAAGCCGCCGCCGCCTGCTGGCCTGCCGCCGCCAAAATCATTTTGAAAAGGGGATGGTGCTTGATAACCGTCGTAACTGTCGTCACCAAAACTGTCTCTTTTGTCCCGGCCTTTACCGCGCCGCTTGCGATCAAAATTCATAACTGCAATATAACTTTCACGTCGCCCTGGCTTATCATTCAACGCGGATGTGGGCGGCAATCCAGCGCATCTTGGGCGCAACCCATATATTGCGCTCAATTTTTTATATCCTATTTGTCGCGGTCGGTATAGCGTTATTTAGTGACCCCATTGTCCGCACGTCATCGACGTTTTTGACGGATATTTTTGATAGTATCGGTTGCCTAACGCGCTCCAGTGCGGCAGGGCATATAGGGATAGCGGCATAGCACTTAGCCGCCAAATATTGTCAGCAATTTCGATTCGAATTTTGGCCCAAGGACAGCATGAATGAGTGTATTTTTCCACGAAGAAGATTTGCCGCAAGGCGTGTTGAACGGCAATATTGTCGCGGTGGATACCGAAACCATGGGCTTGATTACGCCGCGCGATCGTTTGTGCTTGCTACAAATTTCCGATGGCAAAGGCGATGAGCATCTCGTGCGGTTTAGCGAAGGCAGCGATTATGCAGCGCCCAATTTGCGTCAATTGCTGGCCAATCCCGAGATCCTGAAACTTTATCATTTTGGCCGATTTGATCTGGCGGCGATTGAACATTATTTGCAGGTAACCGCTGCGCCCGTGTTCTGCACCAAAATCGCTTCTCGGCTTTGCCGGACCTATACTGACCGCCATGGTTTGAAGGAACTGGTGAAGGAAATGTTGGCCACTGACATTTCCAAACAGCAACAATCGAGCGATTGGGGCGGTCCGGTTTTGTCGGACGCACAAAAAGATTACGCCGCCAGCGACGTGCGGTACCTGCACCGCTTGCACGAACAATTTGTAGCTCGACTGGAACGTGAGGGCCGGACCGAGATTGCGCAGGCTTGCTTCGATTTCCTACCGCATCGCGCGCGACTCGATTTGGCGGGCTGGCCCGAAATCGACATATTTGGGCATAGTTGAGCAAATAGATGTCCATCTTAGCCGACCAACAACGAACGCAGCGGCAAATTTGGGCGTCGCCATTGGGGCGGCATGACCGGATGATTGCGGCGCTTAGGTTTCTGCTGCCTGCGGCCATCGGTGTCCTGTTTGCATTGCTAACGCTCAGCCCATTTTCGGGCAATAGTGAGCGCAGCTTTTTGCTCGACAAAACCAAAGTGAGTATGGCAACCGAGCGGCTTCGCGTAACCGAAGCATTGTACCGCGGCGAAGACAATCAGGGCCGGCCATTTTCACTGCGCGCGGGCAGCGCAGTGCAGAAAAGCTCTGCTGAACCGATTATTCGTATGTCTAATATCGACGGTCGCATATTGCTTGATGAAGGTCCGGCCAGCGTCTTGGCCGCAAACGGCATTTATAATTTGGCTGAGGAAACGGTGCGCGTCGTGGGGCCATTGTCGGTAAAATCCGGCGAAGGATATTCGGTGGTGGCAAATGACGTTACATTGGGGCTGAAAGATCAAATGATGCGGGCGCCAGAGCAGCTGTCATTTAATGATGGCGCAGGATTTACCCTGTTGACCAATAATGTCTCCGCCGATTTGCGTGCGCGCCGCGTGACCAGCAATGGCGGTGTAACCGGACGCACCAATGTGGGTACATTCAGCGCCAACAAAATGACCGCTGATTTGAAAACCCGCATTGTCACACTGACGGGAAATGCCCATTTGCGCATTGACCAGAATGGGATTAGATAGATTTTATGACGACCAGACATCCCGTTTCGGTAATGGCCGCAAGCTTTTTGATCACGGCAGCGTTGATCTCGGCTGCTGCGCCTGCGCAAGTTATCAGAAATCACAACAGCAACGCGCCCGTTGATTTTAACGCCGAGCAAATCGAATTGCAGGACCGCGCCGACCGCGTGATATTATCGGGCGGAGCGTCGGTCCGCCAAGCGGGACTGACCATCAATGCCGCGCGGATGACGGCAGCATATTCCAACAATGGCAAGATCGACGTGAACCGTTTCGATGCCGTTGGCGGCGTGACCATTACCAAAGATGATTTGCGCGCCACCAGCAACGCCGCGATTTACGATGTCGATGCGGCCTTGATTACGTTGCTGGGCAATGTTGTGTTGGCTCAGGGCAGTAACCGTTTGAACGGTGGCCGCATTGTGATCGATTTGACCGCAGGCCGATCCACAATATCGGGCGGCGGCTCGGCGATCCCGGGATCGCCCGTAACCAACAGCGGACGCGGGCGGGTTTCTGGCACATTTACGGTTCCGCAGCGTAAGCCAAATTAACGTTCGATTGAACCAGCCCCAAGCTTGATAACCAAATAGGCTCTTAAACTCTCTCAGAGCGTCCGCAATGGCATATCTCGCTGCCTCGGCTACTCAGGTGGCCAAATGTCTTCGGCATGCCTCAAATGGCCTTAAAACCGCTCTAGGCAAAATATGCGGCGCAATAGGCTCAGCATATGCTTGCCCGCAATTCATGGAGCACGCTCTGCGCTTGCGCGCGGCTGGCACTCTGCGCTTGCGCGCGGCTGGCAGGGCCAATAAATTTTGGCGCAATAAATTTTGATGCAATAATCCTGCCAATTGCCAAAATGGTAAGGAGTCTTTAGCTGTCTTTCTTATATCGAACGATAATCACGTAAACGCGCAGGAAATAGCCGAATGGATAGCATCGCAAAAGCCCAGTCTGGACAGCAATCCCATACCGACGCAACAACGGCGGCGGGCTTGACCGATGGCTTGGGCGTTGTTTCAATCGCCAAGAGCTATGACAAACGCGCCGTATTGCTCGACGTGTCGTTGTCGGTGGCCAAGGGCGAAGTGCTCGGACTGCTCGGTCCCAATGGCGCGGGCAAAACGACCTGCTTTTATTCGATCATGGGCCTAGTAAAGCCCGATAGCGGCCGGATCATGCTGAACGGGGAGGATATTACCAAGCTGCCCATGTACCGCCGCGCGATATTGGGCCTTGGATATTTGCCGCAAGAAACATCGATTTTTCGCGGGATGACGGTGGAACAAAATATCATGGCCGTGCTAGAGATGGCTGAGCCGGATAAAGATACGCGGCAGGCACGGCTGGATACATTGCTGGATGAATTTGGCCTGACGCGGCTGCGCAGTGCGGCGGCGATGGCGCTTTCGGGCGGCGAACGGCGGCGCTGCGAAATTGCGCGCGCGCTTGCTGCCAACCCGTCGATCATGCTGCTGGATGAACCATTTGCGGGCATCGATCCGCTGTCTATCTCTGACATTCGCGATCTGATTAAGGAACTGAAAACGCGTGGTATTGGTGTGCTCATCACCGACCATAATGTCCGTGAGACGCTGGATATTGTCGACCGCGCCTGCATCATTTACGGCGGCCAAGTGCTGTTTGCTGGCACCCCCGAAGCGTTGGTTGCCGATGCCAATGTCCGCCGCCTGTATCTGGGCGAAGGGTTTGAGATGTAATGGCGATTGACGGTGTGCACGCACGGTAATCAGCAATGGCGTTAACTCCCCGCCTCGATCTGCGCCAAAGCCAGTCGCTTGTCATGACGCCGCAATTGCAGCAGGCGATCAAGCTGCTCGCGTTATCCTCGCTGGAAATCGAAGAATATATCGCTGAGGCTGTCGAGAAAAATCCTTTGCTGGAAACCGGGCCGTCGGATGCTGGCGGCGGCCGGGCCAGTGACGGGGGCAGTGACGGAGCCATGGAGGGAGGCAGCGATGAACCCCGCCCGCCCGAACCTGCTGCATCCGACAGGGGCAGCGATGAGGTATTAAACGGCGGCGACATGGCGGCTAGCGAGGCAATGGACGTTGATTATAGCGCCGATTCGGGTCGCAGCGATGCTGGTCAAGCCGATGGCATGTTGAGCCTTTCAGGGGGCGGCGCGGCCAGCGGCAGTAATGATTTTTCCGGTGGCTCAGATTTTGACGGCCCTGATTTTGACAGTTTTGCCGCCGCAGATATATCCTTGCGCGATCACCTGATGGTGCAAGCCGGGGCCAGCCTGTCCGGCCGCGAATTGTTTTTGGTACAGCAACTGATCGATCAGATTGAACCATCGGGCTATCTGGGTGAAGATATATTGGCGGCGGCATACCGGCTGGGCGTATCACGCGACGATATGGAGGCCGCGTTGGCGGCGTTGCAACGATTTGATCCCACTGGCGTTGGTGCGCGCGATCTGGCCGAATGTATCGCGCTGCAAGCCAAAGAGGCGGACCGGTATGACCCGTGCATGGCCAAATTAATAGCCAATCTCGATCTGGTCGCGCGCGGCAGTTTTGACCAGCTCAAGCGGCTATGCCGCGTCGATGATGAAGATTTGCGCGATATGCTCCACGAATTGCGCAGTTATGACCCCAAACCCGGCAGCCATTTTGGCGAGGACGCGGCGCAGGCCGTGACCCCCGACATTTATCTGTTGCCGCGCGGCGAGGGCTGGACGGTAGAGTTGAACAGCGCCAATCTGCCCCGATTGCTGGTCAACCGAAACTATGTCGCGCAGCTTGGCGGGGACGGTGCCGACAAAGCAACAAAGGCATGGCTGAACGATTGTCTGGCCGATGCGCATTGGCTGATTAAGGCGATGGACCAGCGGCAACGCACCATCATCAAAGTGGCGTCGGAAATCGTCAAACAACAGGCCAATTTCTTTCGCAAGGGCATCGCCCATCTGCGCCCGCTGACCCTGCGTCAAGTGGCCGACGCCATTGAAATGCATGAATCCACCGTCAGCCGCGTGACAAGCAACAAATATCTATCCTGTGATCGCGGCATGTTCGACCTGAAATTCTTTTTTAGCAGCGGGGTCGCATCGGCGGACGGCGAAGGCGCATCGGCAGAAGCCGTGAAAAGCCACATCAAAAATCTGATCGACGGCGAAGGCGCGAAGATATTGTCCGACGACACGCTGGTCGATTTACTCAAAGAACGCGGCTTCGACCTCGCCCGCCGCACCGTCGCCAAATATCGCGAGGCCATAGGGATCGGATCTTCTGTACAAAGGCGGCGGGCAAAGAAGATGGGTGGATAGGGCGCGAGAGGCAAAGCCCCTAAATAACTTGTCCTGCCGCCTGCACAGGCATAAAGTGATTTTACAAAAGTAAAAAAGCCTAAAAAATAAGGGGCGCACGGGCCAACAAAGGGCATGTTTCGTGTATGGCTAATCAGGAGCAGGCAAACAATCAGGATGCCGCAATCAGCGGCCGGGAAACGAGTGTTTTCTTAAGCTATTCGCGCGACGATCAAAAACGCGCGTTGCCGATTATACGCTTGCTGGAATCGCACGGATATTCTGTTTGGTGGGACGGCATGTTGGAAGGCGGCGAACGGTTTGCACGGACCACCGATGCGGCGTTAGAACGGGCCAAGGCAGTGGTCGTTTTATGGTCAAAAACATCCATTGGCTCGCACTGGGTACATGATGAAGCGACACAAGGCCGCGACCGCCGCTGCCTGGTTCCAATATCGATTGATGGATCGCAGCCGCCATTGGGCTTTCGCCAGTTTCAGGTGATCCATGCGGCGGCGACTATAAAGCCAGATAGTCCGGAAATGAACGGGATGCTGCGCGCTGTCGCCGCCTTACATGACCGCCCGTTTGATGCCTTGACCAAAAATCTGCGGCGTATGCCGATTATCAGCCGGCGTAGCGCAATCGGCGGCGGCGTGATGATTACCATATTGGGCGGCGGGGCGGCAGCATGGAAAGCTGGGTTGATAGGTGGCAGCCTCGTGCAAAACAGCATCGCGGTAATGCCGTTTGCAAATTTAAGCGGCGATGCGTCACAGCAATATTTTTCCGACGGCCTGTCCGAAGAATTGCGCGCCACATTAAGCCTGAACCAGCAATTGGTTGTTGCGGCACAAATGTCGACCGCCAACGTTCAGGAACTGAAACTGGATGTGAAGGACATCGCGGGCCGCCTTGACGTTGCCTATATTCTGGACGGCAGCGTGCGGCGCGCCGCAGACATTTTGCGGATCACGGCGAAACTGATTGACGGCAGCACCGGCTTTCAAAAATGGTCGCAAACATTCGACCGCAAGGGCGGTGATATTTTTGCGGTGCAGAGCGAAATCGCGACCATCGTTGCCGACCAGCTTGCGGTCACAATCTCGGCCAATTCCAAACGCCAAATGCGCGGCGTGGGCGGCACAGACAGCACAGCGGCCTATGACGCCTATTTGCGCGGCAAGGCGCTGTATAAACTCGCCGCCGACGAAAAAACCGACCGCGCTGCGCTAGACCAATATAATCAAGCGATTGCCCTTGATCCAAAATTCGCGGCCGCCTTTGCCGCAAAATCCCGCGTTTTAACGGTGATCGCCAATAATTATGCAAGCGGCGATCAATTGCAAAGCTATTACAATCAATCGATTGATGCAGCACGCACGGCCGCCGAACGCGCGCCTGAACTTGCCGATGCCCATTCGGCGCTCGGGTTTGCGCTGTTAAATGGCCGATTGGATGTAAAGGGGGCAGGTGGTCCCTATCAACGCAGCTTTGAACTGGGTTTTGGCAATGCCGACATTTTATCTGGATTTGCCAATTATGCGACGCGGACCGGAAACTTTGCCGCCGCGCGCCAAGCCATAACGCGGGCACAGCGCCTGGACCCGCTAAATCCATCGGTTTTTCGCAACGCCGGGGTGATCGAATATAGCGCCCGGAACTTTCCTGCGGCGGTGGTTCAGCTGCAATCCGCACTGCGGCTGAATCCGAAAATCAGCGGGGTGTATCCATTGCTGGGCGACATGGAAATGTTGCAAGGAAACGCCGCCGGGGCATTGGAATATTACCGCAAGATACAAAGCGGATTTGACCGCCAAAAAGGACTGGCGATTGCCGAGAATAAAATGGGCAACCGCGCCGCCGGACAAGCGGCGATGGCGCAGATGATCGCCGAATTTGGGGATAACAGCCTGTATCAACAAGCGCAGATTTTGGCGCAATGGGGCGAATTGGGGACCGCCATCATGGCGCTAGAAAAGGCATATTTAACCGGCGATTCGGGCCTGGTATTATCGCGCAACGATCCCTTGCTTGATCCGGTACGCGGCGACAAACGATTTGCAGTATTGCAAGAGAAATTGGGTTTTGAATGACAGCAAAACATGACAACAAAACAATGAGAAAAGGAGACTAAAATGCGCAAAATATTATGCAATAGTAACGCCGTCGGCGCGGCCATTATTTTGGCGATGGGTTTGACGGCGTGCAACAATAGCAAGCCCGCACCTGTGGAAACCACCGATGCAAAAGCAGATCCAGATGCAAAAGCCAAGCCAGCGGACGCAGATCCAGCGGCAACCCAAACCGCGCCTACAGGCAAAATGAGGGAAGATTGCGAACAGAGCAGCGAACAGAATAACGAGTGTGATGACGTTCGCGGCAATGGCGGTGATCGCGGCAACGGCGGCGACAGGGGGAACGGCGGCGACCGAAGCACTTCGGGCGCGCGCTAACCACGCACCGTATTCGGCGGGCTTATCGCTATCCAGTGAACGCGGCGATGTGGTTACGCGCACCGATCCGCTCGGCCTCTTCGGCCAAGATCAGCGGCGCGATGTCGACATGCGATTGCCGCGTTCGCAATAGCTCGCCGAAATGGCGGTATATCAGGCGATATTCGCGCGATGGCGCGGCCACGATTTGCGCGCCATCCACCCAAAGCTCGCTGCCGCCTTTATCGAGCAACATCGTTTCATTCGCGGTCTGTATGGAGATCCGCCAGCATTCGTCACCCGTTTCACGCCAGTCAAAATGTGCGGACAGTCGCGGACCGAAATCGATGTTGACGGCAATTGGCGTTTGATGGTTTTCGGCGATGGTCAGGCGCGCGCTTTGCACGTTCAGCGGCTTTGGCATAATCTTTGTCGCAATGGAAAGAGCGTTAATGCCTGGATCAAACACCCCAAATCCGCCCGCTTGCCAGATCCAATCCTGCCCCGGATGCCACTTACGCACATCCTCGCGCCATTCAATATGCATCGAAACCACATCCTGTCCCGCAAGGCGCAAGGCGGCGGCATCAACGGCGGGATTATATTGGGAATGCCACGTGGTGAACATTATCTGGCCTGCGCCGCGCACATATTCGGCCAGCTGTAAAACCTCTGCTGCCGACCTTGCAGGGGGTTTTTCCAGCAATATGTCCCAGCCATGATCCGCCGCCGCCATCGCGATTTGGTTTCGGCCCTCTGGCGGCATACATAAAGCAACCGCATCGACGGCAACGTCGCTATGGGCCAGCGCGTCCAGCGACGCAAATGCGGGTATGCCAGCGGGCGACATCCCTTTGCGGCTGACGGTGGCCACCAGCTCCATTCCCTCGGTTTCCGCGATCGACGGCACATGTTGATCCTGCGCGATTTTGCCATAACCCACGATTGCTATTTTGGTCGTCTGCATTCCAACACTCCAGCAGCTGTCTTAGGTCACAAACTCATAAATAGATAACCGCAGTTTTTTTCGGTTTATATTACATAATGTCTTTGCATTAGTCCTATTGATTTGATTATTGGAAAAAGCAACAAAAGCGCGGTATTCTCGGCGATGTTCATGTATTAAAATAAGGATATATGGCGTTGACCATAGGAAAATCGCCCTGCACTTTAGCTAAAGTGTATCTTGCTAGTTGCTCGCAACGATGACTTTCAAACCCGCATTTATCGGCTCCGATTGGGGCACTAGCAATGCCCGCTTCATGCTTGTGGGCGCGGATGGCGGCTTGATTGAACAGCGAACAGGGCCAGGTATTGCGCAGATTGATGGTGCGGTTGCGGCGGAAAATATTTGCTTTGATGTAATCGGCGAATGGATTTCAGCACATCCATCATTGCCTGTGTTGATGGCGGGTATGGTTGGGTCAAATATCGGTTGGCGCACGACGGGATATTGCGACACCCCGGCAACACTGGCTGACGTTACTGCGGGAACACTTAAATTTCAGGCCCGCGGAAGCGAATTTAGGATCGCGCCAGGACTGGCTACGGTCCGCAAAGATGGTTTGCCCGATGTAATGCGCGGCGAGGAAATGCAGATTTTTGGCATCGAAACTGGTGATGGGGCAATGGTCTGCTTACCCGGCACGCACAGTAAATGGGCGAAAGTAGAGCGCGGTGCTGTTACCGAATTTCATACTGCGCCAACGGGAGAGATGCTGGATATATTGGGGCGGCACAGCATATTGCTGAATCCCAAACGTCCGGTAATGGCTGTCGCCTGCGCAGAATTTCTGGAAGGAGTATCGGTCGCTCGTGACGCCGCCGCCGGGCTCGAATCGCTATTGTTCACCGTACGCAGCCGCCAAATCACCCAAAGCCTTAATGCGATAACCGCAGACAGTTATCTTGCCGGCCTTGCCATTGGCTGCGAAATTAAATCTGCGCTCGCTTTATATGGGCCGATAGCAGAGCCAATTCATCTGGTGGGGTCGCCGCAATTGACCACGCTTTACGCCAATGCTTTATCCCTCTTTGCGTTAAGGGCGGTTGAAACTGACGGTAGTTATGCCAGCCTTTGCGGGCTGGCTAAATTTTTTACGGAATTGCAATAATGCCTAAAGCCAACACGCCTGATCTGATCTGTAAAACCCAAAACCTGTTGGGCGAATGCGTTTTGTGGGACCACCGGACACAGCGATTACAATGGACCGATATTGAATCGTCATGTCTGTGGCAATGGGACATGACAAATGCCGCGCCGCGCCGATTTGAACTGCCCGAACGGCTCGGCAGTTTTGCGTTGACGCAAGATCCTGAGATATATGTGGGCGCGTTTGAAAACGGTTTTGCACATTTTTCGGCCGCGCAATCTACGTTTGAAATGCGTGCACCCGTCACACAAGGCGCGCGGCATTTGCGCATGAACGATGGCCGTACCGACCGCAATGGCGTGTTCTGGGCGGGCAGTATGGTGGAGGCAGCAGGATCGCCACTCGAGCGTGATGACAAAAAGTGGGAACCGGTTTTTGTTCCTAAATCACGCGACAACAAAAATTTAGAGCGGACATTTGATTCAATCAAATGTCATCCCGCTCTAGGTTCGCTTTGGCGTTTCGATGGCAATGATGCCGCCACGGCGCATCTGCATGATATACGCATTCCAAACAGTCTGTGCTGGAACGGCGCAGGCGACGTCATGTATTTTGCCGATTCGCCGCGTAATATCATTTGGGCATATGATTTTGATGCAGCCTCTGGCCCTACCGGTAAACCGCGTATTTTTGCACAAACTCCGCCCGGCGTTCATCCCGATGGCAGCTGCATCGATACGGAGGACCATTTGTGGAATGCGCAATGGGGCGGCGGCGAAATCGTCCGTTACCGCCCCGATGGCAGTATAGAGCGGCGGCTGGCCCTGCCCGTCAGCCAACCGAGCTGCGTAGCGTTTGCA
Source organism: Sphingomonadales bacterium (assembly GCA_031415335.1). GTDB lineage: Bacteria > Pseudomonadota > Alphaproteobacteria > Sphingomonadales > Sphingomonadaceae > Sphingorhabdus_B. The sequence continues at coordinate 29,445 of JANORM010000021.1, read as the reverse complement.
GGGCCAAATTTGGATCAGCTATGCATTACGACCGCCCGCGTTGATTTGGACGCCCGTGCATTATCGCAGCAGCCATTGGCGGGCGCGCTGCTGGTATATAATGTCGGCGTAACCGGCCTGCGCGAGGACATTTGCGTTGCCAGCCATTAAAGCGTGAGACATTAAGCTGACCCAATGCCGTAGTGCTGAATGATTCAATCTAATGTCCGCTCTAACCCGCAGATCGCTCAAATTACTTCGCGGTTCGCCACGCCTCGTTTAAAAGCTATGCCTTCGCTTTCAAACTGTCTGCAACCTTGACGCCGTGGCGTTCGAGGGCTTCGGCGATTTTACCCGCACCCTCCAAATCACCCCAGAACATCGGTCCGCCGCGATAGATTGGCCAACCATAGCCATAAATCCAAACAACATCGATGTCCGATGCGCGCTGCGCCTTGCCCTCTTCCAATATCAAATATCCTTCATTGACCATCGGATATAGCGTGCGCTCAATGATCTCCTGATCGGTAATCTCGCGCTTTGGCAAGTTCGACTTGGACCGGAAATCTTCGATTATAGATAGCTCTTCGGCGCTGGGTGATCCCACGCGTTTTTCGTCATAATCGTAAAAGCCCTTTGTGTTCTTCTGGCCAAAGCGGCCTGCTGCACACAGTGCGTCGCGGATGGTTTCAATCTTTGCCGGATCGCGGTGCCATCCGATGTCGAGTCCTGCCAGATCGCTCATCTGGAACGGACCCATTGGCATGCCAAAATCGGTATGCACCTTGTCAATTTGCGCGGGCGTCGCCCCCTCCATCAACAATTGCATCGCGGGCATTTGCCGCTGGCTCAGCATCCGGTTGCCGATGAAGCCATGGCATACGCCCGCGACCACCGCGACTTTACCGATTTTCTTGCCCAGCGCCATCGCCGTCGCCAGCGCATCGTCCGCCGTTTTTGCGCCGCGCACTACTTCGAGCAATTTCATGACATTGGCTGGCGAAAAGAAATGCATACCCAGCACATCTTGCGGCCGCGATGTGCTGGCCGCGATTTCATCGACATTCAGGTAGCTAGTGTTCGACGCCAAAATTGCGCCGGGTTTGCAGATCGTATCCAGCTTGCCGAACACCTCTTTTTTAACGTCCATGCTTTCATACACCGCCTCAATCACCAGATCGCAATCGGCCAGATCGTCGAGCGATAATGTGGGCGTAAGCGCGGCCATCATCGCCTCAACTTGATCGGCGGTAAACCGGCCCTTGGCGGCGCTCGCTTCGTAATTTTTGCGGATGACGCCGACGCCGCGGTCCAGATTTTCCTGCACCATTTCAACGATGGTAACGGGAATTCCCTTGGCCAGAAAATTCATCGATATGCCGCCGCCCATTGTGCCTGCACCGATCACGCCGACACGTTTAATATCGCGCAACGGCAGGTCTTTGGCGAGGCCATCGATCTTTGCTGCTTGGCGCTCGGCAAAGAACATGTGCCGCTGCGCCGCCGACTGGCTACCCATCATCAGCTTCATAAATTCGGTGCGTTCAAACGCCATGCCCTCATCAAACGAGAGCCGCGTTGCCGCCTCTACGCAGGCCAAATTGGCGTAAGGCGCATCAAAGCCTTTCCATTTGCGCGCATTGGCAGCCTTTAATTCTTCAATCACCGATGCGTCGCCGGACACAGTAAGATCACGCGTGGCACGCGGACCTTTGGCGATCATTTCGCGGGCAAAGGCGATGGCGTCGGCGGCCAAATTGCCTTCAGCAGCAAGCGCATCGACAAGACCCATTTCCATGGCCTTGGCCGCCGGAACAGGCTCTCCGCCCGCGCACATGTTGGCTGCCGCTGCGACGCCAACCAAACGTGGCAAACGCTGCGTTCCACCAGCACCGGGAAGCAGCCCCAGCTTTACCTCTGGCACACCAAGCTTTGCCGATGGCACGGCAATCCGGTAATGACAGCAAAGCGCGGTTTCCAGTCCGCCGCCCAGCGCCGTACCGTGGATGGCGGCGATAATCGGTTTGGTCGCGGTTTCCATTGCGTCCAATGTTGCGCCCAATGCGGGTTCTTTGGGGGCCTGAGTAAACTCGGTTATGTCCGCGCCTGCAATGAATGTGCTGCCATCACAAATCAGTACAGCGGCCTTGATACTGCCATCGCCTAGTGCTTCTGCTACGCCATCCTTCAATCCCTGACGCACATGCCAGCTGAGCGCGTTGACTGGCGGATTGTTGACGGTGATGACCAGAATATCATCATGGCGCTGGGTGGTGACGGATTGCATGGGTGAACTCCTTAGATCGAATTTTAAGCTGCTAGCGCAGCGTATAACATGGTCTTTATCTCACGCCGTATGGGATACAGGCTGGACGGCATTAACTGAGTCATGAAAATCATGATGATGTCCTCCACCGGATCAACGAAGAACGCGGTTGAGAACATTCCGCCCCAATAAAACTCACCCGGTGATCCTGGAACCAACGTGGTGTGCGGCGTCATGTTCACCGCAAATCCGATGCCAAAGCCGATGCCTTCATTGTCGGCCTCGCTGAACAGCGACTGCGATACTTCGGTCAAATCCCGTCCGCCGGGCAAATGGTTCGCGGTCATCAGCTCCAGCGTTTTCGGGCTGATGATTTGCACGTCATCTAGCGCGCCGCCATTCAACAGCATGCGACAAAATCGGTGATAGTCGCGCAGTGTGGAAACCAGCCCGCCGCCACCCGAGAGGAACGCGTTGGTTTTTGACCAGCGGCTGTCATCGCCCCGATCAAACATTTCCATATTTTTATCGGGGTGATAGACATAGCAATCGGCGATACGGTGCGCATTTTCCGGCGGCACTTCAAACCCGGTATCGACCATAGCCAGCGGCCCAAAAATCCGTTCCTGAAACACCTGATCCAGCGGCTTGCCCTCGATGCGCTGAATAATCGCGCCGATCACATCGGTGGACACCGAATAATTCCACGCCGTGCCGGGATCAAATTGTAGCGGGATTTTCGCCAGCTCGCCGATGAATTCATCCAACGTCCGGCTGCTGAAAAAATCATCCAGTTTCAGCTTGCGATATGCCGCGTCCAGCGGCGTGCGCTCCTGAAAGCTATAGGTCAGACCGCTGGTATGGCGCAACAGGTCGATCATCTTCATCTCGGTTGCTGCGGGGCGCGTGACAAAGGGAACATTGCCGCCGCCCGCGACGAATACGCCGATGTCTTTGAACTCCGGCAGGAAACTGGCCACCGAATGGGACAAGGCGACTTTGCCTTCTTCCACCAGCTGCATGAACACGATAGACGTGATCGGTTTGGTCATCGATGCAATCCGGAATATCGCGTCTTGTGCCAATGGCTGGCCATCGCGTGCGTCGCCCTGCAACGACAAATGCGCAATTTCATCGCCACGCCCAATCAGCAACGCGGCGTGAGGAAGGCGGCCCGTGCCGAGATATTTGGTTTTGATGAACGCATCAATTCGCGCCAACCGTTCGGGCAGGAATCCCAGTTCGCTTGCGTCGCTGGCAACTAAAGTCATACCGCTGTCTGCCCCGTCAATTGCCGCGTTACCGGATGTGAGCTCGATAATCCGCCGTCGACTGCAATCGCTTGGCCGTTGACATAGCTTGCCTGATCCGACGCCAAAAACAACGCAACATTGGCCAGTTCCTCTGGCTGTGCACCGCGCCGCAGCGGGTTGAGCCGACCGACTTTATGCATCACGTCTTTCTCTTTGGCATAATCAAATGTCGGCTTGGTCATACCTGTTTCGGTCAGCCCAGGGCAGATCGCGTTCACCCGCACCCCGGTATCGCTCATCTGCTGCGCGCTGACCATTGCCAGATTGATAACGCCCGCTTTCGATGCCGAATATGGCGGGCCGCCGGCACCAGACCGAATGCCCGCAACGCTGGCAGTGAGGATGATCGAACCGCCTTTTCCTGCGTCCGCCATCACCTTACCAGCATGTTTGACCATCAGCCATGGGCCAATCAAATTGACGCGCAGTACGGATGTGAAATTCTCGACTGCATTGTCGAATATCCCCTCCATGCCGCCCGAAATTCCGGCATTGGCAAAGGCAACATCAATATGCCCATGCAGTTCCAGCGTCTTGGCAACTAAAGCGGCAACATCTGCCTCGTCGCCTGCATCCATTTGCACCGCTGTGGCAGCATCGCCAATCAGGGTCGCGGTTTCATGCACCGAAGACGCCATATCGCCGAGAACGACCTTTGCGCCCTCCGCCGCAAAACGGATCGCACTCGCACGGCCAATGCCTGAACCAGCGCCAGTGATGATCGCTACTTTACCCTCTAATGCACCAATATTTGATTCTGACATTACCCTACTCCTCCGCCGCTGCTGGTTACGCCGCCGTCGATGACCATCGTTTGTCCGGTCATGAATGCGCCAGCGGCTGACGATAAAAATACCGCTGCACCCGCAATTTCGTTCGGCTCACCAATACGTTTGAGCGAAGCGGTTGCCGTGGAGCGTTTCAATGTTACCGGATCATCCCATAGCGCCTTGGCAAAATCGGTTTTGATAAGTCCTGGTGCAATGCAGTTCACGCGCACGCCGTTGGGGCCATATTCATCCGCCAAGTTGCGCGCCAGTTGCATATCGGCGGCCTTTGAAATGCAATACGCGCCGATAACTGATGACCCTTTTAAGCCGCCAATTGAGGATATGATCGTTATCGCACCAGCGCCGCGTTCAATCATTTCGGGGGCAACCATGCTAATCAACCAATTGTTGGCGACGATATTGTTGGTCAATATCTTGTTGAACTGTTCATCCGTTATCCCTGCCATTGGTCCATAATACGGGTTGGATGCCGCGTTGCAGATCAACACATCGATTTTGCCAAATGCCGCGCGAGTTTCATCGACTAGGTTTTGGAGAGACTCTTTTGAGGAGATGTTGGCCGGCACAACAATCGCCGTCCCTGCCCCGTGTTTCGCATTAATCGCGTCTGCAACCTCTTGGCAGGCATCGGCCTTGCGGCTGGAGATCACAACCTTTGCACCGTGAACCGCCATTTCCTCGGCTATCGCCTTACCAATACCGCGCGAGCTTCCGGTGATAACGGCGACCTTTCCGGTCATATCAAATAGTGACATTATTCTCTCCTTATGCTCCGGCTTTAACCGCAAAGCCCCATGCGGCCTCGGCCAGCGGATAGACGCGTTCGGACATATCTTTGGCATGGCTTGATGTGGCTGTTCCCTCAATCACGCGTTTTTTGATGCCCTGAATAATTCCAGCAAGGCGGAAAAAGTTAAACGCGAAATACCAGTTGAGATCGGGAATGCCGCCGCGACCGGTGGCGGCGCAATATCTTGCCACTATCTCGTCCAGTTCAGGAATGCCAAGTGCCACTCGGTCCAAATCCATCACTCCGGACCGCCCGCCATTTTCGGTAACCCACGCCATCGCCACATAGGTAAAATCAGCCAGCGGATCACCCAATGTGCCCAATTCCCAATCGAGCACCGCGACGACCTTTGGCGCGTCAGCGGCGAAGATCATGTTGTCGATGCGGTAATCGCCGTGAACGATGCTGACGCGGTCTTGGGCAGGCAATGTTTTAGGAAGCCATTCAATTAACTGCTCCATTTCGGGCATCGTTTCGGTTTCGGCGGCGCGATATTGTTTGGTCCAGCGGCTGACCTGCCGTTCAAAATAATTTCCGGGTTTTCCATAGTCGGAAAGCCCCGCCGCCTCGACATCAACAGCGTGCAACGCAGCCAACGTGTCGATCATCGCGAAATAGGTATCGCGGCGTTCGGTAGGAGTAGCTCTGGGCATAGCACCGTCCCAGATTGTCCGTCCCTCAACCATATCCATGATGTAGAACCAGCTGCCAATGACAGCATCGTCGGTGCACAAGGCATAAGGTTTGGCGACGGGAAATCCGGTTGGATAGAGTCCTGAAATGACCATAAACTCACGGTCGACAGCGTGCGCGCTAGGCAACAATGGACCAAGCGGTTTACGGCGAAGCACATAAGAACCGCTGGGCGATGTCAACTTATAGGTTGGGTTTGATTGCCCGCCCGCAAATTTGCGGACTTGCACCGGGCCCATAAATCCATCGACATTTTTGTCCATCCAAAGCGCCAGAACCACCTCGTCAATGGCGTCTTTACCCTCAGGCACACTAGTCCCGGAAAAGGCGGTTTGAGCGTCGAGTGTCTCCGTCACTGGTCGAATACAATCACGGACCGTGCGGCGTCGCCCTTTTTCATTTTTTCAAATCCTTCGTTGATTTGGCTAAGCGGTATCGTCTCCGCCACGATGCTATCCAAATCGAGCAATCCGCGCATATAAAAATCCACTAGCCGCGGTATGTCGACAGGGAAACGGTTGCCGCCCATGATCGCGCCTTGCAGTTTCTTGCCCGACAGCAAATCCATCGCCGATAGGCCGACCGAATGCTGCAACGGCATCATCCCCAATATCGTCGCTGTACCGCCACGCTTGAGCGATTTGACCGCCAGTTCACCAGACGCCGGCCGTCCAACCGCTTCAATCGCATGATCCACACCGCCTTTGGTCAGCGCGATAATCTGCGCCGCTGCATCCTCCGCCAGCGCGTCGATGACATCGGTTGCGCCCAATTTCATCGCCAGTGCGCGCTTCTCAGGGATCGGGTCACACGCGATTATCCGGCCAGCGCCCGCAATTTTTGCTGCGTTGATCGTGGCGAGGCCAACCCCGCCGCAGCCAACCACGGCCACAGTTTCACCTGGTGTCACTTTACACGCGTTGAAAATCGTTCCTGCGCCCGTGGTAACTGCGCAGCCGATCACGGCGGCACGGTCGAGCGGCATTTCGGGATCAATCCGCACGCACGCATGTTCATGGATCAACATCATTTCGGCAAAGGCCGACAGGTTCAGCATCTGTGCGACAGGCGACCCATCAGGGCGCGTTATGCGCGGCGCGGCGCTGGCCGGCCGCCGTGTTTCAGCGCCCAGACACAGCGACATTCGCCCCGTCACGCAGTATTCGCAATGCCCGCAAAACGCGGATAGGCAGGTAACGACGGCGTCGCCGACCTTGACCATGCGCACTTCGCTGCCCACTGCCTCGACTATACCCGCTGCCTCGTGCCCCGGAACCGCAGGCAAGGCGTGCGGATAGTGACCGTCGATAAAATGCAGATCACTGTGGCACAATCCGCAGGCCGCAGTACGGATAAGCACCTCATGCGGCCCCGGATTTGACACCATCAACGTTTCAATTTCGAGCGGCTTGCCCGGTTCAATTAGGACGGCAGCTTTCATGTTTTCAGTTCCTTAACGCGTTGCCGCCATGTCACCCGATGATAGGCTAGATGATGGCCGTGCACCGTGCTTGCCGAATTCCATGCGGGCAATGGCGCGTGCGTGTACTTCGTCAGGACCATCGGCCAAACGCAATGTGCGCTGATGCGCGTAGTCTTGCGCCAGACCAAAGTCGTTGGAAACGCCGCCGCCACCATGCGCTTGTATCGCGTCATCAATGATTTTCAGCGCCATATTCGGTGCCTGCACCTTGATCATCGCGATTTCACCAGCCGCAGCTTTATTACCAACCTTGTCCATCATATCGGCGGCTTTTAGGCACAGCAAACGCGTCATTTCAATGTCGATCCGCGCGCGCGCAATGCGTTCTTCCCAAACGCTTGGTTCGGCAATGGTTTTGCCGAACGCGACCCGCGACATCAGGCGCTTGGCCATTTTCTCCAGCGCTTCTTCCGCCGTTCCAATGGTGCGCATGCAATGATGGATACGGCCTGGTCCAAGGCGGCCCTGCGCGATTTCAAATCCGCGTCCTTCACCCAATAAGCAGTTTTCGACAGGCACACGGACGTCTTTCAATTCGACCTCCATATGGCCATGCGGCGCGTCATCATATCCGAACACGGGCAAGTGGCGCAGGATGTTGACGCCGGGTGCATCCATTGGCACCAATATTTGCGATTGCTGCGCATGGCGTTTCGCTTCGGTATCGGTTTTGCCCATCACGATGGCGATTTTGCATCGCGGATCGCCCAGACCCGACGACCACCATTTGCGGCCATTGATCACATAATCATTGCCGTCGCGGACCATGCGGGTTTCGATGTTGGTCGCATCGGATGATGCAACGGCTGGCTCGGTCATCAGGAATGCGGAACGGATTTCACCGTTCATCAACGGGATCATCCACTGCCGTTTTTGATCGGCATTGGCATAACGCATGAACACTTCCATATTGCCGGTATCGGGCGCGGAGCCATTGAACACTTCGCTGGCCCAGCCAATTCTGCCCATTTCTTCGGCACATAGCGCATATTCCAGATTGGTCAGGCCGGGGCCTTCAAATTCCACGCTGTCGTCGACATGCGGATGGCCCGATGATGGCGGCATGAACAGGTTCCAGATACCGGCTGCTTTGGCTTTTTCCTGTTCAACGACTTGCAACACTTTCCAACGGCCACCACTGGCCTGTTCGGCATAATAATCGGGCATGCGCGGGCGCACATTGGCTTCGATGAAATCGCGCACGCGGTCACGCCAGTATGTTTGCTTTTCGTTCAGGTCGAAATCCATGAATCAGGTATCCTCTTTATTTAATCACTCGGTTAACTTGGCATGGCCTGCAAAATTATGCCAGCCATGAAATCGGATAGTTTTGTGATCTGTTTCATTCGGCTGCGGCCACTTCCTGTCTTGCAATCTGCCGCAAGCGTTCTTGATGATCGCCGCGACCAATCGGAAACCGCCGAAAAACCAGCACTGCTGTGATGGCTAAAATAGCGATCACAGCAATATATGATAGAAACAGATTGTTGATAATATCTTGGGGAACGGCACCGGGGACGGCTTTTTTCGGGAAGCCAGAGATATTGATAATCATACCGGATAAAAATATTCCAATGCCTGTTCCGCATTTTTGGGTGAAAAACCAACCAGCGGAAAATACGCCCTCTGACCTGCGGCCCGTTTCCAGTTGTGATGCCTCCACCAGATCGGCCACCATGGATTGCGCTGTAATCATCGTGGTTACGGCCAAGGAATTGGTCACCAGTGCAAAGGCGAACATACTGTAAGTGGAAGCATTGGTGCCAACGATAGGCCAGAAATCCAGCACGAGCATTAGATAAGGCGTGGTCCAAAACACCATCGATGCCAGCGCCGTCCAGATCACCACCGCTTTTTTCCCAAATCTGGCCGTCAACGGAGTCACAATGAAGAATGCGGTTACAACGCTTACAAACAGGATAACCGGATAAAACTGGAACGCGCTTTGCGAAAACTGCCATCCATAAAGATACAGGTAATTACCAATCGCAAATGTGATGCCCTGACTGGTATACATGCACAGCGCGCCGCCCATCAATGTCATGGCCGCCGGGTGGCTTAACGATTCTTTGATTTCCCCGAATGCATGTGCCAGCCCATTTTTTTGCGGGCGCTCTGCGGGATAATGCGCCACACGTTTATGCTGGCCTCTCGCAGATACTAATGTCGCGATCATCATCATCACAGCGCCGAACAGTCCCAGTTTCCAATACCCCTGCGCATTTAATTGTCCAATGGCATGGTTTTCATCGGGAACCAGAAAAACTGCATAAGCAAGGTATAGCGTTATTAATCCCGATGCCCATCCGAACAGATACCGGAACCGCATAACCTGTGTGCGTTCGTCATAATCCTTGGTTAGTTCGGGGATTAACGATGCGGCCGGAATTTCATAACATGACACCAATACGCGGACCAAAATCGCTGTGCCGATTAGATATAAAAATATCCCGTCGCCAAGGCCGGATGGCGGACTCCACAATAAAATCCATGCCAGCGCCAGCGGAATGGGCGCGGCATAAAGCCAGGGCAGCCGTTTGCCCCAGCGCGTATAAGTATTATCGCTATAATGACCGATCAGCGGATCGGCGATTGCATCGGCAAACATTGAAATCATCAACGCCAGCGATACAAGTCCGGCATCCAGCCCGACGACTTGATTATAGAATATCAGCAGGAACGTGCCAAAACCATTATCTTTAATGCCATAAGCGATGGAGCCTATGCCGTGATAGATTTTGAGCGATACGGGTAGTTTTTCAGCAGTGTTCACAGTTGAACCGCCCATCAGATATTCGTTCCAATCCTGCCATCTTGTGCTCCCTATCCTTTGGTAAAGCTGGGCTGTGTGCCTCTGCCTGTCAATGCTTGACGAATTGACGTTACGTCCCCGTTACATTTGTGCATCGCGCTTGCAATGCTTGTCATCTTGCCGTTAACGTAAACATGAATTTGAGGAGATGATTCATGACCGATCTGGAACAATTCCGCGCCGAAGCCCGCTCTTGGCTCGAGGAAAACTGCCCCGCCGAAATGCGCGTCCCTGCCAAAGGCGACGAGGATGTATGTTGGGGCGGACGCAAATTCGTGTTTCAAAGCGAGGCGCAAAAATTGTGGCTCGAACGCTGCGTGGCCAAGGGATATACCGTTCCTGATTGGCCCAAAGCCTATGGCGGCGCAGGACTATCGGCGGCGGAGACCAAGGTTTTACGATCCGAAATGGCGCGGATGAAATGCCGTTCTCCGCTGAACAGTTTCGGCATTTGGATGCTTGGACCAGCATTGCTGAAATTCGGCAGCGAAGAGCAAAAGGTCCATTATCTGACCGAAATCGCCGCGGGCAAAATTCGCTGGTGTCAGGGTTATTCCGAACCGGGTTCAGGCAGCGACCTGGTGTCGATGCAAACATTTGGCGAGGATATGGGTGATCATTGGTCGGTAACCGGACAAAAAGTCTGGACCAGTTACGCCGATAAAGCCGACTGGATTTTCTGCCTTGTCCGCACCGACAAGAGCAATAAATATCAGGGCATATCATTCCTGTTATTTGACATGGAAACACCGGGCGTCAGCACCAAACCGATTAAGTTGATCTCAGGCAACTCGCCGTTTTGCGAAACATTTTTCGACAATGTCGCCGTGCCCAAACACCAGATTGTCGGCGAAGTAAATCGCGGCTGGGACGTCGCAAAATATCTACTGGGGCATGAGCGCGAGATGATTTCGGGTATGGGCGGCGACGGCGGCGTCACGTCGATTGGCGCGGCGATGAACGCGACTCTATCCGAAGAGCCGGTGCTGCGCTCCCAAATGGCGTTGTTCGATGTCGATAACCTGACTTTCCGTGCGCATGGCGAACGGTTCATGGACGAATGGAAAACCGGAAAAGCGCATCCGGCCTATTCCAACCTGATGAAATATGTCGGCACAGAGCTGAACAAAAAGCGTCACGAGCTGGTGATGGCGATTGGCGGATCACAGGCGCTGGAATGGGACAGCGAGGCATCGGGCGGCGGATCGAAAGCACGCAACTGGCTGCGCACCAAAGCAAACAGTATCGAGGGCGGAACCAGCGAAGTGATGCTCAACGTCGTATCGAAACGGATATTGGAAATGCCCGGCGGGTGAGGCAAAAAGCCTTATCTCGTCACCCCCGCGAAGGCGGGGGTCCATCACCGGACGAGTAAATTTGAGCGGCGGGTGATGGATTCCCGCCTTTGCGGGAATGACGAGGAAGGTAAGATTTTATGGCAATGATCCTGAACGAAGACCAATCGATGCTGCGCGATAGCGCGCGGGACTTCATGAAAACCGAAGCGCCGACCACGCACTTTCGCAAATACCGCGACGTGGAATGCAAGGATGGATTCAGCCACGATCTGTGGAAGCAGTTCGCCGAAATGGGTTTTACCGGAATCCTGATTCCCGAAAGTGATGGCGGGATGGGTATGGGCCATATCGAGGCGGGCATCGTGCTGGAGGAAATCGGCCGGAACCTGTCGCCGTCACCATTTTTGTCGACATCGGTGGCGGCGGTTACCGCGCTAAAACATGCCGATAAGGCGGCGCAGGGCCGCTGGTTTCCCGGCATATTATCGGGCGAAACGGTTATCGGTATCGCGGTGGACGAAGGCACCAAGCACCGTCCCGAAAAAATCGCCTGCGTGGCACAGCGCAGCGGCAATGGATTTAAGCTGACGGGGCATAAGCAATTTGTGGTGCAGGGCGCGTCATCCGACATGCTGATCGTTGCGGCGCGCACAGCGGGCAGCGCGGGTGAGACAGATGGACTGACATTATTTGCGGTTGAGAAAGACGCTGCCGGAATGTCGATGGAATCGTCGCGGCTGGTGGACTCGGCGATGGCGGCGCATGTTAAACTGGACGGGGTTCAGGTGAACGCAGACGCCGTTATTGGCGAGGTTGACGGCGGCTGGGCCGTGCTATCCGCGATGCTGGATGCCGGACGTACCGGCGCAGCGGCGGAGATGGTCGGCGTGGGTACAGGCGCGATGGATATCACGTTCGATTATCTGAAACAGCGCAAGCACTTTGGCCAATTGATCGGGGAGTTTCAGGCATTGCAACACCGCGCCGCGCATCTTTATGGCGAGATGGAGGGCGCGCGTTCGATCGTGCTCAAGGCGCAGTCGATGCTGGACGAGGGGCATGACAAGGCCGACCTTTATGTCGCGGCGGCAAAGGCGAAAGCAGGGCTTGCCTGCAACCTGTCGGTACGCGAAGGCGTGCAGATGCACGGCGGCATCGGCATGACCGACGAATATGACATTGGTCTTTATATGAAGCGCGACCGCAGTTTGAACGAGTTTTTCGGTGACGCCTATTACCACGCCGACCGCGTAGCGACGATGAACGGGTATTAGGGAACGTAGATTGAAAGCAAAGCAATACCCCTCCTCTTTAGGGGAGGGGCAGTGAGACTTGGCGGCTTACCGCCTAGTCGCAGCGGGGTGGGGCACCGACGTGCCGCGCAACGCCGACAGACCCCACCCCAACCCCTCCCCTAAAAGGTAGGGGCTTAACTAGGAGATAAATTATGGACCTAAATTCACTATTCAACCTCAATGGCCGCGTTGCACTCGTCACGGGCGGATCGCGCGGGATCGGCAAGATGATTGTCGAGGGATATCTGGCGGCAGGATGTGCGCGGGTATATATCAGCGCGCGCAAAGTGGACCAGATTGAGGCGACGGTGGCCGAATATGGTGACCGCGTCATCGGCCTGCCGTGCGATCTTTCCACCGTCGAAGGATGCCATTCGCTGGCCGCACAATTGGCGGAGCGCGAGGATAAGCTGGACATTCTAGTCAACAACGCGGGCGCGGCATGGGGGGCGGATTTTGGCACTGTGACGGATGCACAATGGGACCGCGTGATGGACCTAAACGTCAAAGGATTATTCTTTCTGACGCAAGCAGTGCACGGCTTGATGAAAAATGCCGCGACGTTTGAACGGCCCGGAAAAGTGATCAATATTTCGTCAATTGACGGGATCAAAATCAATCCTTGGCAAACTTATGCCTATCAAACGTCCAAGGCAGCGGTCATTCATTTGACACGGCGGTTGGCGGCGGAATTGGCGCGGGACAATATACTGGTGAGCGGCATTGCGCCCGGGGCTTTCCAATCCGACATGAATACCGCAGCGCGCGATTATGCCGACGCCGTTGCCAAAAACATACCGTTCCCGCGCATTGGGACGGCCGAAGATATGGCGGGCCTGGCGATATTTCTGGCCGCTCGGTCGGGCGATTATATCTGCGGCGATACCATCGCGTGTGATGGCGGCATCGCGTATAGCAGCCTGCCGGGCAATGGCATTGCCCCCTAAGCAACTGTGGCTAAATGCAGAAGCTAGTTGCAAAGTTTGCATGTAGAAAAATTCTTTTCGCACTTGCACAATAAGCGGAGAAATCGCATTTTAATTGCATCGGAAGCGGCAACGCACCGGAACAGATTTGACTGGCGGACTCTCTCCTCCTCTCCCTCGTCCGCTGGGAGAATATGACGGCCTCCATGCTTCGCGCTGGAGGCCGTTTTTGTTTATACACGAAATTTTCCACCGTTAACTCAGCGCCCTGTGGATAAGTACAAACAAACCGCTTGCACCGACTCGGATTGAGGGCGCAGCTTTGGCCTGTCAGGCAGTAATGTTTGATCATCAAATCGAAAAACAGCCGTCTCGAAAGAAACGGAAACGTGACCGAAATGGTGTGCGGTGAAAATGGAACATCAAGTGCGGATCAAAGGTTGAATCGTTAGAGGATACTGAAAATCAACGCCGGGTAGGAAATGGACAACGCAAAACATACTATTTTGAACATACTGGGAAACTAGATTGGGATATTTAGTATATGATGCCGAAATAATGGAAAGAATTGCTCTTGTAGCAAGGGACATCTAAAATTCAGGCACAGTGGGCGCTGGTAGCAATATCAGCGCCCATTTCTATTTCTGAACCCTGCCGTGCGATATATCCGCCGCCGCATCGCTTACCGCCAGCGATAAGAGACCATCAAAAACTTGCCGCATGCACTGAATCGGATGGTGTCGCGCTAAGTCAGCAATTGCGTTGCGCCAAATTAGATGTTGCTTAGGCAAATGCATAAGATACTGCAGAATGAAATACGCCGATTAATCCGTAACGCCGAGGAGGTCCAATGGAAGCTGAAAACATTAAACAGCCCGTATGCCTTGTTATCGGCGTGGGTGAAGGCGTTGGCGGAGCGATTGCACGGGCATTTGCGGCCGAGGGTTTTGCGGTTTGCGTGACGCGGCGTGCGCGCAATGTGGACCAGCTTGGCGGCCTTGTGGACGAAATTCGGGGCAGTGGCGGCACGGCGCACGCGTTTGGCGTCGATGCACGTTCCGAAGAAGAAACCACTGCTCTGTTTGATAAGATTGAAAGCGAGATTGGTCCAATTGAAGTCGTTGTGTTCAACATCGGTGCCAACGTCCGATTTGGCATACGCGAGACAACAGCGCGGGTGTTTACCAAAGTTTGGGAAATGGCATGCCTGTCTGGTTTTCTTGCAGGCCGCGAGGCGGCGCGGCTGATGGTGCCGCGTGGGCGCGGAACGATCCTGTTTACCGGAGCCACTGCCAGTGTGCGCGGCGGCATCGGCTTTGCTGCGTTTGCGGCAGCGAAAAGCGGCCTTCGGACAATTGCGCAAAGCATGGCGCGAGAATTGGGGCCGCTGGGCATTCATGTTGCGCATATCATTGTTGACGGTTCCATTGATGGGGTGTTTTCACGCGCCAACATGCCCGACATTGATGAAAGGCTGGAACGTGACGAAATCCTGAAGCCCGATGATATAGCGCGCAACTATGTATGGCTGCATCAGCAGCCAAAATCGGCATGGACCCATGAACTTGATTTGCGCCCGTGGAAGGAAAACTGGTAATGACCGTATCGCCAGCCGCCCCAACCATCGAATTTATTTTCGATTTCGCCAGCCCAAACGCGTATCTATCGTATAAGATATTGCCAGAAATAGCAGCGCGAAACGGGGCCCAGATCAAACTGATCCCCTGCCTGCTTGGTGGAATTTTTAAGCTGACGGGCAACCAAGCCCCGTTCACCGCATTTAGCAATATCCAGGGAAAGCTTGACTATGAACAGCTTGAGATGCGGCGGTTTGTGGCCAAACACGCGCTGAGCCGGTTTACCTTTAACCCACACTTCCCGATGAACACGTTGCTGATCATGCGGGCTATGGTCGCCGCGCAACATGCCGGCGTTGAAGCGCAATATACCAGTGCAGTGCTGGCCGGGATGTGGGAGGATGGTCAGAAAATGGATGATCCGGACGTTGTGCTCGCCGTTCTGAATGCTGCGGGTCTTGATGGCCGCGCCCTATTCGAGGCGGCGCAAGACCCGGCGATAAAGGCGGAGCTCGCTTCCAATACGGACGCCGCTGCTACGCGCGGGGTTTTTGGCGTGCCCACTTATTTTGTCGGGGATGAGATGTTTTTTGGCAAAGAGCGCCTTGGCCAAGTTGAGCAATGCTTGAACGAACGCGCTTAATATTCATACCGAAACGGAGCACCCAATGAAGTTTGATGATGTAATCCTCGGCCGCCGCAGCATTAGAGGGTATAAACCCGATCCGGTTCCTAAGGCGTTGATTGAGGAGGTTATCGCGATGGCCATGCGCGCGCCGTCGTCGATGAATACACAGCCTTGGAATTTCTATGTCATCACGGGCGAGCCGCTGGCAAAAATCCGCCAAGGCAACACCGAACGCACATTGGCTGGCGAACCGGACTCGCGTGAATTTCGCAAAGGTCAGGCATTCGCAGGTCCGCACCGCGAACGGCAAATCGGCGTGGCCAAGCAGCTATTCTCTGCAATGGGGATTGAGCGCGACGACAAGGATGCAAGGCAGGATTGGGTTCTGCGCGGCTTTCGGCAGTTTGACGCGCCGGTTTGTGTGATTATCACCTATGACCGCGTTCTGGATGGTAGCGACGACACCCCATTTGATTGCGGTGCGGTGGCAACGGCGCTGGTCAATGCCGCGTGGTCTCGCGGACTAGGCACAGTTATAAATAGCCAAGGCATCATGCAATCCCCCGTCGTGCGCGAACATGCCGGAATCGCCGATGATCAGATAATCATGAAAAGCATTGCGCTGGGATGGCCCGACGAAAATTTTCCTGCGAACGCGGTGGTTTCAGTGCGCAAACCTGTTGACGAGGCCGCCGTGTTTGTGGGGTTTAATGGCTAACAAATTGCCTGCGAGCAGGAACGCTCGCAGGCAATTGCGAACCATTAAAACTTGAAGCCAGCCTCCACACCAATTAACCGCCGAGCACCCGGCGAAATGAACGATCCGCCAAATTCAATCGCCGGAATGGCTTCATTGATAAATTCGCGGTCGAGCAAGTTTTCGGCAAATACACCCAAATTCCAGCTTTCGCCTTCCAGCCCAAAACGCACGTTCAGCACGCCAAACGCTTTGCGCTGAGCGATGCTGTAATTGGCGGTGCCGAAAGAGGCCGGTAAGAAATTAACGGCGGAAATCGGGATCAGTCCAGTGAACACCGTAGGGCGGTCCTCATCCTGCACGGTGTGGAAAGCCGTCGGGCCCGTGATCCGGTAATCGGCGCGCATCACAAGGTCGATGCTATCGTTTAGCGGCGTGTCAATCTGGCTGCCCAAATTGATGGTATAATCGGCCGTATAAGGCGATTTATTGCCCACAGTAAAGGGCCGCGATCTGTTCCGTTTGATTTTGCTATCGGTGACGTTGAACGCGCCCGATACGGTCCAGCCGTCAACAATTTTTCCCGTAACATTCAACTCCGCGCCCTTCACCTCCACCTTATCGATGTTAGACACAACGCGCAGCAAGCCAAAACCGCCGACGAAAAATTCAAAGAACTGCATATCGTCAATCGATGTGTAATAGCCTGCCAAATCATAGGTTATCCGGCCATCAAGGATCGACCCCTTTATCCCCGCCTCAAACGCACTCGAAACCTCTTTGCGAAACTGGTCCTCGATTAAAACGCCTGCGTTGATGGTGCCGGGAGTGATACCATTGTTGAAATTTGCA
Organism: Sphingomonadales bacterium; assembly: GCA_031415335.1. Lineage (GTDB taxonomy): Bacteria > Pseudomonadota > Alphaproteobacteria > Sphingomonadales > Sphingomonadaceae > Sphingorhabdus_B. The sequence goes on along the minus strand of JANORM010000021.1, from coordinate 12,045 downwards.
TTGACCACGGCGGCGGAGCCTTGGTTGTTAAATCCGCCGGATTTGAAACCAATACCCCAATTGGCATAGACGTTGGTTTTATCATTGGGTTTCCAGCTGAGGCTCAATTTGGGCTCCAACTGTTTGAATGTCGCTTGTTGACCGGGAATTAACCCCGTTACGGGTAAGCCCGGGTTAATCAATCCGCTGGTAATTGGGTCGGCGACATTAGGAACGCGGCTGGAAACGGACCGGTCCTCGATATCATAACGCAGCGCCAGACCAGCCGTCACATTATCGGACACGTCATAATCCGCCGACCCGAATACGGCATAGACATCTGTTTTGAATTTATCGGCATATAATTGCGATGTCGGATTAATGCTGCCGGGCGCATTGTAGAATGTCGGCAACACGCCTTGCCCCAAATCCGCGCCAAGGCTGACGGCGGTAAAGCGGTCAATATGCAGCACATAGCCACCAATTTGCCAGCTCAGCGATCCATCCCCATTGGATGCCAAACGGATTTCGGCGCTTACATCCTTTTGATTGCGTATCTGCAGCTGCGTACCATCGCAGGTTGTCGGCGAATACGGCCCGAATGTGGAGCCCGTCGCGGGCGCAAACAGGAACGGCACAGGTACCGATCCGATAAAGCCAGGAGCATTGACGGGAAAACCGGTGTTGGCGGCTGTTGTTGCGAAGCACTGGCCCTGTACAGCGAGGTTGGTCGTATTGGCAGGCGCGCCCAATGCGGGCGATATGTAACGCGCAAAATCAGCCGATGTGCCATCCGCCGTCAGGCTTTGCTTCACATCGGAATATAGCGCCCATGCGGTTAGCTTGACCGTCTCAAAATCATGATCGAGCTTGATGGACCCTTCGAACGTGCGTTGATCGTTGGTTGGGCGGATATTGCTGTAATAACGGAATGGATGCGCGTTCACGTCTTCATTAAACGCGGGGTTGAATGCGGCGAATGCAGGGAGTTGAAACGACGCATTGAAGTTTATCGACGCACCGGACAATTTGGCATATCGCGCCTTCACATCCAAATTGGTGTTGTCGCCCAATGCGGCCACAAAGCGGCATCGACACCAAAGGTTTCTTGGTCGTCGACAACTTTGCGATCCAGAAATATATTGCGGTAAAATCCGTCTGTCGTGCGGTAATTGCCCGATAGGACAAATCCCGCATTTTCGCCCAGCGGCGCGGTGATATATGCCGATCCTTCGATTGTCGTTTCATTTGCATAGCTGACTTTTACCCCGCCAGCCAAGCTGTCACCGGGTTTTAACGTCGAGATGACGATTGCGCCAGCAGCGGCATTGCGGCCATAGATCGCGCCTTGCGGACCTTTAAGGATTTCAACCTGCCGCAACGTTCCTTGATTTTGGTTCAGCTGGGCAGTGTTGGTTTTCAGGATACCATCAACAACCAAGGCCACGGAGCTTTCGGCGTCGCGCGCACCGTTGATACCGCGAATGTTGATCTGGGTATCACCTGCCTCCGCAGTCCCGGTGACGATTGTGACGCCAGGGGTCAGCTGCACTATACTCTCGGCACGCTCAATACTCGCCTTGGCCAAGGTATCAGCCGACAATACCGTCACCGACGCGGGAACATCAATAAGCCGTTCGTTTTGCCGCCGTGCCGTAACGATAATCTCGCCGTCGGTGGACGCTTCGGTTTCATCGGTGGCCACCTGGGCAAATGCTGGAACCGACGCGATCGCGATGGCGGCTATAGACGTCGTCAATATAACTCGGGTCGTGCGCATGATACTCTCCCTGATATATGGCCCTGATATATGGTAAGAACTGAGCCTGCTTGCAGTGCTTCGTCGTCGTTGCATTAACACCTATCTATTGTATACAATATGCAATCGTCAAGCCCATTGGAGAACATGATGTCCAAAGCCTCAGATCGGGCATATGACCAGATTAGAAATATGATCCTTTCGGGCGAATTGCCGCCGGGGGAACAGATTGGCGAAGAGCAGCTTGCGGTCACCTGCGGCGTGTCCCGAACGCCTGTACGCGACGCCTTGCGCCGGTTGGAGGCGGAGCTTTTTATCCGCCGCAATGATTCGCAGCGCAGCTTTGTTGCGGATTGGTCGATTGATGATGTTGAGGACGCATTTGTATTGCGGGCGATGCTGGAAGGGCATGGTGCAAAGCGGGCGGCGCAGCGCATAACATGGGACCAGATTGAGATGCTAAAGCTGCACAATCAGGGGATTTTAGTGGCGATAGAGTCCCATCCGATCAACGTGCCATCTTTTTTGGAGCACAACCGTCTGTTTCATGGAATTATTCTCGATGCAGCATCGTCGCAGCGACTGGCCGTTATGCTGGCTCAAGTTATTGAACAGCCGGTTATCTTGCGCACGGCATTACAATATGACCGGGAAAATTTGACCCGCTCATTTCGCGAGCATGATGAATTGATTACCGCATTCGAACGGCGCGATGGTGATTGGGCGCAGGCCATTATGGTGGGTCACATTCGCCGTGCATACCACTCCTATGCCGATGCGCACCGCCGCGACAGTGAATCAGAGGCAGCATGACTCTGCTTGATTTTGTATACAATTATGCGAATATAGAACGATGAGTACTATATCATTTGTTGAATTTGTCGAAGTCGGACCGCGCGACGGGCTGCAAAACGAATCGATTCTAATTTCTACGGCCGATAAACTCGCGCTGATCGGTCATGCAATTGCAGCGGGCGCGCAACGGATTGAGGTGGCAAGTTTCGTCAATCCCAACCGCGTTCCACAAATGGCCGATGCTGAGGCGGTTTGTGCCGGGTTGCCCGAACGCGCCGACGTGACATATATTGGCCTCGTCATGAATATGCGCGGAGCGGAGCGCGCGATTGCAACCGGACGCATAAGCCAATTGGGCGCCGTCGCGGTTGCTACCGATGAATTTGCAATGGCTAATCAGGGTCAAACAAGTGCGGTATCAGTTGACGGTGCCCGCGCGATTATATCGGCGGCAATGCAAGCTGGTATTTCGGCGCAAGTTACCATCGCCGCATCATTCGGTTGCCCGTTTGAGGGCGAGGTATCCGAGGATCATGTTGCCGCTATGGCTTCTAAAATTGCCGATTTTGGGCCTTGCGAAATTGCGTTGGCTGATACCATTGGTGTTGCCAATCCGGCGCAAGTTAAGCGTCTGGTGTCGCGGGTACGTGCGGCTATTCATCCGTTGCCCGTGCGGGTGCATTTTCACAACACAAGGGGCACAGGGCTCGCGAATGTTTGGGCAGCAATAGAAGCGGGAGCATCGGTGATCGATGGCGCGTTGGGGGGTCTTGGTGGTTGCCCATTTGCACCGGGCGCCTCAGGAAATGTTGCAAGCGAAGACGTTGTTTATATGCTTGAACGTGCGGGCATATCAACAGGCATGGAATTGGACCGTATGATTGCGGCCAGTAAATGGCTGTCTCAAATCATGGACCGAAAGTTACCGGGAATGGTCGCGAATGCGCCTAAATTTCCGAAAATTGCTTAGAAAGAGGAATAAGAATGGGTTACCGTTTGGGCGTTGATGTTGGGGGAACGTTTACCGATCTCTTGCTGTTTGATGAAATTACGGGCGCGTTTTGGCGGCACAAAACGCCGTCCACTCCGCATGATAGTTCAGAAGGCATCTTAACCGGTGTCAACGCGATTTGTGCGCAGGCCGATGTGGACCCCAAGGGAATCGAATATTTCCTGCACGGCACGACCGTTGCGACAAATGCGGTGCTGGAGGGTAAGGGTGCGCGCGTCGGCTTGATCGTGACCGAGGGCCACCGCGACATTATGCAGATAGCGCGATCCTATGTGCCCGGCGGTTTGGCGGCTTGGATCATCTGGCCAAAGCCAACCCCGCTCGCTGCGCTGGAGGATACCGTGACCGTCAAAGGCCGGATGGACGCGGCGGGACATGAAGTGCGTCCGCTGGATGAGGGTAACGTCCGCGCGGCACTTATGCAGTTGCAGGCGCAAGGTGTTGAGGCGATAACCGTCAGCTTGATAAACGCCTATGTCAATGGCGCGCACGAGGCGCGAATTGGCGAGCTGGCGCGCGAAATAATGCCCAATATATCGGTATCGCTGAGCCATGAGGTTCTGCCCGAAATGCAGGAATATGAACGCACGCTAACCACAGTGGCCAATGCCGCCGTGCGTCCGGTTGTTGGACGCTATGTTCGCAATTTGCGGGAAAAGTTGGCAGCGTCCGGCTTTGCGGGGAAACTGTCCTTGCTGCGTTCGGACGGCGGCTTGATGTCGGCACAAAAAGCGGAGGATCATCCGGTCAACATTTTAATGTCGGGTCCAGCAGGCGGCGTGACCGGAGCGTTATGGGTTGGCAAAAATGCGGGGATCAAAAACATCCTGACGCTGGACGTGGGCGGCACATCCACCGATGTTGCGCTGATTGAAAATCTGGAACCACGCCGGGTTCGCACGACCGAGGTCGGGCATTTATCGGTGCGCGCGTCCTCGCTGGACGTGAAGACGGTGGGCGCAGGGGGCGGATCGATTGCATATGTGCCCGAATTAACCCGGGCATTACGTGTGGGGCCCGCGTCGGCGGGCGCTGTTCCCGGCCCAGTTGCTTATGGAAAAGGCGGCGAAGCGCCGACGGTTACCGACGCCAATGTCGTCTTGGGCTATCTTCCCGAAAATTTGCTTGGCGGTAGTTTTCAGCTGGACCGCGACGGCGCGAAGAAAGCGGTGCAGACAATCGCTGATGCGCTGGGCATTGACTTGATGGCCGCCGCGCGCGGTATCATCGATATTGTGAATGAAAATATGTTTGGCGCGTTGCGGATGATTTCGGTGCAGCAAGGATATGACCCGCGCCATTTTGCGCTGATGGGGTTTGGCGGAGCGGGGCCGCTGCATGTCAATGCGGTGGCGCGGTTGATGGGGAGTTGGCCCGCTGTTTCGCCCGTTTCCCCAGGCGTACTGTGCGCATTGGGGGACGCTACAACGCGGATGCGGACAGAAACCGCACGGTCGTTTTCTAGGCTGGCGACGACAACCGATGCAGCAGAATTGATTGCTATCCTTAAAGAAATGGCGGACCAAACCCGCGCTGAATTGCGATCAGACGGCATCGCTGAAAGTGAAATTAGCAGCGAATTTGAAATCGACGTGCGTTATGCTGGGCAAGCATTCGAGGTTCCGCTGACGATCACGCCAGAGGTGCTGGAACGCGACGGCATTGGCGGCATACTCGCGCGCTTCAACGAGGAGCATCTGCGGCTTTTCACCTTCAATATGGATACTCCGCACGAAATTGTGAACCTGCGTGCGGTTGCCCTGGGTCAGACGCTTGATCTGCCTGCGGCTGAATTGCCCAAGGGCGATGGCAATCCCAAAGCAGCCAAAATGCGCGATCACAGCCTGTGGATGGATGGAAAAGAGCAAGCTGCGGTCATTTATGACAGGTCAAAATTGCGCCAAGGCGACATCATCCCCGGCCCTGCGATTGTGGTGGAAATGGACTCGACGACATTAATCGAAACCGGATGCGTCGCCACCGTCGATAAAGTCGGCAACATTTTGATCAACCCAGTGGGAGGCGCATAAAATGTCCGCAACTATCATTCAAACCAACGATACGCCCTTTATCAAAAAGGCGATTGACCCGGTCACCCTCGACATTATCGAAAATGCACTGCGCAATGCGCGTATCGAAATGGACGCCACGTTGGTACGCACTGCGATGTCGCCGGGTATTCGCGAACAAGGCGATGCCTTCCCGCTGATTGCCGACCATACTGGCAAGATGATCGTCGGTCAGTTCGGCAGTTTTATTGGCGGATTTCTGGATAATTGGGACGGCACGTTGGAAGACGGCGACATGATATTCCTGTCCGATCCCTATTCGTGTGCGGGCGCGGTCAGCCATAGCAACGATTGGCTGGTATTGCTGCCTGTGTTCAAGGATGGGCGATTGATCGCGTATACATCGATGTTCGGCCACCAGTCCGACATTGGCGGCAAGGTCGTCGGGTCAATGCCGATAAATGCCAGGTCGATATTTGAAGAGGGCGTGCGAATACCGCCCGTTAAAATCTGGAAAAAGGGCGAATATAACGAAGACTTGATGAAGTTGGTGATGCACCAGACGCGAAAGCCCGATTGGTGTCAGGCGGATCTCAACGCACTTATCGCATCATGCCGCGTGGCTTCGCGCCGCGTGATCGAAATGGCAGCGCGGTTTGGCGACGATGTTTATATTTCAGCAACGCAAGAGCTGTTGGCCCGCAACCACCGCGCAATGAAACAGCTGATCGCGATGGCGATTGGCGAGGATCATGTCAGTTTTGAAGATTATATTTGCGACGATGGCATGGGCGCGGGCCCCTATAAAATCAAATGTACAATGTGGCGCGAAGGCGAAAAAGTGGTGCTCGATTTTGCTGGAACCGACCCGCAAAGTCAGGCTTCGATCAATTTCTATCTGAACGAAAACATGTTCAAGATGTTCTTCGGCATTTACATGATAATGGTATTTGATCCGCAGATTTTGTTTAACGATGGTTTTTACGACCTGATCGACGTGCGTATCCCAGAAGGTTCGTTGCTCAAGCCTAAATTTCCAGCTGCTCTTTCGGGAAGGACGCATGCTCTGGGCCGGATATTTGATATTCTCGGCGGGTTGCTTGGTCAGAAAACGCCGGAGTTTCTGAATGCGGCTGGATTCTCATCCAGCCCGCATTTATTTTATTCGGGTAACGACAAAAAAGGCGACTGGTTTCAGCTGTTTCAAATCGGCTTTGGCGGCATTCCGGGGCGTCCAATGGGCGACGGCCCCGATGGTCATTCGCTATGGCCCGGATTCACCAATGTGCCGAATGAATTTCTTGAACGGTATTTCCCACTGCTGATTGAACGGTATGAAACCGAGCCAGATTCCGGCGGCGCAGGATTGCATCGCGGCGGCAATGGTATCCACATGACCTACCGGTTTTTGGCCGCCGGTACGATCTCAATCCACGATGACCGTTGGTTTGTACCGCCATGGGGTGTCAACGGCGGCGAACCGGGAAAACGCGCACGCAAGATACTGGAAAAGGCCGATGGAACACGTGTGATCATCGGCAACAAAGTTGAGGATGTGCATGTTAATGAGGGGGATCAGCTGCACTTTATCACATGGGGCGGCGGCGGCTGGGGGGATGCGCTGGACCGCGACCCCGCGCTGGTGGGGAAGGAAATCACCCAAGGCCTTGTCACCATCGAAGGCGCAAAAGCATATGGCGTGATAGCCAATGCCAATGGCGAAGTGGATATCGGCGCAACCGAAATATTGCGCGCCAAATTGCGCGCTGAACGGCCCGCGCTGGAGCTGTTCAATTACGGTCCTCCGATAGAGAAGCTGCGCACCAATTGCGTTACGGAAACCGGCCTCGCTGCTCCAGTTCAGCCAGTATGGGCGACATTGGAGGCGGCTGAGTGAGCGCACTAAAGGGTTTGCGAGTAATCGAGATGGGCCAGCTTTTGGCGGGGCCGTTTTGCGGGCAACTGCTCGGCGACATGGGCGCAGACGTCATCAAAGTAGAACCGCCGGGCGCAGGCGATCCGATGCGCATCTGGGGCCAAGGTGACGAAAAGGTGCAATGGGAAGTTGTTGCACGGAATAAAAAATCCGTTTCCGCCAATTTGCGGGTTGGCGAGGGTCAGGCGCTAGTCCGAAAACTGATTGCGACCGCCGATATAGTGATTGAGAATTTTAAGCCCGGCACGATGGAAAAATGGGGATTGGACCCCGCCACACTGCTGGCGCAAACACCCCACCTGATTATCGCCCGCATGTCGGGCTACGGCCAAACGGGGCCTTATTCCGGCCGAGCAGGCTTTGGTGGGATCGGCGAGGCAATGGGCGGTTGGCGCTATATTGTCGGCGAACCCGATCGTCCGCCAAGCCGTATGGGCGTATCTATTGGCGATACACTGACCGCGACCTATGGCTGCATGGGAGTGCTTGCGGCGCTGCATCATCGGGGTCAGACGGGGCATGGGCAAGTCGTCGACGCCGCCCTTTATGAAAGCGTGCTGCAGGTTATGGAAGGACTGATTCCTGAATATGACCATGAAGGAATTGTCCGCGAACGATGCGGTTCCATCTTGCCGGGCATCGCGCCTTCCAATGTCTATATCTGTAAGGACGGCGAGTATATGATCGGAGCCAACAAGGACTCGCTTTGGCAGCGGCTGGCCCAGGCCATGGGACGGCCAGAGCTGGGTTCGGACGCACGTTATGCAACCCATCTGGCGCGCGGACATAATCAGATCGAACTCGACAATTTGATCAACGAATGGACCAAGACGCAGACGGTTGACGAAGTTGATGCGCTGATGACCGCGTGTTCAATCCCAGCAGGCCGCGTCTACCGCGCCCCTGATATGATCGATGACCCCCATTTTCAGGCGCGCGAGGCAATTGTCGAAGTTGAAACCGAACGGTTCGGCAAGCTAAAGATGCAAGGCGTGTTTCCAAAACTGTCGGTAACTCCCAGCAGCGTGCGCTCTGCGGCTCCGTCGGTTGTCGGGCAACATAATGCAGAAGTATATGGTGAGCTGCTCGGCCTTGACGCGGCAGAATTGGACCGCCTGACGGCAAGCGGCGTCATTTAATGTCAAAACCGCACGATGATCTTGCACAAAATTACGCGACTGCGTTTGCCGGGCATCTGCCGTTTGGCAAACGCCCCGCGTTGCTGATCGTCGATTTTGTCATGGCGTATCTTGATCCTGCATCGCCGCTGTTTGCCGATGTCGATGACGAATTGGCTGTGAACATACGTTTGCTGGCCGCGGCACGCGCCGCGCAGATTCCGGCGATTTTCACTAATGTGGTCTATGAACCCGGTGGCGCGGATGGCGGCCTGTTTTACCGCAAGCTGCCCGCTCTGTCGGTGTTTGACAAAGGCAGCGCGTTTGGCGCGTTTCCGGCCGCGCTGCAGCCGAATGAGAGCGAGATGGTGATTACCAAGCAATATGCCTCTGCCTTTTTTGGTACGCAGTTAGCGGACGCGCTGCATAGCCAGAATATCGATACGCTTATCATTACCGGCCTATCGACATCTGGATGCGTCCGCGCCACCGCGCTCGATGCTTTGCAATATGGCTTTGCGCCCTTTGTCGTGCGCGAGGGATGCGGCGACCGCCACCATGCGCCGCATGAAGCCAACCTGTTTGACCTGCAAGCCAAATATGCCGAAGTGATTGGCCAGGAAACAGCCCTATCGCTGATGCGCGGTGATGGACCTACCGAACAGAGCGTATCTTGATGGGATTTGAAGCTAATAGTTAATATTAGAATATCGCATATCCCGCGCGAATTCGCATATCCGATTGCCGCACCCGCGCGTTTGTTTGAGAGAGCTCTCGGGACTCAAAAATTGGGCAAGGCATATGAAAACAACAGCGCGGGCGGTGGTTATTGGTGGGGGCGTTGTTGGCGTCAGCACGTTGTACCATCTGGCCAAAATGGGGTGGAGCGATTCGGTATTGCTGGAACGCAAAGAGTTGACGTCCGGTTCAACATGGCATGCCGCAGGGTTGTTGCCGTTGTTCAACCTGAGTTATTCCGTCGGAAAATTGCACCAATATTCGGTTGAACTTTACCCGTCATTGGAAGCGGAAACGGGTTTGAACGCTGGGTTTTCGCAAGTGTCCAATATCCGCCTTGCCACCACCAAAGACCGGATGGATGAATATCAATATTATGCCGGAGTTGCCAAAACCATCGGGGTCGACGTAAAATTTCTAACCCCGGATCAAGTGAAAGAGATTTGGCCGCTTGCCAATATGGACGGCGTAATAGGCGCGATCCAGCATCCCGATGATGGTTATATCCAGCCGGCGGATTTGACGCAGGCGCTGGCCAAGGGCGCGCGGCAACGCGGCGCAGAGATTTATCGTAACACCACAGTGACCGCGATTACACAGTTGCCCAGCGGCGAATGGTTGGTGTCAACCGATCAAGGTGACATTACATGTGAACATGTCATTTCCTGTTCCGGAAATTTTGCGCGACAAACCGGCGCGATGGTCGGGCTGGATATTCCTGTTGTCCCCGTCGAGCATCAATATATCGTTACAGATCAGCATCCAGAAATCATGGCACGCCGCAAAGCGGGATTGCCTGAAATGGGCGTGCTGCGCGAATCCGATGCCAGTTACTATATGCGCGAAGAAGCGGGCGGATTGCTGTTGGGGCCGTATGAGTTGGGCGCGCCTGCATGTTATGTCGACGGGCCAGCGGCGAATAGTGAATATGAACTGTTCCCCGATGCGCTCGACCGCTTAGAGCCCTATATTCTGGCCGCGATGGAACGGGTGCCTGCTTTTGGCGAGGTTGGCATAAAAAAAGTCTATAACGGCGCAATCGCCTATACCCCCGACGGGTCGCCCATCGTCGGTCCGGCATGGGGCCTCAAAAACTTTTGGCTCAACGAAGGCCATAGTTTTGGGGTTACCGCCGCTGGCGGCGCGGGTTGGCAATTGGCGCACTGGATTGTCGATGGTGAACCGACCATCGACATGATGGGTGTCGATCCGCGCCGCTTTGGCGATTATGCAGGCAGGGGCTTCCTGATCGAAAAAAATGAAGAGGCCTATGCCAAGGTTTTCACGGTGCATTATCCCGATGAGGAGCGTGAAGCGGGACGCGCGCTGCGCCGGACACCATGTTATGACCGGATGAAGGTGCTGGGCGCGGTGTTTGGCAGCGTGTTCGGTTGGGAACGCCCAAACTGGTTTGCGCCCAAGGACTATGTGCTGACCGAGGCAGACCTTGATAAACCGGATGTGCTGCTCAACCATAATCATCCGAACACCAATGATAACGCGCCCATCCGCGAAAAATGGTCGTTCCGCCGGTCCAACTATTTCGAACATGTCGGCAATGAATGTCTGCATGTGACCAAGCATGTCGGCCTTCAGGATATGAGCGCCTTTGCCAAGTGCGAAATCTCTGGTCCCGGAGCGGAAGGCTGGCTCGATCAGCTGCTGACCAATGCGGTGCCAAAGAAAGTCGGACGCGTTATGCTGTCTTATTTGCTGACCAGCAAAGGCGGGGTGCGCAGCGAATTTACCGTCTATAAAATTGCACCGCAGCGTTATTATCTGGTGTCGGCGGGCGCATATGAACGCCATGACCATGACTATCTGAAAAAAGCGATGCCGCGCGATGGCTCGGTCAGTTTTGAACGGCTGACGACGGCGATGGGCGTGCTGGTGCTGGCAGGGCCAAAGTCGCGTGACGTGCTTGCAAAGTTAACCGACACCGACCTTTCGAGCGAGGCATTTGCGTGGTTGACGGGTAAGAAAATGAGCATCGGGTTGGCGCAGGTTGACGCGCTGCGGGTGAATTTTATCGGTGAGCTGGGCTGGGAAATTCACCATCCGATTGAAATGCAAAATTACATTTTCGATCGGCTGATGGAGGCCGGGGCCGAGTTTGACATCAAGCCCTTTGGCATCCGCGCGATGACGGCAATGGCGCTGGAGAAAAGTTATAAGCTGATCCCGCGCGAATTTTCGGTTGAATACTCGGCGCATGAAAGTGGGCTGGACCGGTTCATCAGCATGAAGAAACAGACCTTTCATGGCCGTGACGCTTTACTGGCGTGGCAGGAGCAAGGCTTGTCCAACAAGCTGGTCACGTTGGAGGTACATGGCGTCACCGATGCAGATGCGCGCGGTTCCGAGGCCATTTATCAGGGCGATGTGATTGTGGGCCGCGTGACGTCGGGCGGATATGGCTGGCGGGTGGGGAAGTCGTTGGCATTGGCCATGATCCACCCCGATGTGGCGTTCGTGGGGACTGAGTTTGAGATTGCGATATTGGGCGTGCGCCATAAAGCGACGATTATTGCGGACTCGCCTTATGATCCAGACAATCTGGCGTTGAGGAGCTAATGCGTTGCACCTAAAGTCCATATACTTTCACCGTCGCCCCGTGCTTGACACGGGGTTGGGCTTTTTTTCGTTCGTCGCGCTTGGAAGCCTAACCCCGTGTCAAGCCCGGGGCGACGAAGTAGCGG
>JANORM010000020.1:0-50015 GCA_031415335.1 Sphingomonadales bacterium | reverse complement strand
CGCACAAGCATAGCGCAACCCAAAAATCATTGGGATCCAATGCATTTTGGCGATTATTGGTGTTGGCTGCGATGTTTGCGCTTTTCATCACGTTGATTTTAGGCCGGCTGGCTTCGTTGGCTTTTTTTGAGACTGCACGGGCGTTTGGCGCGACGACAACTGACTATATTCCAGATCGCGGTGATATATTGGACCGCAACGGCATACCATTGGCGCGCAGCATTCACGCTTATGCCATTTGGGTGAAGCCAAAAGAGCTTCTGGGAGACAAGAAGGAATTGGCTGGACAGCTTTCGGACATTTTCCCGGACACATCAGCAGACGAGTTTTATCAGAAACTGACTTCTGAAAACCAGGGGTATTTGCGCAAACGGGCGCTGCCCGAGGAAGTGCAAATGGTTCACGCGTTGGGTGAGATAGCGATTGAATTTCCGCGCGAAGCACAGCGTCTTTATCCACAGCATAACCTTGCGGCGCAGGTGCTTGGGTTTATCGACCGCGATGGCCGTGGCGCGCTGGGCATCGAACGGATGATGGACACGACGTTAACCGACGCCAAAAAACGCGCTCGGCCTGTTGAATTGTCTATTGATGTGCGGGTACAGGCAGCGCTGGAAAATGAATTGGCAACGGGCATGGAAAGCACCGGCGCAAAGGGCGCTGCTGGCGTTATCATTGATGCACAAACGGGCGAAGTATTGGCAATGGCCACATTACCGTCATTCGATCCCAACCACCCTGTTTTTTCGGATGTGCCAGAAACCGGCGCGCTAATCGCCGATGGCCGTACGCCAATCGCGCGGCAAACCAATAGCGTTACCAACCGCGTGTACGAACTTGGCTCAACTTTCAAACCGCTTACTGTCGCGGCGGCGCTTGATGCAGGATCGGTGCGCGATTTGGCGCTAAGGTATGACGCCACCGCGCCGCTTGAAATTGGCGGCTTCAAAATCCGGGACAGCCATCCTTCTGGCCGCTGGTTAAATGTACCCGAGGCGTTGGTGCACAGTTCGAACATCGTTACCGCGCGGATCGCCGATAATTTGGGACAGCCGCGTATGGACAAAATGCTGCGCAATATGGGTTTTGATAAACGACCTGCGATTGAAATCGGCGAACGGGCGATGCCGCTTTGGCCGCGCAACTGGGGCCGCATTACCAATATGACTGTCGGCTATGGCCACGGCATTTCGGTTACGCCAATGCATTTGGCCAATGCCTATGCCGCGATGGTAAACGGCGGGATTTGGCGACCTGGAACTTTGCTGAAAGTAAAAGCTGGCGTGAAAGGCGAGGAAAAGCGCGTATTTACGGCCGCGACCAGCGCAAGAATGCGGCAATTGTTGAGGATGATTGTGGTCGATGGCACGGGTAAGAATGCTGATGCCGAAGGATACCGCGTTGGCGGTAAAACTGGATCCGCGGAAAAGCCCAAATCAGGAAGCTATGATCGCAATTTGGTGGTTTCGACGTTCGCCTCGGCATTCCCGATGGACAATCCCCGCTATGTCATGATCGCCATGGTCGACGAGCCAAAGGGAACCGCGGCAAGCGGTTTTCAGCGCACCGCCGGATGGACCGCAGCGCCAATCGTGCGCAAGACGGTTACCCGCATTGGACCGCTGCTTGGCATAATTCCTGATACCAAGCGAGATGTGGATGTATCCGAACTGACACCTTTGCTATGGGCTCCTAAAGGAGGCCATTAATGCGCTTGGGAAATTTAATTGCAGGGCTAGAAGGCGATGCAGCAGAGCAGGACGTAACCGGGTTCGCCATTGATCACCGAAAAATAGCCAAAGGTACGATTTTTGGCGCATTCAAGGGTGCGGCATTTAATGGCGAGGATTATATTGTTGACGCAATTGCTGCTGGCGCAATCGCGATTGTCGCCAGCGACACAGCTCAGATTAATGGCGCGGTCGCTGTGCAAAGCGACAATCCTCGCAAGGCGTTTGCCGATATGGCCGCACGTTTTTTTCGCCCCATGCCGCAACATGTCGCCGCGATTACGGGAACGAATGGCAAAACATCGACAGCGGAATTGACGCGGCAATTTTGGCGTATGGCGGGTCATCCTGCTGCGTCCATCGGCACATTGGGAATTACCACAGCATTTGAACAAGTGACAACCGGTTTGACTACACCAGATATTGTGACGTTTTTGGCAAATATGTCTGGTCTTGCCAAAGAGGGCGTCAGCCATGTTGCTTTCGAGGCATCCAGCCACGGTCTCGATCAATATCGCAGCGCAGGCGTACCGGTTCAAATTGGCGCATTCACAAATTTAAGCCGCGACCATCTGGATTATCACGGCGACATGGACAGCTATTTTGAGGCGAAAATGCGGTTGTTTGATGAAATGGTCAGCGACGACGGCACGGCGGTCATTTGGGCCGATGATGCATATTCGGACAAAGCGATAGCGCGCGCAAAACTTCGTGCGCTGCGCATCATTACAGTTGGTGAGCGCGGTAAAGGCGTGCGTTTGGTGTCTCGGAAACCAACGCAATTGGGACAAGATTTGGAGATCGAAATCCAGGGCGAAATTTTAAAGGTAAAATTACCGCTGATCGGAGCTTACCAAGCCTCAAACGCCCTGATGGCAGCGGCTATTACCATGGCGAGCGGTGAAAAAGTTTCCGACGTAGTTACCAACCTTTCGCGATTACAACCTGTTAGAGGCCGGTTGGAGCGCGCCGCTATTTCGCGAACTGGCGCGCCAGTTTACGTTGATTATGCGCATACGCCTGATGCTTTGGCCGCCGCCATCGCGGCGATGCGCCCGCACACGGCGGGGCGATTGATAACGGTATTTGGCGCAGGCGGCGACAGAGATCGCGGCAAACGCCCTGAAATGGCAAAAATTGCATTTGAAAATTCTGATATTGCAATCGTGACCGATGACAATCCGCGCAGCGAAGATCCGCAGGCGATCCGCGCTGAAATATTGGCTGGCGCGCCTGATGCCACAGAAATTGGTGACCGGCGTGCGGCAATTGCGCATGCCATTGGTCTCGCAAATGCTCAGGACATCGTCTTGATCGCGGGCAAAGGTCATGAGCAGGGGCAAATTATTGGCGACCGCGTGCTGCCATTTGACGACGTACAAATTGCCCGGGAATGTGCGGCATGAAACCGCTTTGGACGGCAGCAGAATTGGCGGCGGCCACTGGCGGGATACCGGCAGATGCGTTCGATTGTTCCGGCGTCGCGTTTGATTCGCGGGAAATTGGCGCGGGTGATTTATTCTTTGCGTTAAAAGGCGAAGAAAGCGACGGACATAATTTTGTCGATCAGGCGTTTCGCAATGGTGCTGCTGGCGCAGTCGTCAGCGAGCCCACTGCGCACAAACATATCGCAGTGTTCAACACCATGGATGCGTTGAATGCACTGGGCGCTGCAGCGCGAAGCCGTGCCGATGCAAAAATCATCGGCGTGACCGGATCGGCAGGCAAAACTGGAACAAAAGAGGCGTTGTACGCCGCACTTGACCGATCATCACGCGGCCACGCCCATTGTTCCGTCAAAAGCTATAACAATCATGTCGGCGTTCCATTAAGCCTTTCGCGAATGCCGCAATCGAGCAAGTTTGGCGTATTTGAAATGGGTATGAACCACCCTGGCGAACTGCGCGAATTGACCTCTTTGGTGCGGCCCGATGTCGCAATCGTAACGACTATTGCGCCAGCGCATATCGGGTTTTTCAAAGATGAAAATGAAATTGCGATTGCCAAGGCTGAGATTTTTGAAGGTCTAACAGCTGGCGGCACCGCGATAATTCCAATGGACAGTGCGCATTGCGCGGTACTTCGCAGGGCAGCATCACAGTGCGCTGCAAATATCGTTACATTTGGTTTTGACAAAAATGCCGACATTCACGTTGTCGATTATGTCAAGTCAGCATGCGGCGGATCTTTGATTACAGCAAAACTGCAATCTGGTTCGATATGTTATACGTTATCGCAGCCCGGCGAGCACTGGATCGCAAATTCGCTTGCAGTGCTCGCCGCAGTTGAGGCGGTTGGGGCAGATTTGGCAGCAGCAGGGCTGGCTATGGCCGAAATGGGCGGTTTGGCAGGGCGCGGTGCACAGCACATATTGCAAACGGGCGGCGGTGAGGTGCGTTTGATCGACGAAAGTTACAACGCAAATCCGGCGTCTATGGCGGCCACAATATCGGAGCTTGGCAAAACAAATGCGCTGCGCCGCATTGCCGTTTTGGGCGCGATGAAGGAACTGGGCGCGCAATCCGATCGCTATCATGTTGATCTGGCAGGGCCCTTAGCCGCTGCAAATGTCGATTATGCCATTTTCGTCGGTAAAGAGATGCAAATTTTGGTTGAAAAGCTCAATCAAGGGCTTGAGGGGGCGCGAAAATTCGACCATTGCAATGATGCAAAAGAGGCATCCAACCTTTTGCATAATTATTTGCGCGCCGGTGACACGGTGCTGGTCAAAGGGTCAGATTCAATGGGATTATCCGCAATCGTAAATACTATGCTGCGCGGAGAAAACTGATGTTTTATTGGCTGGCCGAGTATTTTCAGTTTGAAAGCGTGCTGAACCTTATCCGTTATATTACGTTCCGTTCCGGCGCGGCAGTTGCCACTGCACTGGTCATCGGTTTGGTCATCGGACCAAAGTTTATCAACATGCTGCGCCTTCGTCAGGGTAAAGGCCAGCCAATCCGCAGCGATGGTCCGCAGACACATTTAGCGAAAGTTGGTACGCCGACCATGGGTGGGCTGATGATGTTGATCGCAATCGCGATGTCGATACTGTTCTGGATGGAATTCGACAACGTTTATGTATGGGCGTGTCTGGTTGTGATGATAGGTTTTGGTTTGGTCGGTTTTATGGACGATTATGACAAGGTCAAAAAACGCAGTCATAAGGGCGTGTCGGGCAAAGTCAGGCTATTGTGCGAATTTTTAATCGCGGGGCTGGCGGTGGCGATGATCGTTTCGCAATCGGGCGGTCAGCTTTACCTTCCATTCGTAAAGGGACCCGTCGCGGATCTCGGTTATTATTATATTTTCTTCGGCGCATTCGTCATCGTTGCGTTCGGCAATGCGGTTAATTTAACCGATGGTTTGGACGGGTTAGCGACAATGCCAGTCATCATTGCGTCGGTTGCGTTCATGTTAATTGCCTATCTGGTCGGCAACGCAAAATATGCCGAATATTTGGGCTTGCCGTTCATTTTGGGCGCAGGCGATTTAACAATTTTATGCGGTGCAATCGTCGGAGCGGGCTTGGCGTTTCTATGGTTCAATGCGCCTCCAGCCGCCGTATTCATGGGCGATACCGGCAGCTTAGCTTTGGGCGGGACATTGGGCACTATTGCTGTGGTTGCGCATCATGAATTTGTGCTGGCGATTATCGGCGGATTGTTTGTTGTCGAGGCGATGTCGGTTATCATTCAGGTTTTTTGGTTTAAGCGGACGGGCCGGCGCGTGTTTAAGATGGCGCCTATTCATCATCATTTTGAACAATTGGGCTGGTCGGAAACAACGGTGGTCATTCGGTTCTGGATTGTCGCTTTCGTTTTAGCGCTCGCGGGGCTATCGACGCTGAAACTTAGATGATTATTAGCCCTGCCTTTGCCAACCGAAAATTTGCGATATTGGGATTGGCGCGGTCCGGCTTGGCGGCGGCACAGTCGTTAGCGGCGAGCGGCGCGCAAATTCTGGCGTGGGATAACCGCGAAGAAGCGCGCAATGCAGCATCAGATATAGCGGTGATTTCCGACCCATTGCTTGCCGACCTTTCTGGCTATGATGCAATTGTTGTGTCGCCCGGCGTTCCGTTGAACAATCATCCTGTTACCGAAAAAGCGCGCAGCGCCGGAATTCCGATCATTGGCGATATTGAACTATTTGCGATGGCGCGGCCTAGCCTGCCGCCGCACCGCGTTGTTGGTATAACCGGCACGAACGGCAAATCGACGACGACTGCGCTGATGCATCATATTGTCAAAAGCGCGGCATTACCGGCGCGGATGGCGGGCAATATAGGTGTGCCGATCTTGTCGCAAAACCCATTAAGCGCTGGCGGTGTATATATTCTGGAGCTTTCAAGTTATCAATTAGATCTAACGCTTTCGTTGGATTGCGATGTCGCTGCGCTGATCAATTTGTCGCCGGATCACCTTGATCGTTATGATGGTTATGCAGGATATGTGGCGTCAAAGAAGCGGCTGTTTGAAATGCAGGCGCTCCGGCACCCCGCCATATTTGGCGCAGGCGATGCGGATACAAAGCGGATATATGATGAGGTTGCTGCAGCGCGAGCTGGCAAGGCATGCGTTGCCGCCGACACCAGCAAGCTGATAGGGCAAGCCGATTGGCCGTCGTTGCAGGGGCCGCATAATTTACAGAATGCGGCCGTCGCGATTGCTATGGCGGAGGCATTGGGGCTGCGCGAGCATCAATGGCGCAAGGCGCTGGAGACATTTCGCGGGCTAGCCCACCGTATGGAGATTGTCGGCCAGTGGAATGGCGTATTGTTCGTCAACGACAGCAAGGCAACCAATCCCGCGTCTACGGCGCCAGCATTGGCATCCTATCCGCGTATCCGTTGGATTGTGGGCGGTTTGCCCAAAACCAATGAATTGGACGAATGCGCGCCAGGCTTCTCCAATGTTATCAAGGCCTATACAATCGGCGAGGCAGGACCGCTGTTCACAAAAATTCTATCGCCGCATATGGCCGTCGAATCCTGCGAGCTGATGGTAACGGCGGTGGCACATGCGGCACGTGATGCTCAGCCGGGCGATGTCATCATGCTGTCCCCTGCCTGCGCATCATTCGATCAATTCAAAGATTTTGAAGCGCGCGGCGATTGTTTCAAGGCGGCCTTTGCCAGCTTGCCTGGCGCTTTTGCAGCATGAGCGGAGAGCCATCTGACGTGCCATGGGTGCTGGCCGCCAAAACCGGTAAGGGCGGATTTTCAAGCCGACTGGGCCGCGGTGACCGATCGCCTCTGGGGGTTTGGTTTTGGGAATTGGATAGGGTCCTACTGGGATTAATCCTTGTCCTAATTGCAATCGGTTTGCTGGCCGTTGCCGCCGCCTCTCCTGCTGGCGCGCAGCGCCTGTCAACTGCCACCGAAAAACTGCCATCATTATATTTTTTCTACCGGCAGCTGACATGGGTGGTGATCGCTGTCCCCCTGATGCTGTTCGTATCAATGTATCCGCGGGAACAAGCGCGCCGGTTTGCCATCGCTGGGTTTGGCGCGATGCTGTTCCTTTTGATGCTGGTTCCGATATTGGGTAATGAAGTGAATGGATCACAGCGTTGGATTGGCTATGGCTTTGCAAAATTGCAGCCATCGGAATTTCTAAAGCCGTTTTATTCGGTTACGATGGCGTGGATTATTTCGTGGCGGGCGTCGGATCCAAACCTGCCCGTGCGCCTTATCACAATGGCGATCACCGCGTTCATCGCACTGCTGCTGCTGACCCAACCCGATCTGGGCCAGACGATTTTGGTCAGCGGCATTTGGTTTGCGCTGATGATGGTTTCGGGCGTTCCAGCGGCGCGGTTGTGGAGTGCAACGATTGGCGGTGCGGTCGGCATGTTGCTGGCGTATAATTTCTATCCTGTGGCGACGCAGCGTATCGATGCCTGGTTGTTCGGGACAGAGGGCATTACGCATGACAAGCTGGCCATGGCGACGCTGACTGCGGGCGGGATGATCGGCGTGGGCCCCGGGCTTGGCACAAAAAAATTCAGCCTGCCTGAAGCGCAGACCGATTATATCTTTTCAGTGATTGGGGAAGAATTTGGCTTGCTGGCATGTATGATTATCGCAATCTTATTTTTCGCGATTTTTGTGCGCGTAGTGATCCGGCTGCTCGACGAAAAAGACCAGTTCATCTTGCTGGCGGTGACTGCGTTGACCGCTGAATTTTGCGGCCAGGCAATGATAAACATGGCGGTTAATCTTGGTATTTTTCCCTCAAAAGGAATGACCTTGCCGTTTATCAGCTATGGCGGGTCATCGACGCTGGCGCTGTCGATCTGCTGCGGCCTGATGCTGGCACTTACCAAAAGAAACCCCTATCTTGACAGTTCGCGCTATATCGTGAAGGGACGAAGGCCATGACTATAAATCGCCATTATGTACTCGCGGCGGGCGGAACGGGCGGCCATATGATGCCTGCGTTCGCGCTGGGCGCTGAATTGTTGCGGCGCGGCCATCATGTTGCGCTGGTAACCGATGAGCGCGGCACGAAAATTCCCGGCTGCCCTGATAAAATCGTTACGCATATTTTGCCTGCGGGGCGAATGACGGGTGGCCCGCTGGGTTGGTTGCGCAGCGCCCGCGCCATTGGCCGAGGCCGCGAAATGGCGAAACAATTATATACCAGCTTTCGCCCTAGCGCGGTTATTGGCTTTGGAGGCTATCCTGCATTTCCTGCTTTATTGGGGGCATTTGCCAATAATGTGCCGACAATTATCCATGAACAAAATGCGGTTTTAGGACGCGTAAACCGTTTGGCGGCAGGTAAAGTGAACGCAATCGTTACCGCCTATCCCGATATACAGCGTTTAAAACCGCGTGATAAGGACAAGGTTCATCTGCTTGGCAACCCCGTGCGTGCCGAAGTGCTCGCGCTCCGCAGTGAGGCGTTCCCGCCATTGGACGAGGATGGTATTTTCCGCGTTCTGGTAACGGGCGGCAGCCAAGGGGCCACGGTCTTGTCCGAAATCGTTCCCGATGGACTGGCGCGTTTGCCATTAAATTTACGGCGCAGGTTGCAGGTGACGCAGCAATGCCGAGCTGAGGATATTGACATCGTTCGCAAAAGTTATGCCGATCATCAGATACCCGCAGAATTGGCGACATATTTGCCAGATCTTCCCGAACGCCTTGGCTGGTCACATTTGGTGATTTCACGCGCTGGCGCATCGACGATTGCAGAGCTGACCTGTGCGGGGCGGCCTGCGATTTTGATCCCATTGCCGAGTGCGATGGACAACCATCAGGCTTATAATGTAGCGGAAATGGTGCATGCGGGTGGAGCACGCGCAATCGCCCAGTCGCAGTTTACACCGACTGAACTCGCCAAACAGATACAGAAAATTGCATTAAAGCCCGATACGCTGGAAAACGCGGCACATGCGGCGCATAAATGCGGACGGCCCGATGCAGTCAATGATTTGGCCGATTTGGTGGAATCATTTGGCGCCGCACCGATTATAAAACCGCTCAATGTAAAGTCAGAGCAAAGCGGCTTTGGCGCAGCGTCCCCTGCCTTGGCAAAAGTGCGCGCAGCGTGAGGGGCGTTCCAACAGATATTGGCATAATCCATTTCGTCGGCATCGGCGGTATCGGCATGTCGGGTATTGCCGAGGTGATGCACAATTTGGGTTATAAAGTGCAAGGCAGTGACATTGCCGATGGCTATGTAATCGACGGCCTTCGCAAACTAGGTATCAACGTGATGATCGGCCATGCTGCCGAGAATTTGGGTGATGCAGCCGTTGTGGTCACATCGACGGCCGTTAAAAAAGGCAATCCGGAACGCGACGCCGCGCTGGAACGGCGGATACCGTTGGTCCGCCGTGCCGAAATGTTGGCGGAACTGATGCGGCTGAAAAACACCGTTGCCGTGGCGGGTACGCATGGCAAGACGACGACCACGTCGATGATTGCCGCGATGCTGGATCATGGCGGTATTGATCCCACGGTTATCAACGGCGGCATTATCAACAGTTACGGCTCCAACGCGCGCATGGGTGATAGCGATTGGATGGTGGTGGAGGCCGATGAAAGCGACGGCAGTTTCTTGCGGCTGGATGGTACGATTGCGGTTGTCACCAATATCGACCCTGAACATCTCGACCATTATGGCGATTTTGATGCGATCAAGCGAGCGTTTGTTGAATTCGTTGAAAATGTGCCATTTTACGGTGCGGCCATCATGTGCCTCGACCATCCTGAGGTGCAAGCAATCCTGCCGAAAATCCGCGACCGACGGATCATTACATATGGATTTTCGGCGCAAGCCGTCGTGCGCGGCGAAAATGTGGAGCCGTTTTCTGGCGGTAACCGTTTCGACGTAGTTGTCCGTTCGCGTGATGGTTCGCAGCGCACAATTGCCGGAATCGAGCTTCCTATGCCGGGCCGTCATAATGTGCAAAACGCGCTTTCCGCGGTTGCCGTCGGCCTTGAAATGGGGATGAGCGATGATGCGGTGCAGTCGGGCTTCGCCAAATTCGGCGGCGTCAAACGGCGTTTTACCAAAGTTGGCGAAGTGGCGATGGCGGACGGCGATGTGACCATCATTGACGATTACGGCCATCATCCCGTTGAGATTAAGGCGGTGCTGTCCGCCGCACGCGAGGGCGCGCAGGGCAGGGTGATTGCGGTGGCACAGCCGCACCGATATACGCGGCTGCGCGACCATATGGATGATTTTCAACAGGCGTTTAACGACGCCGATATTGTCTTTATCACGCCGGTATACACCGCTGGAGAAGCGCCGATTGAAGGCGTGGATTCGGAGGCGCTGGTGGCTGGTTTGAAACAACGTGGCCATCATTCGGCGGGTATGGCGCACGATGCCAATGACCTAGCGTCAAAACTGGCGTTGGTAATACAGCCCAATGACATGATCGTGTGTCTTGGCGCGGGCGATATCACGAAATGGGCGGCGGGCCTGCAGGCAGGCATAACGGCGGCGCGGGTATGATGCATCGCGAATTGCCCATTGTAGCTGGCAAACTAACCAAAGGCGCGCCACTTGCGCCGCTCGTTTGGTTCAAATCCGGGGGCGCAGCGGACTATTTATTTGAACCCAAAGATATAGCCGACTTGCAGAGTTTTTTGCGTTATCTTGATCCGACTATGCCTGTCATGGCGCTGGGTCTCGGTTCCAATTTGATCGTTCGCGATGGCGGCTTTTCGGGTGTAGTTGTGCGGCTTGGCAAACCATTCGCCAAAGTCGAAGCAATTGCAGATCATACGCTGCATTGCGGCGGCGGTGCATCGGGTATTCTTGTATCGTCAACCGCGCGCGATGCCGCCATATCTGGGCTGGAATTTCTGCGTTCGATCCCTGGTACGGTCGGCGGATTTGTGCGTATGAATGGCGGGGCGTATGGCGGGGAAGTTAAAGACATTTTGACAGATTGCGATGTCGTGTTGCGTGGGGGTGATTTGGTGACGATTGCCGCCGCTGAACTGCATTACAGTTACCGCCACAGCGAATTGCCCGAAGGTGCAATTTTAGTGGCGGCACGTTTTAAAGGCAAAGCGGGCGAACCGGACGCCATTCAGGTAGAGATGGACCGCATTTCAAACAGCCGGGAAGCATCGCAGCCGCTACGTTCCAAAACGGGCGGTTCCACTTTCAAAAACCCCGTTGGGCACAAGGCATGGCAGTTGGTTGACGCGGCGGGTTGCCGGGGATTGCAAATCGGCGGAGCGCAAGTTTCGGAAAAGCACACCAATTTTTTGTTGAATATTGCCGACGCGACCAGCGCCGATATTGAGGCATTGGGCGAAGAGGTGCGCCGCCGCGTGCTGGCAAATTCAGGCATAGAACTGCATTGGGAAATTCAAAGGGTAGGGAATAGTTTATGACGCATGTTGCGGTCCTTATGGGTGGATGGTCCAATGAACGGCCCGTTTCGCTAATGAGCGGAAACGGCGTTGCCGATGCGTTGGAGCGCGTTGGATATACAGTGTCACGCGTCGATATGGACCGCAATGTCGCCGCGACGCTGACGGCGCTGAACCCAGATGTCGTGTTCAACGCGCTGCACGGAGCGCCCGGCGAAGATGGCAGCGTACAGGGTATGCTCGACCTGATGGGCATGCGTTACACGCACAGCGGCATGGTTACGTCGGTAATCGCGATCGATAAAGAACTGACCAAGCAGCGGCTTGTACCGCATGGTATTCCGATGCCAAAAGGAACGATGGTGCAATCGGAATCGCTATACACATCAGATCCCTTGCCGCGCCCTTATGTGCTGAAACCTGTGAATGAGGGATCGTCGGTTGGCGTGGCAATTGTTACCGATGACAGCAATTATGGAAACCCGATTTCCAAAGACGCTACAGGGCCATGGCAGGAATTTGAAAGCCTGCTGGCAGAACCGTTTATCAAAGGACGTGAGCTGACCGTCGCGGTGCTTAGCGACAAGGCGATGTGCGTAACCGAACTGGTTCCCAAAAGCGGCTTTTATGATTTCGATGCCAAATATACCGATGGCATGACACAGCACGTCTGCCCTGCGCAAATCCCCTTAGACATCGAAGAACATATGATGCAGCTGGCGCTTGATTGTCACCGCCTGCTTGGATGCAAAGGGGCGTCGCGCACCGATTTTCGTTGGGATGATGAGCTGGGCAAGGACGGGATATTTGTCCTAGAAACCAACACACAGCCCGGCATGACGCCGTTAAGCCTTGTCCCTGAACAAGCGAAACACATTGGCATATCATATGAGCAACTGGTTGATATGATTGTCAAAGAGGGATTGGCTTGAATATGTGGGCGACATGAAAACAACCACCACTCGTAAAAATGCAGGCCGAAAGGCAAGTAGCCCAAAGCGCACCAGCACGCGCCAAAAAGTGCGGCAATTGTCGTGGTTTGACCGGTTTTTGCGCACGTTGCCATTTTCCGAAAGCGAAATTCAAAAAGGATTCACTTGGATCGCCGCTGGTGTTTTAATCCTTTTGCTGGTTATCGCCGCACGGTTTTTTGGCGTTCCGGCGGCGGTGCATCAGCAATATGCCGCGATTGCCGCCAAGGCTGGCTTTGTCGTCACGCGCGTCGAAACAACAGGGATGGAGCGCGTTGACCAGTTAAAGGTTTACAGCATCGTCCTTGCCGAAAAAGACCGCGCGATGCCTTTGGTTGATCTTGAAAAAATTCGCAGCGATCTGATGCAATATGGCTGGATAGAAGATGTGCGCGTTAGCCGCCGATTGCCAAATACTTTGGTGGTTGAAATAACCGAGCGCAAGCCATCAGCGATTTGGAAACGGGGCAACAAATTGTCGCTGATTGATGGCAAGGGGATTGTGCTCGAAAATGTCTCGGTAAACGAAACCAATGGTTTGCCGACGCTGAATGGGCAGGGCGCAAATGTTCAGTCGGTTGCGCTCGCGCAGCTGGTTGCGCGTGCCCCATCGCTTAAACCGCAAATCTCGGCGGCCAGCTGGGTGGGCAACCGGCGTTGGGATTTGACGTTCAAAACCGGCGAAACGTTGGCTCTGCCTGAAGGCGAAGCAGCGGCGGCAGAGGCGTTGTTAAATTTCGCTCGGATGGACGGTGTCAACCGCTTGCTGGGCCGTGACATTATCCATTTCGATTTGCGCGATCCCGACAGAATGTATTTGCGAAAAGCGCCAAAAACAGAGGCGGGCGCGGAAACCAAAAGCGCACAAGACAGTGAACTTAGCACCACCAGCGCAAAACAAAAGGTTTCGGCATGAGGGGTCTACGATGACTGCGGCGCGCGTTGAAAAGATTATTTCGGCTTTGGACATTGGTTCGTCGAAAGTCTCCGCGTTGATTGCCGGCAAAACTGATACTGGCGAGTTAATCGTTTTGGGCACTGGGCAGCGCGAAAGCAGGGGCGTTGTGCGCGGCTGCATTGCCGATATTGAACAGGCCGAATTGTCGGTGCGCCACGCGGTGGAACAGGCCGAGCGCATTGCTGGGATAAATATCGACCGCGTCTGGGTGGGAATTTCGGCAGGCGGTTTGGACAGCATGCTGGCGCCTGTTGAAATTGAACTTGGCGGCGACCGAATTGAGCAGGACGATATTGACGAACTGTTGCAGGCAGGGCGTTCCAATTTGGATACGAAGGGCAAGGTTGCGCTGCATGTGCAGCCAACATTATATTCGTTGGACGGTGTGGGCGGTGTCGCCAATCCCATTGGTCTACATGCCGACAGACTGGGCGTGGATATTCATGTCGTGCTGGCCGATCCGTCGCCCGTGCGCAATTTAGATATGACCGCTCGCGCCGCGCATTTGGAGGTGGAATCCATCGTGGTTGCGCCGATTGCCACGGGACTTGCCTGTTTGACCGCTGAAGAACGCGAACTGGGCGTTGCGCTGGTGGAAATTGGCGCATCAATTACCAATGTATCGGTTTTCATCGGCGGAATGTTGGTGGGCCTGGAAACTATTCAACAGGGTGCTGCCGATATTACCGATGACATCGCATCGGCATTTGGCATCCGCCGAGCGCAGGCCGAACGCCTGAAATGTTATTATGGTTCGGCATTATCCACGCCGCGCGATCATCAGGATGTCCTAGAACTTGGCGGCGATGAAGGCAGCCTGGCCGCCGACACCAGCGCCCCGCGCATAACCAAGGCGCAGTTAAACGCTGTGATTTTTCTGCGGATCGACAAGATCGTCTCTGAAATTGGCCGCGTGTTGAAGCAGATTGGCTTTGCCGGAACCACAGGCCATCAAATCGTTTTAACTGGTGGCGGTGCGGAATTAAAGGGCATAGCCGAGCATGTGCAAGCCGCATTGGGCAGAGCGGTGCGCCTCGGACGGCCAAGCGGTATTGCCGGAATGCCAGAGGCGCATAACGGACCGGCGTTTTCAACATTGGTGGGGCTGGTAAAATACGCAGCGAGCGTCCCATCGGATATGCAGCGACCATTTGAACCGGGTGACGGTCAATATGGCGCGCCCGCGCTGGGCCTGATTGCGCGGATCAAGCGGGCAATCCGAGAGAATTTTTGATTGAATTGTGACGCTTTGGTTAATTTATAGATGTTTTGACCGAAAATTTGTGCCAATAGTGTGAAAGGGAATTTAATATGCCGTTTGGCAAGGGGTTTTTTTAGATGAGCATCAATATCGGTCCTCCAATGGTTGATGAGTTAAAGCCAAAGATTGCCGTGATCGGCGTTGGCGGAGCAGGTGGAAACGCCGTAGCCAACATGATTAAGGCCAATGTTGAGGGTGTGGACTTCATTGTTGCCAACACCGATGCACAGGCGTTGAACGCGTCCGCCGCCGAATATCGCATTCAACTTGGCCCCGATATAACGCAGGGTCTGGGCGCGGGGTCACGGCCAGAGGTTGGCCGCGCTGCTGCTGAAGAAACGATTGAGCAAGTGAAGGCCGCGCTGCACGGCGCGCATATGTGCTTTATTGCGGCGGGTATGGGTGGCGGAACGGGCACAGGCGCTGCGCCCGTTATTGCGCAGGCCGCTCGCGAAATGAATATCCTGACTGTTGGCGTGATTACCAAGCCGTTTTTGTTCGAAGGTACGCGGCGTATGCGATCGGCGGATGCTGGCATCGAAGAATTACAAAAGCATGTGGATACATTGATTGTTATTCCGAACCAAAACCTGTTCCTAGTCGCAAATCCGAATACAACTTTCAAAGAAGCGTTTTTATTGGCTGACGAAGTCTTGCAACAGGGTGTTCGCGGGATAACTGACTTGATGGTTATGCCGGGCCTAATCAACTTGGATTTTGCCGATGTACGTTCGGTGATGCACGAAATGGGCAAAGCGATGATGGGAACAGGTGAGGCCGAAGGTGATGGCCGCGCGTTGGAAGCAGCCGAAAAAGCAATCGCAAACCCTCTGCTAGACGGCGTTTCCCTGCAAGGTGCAAAGGGCGTCATCGTGTCGATCACAGGCGGTGAAGATATGCGCCTGATGGAGGTGGACGAAGCCGCAAACCACATTCGTGAGCTGGTCGATGAAGATGCAAACATTATTTGGGGATCGGCGTTCAACGAAAGCCTAAATGGACGAATTCGTGTTTCGGTGGTTGCGACTGGCATTGATAGCGATGCCCAAAGGCCAGAAGCCAGTCCGCGTTCGTTTGCGTTCAACCGTGCGCAACCCGCTGCGGCTCCGGTCTCCCGCATATTCAATTCGGCACCTGAAGTTGTTGAAGTCGCTGAAGAAACGGTAGAGAATGAAACTTTAGCGGTTGAAAATTCTGCGCTAAGCGAAGAAGTTGACGCCGCCGGAACAAGTGTCCCCAGTTGGGCCGCCAGCGATGCGCAAACTGATGGGGCCGGTGATGACGCGGGCGATACGCTTGAATTAGGCAGCGCGGATATGGCCGATGATGCGCATAGCGACCAAATCGAGGACAGTGTAGCAACCGACGTTCCCGGTTTTGCTGGTGACGCGGATGCTCCGCGGATTGCGAGCGGCGGCGGGACATTGTTTGAACGCATGTCCAACCTGTCGCGCGGCTTAAGCAATAGCGATGATGATGACGACGAAAAAGAAGAAAGCCCAGCACGGTTGAACATTCCGCGCTTCCTTGATCGTCAAGGCAACAACTGAATTTTGCATCGAAACTAGTTCGGGAACGGCCAGAACTCGAAACTCTTCTGGTCGTTTCTTTTGAACATGTTGGCGCGGTATGCGCAGTGTTGTTTTGCCATATTTGCGGCACAAAGGCATTAGCGTGGGCATGAATCAAAAAATAATCTTGCTGTGTTTGGGCGTGTCATTGTTCGCGTCGTCGTCATTCGCATGGGCGCAAGAAGAAGATCCGGCGGCGCTCGAAGAATTAGACCGGGCCCGTGCAGCGCAAGCCCGGCCAGTTGTCGAGGTTCAGGGAGCCGCGGAATTGCGCGGAGCGATGCTACGCATTGCGCGCAGCTCTACAGATGCCGACGCGTTTATCGACGCGGGAAATGCTGCTTTGTTATTGGGAGACCCCAACGCAGCGCTTAATTTCTTCACGCGCGCCAATGCCTTGCAACCGTCAAATGGCCGCATAAAACTGGGCTTGGCCATATCGAAGGTCCGCACTGAGAATCCGTTCGAAGCCCTGCGGTTATTTGATGATTCGATCCGCCTTGGCATCCCCGAGCGTGCCGTGGCTGCGGACCGTGCACTAGCGTTTGATTTGCTCGGCAATTTTGCACGTGCGCAGCAGGATTATGTGATCGCCAAGCAAGCGGACCGATCAAACCGCTTAATCGTGCAGCATGCAATATCAATCGCCCTGCTAGGTAATCAGGCAGAGGCCGACGCTCTGCTTTATCCGTTACTGCAGCAAAATTACGGCGAAGCATGGCGCGCGCGCGCATTTCTGTTGGCGGCTCGGGGTGATTTTAGGGAAGCCACTAAAGTAACGCAGGGTTTTATGGACGCGCGGTCGGCGCAGCAATTTGAGCGATATTTGCGTCAGATGCCGCAGCTGACGGGCGCGCAAAAGGCCGCCGCTATCCATTTAGGGCATTTTCCCGCGAACAATATTGGCCGCGATAGTGACACGTTGCAGCGGGTTGCCGCAAATTATCCATCCAGCGGACCAACAGGCGATGGCCGCCTGGTCCCATCGGGTGATCCGCTCGGCCCAAAAGTAGGAGCGCAAACGAAAAACGCCGCCAAACTGTCGCGGCGGGAGCGTGAACGTGCGGCAAAACGCGCTGGTCAAGAAGTGCAGGTTCCAGCAGCGATAGCGCGCCCCGTTTCCGAAGTTGCCGATTTGGGGTCGCGGGTACCTTTACCGATCGATATTGCACGAGGGCGCATATTTGAGGCAGAAAAGGCTTCTTTTGCGTTGGTTGCGGTGTTGCCGCGCGTTGCCGTGGCACCGCCGATTGTTTTTAAGCCAGCGGCGGAAACCGCGGTGCCAAGCCCCGCTGTGCCGCCAGAAGCCAAGCCGTTGCAACGAGTTACGATAACCACCACACCAGTGCCGCAGCAGCAAGCTGTTCCGGTGGCTATTACCGGTCCAAAAGCAATCCCGCCGTTAGCAAACGTAACGCCGCAGATAGACAGCGCCTCGACTACAACATCGCAACCGCAACAACTTCCGCAGTCACAACCACTTCCTCAACCACAGCAGGCGCAACCACAGCAGACGCAACCACAGCAGGTGCCATCACAGCCGTTCGAACCCGCGCCAGTTCCAGTTCCGGTTGCTTCCGCAACACCGGCAGAAGTTTCGCCGCCTATCGTTCCGGCAGTAACGGATAGCGCGCCTGCGATTATCAATTATCAGGACAATGTTGCCGCGATTGCGAATGTTACCGTAACTCCGGCGGCCACCCCTGTGGTAACGCCGCAGCCGCCACCCGTTTTCGATTTAGGTGCGGTCGTCAGCGGCATTGATATTCCAGAAGATGAGAAAAAACGCGATGTCGTTCCTGTTGATTTGAAAAAGCTGCAGATCGCGGCGCCCAAATCAAAAGAGCCCGTGGTTACCGACGATAAAAAATCGAAAGCAAACACAAAGTCATCCGAGCAAACCGATTTGCCGCGTATCTGGGTGCAAGTTGCCACAGGCAGCGCGGCCAGTTTTAACAGTGACATGCGCGTATTCCGCCGCAAATTTGTTGATTTGTTTAAGGGCAAGGAAGGTTTTTCTTCGGTCTGGGGAAAATCCAGCCGCTTGGTTATCGGGCCCTTTGGCGAGATGAAAGACGCCAAGAAATGGGAGGCGGATTTCCGCAAAGCGGGCGGTGACGGATTTGTGTGGCGCAGCGAAAAAGGTGTCGAGGTGACACCGTTAAAGGCCAAATAGCATCTGGCTGCGCTCCACAAAACCATGCATAGACGGTTGCCATGAACCCATTGTCCTCAATAGCCTGTCATCCCAGCTTAAGCCGTGGGCGGTATTTTGACGAACCACATAGCAACATTCGCGGCCCTCGTGATATATTTCAGCGCGACCGTGACCGCATCATTCACTCCATCTCTTTCCGCCGGTTGCGGCATAAGACGCAAGTATTCGTTGCGCCCGACGGTGATCATTATCGCGTCCGGTTAACGCATAGCTTGGAAGTCGCGCAAATTGGACGAACGATTGCGCGTGCGCTGGGCCTAAACGAGGATTTGACCGAGGCATTGTGCTTGGCGCACGATATTGGACATCCGCCTTTTGGCCATGCCGGGGAAGATGCCTTGGCCGATGCGATGATGCCATATGGCGGGTTTTATCATAATGAGCAGACATTGCGCGCGCTGACAAAACTAGACTCGCCTTATCCATTGTGGCCTGGATTGAATTTGAGTTGGGAAATGTTGGAGGGGCTGGCTAAACATAACGGCCCAGTGATTAATCCCGGATGGGCATTGCAAGAGGTGAATGCGCAGCGCGATTTGGAATTGACCAGCTGGCCATCGTTGGAGGCGCAGATTGCGGCGGTGGCGGATGACATCGCATATGACAATCATGATATTGATGATGGCTTGCGCGCCGGATTATTATCGATAGATCAGCTGTGTCAATTGCCGTTTGTGGCGGCGCGGTGGGACGCAATATTGGCCGATTTCAGGGGTGTTCCGGCGGAACGGTTGGTCGGCGAACTGGTGCGTACGCAAATTGGGTTCATGGTCAATGATGTCATCAAAGCCACGCAGGCGCGCATTGAAGAATCCGGGTTTGAACGTGCCGACGACGTGCGTGCTGCTGGGTTCATGATCGGCGGATTTTCCGATGCCATGGCGGCTGAGGAGCGCACTTTGAAGAAGTTTATGTATGCCAATTTATACCATCATCCCATGCAAATGTCCGCCGCTGATGATGCCCGAAAAATTGTTTCGGATCTGTTTGCCTCCTATGCGCAGGACGCATCATTATTACCTGCCGAATGGAGTGCAAATCTGCCCAAAACGGAGCCGGAGCGCAGCCGCCATATTGCTGATTTCCTTGCCGGAATGACGGACCGTTTTGCTCAAAATTGCCATAAACAGATTTTTGGAAATAGTGCATGAAACTTCCTGACATGGCGTTCGCCACGACCAATTGGTCGAAAATCCCACCTATTGAATATCCCGGCGAAACCGGAACGGCTTTTTGGCAATCGTTCCTTGCCGGCGATTTGCGAGTCCGTATGGTGGAATACTCGCCCGGCTACTTGGCCGACCATTGGTGTGATCGCGGTCATGTCTTGTTGGTATTATCTGGAGTTTTGGAGTGCGAATTGAAAGATGGTCGGCGCTATACACTAGAAGCTGGGCAGGGTTATCAAGTGTCCGATTTTGGAGATGTGGCCCACCGGTCAAGCACGGCAATGGGCGCAAAACTATTCATTGTGGATTGATAGAATGACAAAGATTATATTGGCAGGTGCAACGGGACTGGTGGGCGGCGAATTGGCGCGGATACTGGCTGCATCGGCACATGACGTGCATGTCATCGGCCGCCGTGCCGCGCAAAGTCTGCCCGATACCATAAAACAGCATGTTGCTCCGACTGAGGGTTGGTCTGTTATCATCGCGCGAATAGGCGCGGGCGTCGCGATTTCCTGTCTTGGCACGACGATGAAGGTTGCCGGATCGAAAGAGGCATTTGCCGCCGTTGATCTCGATCTTGTGCTGGCGTTTGCAAATGCCGCAAAGCATAGCGGCGCACAGCAGATGATCGCTGTGTCATCGGCAATGGCGCAGGCCTACAGCAGCAACTTTTACTTGAAAACCAAGGGGCAGGCCGAAGTGGGCATATCGGACTTAGACTTTGATCGCGCAGATTTCATCCGGCCCGGATTGCTGCGCGGCGAACGCGGCGGAGTTTTTCGTCCAGGAGAAGCAATCGGCATGTTGGTTAGCCCGCTGACGGACATGATGTTGATAGGCGGCTTGCGCAAATATCGCTCGATTCTCGCAAAAGACGTAGCTCGTGCCATCGCCAAACTGGTCGGCGCGCAGGGGCACGGCAATTTTATCCACGAAAATGATGCGATAATGACGCTGGCTGGTTGACTCTTTGCGTACGCGGCGTCATTGCGAAAATGTCGCTGACGTAGCGGGAGAGCACCTCAAATTGAGGTCGCCGAAGGAGCAACCGCCCCGGAATCTCTCAGGCAAAAGGACCGCTTCGTCTTTTGCGACACTCTGGAAAGCGTTTGGGCTGCGGCCTAAACCACCGAAGGTGTAAGTTTGGCCATTGCTAATGCGGCTAGATGAAAGCTCTCAGGTTCCGTGACAGAGGGGGCAGCTGTCGGGCGTTTGCGCGCCCGTCGCTGCACACTTAAATGTCAGGAACCAAGATGATCGACGACGCCGACGAATACGTAGAAATTGAAACAGAAGCGTTGCCGCTTGACGCTTGGCACCGTGCCAACGGCGCGCGCATGGTGGAATTTGCGGGCTATCACATGCCCATCCAATATGAAGGTATCATGGCCGAGCATCATTGGACGCGCCAAAATGCCGGACTGTTTGATGTCAGCCATATGGGGCAATTGATCTTATCAGGAGAAGGCGTAGCGGCTGCGCTCGAAAAGCTGTGCCCCGGCGATATTTCCGCCCTTACGGAGGGCAAGATGCGTTATTCGTTGTTGCTCGGCGACGACGGCGGTATTCTCGACGACCTGATGATTACCGCAACGCCGACCGGATTATATCTGGTCGTCAATGGTGCCGTAAAATACGAAGATTTGGCGTATTTACGGGGTGAATTGCCCGATGAAATTACGATCAATCTTATGGATGATCGGGCTTTGCTCGCGCTGCAAGGGCAAAAGGCGGCTGCGGCGCTTGCCCGGGTTATTCCCGGCGTTGAGCGCCTATATTTCATGGAGGCCGACAGTTTTTTCTGGGGCCCTAAAACCGATCCAGAGCCGCTATGGATCAGCCGTTCCGGCTATACTGGCGAAGATGGGTTCGAAATTTCCGTTCCTGCCGCGCATGCTGTGCGGTTCGCCGACGCATTATGTGCCCAGCACGAGGTGAAGCCCATCGGATTGGGCGCGAGAGATTCTTTGCGGTTAGAGGCGGGGTTGCCGCTTTATGGGCATGATCTGGATGACAGGATTGATCCTGTGCAAGGTGATTTAAGTTTCGCAATATCAAAACGCCGCCGCGCAGAAGGCGGTTTTTATGGCAGCGAACGCATTTTGAAAGCGCTGACGCAGGGTGCCGATAAAAAACGAGTCGGATTTTTCGTTGATGGCAAAATGCCTGTGCGCGAGGGGGCGCCCATTTTTGCAGGTGACGTCCAGATTGGCGTCATTACATCGGGTGGGTTCGCACCCAGCGTCGATGCGCCGATTGCTATGGGCTTTGTTGCCGCCGATCACGCTGGCGTTGGCACACAATTACAGGCCGAAGTGCGCGCCAAGCGCGTTGGCCTGACCGTGGCATCGATGCCGTTCATACCCCATAATTACCACCGGAGAGGAAAAAGCGCATGAGCCGTTATTTTACGCAGGACCATGAATGGATCGAAGTGAACGGCGATACTGCGACCGTTGGCATTACCGATTATGCGCAAGGCCAATTGGGCGATATCGTATTTGCCGAGGTTCCTGCCATCGGTGCGGCGCTGACCAAGGGCGGCGACGCCGCTGTGGTGGAATCGGTTAAGGCGGCGTCGGATGTATATGCGCCTGTGTCGGGAATGGTGACGGAAAATAATACGGCGCTGGAGGCGGATCCGGCCTTGGTCAACACCGATCCAGAGGGCAAAGGTTGGTTTTTTAAGCTCACATTATCTGACGCAGGCGAGCTCGACGGATTGATGGATGCGGCGGCGTATCAGGCGTTTGTCGACGCGCTTTGATAAGGAAGAAATGAAATGCGTTATTTACCCCTGACCCAAGCCGATCGGCAAGCGATGCTGGGCGTTATCGGCGCGCAATCGATTGATGATCTGTTCATCGATGTACCGCAAGAAGCGCGGCTCGATGGCCCGATTGCAGGCCTGCCCAATCACGCTAGTGAAATGGCCGTGGAGCGGTATTTTTCTGGCCTATCGCGGCAAAATATGGCGGCATCGCATCATCCGTTTTTTTTAGGCGCAGGTGCGTATAAACACCATGTTCCCGCCAGCGTGGATCATATCATTCAACGCGGCGAATTTCTGACCGCTTATACCCCTTATCAGCCGGAAATCGCGCAAGGCACGCTGCAAATGCTGTTTGAATTTCAAACGCAGGTTGCGCGGCTGTTGGGCTGCGATGTCGCCAATGCGTCGATGTATGACGGATCAACGGCATGCTGGGAAGCGATCAGCATGGCGGGACGCGTTACGAAACGCAGCAAGGCTTTGCTATCATCTGGGCTGCATCCGCATTATGTGAACGTCGGCGCGACGATGGCAAAATATACGGGCGATACGCTGGATATTGCGACGCCCGAGTTGAGCGCGGGAACCGATAGCGCGCGTTTGTTGGCTGGCATTGATGGTGAAACCAGCTGTGTCGTTGTCCAATATCCCGATATATTGGGGCGTATAGAGGACTTAACGGCGATAGCTGCGAAAGCGCATGAATATGGCGCGCTGTTGATTGCGGTCGTAACCGAACCTGTCGCGCTTGGCGCAATTCGTTCACCCGGCGAGATGGGCGCGGAGATTGTGGTGGGTGAGGGGCAGTCGATTGGCGTGGGCTTGCAATTCGGCGGACCATATGTGGGCCTGTTCGCGTGCAAAGAGAAATTCGTGCGGCAAATGCCCGGACGATTATGCGGTGAGACCGTTGATGCTGAGGGTAAACGCGGTTTTGTGTTGACGCTTTCGACGCGTGAACAGCATATACGCCGCGAGAAAGCGACATCAAATATCTGTACAAATTCAGGACTTTGCGCGCTAGCTTTCAGTGTGCATCTGACCTTACTTGGCGAGCGCGGGTTGCGCGATTTGGCCAGTTTGAACCATGCATTGGCGGTGCAAGCTGCGGACAGGTTGGCGAAGATACCGGGCGTTACCGTTGTGAATGATAGCTTCTTTAACGAGTTCACTTTGCAACTACCAAGCGAAGCACGGCCAGTGGTTCGCGCACTTGCCGACCGGAAAATTTTGGGAGGCGTGTCGCTGGGACGATTATATCCTGGCGTTGAAGCCTTGGAAAACGGGCTTGTTGTGGCGGTAACAGAGGTTGCAACGGCCGAGGATGTCGAAGAGTTTGCGGCCGCTTTGCAGGAGATTTTAGGATGAGCATGAACGAAAGCGGCTGGAAGCCTGAAATGATCAAATCAGATGCCGCAGCGCCAGCAACTTATACCGGAAATCGCGCGCTTATGCTGGAAGAAGCGCTGATTTTTGAGATTGGCAGCACCAATACCACCGGCGTCGATCTGGCCCCTATTCCGCAAATAACATCACGCTTGGGCGGGTTAGAACGTAACCGAACTATTGGCCTTGCTGGTCTGTCTGAACCGGAAACTGTCCGGCATTACACGCGGCTGTCGCGGCAAAACTATGCAATCGACCTTGGATTTTTCCCGCTGGGTTCGTGCACTATGAAGCACAATCCGCGCCTTAATGAAAAAGTCGCTCGTATGCCAGGTTTCAGCGATGTCCACCCGCTCGCGCCTACGCAAACGGTGCAAGGCGCGCTGGCGGTTATCCACGAATTGGCGCACTGGCTGGTCACCCTGACAGGGATGAAGGCTGTGGCGATGTCACCCAAGGCGGGGGCGCATGGGGAACTTTGCGGTATCTTGGCGATCCGCGCTGCATTAACCGCGCGGGGCGATGCGCGTTCGGTGATCTTGTGTCCCGAAAGTGCGCACGGCACCAATCCGGCGACTGCGGCATTTGCGGGATATGCCGTCGAGAACATCCCGGCAACACCAGAAGGTCGCGTCGATATGGCGGCGTTGAATGCGCGGCTTGGGGTGGGCGGGTCTGAATGTGATGTGGCGGCGGTGATGATTACCAACCCCAATACTTGCGGCTTATTTGAACCCGATATGCGCGCAATTTCCGATGCAGTGCATGCGGCGGGCGGATTTGTGTATTGCGACGGCGCGAATTTCAACGCCATTGTCGGCCGCGTTCGCCCCGGTGATTTGGGCGTCGATGCGATGCATATCAACGTGCACAAGACATTCTCTACCCCGCATGGCGGCGGCGGTCCCGGTGCAGGGCCAGTGGTGCTATCCGAAGCACTTGCCCCCTATGCGCCATTGCCATTTGTCGACAAAGTGGACGGCGAATATGTGTTGATTGAAGAGGAAACCGCTGGCGATCATCATGCATCAACATTTGGACGTATGGTCGCTTTTCACGGCCAGATGGGTATGTTCACCCGCGCGCTTGCCTATATTATGAGCCACGGCGCGGATGGCCTGCGCCAAGTTTCCGAGGATGCCGTGCTGAATGCCAATTACATTTTGCGCGGACTAGAAGATGTTCTCGAGGCTCCATTTGCGAGCAGCGGTCCGTGCATGCATGAGGCGCTGTTTTCGGACAATGGCCTCGCCGATGGCTTTTCGACGCTCGACATTGCCAAGGGTCTGATCGACGAGGGCTATCACCCGATGACTGTCTATTTCCCAATGGTGGTGCACGGCGCGATGCTGATCGAGCCCACTGAAACCGAGAGCAAAGCGACAATGGACCAGTTTATCGGCGCGATGCGCAGCGTGGCAGCACGGGCGAAAGCAGGCGACCCATCGCTAAAGACCGCACCGCATTTTGCGCCGCGACGGCGTTTGGATGAAACACTGGCGGCGCGCAAACCTGTGCTGGTCTGGAAAGAGCCGGAAGTTGCGATTGCAGCGGAGTGAACGAACCGAAGCCATTTGTCTTTGAAGATACGGGAGAACTAAAGCGTTACGCACCCGCAACGCTTCGGAACCGCGATGTTATAGCCGAGGTGCTGGGGCGGATATTGCCCGATCATGGAACGGTGCTCGAAATTGCCAGCGGTACAGGCGAGCATCTGGTTCACTTTGCTGAAGTTTTTCCAAATATCGATTGGCAACCAAGCGATTATGACGAAGCTGGGCTTATTTCAATCGCTGCATGGAGCGTCGATGCAGGCTTGCCGAATATCCTTTCACCGATGCGGATCGACGCGATGGCGGCGGACTGGCCGATCGGCTGCGCTGATGCGATCCTGTGTATCAATATGATCCATATCAGCCCTTGGCAGGCGGCCATTGGCCTGATGGCGGGGGCAGGACGGATATTGGCTGCAGGCGCGCCGCTATATCTTTATGGTCCGTTTCGGCAGCATGGCGTGATATTGGCGGAGGGCAACGCGAGCTTTCATGCATCGTTAAAGGAACGCGATCCAGATTGGGGCCTGCGCTGTGTTGAGGATGTGGCTACGCTGGCGGATCAGGCGGGACTGCGGCTTGAGACAATCGAACCAATGCCCTCGAACAATCTTAGTTTGGTCTTTCGTAAAAGCTAAAGCTTGACCATTAACTTGCGGCCAATTCGCTAGCCGCAATCCATTTGGCTTCGGCGGCGTCGATGGCTTTTTGGGTTTCGCCGCGCATCCGCGATAAATCGCTCATGCTGCGCTTGGCATCATCGCTTTTGGCCGTCGACGGATCGAACATCGCGCTGTCAATTTCGCTGCGGCGGGCTGTTAGCTTGGCCATCTCGGCCTCTGCTGTCGCCAACGTTTTGCGGGCATCCTTTTGAGCTTCGCGTGCGGCAGCGGCTAAGCGGCGTTCTTCTTTTTTATCGCGTTTGGGCGCTGATCCCTTGCCGCCCGCGCCGCCTGTTTTATCCGCGCCGCGCAGAATTAGGTCGGTATAATCATCTAGAGATCCGGCAAACTCATTCGCTTCGCCGGCATCAACCAGCACTAAGCGGTCGGCGGTTAGCTCAATCATATGACGGTCATGGCTGACGATGACCACTGCGCCCTCGTATGCGTTTAGCGCCTGTACCAACGCCTCACGGCTATCCACGTCTAAGTGGTTTGTCGGTTCATCAAGGATCAGCATATGCGGCGCATCGCGGGTAATTAGCGCCAACGCGAGCCGCGCGCGTTCGCCGCCCGATAACTTACCCACCAATGTCGTTGCCTTTGGCCCGGAAAAGCCAAAGCGGCCAAGCTGCGCACGCACTGCGCCTGGTGTTTGTCCCTTCATCAGCCGCGTCATATGTTCCAGCGGCGTATCGCGGCCGTCGAGTTCCTCGACTTGGTATTGGGTGAAATAGCCCACCCGCATTTTGCCCGACACGGCAATCTCGCCTTCCATCGCCGGTAATTGAGCGGATAAGAGCCGTGCAAGCGTCGTTTTGCCATTGCCGTTGCGGCCCAACAGGGCAATCCGTTCATCAGGATCAATCCGCAGGTTCAGTTTGCGCAAAATCGGCTTTTCGGCCTCATAACCCACTGCGGCCATATCGAGCGTTACCAACGGGGGCTTCAACTCGTCGGGACTTGGGAAGTGGAATGACAATGTGGGGTCTTCGGACATTGCCGCGATCGGCTCCATCCGCGCCAGCGCCTTGGCGCGTGACTGCGCCTGTTTGGCGGTCGATGCGCGGGCCGAATTACGGGCGATATAATCTTGCAGTTTGTCTCGCTGCGCCTCTTGCGCCGCCCTTGCTGATGCCAACTGTGCCAAACGCTCGGCTCGTTGCCTTTCAAACGCATCATATCCGCCGGGGTACAATGTGCATTTGCCGCCTTCTAAATGCAGGATATGATCGACGACATTATTTAGTAAATCGCGTTCGTGGCTTATCAGAACCATCGTGGCGCGGTAGCCCTTAAGAAAGCTCTCCAGCCACATTGTTGCTTCCAAGTCCAAGTGGTTTGAAGGCTCATCCAGCAACAAGATGTCAGGTTCGGAGAACAAAAGCGCAGCAAGTGCCACGCGCATTTTCCAGCCGCCGGAATAGCTGTCCAGCGGACGGTGCTGCATGTCCTCGTCAAAGCCAAGACCCACCAATATACGTGCTGCGCGGGCAGGGGCGGTGTGGGCGTCGATGGCGATCAGGCGTTCGTGAATGTCGGCAATGCGGTGATGATCGTCCGTATGTTCTTCCTCGGTCAGCAATGCCGCGCGTTCGGTATCGGCGGCCAGCACAGCCTCAAACGGCGTCGATGTTCCCGATGGCGCTTCTTGCGCGATATACCCAATGCGCGCCGTTTTCGCCATTTCGATGCTGCCATCGTCATGTTCGCCGTACCCGGCGATCACTTTCATAAGCGTGGTTTTGCCAGCGCCATTGCGCCCGATCAGGCCAACGCGGCTGCCTGTGGGCAAAGCTGCAGTGGCGCGGTCCAATATGGTCCGTCCGCCAAGGCGTACGGTGATTCCGGAGATATTAAGCATGGCATGGCGCGTAGCCGAGTAAGAACCCTGTTGCAATGCAGCATCGCTACTCACGGCTAGACAAGTTTAACTGGTTGGTTAAGAAGTGAGCGAGAGAATGGAGAGAATATATGGCCGATGTCCCAAATCACCTGACGTTTGATGCGTTTATTCGGCATTGGGCCAGTGAACGTCCGGACCGCGTTGCGCTGACCGAGGATGATCGCCGCTGGACATATGGTGATTTGGAAACGCAAACCGCAAAAGTCGCGGCAATGCTGACGGCCATGGGCCTTAAAAAAGGTGATAGAATCGCGTGGCTGGGCAAGAACAGCGATTTATATTTTACGTTATTTTATGGCGCGGCGCGGATTGGGATCGTGATTGTTCCGATTGGTTGGCGGTTGGCGCACGCCGAATGGGCTTATATTATCAACGATACACAGGCCAAGGCGCTGTTCACTGGACCTGAATTTGAAGCTGCTGGAACGGCGCTGCGCAAAGATGCCGAGTTTTTGGAACATGTGGTCGCGGCGGACCAAGCCCGATTGCTGATCGATCAAACCGAACGCACGGTGATAGAGTCTGCGGGCCCCGATGATGCCGTGTTGCAGTTATATACATCGGGAACGACGGGAAATCCCAAGGGCGCGGTGCTATCGAACCGCAATCTGTTTGCATTGCGGCTGAATAATGCAGAGCCCAAATTGGCTTATACGCAGTGGGACGACGACGAAGTGTCATTGATTGCAATGCCATGCGCGCACATTGGCGGAACAGGCGTTGGCATTATGGCGCTGGCCACGGGATTACCCGGCCATGTAATCGCAGAATTCACCCCCGACGGATTTTTTGACGCCGTTGAACATCGCGGGATCACGCGGCTGTTCATTGTTCCTGCTGCGTTACAGATATTGCTGAACAATCCGCGTTGTGCATCAGTGGATTATAGCAGGCTGAAATACATATTATACGGGGCCGCGCCCATTCCGTTGCAACTGTTGCGGCAATGTATACAGATGTTTGGGGCGCAGTTTATCCAAGTATATGGCATGACCGAAACGACAGGTACGATTACCATTCTGCCGCCTGAGGATCACGACCCCAATGGTAATGAGCGTATGCGTTCAGCAGGCAAGCCGTTGCCCGGCGTCGAATTAAAGATTGCGGACCATGACGGCAATAGCGTTCCAACCGGCGAAGTCGGCGAGTTAATGACGCGGTCGTCAAATAACATGATTGGATATTGGAAATTGCCTGATGCCACGGCCAACACGGTGGACGCAGATGGCTGGATACGCACTGGCGACGCCGCATATCTCGATGCCGACGGGTATTTGTTCATCCATGACCGCGTCAAGGACATGATTATATCGGGCGGTGAAAATGTTTATCCTGCGGAAGTTGAAAGCGCAATTTACGGTCATCCCGACGTGATGGAAGTTGCAGTAATTGGCGTTCCTGACGACACATGGGGCGAGGCGGTTATGGCATTTTGCGCGCCCAAGGCGGGGCACGAAATTGACCGAGATAGCGTAATCGCATGGGCACGCGAGCGGATTGCTGGGTATAAGGTTCCCAAGACCGTGGAAATCATCGCGGCGCTGCCGCGCAATGCCAGCGGCAAAATACTGCGCAAAGACCTGCGTGCGCCCTATTGGGCAGGGCGCGACCGCCAAGTCAATTGACAGCTGCGGGAGTTTTTGTTTTTAGGATCTCAATTCAATAAGGGGAGAATGAAGGTGAATCCAAAAGCATTTTTGCAAACCATGATTGCGCTGGCATCGGCATCGTTGGGATTGGTTGCTGCGTTGGCATGGAATGAGGCGATTAAATCGGCACTCGCGCTGCTCGGGCTTGGCGACAGTTTAGCTGGAAAATTCACTTATGCGATTTTGGCCACGATATTGGCGATTGGTGTGCTTGCTTGGCTTGCGAAACTATCTGCGAAAATTGGCGGCGACGCAGCGTTTGTGCGTGAAGCGGAAGGTTAGGATTTAGCCCCTTATTTTGGGCTGGCCGTCGATAACGTGGCAATTTTAAAAGCGGGCTTGCCAATTGTACGTGCCGCCGTTAAGGGCTGCGCTTCTATTTTCCTTGGAGCTGGTCGGTAACCAGCGCCACATTTGGAGTAACACTCATGAAAACCGGTATTCATCCCGATTATCATATGATCAAAGTGCAAATGACCGATGGCACCGTTTATGAAACGCGTTCGACATGGGGCAAAGAGGGCGAAACCCTGATGCTGGAAATCGATCCAACGTCTCACCCAGCATGGACTGGCGGACGTGGCAGCATGTTGGATGCCGGCGGACGTGTCGCTCAGTTCAACAAGCGTTTTGGCGGGCTTAGCCTCAAGAAATAAGCGGATCATTGGGTCGGAAGCGTCTCGGCTATGATTGCTGCTTTGTGTGATGAAGCTGCAATATCGCTTGACGCCTCGCGTTCGATGATCCTAGGAATTGTGCCTGTCTGACAGGCAATGTGGCGGTCGTAGTTCAATTGGTTAGAGCACCGGCTTGTGATGCCGGAAGTTGCGGGTTCAAGTCCCGTCGGTCGCCCCACTTTCCCCAAGCAAAATTCCTTTCAATTAAGTCGTGACAAATCGGCTGCGTAATAATATTACTTAATCGTGTAATTTTATGCGAGCCGATGATATGGCTGCCGCTTGGATGGGAGAGGGAATATGCCTGCAATCTGGGATTTGCCGGATTTTGATGCGCATGAATCGGTGCACGTATTTGATGATGCGAAATCGGGTCTACGCGCCGTTATCGCCATTCATTCTACACATCTTGGCCCCGCAGCAGGCGGGACACGTTTTTGGCATTATGCCGATCAACAAGCCGCAATAACCGACGCCTTGCGCCTGTCGCGCGGGATGAGTTACAAAAATGCAATGGCCGGATTGCCATTAGGCGGCGGCAAAGGCGTTGTATTGGCTGGCGCTGACAAACGGAAAACTCCTGAAATTCTCGCGGCATTTGGCCGTGCAATTGAATCGCTGGGCGGCAGATATGTGACGGCCGAAGATGTCGGCATGTCTGATGCTGACATGGTGACGATTTCGAAGGAAACACGGCATGTCGCCGGACTGCCTGTCACGGATGACGAAACTGCGGGCGGCGACCCCGGGCCATTTACGGCGCGGGGGGTATATTTAGGGATTAAAGCAGCTGCGCTCCGGCGCCTTGGCGCAGACAACATGACCGGGGTGCATGTCGCCATTCAGGGCATTGGCAGCGTCGGCGGCGGAGTGGCCCGCTTGTTGGCGGCGGATGGCGCGCGATTGACACTGGCCGATATTGACGCGGAAAAGCTCTCGCAAATGGCAACTGAAATCGGCGCGTCTACGGCCAGTCTAGCCGATATTATGACGATCAAGGCCGATATTTTCAGCCCGAATGCCCTTGGCGCAATTTTAACCCCCGACAGCATTGCTGCGCTTGATGTCGCGGCGGTGGCGGGCGGGGCGAACAACCAGATGCGTGGTCACGATGACGCGCAATTGCTGCATAAACGCGGAATATTATATGCGCCCGATTATGTGATTAACGCAGGCGGTATCATTAATGTTGGCCTTGAGTATCTGGGCCAGTCATCGGTTGCCGATGTAAACCGCCGTATCGATATGATTCCTGCACGGTTGAGCGCGATTTGGAATGAAAGCGCAGCCGATGATATACCAGCTGCCTATGTCGCCGACGCAATGGCGCAGCGGTTAATCGCGCGCGGATAACGCAGTATGGATTGATTTGGCGGGTTTGGGCCGATTAAGTTAGGCAATTGCGTCAAATATACTTTCTGCGCGGCGCTTTGCATCATTTCGTCATTGAAGCGGTGCCGCCGAACGCCTAACCATGCCGTAATATGCATCGTTTCGCCAATCCTGCCAAGTTTCTGCGTTTAGCAAGACCTCTGACGCCCGCTTTGTTTTGGCCGGGCATCGCGCTTGTGCTCGGCGCGCTGATTTGGGGCGTCGCCGGAACGCCTAGTGAGCGGCTTATGGGCGATACGGTTAAGATTATGTTCGTGCATGTACCCGCCGCATGGCTGGGGATGGCCGGGTGGATGGTTATTGCCGTAGCCAGCATAACGCAGCTCGTCTGGCGGCATCCGCTGGCGGGAATTGCGGCGCGCGCGGCAGCCATACCCGGCGCGACATTCGCCGCTATATGCCTGATAACCGGATCAATTTGGGGGCGGCCAACATGGGGAACATGGTGGGTATGGGATGGCCGATTGACATCAATGCTAGTGCTATTTTTCTTATATTTGGGTTATATCGCTCTCGCCAATGCCAGCAGTGAAAAGGGCAATGTCAGCCGCACCGCAGCGGTATTTGGCGTGATTGGTGCCGTTAATATTCCGATCATCAACCGATCTGTCATATGGTGGGAAAGCCAGCATCAAAAAGCCAGC
The DNA here is from genome assembly GCA_031415335.1 of Sphingomonadales bacterium. Taxonomy (GTDB): domain Bacteria; phylum Pseudomonadota; class Alphaproteobacteria; order Sphingomonadales; family Sphingomonadaceae; genus Sphingorhabdus_B. The sequence continues at coordinate 17,642 of JANORM010000020.1, read as the reverse complement.
ATAACGCTGGGCGGGTCCAGCATTGATCCCAGCTATCTATGGCCGTTATTCGGTGCCGTAATCGGCTTTAGCTTGTTATTTGGCGCGGTGATTCTGATGCGGATGCGCGCAGCTCTTGCCGAAGTTAAAATCGATGCGCGGATGCGCCGATTGGCACAGGATTAACGCGCATGAATCATCAGAATTTTGTCTTTGCCGCATATGCCGTTACCGGGATCGGGATATTGTGGCTGCTGGCCTCTAGCTACGTGAATATGCGCCGTTCGGAGGATTTGGCCGATGATTTGCGCGAACGAGGATAACGGCCGATGAAAGCGAAGAATCAGCGGTTGGTGCTGGCGGTCATCGCTCTGTTCGCATTGCTCGGCGCGGGCGTGCTGGCGGCGGCGGCGTTGAAGGATGAGGCTTCCTATTTTTACACCCCTGCAACATTGGCGAAGGCGAGGGTTGCCCCCGATGCTGCGATCCGGTTGGGCGGTATGGTGAAGCCAGGATCGATTGTGCGAGGCGCAGACGGCGTGACCGTGAATTTTATTGTGCAGGATCAAACCGATGAAATTGGCGTCACATATCGCGGCATTACCCCTGATTTGTTTGTTGAGGGATCGGGCGTTGTAGCCGATGGCCGCATTGGCAAGGGCGGCTTGTTCGTCGCCGAAAGCATGTTGGCCAAGCATGACGAAAATTACGTGCCGCGCGAATTAAAAGACATTGATATGTCCGCAGCGGCCAAGACCAAGGATACGCTCGTTCAATGATCGCAGAAGCAGGATTGGCTGCGCTTTGGTTGGCGGCGGCGATGGCGCTGTTGCAAGTGCTGGGCGGCGCAATGACGCTGACGGGTAAAGATTCGGTACTGTCCGACATCACGCGGCCTGTGGCGTTGGCGCAGGGGATATTGTGCACTTTTTCTTTCGCGACATTGTTGTGGCTGTTTTGGGTGACGGACCTGTCCGTGCTGCTGGTCGCTAGCAACAGTCATATCGATAAGCCTGCGATTTTTAAGCTCGCGGGGGCATGGGGCAATCACGAGGGCTCGATGTTGATGTGGGTAACGATATTGTCGGCGGCGGGCGCGGCAGTGGCATTATTTGAAAAGCGGTTGGATATCAAAACTCTGTCTGCGACGTTGATGACGCAGGCGTTGCTGGCGATCGGATTTTTTGCGTTCTTGTTATTCGCCTCCAACCCGTTTGAGCGATTATTTCCGGCGGCGCAAACGGGCGCGGGGCTTAACCCATTGCTTCAGGATGTTGGCTTGGCCTTTCACCCGCCGACGCTGTATTTCGGCTATGTCGGGTTGTCGGTGGCGTTTTCGTTTGCGGTGGGCGCGTTGATTACAGGCAAAGTGGGGCCTGTATTCGCCCGCGCGATGCGTCCGTGGGCGCTGGGCGCTTGGATATTCCTGACTTTGGGCATCACCGCCGGCAGCTATTGGGCCTATTATGAGCTTGGCTGGGGCGGATGGTGGTTCTGGGATCCGGTTGAAAATGCATCATTATTGCCGTGGCTGGCGGCCACTGCTTTGCTCCATTCGGTTAGCGTTTTGGCAACGCGCGATGCATTGCGCGCGTGGACAGTCATGCTGGCGCTGATTGCATTTGCGATGTCGATGGCAGGCACATTTTTGGTGCGATCAGGTATATTGACCAGCGTGCATGCGTTTGCCGTTGATCCCGAACGCGGCGCATTTATTCTGGCATTGCTTCTGTTATATGTGGGCGGCGCATTTGCGCTATTTGCGCTGCGTATTGGCGGGGTGGTGCAAGGCAAGACGTTTAACCTGCTCAGCCGTGAGGCGGCGATAGTCGGCAATAATATCTTGCTCAGCACGATTTTGGGCGTCGTCTTAATCGGCACATTATATCCGATATTGGCCGAGGCGATGGGCAGCAAAATTTCCGTTGGCCCGCCATATTTTAACAAGGCCGCTGCGCCGATTGCGATATTACTGCTTCTGCTGCTAACTTTTGGCCCGATGCTGCGTTGGCGGCAAGATGACAAAGCACGGATTAGCGGCAAGTTGCTGTTCCCCGCAATACTGGCAATTATCACCGGCATTGCGGCTTACGTCATTCGTCCAAGCGCAGGCGTGATGCCGATATTGGCGTTGGCGCTGGCGGCGGGATTGGCGCTCGCGTCGTTTATGCCCCTATGGGGGCGTAATTTACGCCGCGTTCCTCTCGCACTATTCGGCATGGTGATCGCACATTTTGGACTGGCGCTGTCGGTGGCGGGGATGGCGAGCGAAGCCGGGTTTTCCAGCGAGAGCCTTTCGGCAATGAAAATCGGTGAAACCCGCGAAGTTGGCGGGTGGAAAGTAAAGCTGGATAATGTGTTCCCCGTGGTCGGTGATAATTGGGTGGCATTGGAAGGTGCAATGTCAGCGCAAACCGGTGACAGCAAAGTTTTTGACCTGCACCCGCAAGCGCGCAATTTCTTTAATCCAGTGCAACAAACCAGCGAGGCGGCGTTGCTGACGCGTTGGAATGGGCAACTATACGCCGTGATTGCGCCGGTTGAACAAGTCGCAGGCGGCGGGCAGGGCGCAAGCGGCGGGCAGGGCGAACTTTGGCAGGTCCGGCTATGGTGGAAACCATTTGTGACATTTATCTGGCTGGGCGGCGGGTTGATTGCCTTTGGCGGGTTTTTGGCCCTGATCGGTCGGATGTTTCGCCGGTACAAATTACGGCGCAGCGGCAGTCAATGGAGCATGGAGTGATGCGCTCGCGCTGGGTATGGTTGCCGCTGGCGTTGCTGGCATTTGTTGCGGGCCTGTCGGTTTATGGCCTGTTACGGCCCAAGGATGATTTTGTTCATTCAAACATGGTGGGGCAAAAATTGCCTGCGTTTGATCTTCCTGCGGCAACCGATGGCGTGTCCGGCTTGCGCAATATCGATTTTGCCGATGGCACGCCGCGATTGCTAAATGTTTTTGCCAGCTGGTGCATACCATGCCGCGCGGAGGCGCCGTATCTTGATGCGTTAAAGGCGCGCGGCACGCAAATTTACGGTGTAGCCATCCGCGATGATCCTCGCGATGTTGCCGCGTTCTTGAGCCAATATGGCAATCCATTTGCGAAAATTGGGCCATTTGCTAAAATTGGGGCGGACGCCAACATGAAATTGCAACTATCGCTGGGGTCGTCGGGTGTCCCGGAAACCTATGTCATTGGCGGCGATGGGACTATATTATATCAACATATCGGCGATATTCGCGCAGAACATGTCCCGCAATTGCTGGCAAAATTGGAAGAGGCGAAATGATGCACGCGCTGATTTTCGCGGCCGTTTTGTTGGCCGCACCGCTCAGCGCGCCGGATACTGACACCGCTTATGCCAATTCACAGCTGCGCGACCCCGGACAAGAGGAACGCGCAAAGGCGTTGATGCTTAGCCTGCGTTGCATCCAATGCCAGGGGCAATCAATCGCCGATAGCGACGCACCAATTGCGCAAGTGATGCGCGGTGAAGTGCGCGTTAGGATTGAGCGGGGCGAAAGCGCGGACAGCATTCGTGACTGGATGATTTCGCGTTATGGTGACTGGGTCAGCTATGATCCGCCATTATCCGGCGTGACGGCTTTATTATGGCTCACACCGTTGTTGTTGCTTGCCGCCGGAATTTGGGCGTCGCGCGGATTATTCAGGAAAGCCAAGCCATGATGGGCTGGGTCATAATGGTTGTGATGGCCGTATTGACGTGTGCCGCGCTGATTATATTCGCAAAATTGCCCCGCAAAACATGGGAAGCGATTGCTGCAGCGGGCGTATTGGCGATGGCGGGATACGCATTGCAGGGCCGCCCCAATGTTGCGGGATCACCCGCGGGCGCAGTCCCCGGAAAAAGCGACGCCGCCGCAGATATGATATTGATGCGATCGGAAATGGACCGAAGCTTCAGCAATGCGCGGCCATATTTAATTTTGTCCGATGCGTACGCCCGCGATGGCAATTATCAGTTTGCGGCGTCCTACATCCGTTCAGGCCTTCGAAAGGATCCGCGCAATGCCGATCTTTGGGCGGGACTTGGCTTGCAATTGCTGCTGGCGAGCGACGGCCAAATGTCACCGCCCGCCAAGTTTGCCTTTGACCGTGCGCGTGAATTTTCCCCAAGGCAGCCTGCGCCCGATTATTTTGAAGGGCTATCGGCCCTGTTTTCTGGCCGCGCCGATGTTGCGTTAGGCCTATGGCAAGACTTGCTGGCGCGTGCACCAAAAGAGGCAAAATGGAAAGCACGGCTTGAGTCGCAGATAAGGGGGTTGCAATCCTTGCAATCGCAGATGGACGCTGCGCCAAAGAATTCGAATTAACATGATGAAAAATATGTATAACATGGCTGTCGCGGTGCTATTAATGCGGTGTTGTACCGCGCTATAGGTCGTGGTAACCGCCTTGGCTTCGGTTCGACGTGATAAATTCGGGCGTACCGCAATCGGGTATAATGCCTAGGGGTAAAAAATGGCAGAAACGCAAAATGTGGACGATCAGCCGGTAAGTGATTCAGGAAATCATGAAGCGGCCCATGATGGATCAGGCCACGGTCACAAGCAGGCATCAATTGCAAAGATGGCGGTTGGCGCGATTGGCGTTGTTTTTGGCGATATTGGTACCAGCCCGATTTACGCTTTTCGCGAAACTTTTGCTGGGCACCACCCGATCAACCCCGACCCTGTTCACATTCACGGGGTGCTCAGTTTAGTATTCTGGTCGATGATGATGGTTGTGACATTCAAATATGTCATGACAATCATGCGCGCCGATAACAAGGGAGAGGGCGGCAGCCTGGCCTTGCTCGCGCTGATTAACCGCAAGTCTGAGGGCGCACGTTGGACCGCACCAATCATCATGCTCGGCGTGTTTGCGACCGCGTTGTTTTACGGCGATTCAATGATTACCCCTGCAATGTCGATATTGTCTGCGGCGGAGGGGCTGCAATATATCAACACCGGTTTTAAACCGTGGACATTGATAATCTCTGTCGCGATCATTTTAGGGCTGTTTTTCATTCAATCGCGCGGCACCGCAAAAATTGGCGCATTTTTCGGCCCGATCATGCTGACGTATTTTGTCACATTGGCAGTTTTAGGCTCGATATATTTGGTGAAAGACCCCGGGATTATCCTGGAGACGTTGAACCCTTTAAATGCGCTTAATTTCTTTATGATCGACGGGTTTAAGGCATTTATTGCGCTTGGCTCGGTCGTGCTCGCAGTGACCGGGGCAGAGGCGCTATACGCCGATATGGGGCATTTTGGTCGCCGCCCGATAAGCTACGCCTGGATCGGTTTTGTGCTGCCCGCATTGATGCTGAATTATATGGGGCAGGGGGCAATGGTACTTTCCTTGCCGCCGGAACAGGCCGCGTTGGTAATCAAAGATCCGTTTTTCCTTATGTTGCCCGATCTGGTGCGGCTGCCCATCATTATCTTGACCATAATGGTGGCCGTTATTGCTAGCCAAGCGGTGATTTCGGGCGCGTTTTCATTAACGCAGCAAGCCGTCCAATTGGGCTTTATCCCACGCCTTCGTATTTTACATACCAGCGAAAGCGCCGCCGGACAGATTTATATTCCGGCAATTAACTGGGCATTGATGATGATGGTGATCGCGTTAGTGCTGTTTTTCCGGTCGTCGACCAATCTTGCGGCGGCATATGGTATTGCGGTCACTGGCGCGATGTTCATCGATACCGTTTTGATGTCGGTGGTGCTGATCACATTGTGGAAATGGCCAAAGTGGAAAGCGTTGCCCGTGTTGCTTGTATTCTTCATTGTCGACATTGCCTATCTGGGCTCAAATTTGCTCAAAGTTCCGTCAGGTGGCTATTTTCCGTTAATCATTGGCGGGATCATTTTTACTTTGCTCACCACATGGTCACGCGGACGGCAGCTGATGCGGCAACGCATGTCGGAAAGCACGATGCCGATGGAAATATTCATCAAGTCGGCAGCAAACAGTGCACAGCGCGTTCCGGGAACGGCGATTTTCATGGCCTCGACAGCCGCAGGCGTACCGTCGGCATTGCTGCATAATATCAAGCATAACAAAGTTTTGCATGAACGGGTTCTGATACTGACGGTTGAAATTAAAGACGTGCCCTATGTCGATATTGCCAACCGGATTGAATGCGCAGACATGGGCCAAGGATTTTATCGCCTAAAGCTGCGTTATGGTTTCTTGGAGGAAACCGATGTCCCCGCTGCGCTGGAAACCGTCGATATTTGTGGTCCCAAATTTGAGATGATGCAGACCAGTTTCTTCTTGTCGCGGCAAACGCTGATTGCTTCAAAACTGCCGGGCATGGCGATTTGGCGGGAAAAAATGTTCGCATGGATGCTGCGCAATGCCGCCAATGCGATGGAGTTCTTCAAACTGCCAACAAACCGCGTAGTCGAATTGGGCAGTCAGGTTGAGATTTAGCGGCGTCGCTGTTTTGGATTGAAAAGTAGGATTTTGTGCTACAAAACCGATGTCAGGCTATTTGACAATCTGAATATCGGCTTTCGCGCGGCGAATTTTATGTAATCGGGTGTGAACTTGCACGGAAATTGACGGTTTTCTGACGAATAACGTCGCCAAAACGCGTCGCCAAAACGCAATGCCTCACACCTGCACCCAATCCTTTTTGGGCACTCCCTGCGCGTACAATATGGCGGTCAGGTCATTATGGCGAACCGCAAAATTCGCGGCGGCTTCTGCCTTTGGCTTCGCGTGATACGCTACGCCTAAACCCGCTGCCTCGATCATCGGAATATCATTTGCGCCGTCACCCACTGCCAAAACTTGGGAATATTGCAGACCATGTTCCAACGCCGATGCTGCAAGCTGCGCGCGTTTAACCTGTGCGTCGACAATCTGTCCCGTAACTTGCCCCGTCAATGCGCCGCCGGAAAATTCCAATTGGTTGGCAAAAGCCTCGGCAAATCCAATTTGCGCGGCAACGGGTGCGGAAAAATGGGTGAAGCCGCCGGATATTAAGACGGTATGCGCGCCCCAATTGGCCATCGTACGAACCAAAATTTCTGCGCCCGGCATCGGGCGGACGCGTTCGGCCAAACAGCGCGCTATCACCGCCTCATCCAATCCCGCCAGCAATTCTACGCGGGCGCGCAGGGCGGCGACGAAATCCAATTCGCCCTGCATCGCGCGCTCGGTGATCTCGGCAATTTGCGGTTTGATCCCGGCGTAATCGGCCAGCTCGTCAATGCATTCCACCGTAATCATGGTGCTATCCATGTCGGATATGATTAGCATTTTCTTGCGATTATCAGAAGGTTGTATACATATATCATTTGTCACTTGCATCGGAACTAACGCATTTTTTGCCGCTGCAATCTGACCGCTAAAGCCAATATCCGCGGCTTTGCCCGGCTCCAACCAATTGATTTCGGCGGGCTCGCATCCCGCCATAATCAACCGGTCACAGGCGTCTGAAATTAATCCGCTCTCTGCGTTTTCTGCTGCTATTAATGTGATGATGGGCATAACGAATCCTAAAGGCAAGCTTCCGCTCGCGCTTATTGCGGGTCCAACCGCCAGCGGCAAGACCGCAATCTCGCTGGCATTGGCGAAGCGGCAGGATTGCGTGATCATCAATGCCGACAGCGCGCAGGTTTATGCCGACATACCCGTGTTGAGCGCGCAGCCAACAGATGCTGAAAAGGCCAGCGCGCCGCATAAACTATTTGGCTATCGGGACGGTGTGATATCCTGTTCGGCGGCGGATTGGGCGAATGACGCACGAGAAGAAATTGCGGCGGCGCATGGATTGGGGCGGTTGCCCGTGCTGGTCGGCGGGACGGGGCTATATTTGCGAACCTTGCTGGATGGCATTGCGCCGGTTCCCGAAATTGACGGAGCAATCCGCGCCGAAATACGCGCCATGGCAACCGCCGATGCCTGGCACGCGTTGGTAGCTGCGGACGCGGTTATCGCGGCGCGGTTGCACGCCAATGATGACAGTCGGATCAAACGCGCATTGGAGGTTTACCGCAGTACAGGGCGAAGCCTTTTGGATTGGCAAGCAGAGCAAGCAGGCGGTATATTGGATCAAGTTGCGCTGTTGCCTGTGTTATTATTGCCGCCGCGCGATCGGCTGCATCATCGCTGTAATGAGCGATTTAGTGCGATGATGGCGGGCGGTGCAGTGGAAGAGGTCGCTGCGTTGCTGCAACGTAACTTACCATCTGACGCGCCGTTAATGCGCGCAATCGGCGTGCCAGAAATTGCCGCGATGCTCTCCGGGGAAATTTCGCAGGAAGACGCGGTGCAAAAAGGGCGAGCGGCAACGCGGCAATATGCAAAACGGCAATATACCTGGTTTCGTAACCAGTCGCCGGCACATTGGCATAGATGGAGCGATGAAATAAATAACGTTAATATGCATAAAATTGTTACTTTATTTCAATAAAAGTGATTGACACATTTTTTTGTAACGTCTAGCGAACCCCCACTTGCAAAACTATTGCGGTGCAGCAATAGTCCGCGGTCGTCTAAAATTGGTTGTTTTGACCAGTGCAAATTGTTTGAAGAATGGAATTACCCGTGGCGGAAAAATCCGGCGCAGACATATTGATCGATACCCTAATCGAACAGGGCGTGGACACCATTTTTGGGTATCCCGGCGGCGCAGTGCTGCCGATTTATGACGCGTTGTTTCAAAACAAGAAAATCAAGCACATCCTTGTCCGGCATGAGGCCGGAGCAGCGCACGCGGCGGAGGGTTATGCCCGTGCCACTGGCAAGCCCGGCGTGGTTCTGGTTACCTCTGGCCCCGGCGCGACTAACGCCGTCACCGGGATAGCCGATGCGTTTTTGGACTCTATTCCTTTGGTTGTTATCACGGGCCAGGTAGCCACAACTTTGATCGGCTCCGACGCGTTTCAAGAGGCGGATACTGTCGGTATCACGCGCCATTGTTCAAAGCATAATTATTTGGTCAAGGATCCTGCGGAACTCGCCAATGTGGTGCGAGAGGCGTTCTTAATCGCCACAAAGGGCCGCCCTGGTCCGGTTGTTGTCGACATTCCCAAGAATGTCCAAGTGGCAACGGCCGACGGCGCGCGTCCCAGATCGAACGCGACGCCGCGATTCGTGCCGCCAAATGACGCCGACTTCACCGATATTAACCGCGCAGTGGAGTTGATTGCCAACGCTAAGGCACCAATTTTCTATACAGGTGGCGGTATCATCAACAGTGGACCTGCGGCGAGCGAGGCGTTGCGTGAATTGGCGGCGTTAACAGGCGCTCCGGTAACTTCAACGCTGATGGGGCTGGGCGCATATCCCGCGTCGGGGGAGCAATGGCTCGGCATGTTGGGCATGCACGGTACGTACGAGGCTAATTTGGCGATGAACCAGTGCGATGTGATGGTGTGTTTGGGCGCACGGTTCGATGATCGGATTACAGGGCGTCTGGATGCGTTTTCGCCCGATAGCTTCAAAATCCACGTCGATATTGATCGTAGTTCGATCAATAAAACGGTACGCGTTGATTTGCCAATTGTCGCAGATGTCGGGGCGGCAATTCGGCAGATGATAAATGTTTGGAAAAGCCGCAAATACGCCGCTGCTAATCTGGATGAATGGTGGTCGCGGATTAAGGGCTGGCGCGCCGTTGAGTGTTTGAACTATCCTGCATCTGCCGGTGAGATTATGCCGCAATTTGCCATTGAGCGGTTGTACGCAGCGACCAAGGACAAGAACCCGATCATCACCACCGAAGTAGGTCAGCACCAGATGTGGGCGGCGCAATATTTCCATTTTGACGCGCCGAACAAATGGCTGACTAGCGGCGGTTTGGGCACTATGGGATACGGCATGCCCGCAGCAATAGGTGCGCAGCTGGGTAATCCAGGTGCATTAGTTATCGACATTGCGGGTGAGGCATCGATCCAGATGAACATTCAGGAAATGGGAACGGCGACGCAATATCGCCTGCCCATCAAGATATTCATCCTGAACAACGAATGGATGGGCATGGTGCGGCAATGGCAAGAGCTGACGTATGAAAGCCGCTATTCTGAGAGCTATTCCGACAGCTTGCCCGATTTTGTTGCACTGGCGCAGGCTTATGGGTGGAAGGGTATTCGGGTTAGTGACCCCGCAAAGCTGGACGATGCCATCGCCGAAATGCTGGCGTATGACGGGCCAGTGATGTTCGATTGCCGCGTAACCAAAAACGCCAATTGTTTCCCAATGATCCCATCGGGCGCAGCGCATACGGAAATGATCCTGAACAGTGACGAGGTCAGCGGGACGATGGATGATGAAGCAAAGGCGCTGGTATAATGCATATTAAGCTAGAGACTTCGGAACGTCACGTGCTGACCCTTACCGTTGATAATGAAGCGGGAACGCTGGCCCGCATCGCGGGCATGTTTACATCGCGTGGGTATAATATCGACAGTTTAACCGTTGCCGACATTAGCGAGGATCACGCGATAAGCCGTATCACCATCGTTACCAAGGGACCACCGCCGGTTATTGACCAGATCATTGCGCAATGCGAACGATTGGTGCCGGTGCACAAGGTTACCGATTTGACGGTGGCAGGGCCGCATGTTGAACGCGAATTGGCGCTGGTGAAAGTATCGGGATCGGGCGACTTGCGCATTGAGGCAATGCGGCTGGCGGACATTTACCGCGCCCGCGTAATCGACGCCACGACCAACAGCTTCATATTTGAAATCACCGGTGGCCCCGAAAAAATCGATACGTTCGTCGCCCTGATGCGGGAAGTTGGCCTTGTCGAGGTTGGCCGGACCGGCGTTGTCGGATTGATGCGCGGCAGCGAAGCCAGCTAGTTCATAAATAACATTATTTTGACCAAAAGAGAGCAAATATCATGAAAGTATATTACGACGCCGATTGTGACATGGGCCTAATCAAAGACAAGAAAGTAGCGATTGTCGGATATGGCAGCCAAGGCCATGCACATGCGCAAAACCTGCGCGATAGCGGCGTCGCCGATTTGGCGATTGCGTTGCGGACAGGGTCGGCGACTGCGAAAAAGGCAGAAGCCGCTGGTTTCAAGGTGTTGAGTAATGCGGACGCGGCGGCATGGGCAGACATCGTCATGATCCTTGCGCCCGACGAGCATCAAGCGGCGATCTATGCCGATGATTATCATGCTAATATGAAGCCCGGCGCAGCGCTTGCCTTTGCGCACGGTTTGAATGTGCATTTCGGCCTGATTGAACCCCGCGAAGACTTGGACGTGATTATGATCGCTCCAAAGGGCCCCGGTCATACCGTGCGCAGCGAATATCAAAAGGGCGGCGGCGTGCCTTGCCTGATCGCGGTGCATCAAGACCGCAGCGGCAACGCCCATGATGTGGGTCTGGCATATGCATCGGCCGTCGGCGGCGGACGCAGCGGCATTATCGAAACCAATTTCCGCGAGGAATGCGAAACGGATTTGTTCGGCGAACAAGCCGTATTGTGCGGCGGTATCACGCATTTGATTCAGGCCGGTTTTGAGACATTGACCGAGGCCGGATATGCGCCCGAAATGGCCTATTTTGAATGCCTGCATGAAACCAAGCTGATCGTTGACCTTCTCTATGAAGGCGGCATCGCCAACATGCGCTATTCCATCAGCAACACCGCTGAATATGGCGATATTGTATCGGGTCCGCGCGTTATTACTGCCGAAACAAAGGCGGAAATGAAACGCATTTTGGCGGATATTCAGTCGGGACGTTTTGTGAAGAATTTCGTGCTCGATAACCGCGCTGGTCAGCCGGAATTAAAGGCTTCGCGCAAAGCCGCTGCCGCGCATCCGATTGAAGAAACGGGTGCTAAACTGCGCGCAATGATGCCGTGGATTGCGAAGAATAAGCTGGTGGACCAAGCGAAGAATTAAAATGTAAGCGGGGGCGGTTGACGTGGCGTCAGTTGTCCCCGCCCAAAAGCGCTTCCAAATCAATCGCGGCCAATGACAGAATGTCTGCTGCGCGGTCCTCCCCGCTTGGATCGCGCAGTGCCAACTCGGCATCGCGTTGCTTCAGCAATTCTGCGATTTGTGGCTGCGATAACTGCACCATGGCGGTGATCCAGTCGTTGACCAAGGGATCGCCATTTGATCCCGCCAAATTAAACTTCGGCAACAGGCTGATAATGTCTTGCGCGGGAAAGAGCCATTCGTCTGTGACCCAGCGGTTGACGGTAAACCAGCGCACAGGCAGGCCATTTGTGTCGACGGACAAAGCGGCAATGTGCACGACGTCGGCACGTTTAACCGTGGATTTGGGAGCAGGAACGAGGGGTACAGCGGTTCTTGCCATCCCAGATTTGCCAAAGAATATGTGGAAATGGCCATGCTCACCAAATTCGCGTTCTTCCTGCGGGTGGCAGTGGTAGAAATAGCGGCAGGCCAGTTCGCCATTGACGACATCATTTTCTGGGTAGTGCGTCCATAATCGGATTTCTTCGTCAGATGGAACAACTCGGCGCATCATCGGTACGCCCTCATCATGCATCCGCATGCTGGCATCCATTAGCATTTCTAGCGCAGCATCCCGGTCCATCTGCTATTCCCAAAATAGGAGCAGCCCCCTCTATCATAGAGGAGGCTGCAACATCAGCCTAGGTGCGACCCAAGGCGGCTGATCGTGTTATGCTTTTATGCTTTGGGGCTGCACGGTGCCGCAGCGCAAGGCGCCGCAGAGCAAGGTGCCGCAGCGCAAGGTGCCGCAGCGCAGCTGTGTGCCGCAGCACAAGGCGCTGCCGAACATTTATGCGATGCTGAACAAGGCGCAGCAGCACATGCAGCAGGAGCGCACGCGCCTTTTTTGCCCTTTTTGGCTTTTTTAGTTTTGGCATGGCAAGCACTCGCGGAGCAAGATGAAGCAGCGCAGCAACCGGCAGATGCCGCCGCTGGCGCAGATGCCATGGCGAGGCCACCAGAAATGGCGAGAAGGGCGATAAGTTTGCTAGCATTTGACATAATAATTCTCCTAGATTTTAAAGCTTGTGAAATTGGTACTGTGAAAATCAGCCAAAACTGGCGTCGTCGGGCACTTTTGGCCATTCGGCATCCGCTTTGATTATGAAGCCGGGAATATCCTTCAGCCACATTGTCTGAACGTCGGGGCTGAAATTCAAATACAGCTTCCCGCCTTCAACTTTGTACAGACCTGCGCGTCCCGGCGCGAGCGCGCCGCGTGACATGGCCCAAGCACAATGACCGCCATATTGCGGGGCAAATGCGGCAGGATTAGCTTTGAATTCAGCAGCATTTTCCGCATTAGCGAAGTAATAATCCGCACCGTCATACGTGACCGCGAATTTTTTATCCCCTTTCACAGGGACACCGTTAGCGCGAAAATAGCTGACGGTGTCGAACCCGCCGACGGCGGCTTCGCTGACATCTTCGTCTACAAACACTGGGCGCGCCTCAGCTGCAGGCGAAAAGTTTGAAATGGCAAATGGCGATGCAGCAACCAATACCGCCAATACCAACGGGAGTTTTTTCATCGGGACATCCTAACTCTCTAAATTTCAGAAAGCCCGGCCATGCTGGTAAGGGAAGGGGGTAATGCATGGCCGAACTTGAACAATTGTTCGCGGCAATTCCCAAATTGGTTTCAGCTCTACAAAAAAAATTTTACATTGTTGATTACGCGATATATTTTTGATCCAGAGCGGCCTTGGCTGCGCGATATTCTGATTCTAGGCGGTCCACCATCTCGGCAACGCTGGTGATCGCTTTGACCGCGCCAATGCCTTGTCCGCTGCCCCAAATATCTTTCCACGCCTTTGCTTCGGTATTTCCACCAGAGCCGAAATCCATCGTCGAAATATCGCCCTCGGGCAAATTGTTCGGGTCCATGCCAGCACGCTCAATCGATTGTCGCAAATAATTGCCGTGAACGCCGGTAAACAAGCTAGAATATACGATGTCGCCTGCGTTCGCTTCGACGATATTTTCTTTATACCCGTCCACGGCGCGCGCTTCGGTGGTCGCTATAAACGCGCTGCCAATATAGGCTAAGTCCGCACCCATTGCTTGTGCGCTCAAAATCGCTTGGCCGCTGGCGATGGATCCCGATAAAGCCACGGGTCCGTCAAACCATTCGCGGATCTCTTGCACCAACGCGAATGGCGATACGACGCCAGCATGTCCGCCCGCACCAGCCGCAACAGGAATTAAACCGTCGGCGCCCTTTTCAATTGCCTTTCGGGCAAAACGGTCGTTGATTATATCATGTAGCGCAATGCCGCCCCAGGCATGCACCGCTTGGTTCAAATCCTCGCGCGCGCCCAGCGAAGTGATTGTAATTGGCACTTGCCACTTAGCGCACGTCACAAGGTCAGCCTCAAGACGGTTGTTTGATTTATGCACGATCTGGTTGACCGCATAAGGCGCGGCAGGGCGATCTGGATTGTCGCGATTATATGCCGAAAGCTCTTCGGTAATTTGATGCAACCATTCATCGAGTTGCGCCTGCGGCCGCGCATTCAACGCCGGGAATGATCCGACAACGCCAGCTTTACATTGCGCAATGACAAGCTCAGGCCCCGAAATAATGAACAACGGCGAACCGATGACGGGCAGGCGAAGCTTGTCAAATAGAGGTGAAGGCAAAGCCATAAACGAATCCTTTTAATTGCGTAACTAAGGTTGCGTTAGACAATCAACAATCTATGGGTCAAGCAAGCTTTCGGGCGGGTATAATGACGTAGCGTCAGTTGGAGTTGGCAGCGCTTAAAATTGCCCGAACGCTCGCGGTTGCGACATCGCGGCTAATACCGACGCCAAACAATATCGGGCCATTACCAACGCGGCATTCGACATAGGCGGCGGCGCGGGCGTCGGTGCCGTGGCCTATTGCGTGTTCGCTATAATCAATAATGTCGAGCGCGCCGCCCAGCGCTTCTTCCAATGCATTGGCAAGGCTAGAGATTAGGCCGTTGCCTTTACCGCTGACTGATTGCTCCACACCGTCGATGCGGATTTTGCCGATGAAAATCCGCTCGTCTTGTGCGCGCTGGCTTTGGCTTTCCTGAAAGTCGATCAGGCGGAAGCGGCCTTCGCCTTTCAGGTGATATCGGCCCTCAAATGCCTCCCAAATGTCTGCGCTGGTCAATTCGCGGCCCGTTGTGTCGGACAGTTCCTGCACGGTTTTGCTGAAATTCGACTGCATGCGTTTTGGCAGTTTTAGGCCGTGATCCTGCTCGACAACCCATGCCACGCCGCCCTTGCCGCTTTGGGAGTTAACGCGGATGACGGCTTCGTAACTGCGGCCTAAATCGGCGGGATCGATAGGCAGATAGGGCACCTGCCAATATTCATCATTGCGCTGCTCCTGCGCAGTAAATCCTTTTTTGATCGCGTCTTGATGGCTGCCGGAAAATGCCGTGAAAACCAACTCGCCCGCATAGGGATGACGCGAGTGGACTGGCAATTGGTTGCAATATTCAACCGTTTGGATCACGTCGTCAATGTTGCTAAAATCAAGGCCAGGGTGCATTCCTTGCGTATACATATTCAACGCGACGGTGACCAAATCAACATTGCCCGTGCGCTCGCCATTGCCAAACAAACAACCCTCAACGCGGTCGCCGCCAGCCAGCAATCCAAGCTCGGTCGCGGCAACGCCGGTTCCGCGATCATTATGGGTATGCAGGCTGATGACCACAGCGTCGCGGCGGGGAATGTTACGGCTGAAATACTCAATCTGATCGGCATAGATATTCGGCATTGCTGCCTCAACGGTGGCAGGCAGGTTAAAAATGATTGGGTGGTCGCGCGTCGGGGCAAGCACGTCCATTACTGCGCTGCAAACCTCTAGGCTGAAATCAAGCTCGGCGGTGCTAAATGTTTCAGGTGAATATTCAAAATGCCAGTCTGTGTTCGGTTGAGCGGCGGCATTATCGCGCAGCAGTTTTGCGCCATCAATGGCGATTTGTTTAACCTCAGCCTTGCTCATCTTAAACACGATTTCACGCCAGGCTGGCGATACGGCATTGTATAAATGGACGATGGCCGAACGCGCTCCGCGCAAGCTTTCAAAACTGGTGTCGATCAAATCCTTGCGCGATTGGGTTAGCACCTGCACCGTCACGTCATCGGGGATACGTCCCGAGCGGACAAGGCCGGAGATAAAGCCAAATTCGGTATCACCTGCGCTGGGAAAACCAACCTCAATCTCTTTGACGCCTACCTTTAACAGCAGGTCAAAAAATCGCTGCTTTTTTTCAGCGCCCATCGGATCAATCAACGCTTGGTTGCCATCGCGCAGGTCGGTGGAAAGCCAGCGCGGTGGCGCAGTTATCGTGCGGCTGGGCCACATGCGGTCAGGCAGATCAATCTGCGGAAAGGGCCTATATTTGGCGGAAGGATCAGTTTTCATCATGGATAAGGTTCGCTGTTCTAATGGAGCAAGCGGATTGCCGCTGTGCAATTTCAATCTATCGGAAATGCCCCTTAGGCGGGTGCGTTCAGCAAGGCCAAACGAGTTTGCACGCCTAAGGGCGCGTAAGTCGTAGGAGGAGCGATAGGGGACCGTGCTGAGCCATATGGCGACTGCGATAGACGCGCAAACCGCCATTCGTCCAGCGCAATTTCGCATTTGTATATTATTTACTGCATATTTACGATACTTGACGAAACGAGAGAATAAGGAGAGTGACATATGCGTAATATTATTGTTTTGGCCCCCTTGGCGATATCGGCGCTATTGATGGCAAGCTGCGGCGGCGAGACAGCGGCAGTAAAGCCCCCGGCCAGCGCAGTCAGCGCGGATTTGATGCAGAATTCTGCAAAGGTCGGCACAGCGACATTGACGCAAGCCGGCTCAAATTCGGCAATGTCGTTAAAAGTTGAGGGCTTAGCCACCGGCACATATGGCATGCACATCCACGAAACCGGCAAATGCGACGCGCCCGATTACAAAAGCGCTGGAGGCCATTGGAACCCCGGCGCAAAGCAACATGGACTGCAAAATCCAGACGGAACACACGGCGGTGATTTGGAAAACTTGGTTGCTACCAATGGACAGGCAACGCGGTTGGAGCGATCATTGACGGGGCTAAAGTTGACTGGTGAAGGCGGGCTAATGGACGCGGATGGTGCGGCATTTATAATACACGCCAAACCAGACGACAACAAAACCGATCCCAGCGGCAACAGCGGCGACCGGATAATCTGCGGCGTGTTCGGCGCGGGCTGAGGGGTCTGTGGTACGATAGGTTGGACCGAGAGTTAAGGCAGCAAAGTTTACAAACATAGCCGAATATGTCCGGGTGTTTATGTAAGCTTATGTATAATTTGCCAGCTTATCATAAACCCGCATCCAAGGCACAGGCCAATCACGTCGTGGCGGCGATAATGGCGCAATGCCGGATTGTCGTATTACAGATCATCGCCCTTGGCCGACAGACCAATTCCTACATTACAATAGACTAATGCTTGGTTAATTAAATAGGGCAGAGCTTAACTTCTGCCCTATTTTTAATCGCCTTATGCCTTTTTCTCACACGTCATTTCACATGTCGCTATCATCCCAATCTTGTGGAAAAAGATTGCGATGACATATACCCGAACTGAAACCATTGCCACACTGGAAACGATCGACAACCGCTTGCGCTGGCTGTCGTCATGGACGGTGCATCATGCCACGCATATCCGGCCGA
>JANORM010000019.1:0-2095 GCA_031415335.1 Sphingomonadales bacterium | reverse complement strand
CGGCAATTGTTCGTACCAAGGTCCAGCGCGGCATATGCCGTGCGCCCAACCCAATTGCCTTTTGGATTGCGGCTTTGGTTAGCTTTTGCGCCATTATTGGGCTTTGCTGGCCCGCCATCACGCGCAGTAGATTTGGCGAGCTCCGCCGAACTTTCCCCGCCATTAGCAATGGGATCAGCGACACCATGTGCCCCATTTTTCCGGGATTTTCCGGCTGCATTGGCCGCATTACCACGGCGCCGACGTTTTTGTCGTTTTGTGCCGAGGTCATTTTGCGGCGATGGTGCGACAATTTCGCCCATAACCGTGCTCATCTCTTATCTTTTATCCGGAGCAGAAAATTCTGCCGGTACTTGGGGTCTGTAATACGCGCCGCAGGTTAAAATTTCAAGATTATTGCAAAGCGCCGAAAAATCATGCTCGCTGGCGATAATTGACACGTCCCGCCGCCAGCCTTAATGCGCTGCTGATATTCCCCGATCGTCTAACGGTAAGACTACAGACTCTGACTCTGTCTATTGAGGTTCGAATCCTTATCGGGGAACCATTTGTTCAGGCTCGCTCGTGCCCTCATACCGGATTTCCAGATACCGCCCCCGCGTCGCCAGCTTATCTATCTCACCGCGTGAAATTTGGCCGGTCATGGTTTCAATCTCGCGGTCGATCACTTTCAGCCCGTCAACCAACTGCTGCTCCGGCGTTTTGCCGCCATGTTCCTTGCGCTTCAACGTATCGGGAATGCGCTTATATCCGTTGATTAATTCAGGCAGATGTTCTCCCACCAGCTTCCGCACTTCACGCGCGGCGGGATCATTATCGTCCAGATTGCTCAATTGCGGCGCAAGCTGGTCTAGCCGAATTCCGATGTCTTGCATGATGACGACCGCAGGCGGCGGCAATGCGGGGCGTTGTGCCTCCAGCCATATCTCCGTTTTGCCCGCCAATGTCGCAAGGTCGGTGGTGCGCAGGCTTTCGGTCGTGGGCATCGGCATGCCGGGATAGCGCATCAGCACATAGGCGGCGGCGGCTCCGGTGATACCCGTCAGCATCACGCCCCAAAATCCAATGCCGTCAATGACTGCGCCGACAAATCCAGCGCCAATTAACACCGCACCCACCGCCAATGCGGCGCGGCTGACCTTACCCCAATAATGCGCGCGGCGCAGAGCGCGGCTTTTCATGCCGATAGGTGCGGCCTGCACATTTCGGAGCGCGCGTTTTGCGCCCAAGATAGTGTCATCAGATTGCGACGCGATATTCATGGCGCTGAATTATCCTTCCAACGCAGTTAAAAGGCCGCTTTCCTGCGATTGTTTCAACGCCTGTGCCTGTCCTTCGGCGCGCGCGATATAGCCTTTCGATTTCTGCACTTCCTGCTCCAGCGCGATGCTGGTTTGCTTCATGCTGTCCAGCGCCTTCAGCTTGAAAGTATCGATGGCATCCATCGTGTCATAAATATTCTGGAACGCGCGGCTTAATGTTTCCAGCGGAATGACCGCATTCACCGATTGTTCGTGGATCGTCGCCGTGCTTTCGCGCAGCAAGTTGCCCGTGCTGTCGATGATGTTGGCGGTGGTGGTATTCAGCGCCGTAATCTGGTTGAGCACCAGCCGTTGATTGGTCATCGCCTGCGCCACGGTAACGGCGGTGCGCAGCGCGCCGACGGTGGTGGTTGACGCGCGGTCGACGCCCTTGACTAGTTCGACGTTATTCTTCTTCACCAAATCGAGTGCAAGATACCCTTGCACCGTCACGGCCATTTGCGTCAGCAAATCCTGCGTGCGTTGGCGTACATAAAACAGCGCGCTTTCTTTGATCGCTTTGGATTTGGCGGGGTCGGACAGTTCCAACTCGGCGGCTTTGTCTTCCAGCTTGGCGTCCAGCTGCTTTGACATCACGATCATCTGTTCAAGGCGGCCCATTGCCGCCCACAAATTCTGCCGCTCCACATCAATCGCCGCATTGTCCATAAGCAATTCGTCTTTGCCGTTGGCCAGTCGCCCCAGAATTGAGCTGATATGCGTTTGCGAGCTTTGGTAACCGTCAAAATAATTGCGAAGCTTGCTGCCCCACGGGATGATGCCGAACAGTTTTT
>JANORM010000018.1:0-15135 GCA_031415335.1 Sphingomonadales bacterium | reverse complement strand
GTAAATTGATGCGCATCAGTTCGGCCTTCAACCAATCAAATGCCATGACCAGAAACACGCCCGAACCACAGGCCGGGTCAACAATACGCAATTTCGAAATGCGATCCCGGTAGGTACGCCAGAATGTCTTTTCGGACGTCTTCTCATTCTTCCATGCGATGGGATCATCGTCGGGCGTTGCTCCCTTTTTTGCATGTTCGATCAGCAGCGCGTCAAATATTTCACGGCAGTGGGTGCCAAGCGTCTGTTCGACGATGAAGCGAGCGATGTAGTCAGGCGTATAAACCACGCCGTCGCGCTTGCGTCGCCCGCTGGTACCGCTCGCCTTTTTCTCCGGCGGGGCATCGCCGCGTGCTTCGGCCTGCAATTGTTCAACATCGGCTATCGACTGTTCAAAAATATGGCCCAGCACCGTGACCGAGATTTCAGACGCGAAATCATATTCGGACAGGCGCTTGAACCCCTCACAAATATGATCGGGGATTGCGAGCGCGTTGATGGTCTCATCCGGTGCGAACAGGCCACCATTATAGCGCGGAATGTTGAGCGCTTTCGGCAGCCCGGTATCAATCGCATTGAACAGGCTTTGGAATGTCTCCCACACTGGCCTTGGGTGATAGGGGTCGGCGTGTTCATACGCCTTCTCAATCGACTTGGGCGGCAGCAGGCTGGTATCTTCGGCAAAGGCAATGAACAAGATGCGGTCAAGGATCGTCTGGCCGGTGCGAATAGCGGCAAGCGGGTCCATCTCGGGCCGTTCGCGCCGGACTTCTCCGATCAGATCGCTGCGGAGGGTTTTGTAATCCGCGTAGAGGCGGTTGGTGATGTCCTTATTCTCGCGACGGCTTTCTTCGAGCAGCTCCGCCGTGCGCCCGCCCAGCAGATTTTCCGCCGAAAGAAGCAATTGGGCGCGGGCATATTCTTCGGGTTCGTGGAGGCGGCGGAGATCAAATGTCTCATAGGCCTGCCGCCCTTCGCCATAGGAATAAAGACGGATTTCAAGATAGTTAGAGACCAAAACCCATTTTGTGCCGACATTGTTGGTGGCATATTCCCACGCCTGATCGACCGGCGATTTGGCGCGGCCGGGCATGATGGCATCAAGGTTTTTCGTCTTTGCGCCTTTCAGCTCAAACGGCGCGATAATGTTGCGTGTGTCCGCTGTGAAATGGCCGAACGCCAGATCAACCGATCCCGCCCCAATCTGCGCCTCGACATCAACCGTCCATGCGCCGCTATCGTTGAAATCACGGTAACCCAGCACATCGACAATGATCTTTGATTTGAAATTGCCGTGGAGTGCGGTTTCCTTCTGCGTCTCGATCTCGCCCGATTTGATTGTAGCCGCCCATTGACCGAGCAACGCCTGCTTTGCCGCATCAGGTGCGTCTGTGCCGAGGATAGCAGGCGCAATCGCGCGGGATATGGTTTTCTTGTTAAACAGGCTCATGGAATAATATAGGACTCCCCAAGTCTGTCATGGCGTTTTTAGGAAGCCTTCGCAACGATGACTTGAAGAGGACTTCCAGGAAGTAGGATTCGACGCGCTACCCGTACGAAGGCAAAAAAATCGTTCGCCGACGTCCGCGCTAAGCCGCTGAAGCCCGAAGCATTGTGTGGGTATGAATGTGGGAACGATTTTGGGAGATCGCCAAATAATCGTTTAATATTATATATTTATAACGAAAAATTGGTGACCCCTACGGGAATCGAACCCGTGTTTCAGCCGTGAAAGGGCCGCGTCCTAACCGCTAGACGAAGGGGCCAATCGCTTGGCGAACCGCGCCTTTACGGATTCGTTTGAGTAAGGTCAAGCGGGTAATGGGTTAAATTCTCAATCGGCGAACGCGGCGTCGTCAATATGCAGTTCCGCCTTGGCAACGCTGCCCCAATCGTCGATCTTGGCGCGGCCCGCCAGCCAGTATTTGCGCCCTGCCCCGCCATGCAGCAACATCTGTCCCAGTTCGGTTTCGCCCTGCCGAAATGCCATGGCTTTGAATGATCGGCCATCGTCGCCCGCCACAATGGCGCGCACATGATCCTTGCCAACAATGTCGCATTTCACCACACGCACAGGCCCCGTCACAATGCGCGGTCCGGGCCAGCCCATGCCATAGGGCCCTGCCCCCTCCATCGCGTCAATGAACGCGGGGTTCAGGCCGCCGGGGGATAGCACCGCGTCCACCAGCAAGGCCTGATCCGCCGATGCGCGGCCAATGTCGGCGGACAAGCGTTCATCCAGCCAATCGGCGAGCGCGCCGACTTTATCGGCGTCAATCGTCAAACCCGCCGCCATCGCATGCCCGCCGCCCGCCACCAGCAACCCTGCCTCGCGTGCCGCGATAATTGCAGCGCCAAGATCGACGCCCGGAATCGACCTGCCTGATCCCTTGCCGACGCCGTGTTCATCAACCGCGATGACGATTGCGGGCTTTCCGGTTTTTTCCTTTATCCGGCCAGCGACGATCCCGATCACCCCGGGATGCCAGCCATTGCCCGCCAGCAGGATGACGGCGCGGTTATGCTGCGCGGGTAACAGCAACTCCGCCTCTTCTTGTACGGCGGCCTCAATGGCGCGGCGTTCCTCGTTCAGGATATTCAGTTCGGCGGCGATGCTACGGGCTTCTTCGCGGTCCTGCGTCGTGAGCAAGCGGACGCCGAGGTCAGATTTGCCTACGCGCCCGCCAGCATTAATGCGCGGACCCAACGCAAAGCCAAGGTCAGAACATAACGGCGCACGGGTCAGGCGGCTGGCCTCGATCAATGCGGTCATGCCGATATTGCGCCGCTGCGCCATGATTTTCAGGCCCTGTGCCACAAATGCGCGATTAAGCCCTTGCAGTTTTGCCACATCGGCAACCGTGCCCAATGCAACCAGATCCAGCAGCTCCATGATTTTTGGTTCAGTCCGGCCTTCGAAAAATCCGCGCCCACGCAATTCCCGGATAATCGCTGCGCCCAGCAGGAACGCGACGCCCACTGCGGCCAAATGGCCATGCGCCGCTGCCTCATCCACTTCATCAAGGCGGTTCGGATTGACCAGCGCAAATGCCATGGGAAGCTCTGTGCCGCATTTGTGGTGATCGACGACGATAACTTCCAATCCCGCCGCTTTTGCCTCGGACAAGGCTTCATACGCCATTGCGCCGCAATCCACGGTTACGATCAAGCGGCTGCCGCCCTCGCCAATGCGCACCAACGCCTCTCCGCTGGGGCCGTACCCTTCCATCAGGCGGTCGGGGATGTAATATCCTGCATCAAGGCCAAGCATGCGCATCAAACGGATCAGCAACGCCGCACTGGTCGCGCCGTCGACGTCATAATCGCCGTACACTGTGATCTGCTCACCCGCCTGCACCGCATCGGCCAAACGCTGCGCCGCTGCGTCCATGTCGCGGAATATCGACGGGTCGGGCATGAAGGCGCGAATGGTGGGATCACGGTGCCGGTCCAGATCGTCCCGCGCCACGCCGCGCGCCATCAACAACTGCGTCACCAGATCGTCGGGGGCAAAGCCGGGATCGCGCGCGTCCACGTCCACGCTGCGCCACTTCCACGCCTGCCCGCCGATTGAATTTGTGATATTCAAAACTATATTTGAAATCTTACCGTCCCTTTTTGAATAGTTTTCGCAGTCTCACCAATTAATTGTACCCTAGCCGCCAATGCCGTCGCTGGAAAGTTTGGTTGCGTTTTTTATTCCTACGGCCAAAATACTATTATGGCAAAAACAGTGCTGATTATCTGGGACAGTTTGACCGGCGGCTCGCTGGCATTGGCAACGGCAGCGTCTGCGGGCGCGGAACATGCGCAGGCCGATGGCGTAACCACGCAATTGTTGCACGCCCCAGATGCCAATTCCGAAATAATGCTGTCGGCGAGCGGCTATCTGTTCGTTTTCCCCGAAAATCTGGCTGCGATTAGCGGCGTGATGAAGGCGTTTTTCGATCGCTGCTATTATCCATGCCTAGGCCGTGTCGCGGGCCGCGCATATGGCGTTATCATATGTGCGGGGTCCGATGGCAACAACGCGGTTCGGCAAGTGGAACGTATTGCCACCGGATGGCGGCTGAACAAATTTATGGATAGCCACATAGTCTGCACACACGCGCAAACGCCCGAGGCGATATTGGCAGCAAAGATCATTGACGAGGCCGATTTGCAACGCGCCCATAATGCCGGTGCGGCGCTGGCGGCGGGATTGGCAATGGGGATTTTTTAGGTTGCCATCACTTTCTAACCAACCTCGCGCATGCACAACAAATCGTGCGCCGGTTTCTCACCCTTTGCATAAGCCTTAATTGTCGCAACATGGTCCAGCCGCGTTTTCGCTAGATCGGCAGTATTGCGGCCCGCCGCAACATTTGCAAATACGCGGCAAACGGCGGCACTGTTCAAATAATCGCTATGGCCCGAACTGCCTACTGACACTTCGCTGGTATCAATGATCCGCAGCGCCGATTTTTCAAGGAACGCAGGATTACGGAAATTTTCCGCATAGCAGCGTTCCGGCAGGCCCTTTGCTTTCAATGCGGCGGCAGTGAACGGGTTGAAACAGTACGGATTACCCAGTCGCGGATAACCATGAAGAGTGCGCGACAATGCAATTGCCTTGTCCTTTGCCGAAACGAATACCGTCAATTTCCGCCCTCCGGCAACGCGGGCAGGCGACAATAAGGTCACACCAATCTCGCGTTCAAACTCTTGCAAGTCGGTGTCCGGCGCGATCAGCATGATGTTGGAAATGTTGCTGCTGTCCTGATTGGCGGCGTTGCGGTCGACATACTCAATCGATGGCACCACTAGCCGCGCGCCCAGCGAGTGCGACACAACGACTATGTCTTTCACCCAGGGCTTTTCGGCCAAGCTTTGCAAGAACGTGCGGAAATTGCGTTCATCCCAATACATGTTGGTTTCATCAACGACATAGCTGAACAATTCGCCCTGACTGGGCCAGCTATATTGGATCACAGGGCCTTTGAATTCGGTCAGCCTAGCGATTTGTGCCGTGTCACGGCTGGTGCTGGTAAAGGTCTCGCGGTAGCCATGAACGTAAATTAAAACGCGGCCATTATTGGCGTTTGCCTGCTTCGCCAAATCCGCCCACCAACTTTCGGGCGATGCAAATACAATCGCCGTGCGGGTAATTTGTTTTCCCTTTGGGCCGCTGACTTTGGCGGGCTTGGCAAAGCGCAGGTAACGCGTCTGATCGCTGCGAAAATCGGTTAATGTCGGAACGCCGCCCCGGCAATCGGGAAGCCGCGATGTGACCGCAAATAATGGCAGACTATCGGCACCAGCAACGGAACCCGCGCCATTGCTGCAACTTGGGTCTGATACGAATTGCGCGTGCGGTACGTCGCCATATTTGATTCCAGAAATACACCCCGTCAGCGCCAGCAACAGCAACAATGAAAATGTGCGGAAAGCCGATCCCATTATGAACTTGCAGGCCGGTGCTCGCTCTTCACCCAGCGCACGGTTCCTGATGATGCGCGCATAACCACGCTTTCGGTCGTTATCCGTCCATCGCGCAAGGTCTTTACGCCCTCCAGCAACGACCCGTGGGTGACGCCGGTTGCGGCAAAAATACAGTCACCCTTGGCCAGCTCGGTCAGGTCGTAAATCTTGTCCAGATCCTCGACACCCCATTTGCGCGCGCGCATCCGTTCATCATCATTGCGGAACAACAGGCGGCCCTTAAACTGTCCGCCAACACAACGCATCGCGGCCGCCGCCAGCACACCTTCGGGTGCGCCGCCTGTGCCCATATAAATGTCGACCGTGGTATCAGGGTTGCTGGTGGCGATAACGCCTGCGACATCGCCGTCAGGGATCAACATAATGCCGCAGCCGATGGCGCGCAGTTCGCTGATGATTTTTTCATGGCGCGGACGATCCAATACGCACACAATTAAATCGGCAGGGGCAACGCCTTTTTCTCTGGCTACCGCATTGACGTTTTCTTCGGTGGTGCGATCTAGATTAACGATGTTCGGGGAATAGCCGGGGCCAACCGCGATTTTTTCCATATAGACATCGGGCGCGTTCAACAAATTGCCTTCTTCGGCAACGGCCAGCACGGCGAGCGCATTGGGGCCTGCTTTCGCCGTTATCGTTGTGCCCTCCAGCGGATCAAGCGCAATGTCGATCTTTGGGCCGGTGCCAATTGCGCTGCCGACCTTTTCGCCGATGAATAACATCGGTGCTTCATCACGCTCACCCTCACCAATCACGACGGTGCCGTCCATAGGAAGTCCGTTAAGCGCTAACCGCATCGCCTCAACCGCCGCAGCGTCCGCCGCCTTTTCATCACCGCGTCCGATCAGTTTGGATGCGGCAATCGCCGCCGCTTCAGTAACGCGCACCATTTCAAGGACGAGCAGGCGGTCGAGTATTTGGCTTGCAGTGGTCAATTTGGTATCCTATCTCTTGGCAATTAAAACAACGCCTTGGGGAAGGCAGGTTGAAGCATTGGGGGTGCTGACATTCGGATGTGTCGCCACGTGTGCGCACCGATAGGGGACGCAGGTGCAAATGTCGAGATTGCTTATTATCGCCGCTTTATTGGTTGGCAATGCTGCGTTTAACAATAATGCAAGAGCACAATCTTTAACCGATGCTCAGTTGGCGGCCATAATCAAGAAGCAGCGCCAGACGATATCCATCGATTCCAACGGATGCTTGAGGGATCCGAATGATGATGGAGACACCATTATCGTGTGCGGCGAGAGTGATGACAATAAGAGTCAGAAATTAACAGCCGGAACGGTGGATAATGACCGCATCCGGCGCGGCGAGGCGATTTCAACCACCAAAGCCGCATCATGTATCGGCGCTTATCCGGCATGCGCCCATCGCCTGAAAAAAGTTATCGGCATAGGCTTTGGTAAAGTGCCGCCGCCTGCAATTCCGCTGGAAGAAATCTATCGCGGTTTGCCCGAACCCGAAGATGTGGTAGTAAACGAATAGATTTTTTGTCGGCAGAAACGGCCCCTTCCCTTAACCAGCCGTCGCTGCTAATGGCGCGCAGGACAGCTGGGGATATTGTGCCCCTATATTTGTATTGAAAAATCAGACACTATGACCACTGACATCTCCCGTATTCGTAACTTCTCGATAATCGCACATATAGATCACGGCAAATCGACACTGGCCGACCGATTAATCCAGACAACAGGTGGTTTAACCGAGCGCGAAATGAGCGCGCAAGTGCTCGACAATATGGATATCGAAAAAGAACGCGGCATCACCATCAAGGCACAAACCGTGCGGTTGAATTACACCGCAAAAGACGGTTTAGAATATACGCTGAACCTGATGGATACGCCGGGCCATGTCGATTTCGCTTATGAAGTCAGCCGCAGCCTCGCCGCATGTGAGGGCGCATTGTTGGTGGTGGACGCTGCACAAGGCGTGGAAGCACAAACGCTCGCCAATGTTTACCAAAGCATCGAGCACGACCACGAAATCGTGCCTGTCATTAACAAGATCGACCTGCCCGCCGCCGAAGTGGACAAGGTAAAGGCCGAGATTGAGGATATAATCGGCCTGCCCGCCGAAAACGCGGTTCTGACATCGGCCAAATCGGGCATCGGTATTGTTGAAGTTTTGGAAGCGGTCGTCACGCGCATTCCCCCGCCAAAAGGAGATCGCAACGCACCGCTAAAGGCCATGCTAGTCGACAGCTGGTACGATCCCTATCTTGGCGTCGTCATCTTGATCCGCGTTATCGACGGCATTATTAAAAAAGGCCAGGAAATCCAGTTCATGGCCGCCGGTACCAAACATCTGGTCGACCGCGTTGGTTGCATGCGGCCAAAGCTGGAAATCTTGACCGAAATCGCGGCGGGCGAAGTTGGCATCATCACTGCCCAGATCAAGGAAGTTGCACAAACCCGCGTCGGCGACACGATTACCGACGCCAAACGCCCCGCCGCTCAGGCCCTGCCCGGCTTCAAGGAAGTGCAGCCGGTCGTGTTCTGCGGCCTGTTCCCCACCGACGCTGCCGATTTTGAAAAACTCCGCGAAAGCATCAGCAAGCTGCGCCTCAACGACGCCAGTTTCAGTTTCGAGACCGAGAGCAGCGCGGCATTGGGTTTTGGCTTTCGCTGTGGTTTCCTTGGGCTGCTACACTTGGAAATTATCCAGGAACGCCTCACCCGCGAGTTCGACCTTGACCTTATCACCACCGCGCCGTCGGTGGTCTATAAACTCAAGCTCAGCCGATCAAAGACCGAAGACGCGCGCGACATGGATCTGCACAATCCCGCCGACATGCCCGATATCAACCGCATCGCCGAAATTCAGGAGCCGTGGATTCAGGCGACGATTTATTGCCCCGATGAATATCTCGGCAGTATATTGAAACTGTGTCAGGATCGGCGAGGGATACAGAAGCAGCTGACATATGTGGGTGGGCGTGCACAGATCATATACGAACTGCCGCTGAACGAGGTGGTGTTCGATTTTTACGACCGCCTGAAATCCATTTCCCGCGGTTATGCGTCGTTTGACTATCATCAAATCGGCCACCGCGAAGGCGACCTTGTTAAGATGAGCGTGTTGGTCAACGCCGACCCTGTCGACGCACTGTCCATGATCGTCCACCGCGGCACCGCCGAAGCACGCGGCCGCGGAATGTGCGAGCGCCTAAAAGACCTAATCCCCCGCCACCTGTTCAAAATCCCGATCCAAGCAGCCATCGGCGGCAAGGTAATCGCGCGTGAGACGATTGCGGCAATGCGCAAAGACGTGACCGCAAAATGCTATGGCGGTGACATCAGCCGCAAGAAAAAGCTGCTCGACAAACAGAAAAAGGGCAAAGCCAAGATGCGCGAATATGGCAGCGTGAGCATTCCGCAAGAGGCCTTTATTGCGGCGCTTAGGATGGGTGAGGAGTAGGGTTACGCTTCAGGCGTTTCCCACTCCACTAACTTCAACCCGGGCACGTCCCTGAAATCCTGGCCATTCATTGCAATGAGGGTCAGGTCGTTTGCTAATGCGGTGGCAGCAATCATACGATCAAGAACCTTACGTTTGGAAAAGCCCACTTGGTCCAATATCGAGCGGTAAGCCTCGAATTCCATCTTGCCGAAATCGATAACATCGGTCCGGTGGAGGATCGCGGCGAGATTGGATCTCAGCAAGTCTGTAAGTTCGGGGTCGACTGAGATTAGGGCGCTTAAGACGGGAAAGAGTTGAGGCAACAGACCGATAGGTCACGCCGTAAATAATCCCACATTAGAACAAACTTATCGCGCTTTACATCAATTCCCGCTTTGACATAAATGTAAAATAATGTATTAACAATCTATATACGAGTCAGACAATAGGCCAATCAACGCCGGTCGCAGTAATAATAACTGAATGTGGACGGTTTTTATGTTTAGTAGAATTTTTGAATCACGACAGCGCGCAACGCGTGACGCAAGTGAGTTGGACGCGTTACTTATCAATCATGGTTCGGATCTGAAGGCTGTTTTGCAAAAGCGCGCCGAGGATGAGCGGCTGAGCAGGAAAGATCGCCTTCATTGGCAGCGTCTTCTGAAAAAAGCCGACAGGATCGCGGCTTGATTGTTTTAATGCGCGACTAGGGTCAGGACCTTAGTTGCGTTGCTGACAAATTTATTTGGCGGCATTTATTTGGCGGCAATAAAGATTACGCCGTCAACCGTTGCGCATGCCAATGCAGATGTTCGGCCATGAATGTCGATATGAAATAATAGCTATGGTCATATCCTGGCTGCATGCGGATTGTCGCGTCTTGCCGTGCGGCGTCACAGGCCTCGGTTAACAAATGCGTCTTTAGCTGCTCGCTCAAAAAATTATCCGCATCCCCTTGATCGACCAGCAAGTCCGGCAACCGCGCGCCGCCCGCAATCAACGCGCATGCATCATATTGCGCCCAGCCGGCTTGGTCATCGCCCAAATATCCGCTCAACGCCTTTTGCCCCCACGGGCAATTGATCGGCGAGACGATAGGCGCAAATGCCGATGTCGATTTATACCGTCCCGGATTGCGCAAAGAAATCGTGAGCGCGCCGTGGCCGCCCATCGAATGCCCCATGATCCCTTGCCGTTCCATATCCACCGGAAAATTCGCCGCAATAATTTCTGGCAGTTCCGTTTCGATATACGTGCGCATCTTGTAATGTTCGGCGAAAGGATGCTGCGTGGCGTCCACGTAAAAGCCTGCGCCCAAACCAAAATCATATGCGCCGCCTGCATCATCGGCCACGCCCTCGCCGCGCGGCGAGGTGTCGGGAGCCACAAAAATCAAGCCAAGCTGTGCGCATGCTGCCCTAAATTCGCCCTTATCGGTTACGTTGGCGTGCGTGCACGTTAGGCCCGACAGATACCAGATCACGGGCAATTTGACGCCCGGAGCATGTAGCGGCACGAACACCGAAAACGTCATTTCTGTGCCCGTTATATGGGCTTTATGTTTATAAACGCCCTGTGTTCCGCCGTGCGCGGCATTCGATGAAATCAATTCTATTTGCATGCTGCGCTCCATGTCATCTTGGTTGAATTTTGTATAGTACGCACATCAATATAGCGTGCTCGTCAAATCGTCACGATAATCTATATCTGCTAACGCGCCCATGGCGTTTGGAATTATCGCGCTAGACGGCAACTCTTGGATAATCTGCGCTGCACCATTATCGCCTGTCAATGACAGTAGACGATCAAAATAACAGGCCGGAAAACACGCTGGCGGCATGCGCGTCATGCCATCGCTGCTGGCTGACGGCGTTATGTCCGTGCAGGCGGCAATGACCGCATGAAAATGCGCGCACAGCACCAATGGCATATCGGCCAGTGCAATCAGGACGCGGTCTGCGCCCCATGCGCGTGCCTGCGCAACGCCCAATGCGATGTTTTGTGCCATATTATTACGCGCCGTATCAGCGCGGGTGATTTCAAACTCGTGGACCAATGCGGCCACATCATCATCCGCAACGACAGCAATCAAGTGATCGAGCGATAGCGTGCGTAAAGTGTTTGCGGCATGCGTGGTCAACGGCTGTCCTTGAAACGGCGCGAGCAGTTTATTTGCGTCGCCAAAGCGGCGTGAATTGCCCGCCGCCATCAATATTGCTGCAATTTTCAAGCGCCACCTGCTTGCGCCAGTGCGAGTATCTCAGCCAGCACCGAGACCGCCAAGCTGCGGGGATCGCGCGCGGCCGGAATCAATCCAATAGGCCCCTTTATGCGGGCAATTTGGGCAATACTAACCCCTATTTGCGCCAGCACTGCGTCGCGCGCCAACCGCGCCAAATGGCTACCCTGAGCGCCAATATAGAAAGCATCGCTCGCCAACAACCGATGCAAAATCGGCGGTTCCCAGTCATGATCGTGGAAAAATAATATAGCGGCTGTCCATCTGTCAATTTGCAGCACTGGGGGATTGTCAGGCGATTTGAGCAATACTGCAGAAATACCCTGCGCCGCCAACCGCGCTGCGACGTCTGGCTCTGGCGTATAGACGGAAAGATCAAAATCCAATGACGCCGCCAAAGCCGCAAAATGCAGAGTTTCTGCGCCGCCGCCAAATATCCGAAACGCCAATTTGGGTTCCAGCTTGAGCCTGAATATATCTACACCATTCTGTATGCTCGGCGATTCTCGCAATGTCATCGCGCCGTCGGCTTTGCGTACGTCTAGTGCCTGTGGAACTCTGCGGTCGATACCGGCCAAGGCAGCGCGCAGGACCGATTGGTCGGGCCTAGGTATCAGCAGCACCTCAATCGCGCCGCCGCACGGCAAGCGCAAATCGATAAACGGTGAACCCGCGCCGTACCGGGCCGTTTTGGGTAAACCATTGGCCAGCGCAATACGGGCTTGCTGCGCAATATCGGCCTCAATACAGCCGGACGAAAGCGACCCCGAAACCTCGCCATTGGATGCTATCGCCATCATTGCCCCCGCCCGGCGGAAACCCGGACCGCTTGTTTCGGTGATAATCGCCAAAACGCACTCTTGCGTATCTGCGCAGATAAATTGCAGCGGGGCAAAAATTGGATCGATGGCGTTCATAGTGTCTATCTAGCAATAATTTTGTATGGCGCATCAGGCAAAATAACGTGACATTTATGTAACAAATTCGGTTTATCCGCGAGCACAAAAACAATAGCGTTGCGCGCCAAATATTTGGCCGCTAACCCGTTAGTCATATTATTCGAGGAACCGTAAAGAATCCGTTTGAGCAGTCCCGGTAATTTTCCCCAAGAAAAGCCAAAAAAATTGGCATGTTAGATCTTTTGCAGGAGAGAAAAATGAATACGACCAACCGCATTATTAAAGCCGTCATGTTGTCAACGGCTAGCTTGGCATCGCTGGCACTCAGCACGCCCGCATTTGCGCAAGACGCAAGCGCAGCTGCCGAAGAAGAAGTCGATGAAAACGAAATCATCGTCACCGCGACTAAGCGCGAACAGACGCTGCAAGAAATACCTGTTGCGGTTACCGTAACCAGCGCAGAAGACATCGAAAAGGCGCAAGTGCGCGATTTGAGCGATCTGCAAACCTTGGCACCGACGTTGCGCGTGACCCAGCTGCAAAGCTCGGCCAACACCAACTTCATCATTCGTGGCTTCGGCAACGGCGCGAATAACGCAGGCATTGAGCCTTCGGTTGGCGTATTCATCGATGGCGTGTACCGCTCACGCTCTGCATCGGCCATCGGCGATCTGCCCAATTTGCAACGCGTTGAAGTATTGCGCGGCCCGCAATCGACATTGTTCGGTAAAAACGCGTCGGCGGGCGTCATCTCGATTGTGACGGCAGCACCAAAGTTTAAATTCGGCGGTTCTGCCGAAGTAAGCTATGGCAACTATAATGCAATCATCGCCAAGGCAGACATCACAGGCCCACTCAGCGACACCATCGCCTTCAGCTTGGCAGCAAACTATAACAAGCGTGATGGTTATGCGCGTGACCTAAACCTTGGAACCCGGGTCAACGAACGTAATCGTTATGGCTTCCGCGGCCAATTATTGTTTCAACCCAACGAAGATTTCACCATTCGTTTGATCGGTGATTATGACAAGATTGACGAAGATTGCTGCGTAGCTGGCAATTTGGTCAATGGCCCAACGGGTGGGATCGTGAACTTTTTATCACCCGGTGGCATTGGCATTGATGCGGAAAATCTGTTTTCTTACAATGTTTATACTAACCTGCCTTCGTCCAACAAAATTGACAATTATGGCGGATCTGCACAGATTGATTACGAGCTGGGGAATATAAGCCTGACATCAATCACATCCTATCGCGGTGTGGACTCGCTCAGCAATCAAGATTCCGATTTCACTGCCGCTGAATTGCTGCAGCAAAATATCAACGACACAGAAATCCGTACCTTCACGCAAGAATTGCGGATTGCATCCGATTTTGATGGCCCGTTGAATTTCTTGCTCGGCGGATATTATTTCGATGAGAAAGTGGATGTTGCCAACGACATTGAATTTGGCGCAGATTTCCGTGCCTATGGCAATGCGCTAATCGGCGCAGCGACGCGCGGCGCGCTAAGCTTCGCGGTACTTGAGGGCGCATTTGGCGGTAGCGATTTTGCCGCTGGGCTGGCGCCAGCGCCAACTGTGTATGCCAATCGCTTTTTTGCCCAAGGTACTGGCTATGATGAGGTTTACACGCTGAAGGATAAAGCCGGTTCGATTTTTGGTACGGTCGACTTTGAAGTCACGGATAAGCTTACGTTAACCGGCGGGTTCAACTATACCAAGGATAGGAAGCGTTTTTCCAGCAATATTGTGGCGACAGAAGCGTTTTCGGCGATTAACTTCAACGCTCCGCAATATGCTGCGTTCCGCCGCACCCTTTTGGTCGGTGGCGGTGTGCCGGCCGGTTTGGCAACGTTTTTGGCAGCCAACCCGACAACAACGACCCTGCCAGATGGTGTAACACCATTGACGGCTGTTGGCATCGCGAACGCAAATCCGCTCGCTGGATTGCGCGCGTTTCAATTCCAACCACCTTTGGTGAACCTTCCAAACGCAGTTGAAAGCGGTCGTACCAGCGATGGAAAGTTTACTTATACAGGCCGCCTTGCTTACGAAGTTACCGACAATCTGAATGCTTATATCAGCTATGGAACTGGGTTTAAGGCAAGCTCGGTTAACCTTTCGCGTGATAGCCGTCCGTTCGCTTCCGATAGGGTAGCATTGGGTGCGGCAGGGCTGCTGCAACCTAACCAGAATTTTGGCACACGGTTCGCATCGCCCGAAAATGCTAAAGTCATTGAATTTGGCCTGAAAGGCAAATGGGATGTCGCGGCTTTCAACATCACATTCTTCAAACAATCGATCAAAGGTTTCCAAACCAATGTGTTTACAGGCACAGGGTTTGGATTGGCCAATGCGGGTAAGCAAACAACAAACGGATTTGAGTTTGATGGGCGCGTAACCCCAACCGACGCGCTTACTTTGACGGGATCATTTGTATATCTTGACCCCAAATATGATAGCTTTACCAACAGCACGCAGGGCGATTTGTCGGGCACGGTACCATCGGCCATTCCCGCATTTTCCATGACATTGGGCGCGGATTATGATGTCGATCTTAGCAATGATAATGAGCTGAATTTCCGCGTTGACTATCACTATGAATCACAGGTTGATTTGTTCGATACCAACCCAGCGGCTCCGCCTGCACGGAACTTCACACGGACCGTCAATGCATTGAATGCGTCGACGACTTTGGGATTGAGTAATGGCTTTCAGCTATCCGTGTGGGGACGCAATCTGACCAAGGCGCGTTACATTACCACGGCTTTCCCATCGGTTGGCCAAGGCGGAAGCTTCACTGGTTACCCCAACCAGCCACGTACTTATGGCTTAACAGCGCGCTATAAGTTCTAAGCGACTTTCAGCATAAATCAAAAAGGCCGGTGTCCCGCGACACTGGCCTTTTTTTTGGCTTGGTTCGCGATGACATCAAATCGCATCAAGAACCGTTCGTACTGAGCCTGCGCGAGTACATGTTTCTTGCTACGCCGCCTGCCTACGGTTGCCTTCGGCTCGACATCGACCCATCGGGAGACAGGACGACCGGGAAAGGAAGCGTTTCAACCAAATCTAGCGATTGCGCCGAAACGGCCAGTTGGTGACATTA
>JANORM010000017.1:0-2068 GCA_031415335.1 Sphingomonadales bacterium | reverse complement strand
GTTGGTATTTTGTGCTATTTGGTGATTTTGGGCTTATTTTATGTTAGCTCGCTAACACAAAATCGCTTTGAAGCTCAGAAAACTACGGGTGTCAGCGCTATATGAGCACCTCATGCGCCAAGGGAATTCTCTTGGACACTTAGCCCCGTTTCGGTTTGAAATATTGTGCATATGATCGGATTGTTCGACGTTGACGACAGTTCGGATTCAAGAAAAAACGGTCGCGGCTGCCATTCGTCCATACGCCGTGACAATGGCAGCTGCGGTCTACTTCTAAACATAACCAATAAAGCTTCGATAGCTGGAAATTGGAAATCTATTGAAGTTGAAATACTGCGTCTGCCTCATGCGCGGGCTTCGACGATAGCAACCATAGATGCCCGCCATTACCGGCGACAATGATACGACATCGCCAGTATCGATTATGCAGCCTCAATTAACCGTGCAATTGCTATTCCGAACAGTTGGAATTTGCCTCGAGGCTCTCAAATATGCGAAATTGGGGAAGCGAAATGACACTGTGACTGAGCTACGTCCCATCGAAAAATTCCTCGCAATTATCGGCCCTCGGCCGGAGCTTCGGCGGGTCGATCCCGACAAACGCCGCGCAGCTATGGAGGAAATGGCGGCGAGGCTGCCGCCACCAGCTGACATTTCGGTCGAGGCAGCGATGGTTGCGGATGTCGCTTGCGAATGGGTGCGCGCACCGGGATCGCGCGATGACCATGTCGTCATTTGGATGCACGGCGGCGGCTTTTCCGCAGGCTCCTGTTTTACGCACAGGGGGCTTGCGGGCAAGCTTGCCCGGCATGCGAACGCCCGTGTCCTGACCATCAACTACCGGCTTTCGCCCGAACATATATTCCCGGCTGCTCTGGACGATGTGATTGCTGTCTATACCGAAATTGCGCCGCTGGCGGGTATAGCAAAACTTGGGGTAATTGGCGACTCAGCTGGCGGCGCGCTGACGTTGCAGTGCGCAGTTGAGGCGCGCGACACCGGAATCCGGATTCCCGATGCGATGGCCCTTTATAGCCCCTGGCTCGATCTCACTTGCACCGCCAATGCTTATACATCGCACGCGAAATCTGACCCGATGATCCATCCCGATGCCTTGCGCATGCTGGCGCGCGACTATTTGAAAGATCATCCTGCCATCGATCCGAGAGCCTCTCCTTTATTTGCCAAACTGGAGGGGCTGCCGCCGACTCTTCTGCAAACGGGCTCAAATGAAGTCTTGATCGACGATACGCTCGAGCTCGACAAGCGTGGGCGGGCAGCGGGAGTAGATATAACACTGGAGATATGGCCGGAAATGGTTCATGTTTTTCAGGCCTATGGCGCAATCCTTCCCGAAGCGCATGCCGCGCTCGCGCGAACCGGGCGCTTTTTCAAAACCTGCTGGAGCACAGCCGGCCGCGGCTAGGCCGGAACATTTGCAACCGCCTGCGACTATTTGCGCGGTTTATTTCCAGTCATAACGAAATTGCGTTTGTCGGAGCGCGACGTCCAACCTAGCATTTTTCCCAAAGCACAAGTTTCAATAAGGAGAAGGTTCATGCCCCGTGCACCGCGCGTATTGCCCCTGACCGACGAGGAAATGTCTGAAGAGCACCATGAGTTGACCAAACACTACCGGCGCGGCGGCGTCCTTCCCAATATATTCAGGATCGCGCTGCGCAACACAAAATTGTTCAAAGCCTATAAGCCGTTCGGCCTTTATACGATGGCGCTTTCATCGGTGCCTCCCCGAATGCGTGAAATCGCAATCCTGCGCGTCGCCTATAATTCAAAATCGGATTATGAATGGGGGCATCATGTCCGGCTAGGGCGAGACGAAGGCGGACTCTCCATTGACGACATAATGCGCATCAAGCAGGGGCCTGATGCAGCAGGCTGGGGCAAGGTCGAGGCCGCTGTAATCCGTATGGTCGACCAGATGCGCGCGACCAGCGATCTTGATGACGAAACTTATGCCATTTTGATGGGTGCGCTGGGGGAGGACGCATTTGTCGAGCTTCTCAACACCATCGGCAATTATGCGATGGTATCTTCGTTGCTGAACATC
>JANORM010000016.1:0-63842 GCA_031415335.1 Sphingomonadales bacterium | reverse complement strand
CGGGTTACCCCGATTGGAGATGCGCGGTTAGGGGAGGATGGCACGGAATGCAAGCGATTCGGGTAGACTTGTCACGCTACGATCAAACCGACGCCTTAACCAGCCGCCCCAGCACATCCGCCGCAAATGCGCTTAAAGTGTCATCCCTTGCACCCATGATTACGATGCGGTCGCCAGCTTGCGCTAGTTCCACGATGCGGTCGCCGCATGCTTCGCGGGACGGGATATGTTCGGCTTTGCGTCCCGCCGCCAGCACGGCGTCGGTGATCGACTGGCTGCCCAAACTGCGGTCGACGGTTCCGCCGAAATAGACGGGGTCGCATAGGATCAGATGATCATCGCGGCCCAATTTGGCGGCGAATACGGCGGCGAGTTCTTGGCCCATCACGCGGATCGGGCCGTAGCCGTGGGGTTGGAAAAACGCGATTACGCGGCCGGGGAAGGCCTTGAGCGTGGCCAATGTCGCGGCTGTCTTATCGGGGTTATGGCCGAAATCGTCGATAACGGTAATGCCGCCTGCGATGCCGACAATATCGAACCGCCGCGCAAGCCCAGTAAAGCGTTCCATTGCGTGAATGGCTTGCGGCACATGCACGCCCACGGCCATCGCGGCGGCAATCGCGGCCAAGGCGTTGGCGATATTGTGGCGGCCGGGGACTTGCAGGGTGACGGGCCATGCTTCACCATTTGCGTGCAACGTGAAGCGGCTGCCCAGCGGTAGGTCGATGACGTCCACGGCGCGAATGTCTGCACGGTCGGTGAAGCCGAAGCTGACAGAGTTTTCGAGCGCCAACGGTGCAACCAAAGCCACCGTTTCCAAATCATCGGCATTCCAGATCGCGGTTTTTGCGCCGCGTGCAAAATCACCGAATAACGCGCGCAATTCCTCAAGGCTTTTGTGATCCAGACTGACATTATTCAGCACCGCAACCTCGGGCATGAACAACGCGATGCTGCCATCGCTTTCGTCGACTTCGCTTACAAACACATCACCTTTACCAACCCGCGCGCTGGCAAACGGCGCGTCATCGGCGACGAAATTCTTCATCACGCCGCCGTTCATGATTGTCGGGTCAAAGCCAGCCTCGGTTAATATCCAGCCGATCATGCCAGTGACGGTCGATTTGCCGCTGGTCCCGCCCACGGCAATGCTGCGCGGTGCGGCGTTGAACAGTTCCGCCAGCAATTCGGCGCGGGTCATGCGGGGGCAGCCAAGTTCGATGCCCTTTGCAATGTCGGGTACGCTATCCTCAATCGCGGCGGACGCGATCAGGATTTGGTTGCCGCTGGTCAGCCCGCTGCCATCCTGTTTGTGCAAGCTGATGCCCATGCTTTGCAGCCATTCAAATTTTGCGCCCAGACGGCCTTGGTCCAATGCACGGTCCGATCCAGCGACAGTGGCGCCGGAATCGCGGACGATATTGGCCAGCGGCAGCATGCCGGACCCGCCGATGCCGCAGAAGAAATAGGATTTGTTTTTGCTCATCATTCCCCGCTATTGATCGGGGCGGGTTTTGGCAAGGGAGCGCAAGGCATGAAAATCGGAATTTGCGCGCCGTCTGCGGCATTCTCTCGCATAGATGCGGAACGCGTTACCGCATTGGCAGCGGAGGAATATCCGGGCGCTAAGCTGTGCTTTCACGACCAGTGTTTTTTGGAAAGCGGCCATTTTGCTGGAAGCGATGCAGAGCGTCTGGCGGCGTTTATAGAGCTGGCCAATGATCCGGGCATCGACGCAATTTGGTTTGCGCGCGGCGGATATGGCGCGGGGCGGATTGCAGCGAATGCAATGCGCGGGCTGGGCGATACGGCAAGCGATAAAGTCTATTTGGGATATAGCGACGGCGGGTTTTTGCTCGCCGCGCTCTACCGTGATGGCATCGGACGGCCTGTGCATGGCCCCGTGGTGGCCGACATAAGGCGGGACGGCGGCGAGGATGCGGTAAGGAGGGCGCTGGATTATCTGGTGCATGGTGATACGTCGGCGCTTGAACCGCATATCGAGACTGGCCAAAAATACGCCGCGTTTAACCTTATGACCTGCGCGATGATGACCGGAACGCCGCTGATGCCTGATCTATCCGGCCATATTTTGATGGTCGAGGAAGTGAGCGAATATCTTTACGCGTTTGACCGGGCGATGGGCAACATCACCAGCTATTTCGCCGATAAGGGCCTTGCCGGAATCCGACTTGGCCGTGTCAGCGATATTCCTGAAAATGACCGCCCTTTTGGCGAAGATGCCGAAAGGATAACACGGCGATATTGCGCGCAAGCGGGCATAGCATATTTGGGCCGCGCCGATATTGGCCATGATGCCGATAATAAAATCGTGCCGTTTGGGCTTGCGCTAGGATAGGCTGCGCCATAATCAGCCGCAAAATTTGAAAGGGACATTTATGCGCGCATTTGTATTTCCGGGACAGGGTAGTCAGGCCGTGGGCATGGGCAAGTTGCTGGCCGATGCCAGCCCCGCCGCCAAAGCAGTGTTTCAAGAAGTGGACGACGCGCTGGGGCAAAATCTGTTCCGGCTAATGTGCGAAGGGCCCGAGGACCAGCTGACCCTGACCGAAAATGCGCAGCCCGCGATTATGGCCAATGCGATTGCGACGTTGCGCGTGATGGAGATTGAGGGCGGCATTTCACTGGCGGAAAAGGCTGCGTTTGTGGCGGGGCACAGTCTGGGCGAGTATACCGCATTATGCGCGGCAGGTGCTTTTGATGTGGCGACGACAGCGCGGCTTTTGAAGCTGCGCGGTCAAGCGATGCAAGCGGCGGTTCCGGTTGGACTGGGCGGGATGGCGGCGTTATTGGGCGCGGATATTGCCAAGGCCGAGGCGCTGGCCGCTGCAGCCGCAATTGGTGAGGCTGGCGTTGAAGTGTGTACCGTTGCCAACGATAATGATCCCAGACAGGTGGTGATTTCCGGTCATATTGGCGCGATTGAACGCGCGATTGAAATGGTGAAAGAGCATGGAATAAAACGCGGCATATTGCTGCCGGTGTCCGCACCGTTCCATTGCCCTTTGATGCAGCCTGCGGCGGACGCGATGGCGGCGGCCCTAGCTGATACCGCAATTGCAGCGCCGCGTGTGCGTTTGTTCGCCAATGTCACCGCCGAGCCTGTTTCCGAACCCGATGTGATCGCGGCGCAGCTGGTGCAGCAAGTCACTGGCCGCGTGCGCTGGCGCGAATCGGCCATTGCAATGGCGGCGGCGGGAGTTACCGGCTTCATCGAGGTTGGCGGAAAAGTGCTCAGCCCCATGATTAAACGCAGCGCGGGCGATGATATTACGACCGCTAGTGTGATAAGCATGGATGATATCGAGGCGTTGTTGAAGGCTTTATAATTTCGCGCAGAGGCGCAGAGGCGCAGAGACGCAGAGATATACCTTTTTCTCTCAAATGGGCCCTGGCGTATAAACTTAAATGCAATTTCAAACTGTACGAATTCGAAATGAAAATCTCTGCGGCTTTGCGCCTCTGCGCGAACCAGAATCTAGGAAAACAAAATGACAGAACTCCTTATTACCCATCAAGACGGCCCCATCCTGACCATCACCCTAAACCAACCTGATCGCCGCAACCCCATATCCGAAAACAGCGTCGTCGACGCATTATGCGCAGCGTTTGAGGCGGCGGACCGCGACATCGGCGTGCGCTGCATCATCCTGACGGGCGCGGGCACGGCGTTTTCATCGGGCGGTGATTTGAAACAGATGAAGGCGGGAACGGGCGGATTGAAGGCCGAAAATTCGGTGCAAACACGGCGCAATTATAAATATGGCATACAGCGGTTGCCGCTCATGTTTCAGGCATTGGAAGTGCCCGTGGTCGCGGCGGTTAACGGCGCGGCAATTGGCGCAGGATGCGATCTGGCGTGCATGTGCGACGTGCGGATTGCTGGACAGTCTGCTAAATTTGCCGAGAGCTTCGTCAAGCTGGGGATCATCCCGGGCGATGGCGGCGCGTGGTTGCTGCCGCGTATTATCGGTTTTTCCAAAGCAACCGAGCTGGCGCTGACGGGCGATATGATTGATGCAGCCGAGGCGCTGGCAATCGGCCTTGTCAGCCGCGTTGTCCCCGATGCCGAACTGATGGATGCCGCACGGTTGGTTGCCAACAAAATCGCCGCCAATCCGCCACACGCGGTGCGCATGACCAAACGCTTGCTGCGCGAAGGGCAAATGACCGATTTGAAAAACAGCCTGGAAATGGCCGCTGCGATGCAATCCCTAGCGCATGCCACAAGCGACAACGACGAAGCGATCAACGCGTTTATCGAGAAACGGAGCCCGACTTTTACGGGTGAATAATATAATTTTGCGCATAGGCGCAAAGGCGCCGAGGGAGTGGTGAATGAAAGATATTGATCGTATTAGCGGCGATGTCATTGATATCTCCATACGTTTGCACAAGGCACTTGGGC
Organism: Sphingomonadales bacterium; assembly: GCA_031415335.1. Taxonomy (GTDB): domain Bacteria; phylum Pseudomonadota; class Alphaproteobacteria; order Sphingomonadales; family Sphingomonadaceae; genus Sphingorhabdus_B. The sequence goes on along the minus strand of JANORM010000016.1, from coordinate 59,413 downwards.
CAGGACTGCTAGAAAGTGTTTACGAAGCAGTTCTAGCAAAGAAATTGGCGGAAATCGGATACACTGTTGAACGACAGAAAGCAGTCGACTTTGAGTTTGAAGGTCTTCACTTTAATGGAGCGTTTCGAATTGATATTTTGATTGAAAATCAACTTTTGCTAGAAATCAAGTCAGTGGAGAAACTGAACCCGGCACACGCAAAACAGTTGCTAACCTATTTGAGATTAACCAAGCAGCCCCTGGGACTGCTAATTAATTTCGGCGGTGAAACATTAAAAGAGGGCATTAAGCGGCTCGTCAATAACTACTAAATCTCTGCGCCTTTGCGCCTCTGCGCGAAAAATAATTAAGGAATGACTATGTTTGATTTAACCGGAATGAACGCTTTGGTAACGGGCGCATCGGGCGGGATTGGTAGTGCGATTTGCGCCGCGTTGGCGTCGCAAGGCGCGCGGCTCGCGGTGTCGGGCAGCAATGTAGACAAATTGAATGCCTATAGAGACACATTGGGCGGTGACCATGTCGCCATCCCCTGCAATCTGGGCGATACAGAAAGCGTTGAGGCGTTGGTCCCATCCGCGCTTGAGGCGTTGGGCAAGATCGACATCCTTATCAATAACGCGGGCATCACCCGCGATAATCTGGCCATGCGGATGAAGGATGAGGAATGGTCAGACGTCATCCGCATCAATCTGGAGTCCAATTTCCGCCTGTGCCGCGCCGCCGCCCGCCCGATGATGAAGGCACGTTTTGGCCGGATCATCTCAATCACCAGCGTCGTTGGCGCAACGGGCAATCCAGGCCAAGCCAATTACGCCGCGTCAAAAGCGGGCGTGGTTGGTATGTCAAAAGCATTGGCGCAAGAACTGGCGAGCCGACATCACGGTAAACTGCATCGCGCCCGGTTTTATCGCCACGCCGATGACGGACGGTTTGCCCGACGCACAAAAAGAAGCGCTGAATGCACGTATCCCAATGGGCCGCATGGGCGAAGGCAGCGACATTGGTGCTGCCGCCGCCTATCTGGCGTCAAAAGAAGCGGGCTATATGACCGGACAAACGTTGCATGTGAACGGCGGCATGGCGATGTTGTGATCGCCTAAAATTAACCACCCTCTTGCCAATGCCCCCGCGCCGCATTAGGGCATGCATACAAGTTTAATCCTCCCAAACATGAAGGGGCAAGTTTATGAGCGACACCGCAGAACGGGTCAAAAAAATCGTAGTCGAACATCTGGGCGTCGAAGCCGACAAGGTGACTGAAGCGGCCAGCTTTATCGACGATTTGGGCGCGGACAGCCTTGATATTGTTGAGTTGGTTATGGCGTTTGAAGAAGAATTTAACGTCGAAATCCCCGACGATGCGGCTGAAAAAATTGCGACTGTTAAGGACGCAATTGATTTTATCGACGCAAACGGCTGAAGTGACGCGGGCGCATCACGCGCCGCTGATAAATAAAAAGGCGGCTTTCGGGCGGATTTTGGTCCGCTTGGAAGCCGTTTGTTTTTGAGCAGTTACGATTTGAACAGTTATTGGCAGAGAATTTATAAAGGGTAAGATATGCGCCGCGTAGTCGTCACAGGTTTGGGTTTGGTAACGCCGCTGGGCGGAGATGTAGAAACCACTTGGAAAAATATTCTTGCATCAAAATCGGGCGCGGGGTTGATTACGCGCTTTGATGCCAGTGACCAAAAATGCCTGATCGCGTGCGAATTGAAACCCGCCGATCATCCTTACGGCTTTGACCCCAACAAACGTGTCGATCATAAGGTTCAACGGCAGGTCGACCCGTTCATCATTTACGGCATTGATGCCGCCGGACAAGCATTGGAAGATGCCGGCTTGCTGGACATGACCGAAGAGGAACGTTACCGCGCGGGATGTTCAATCGGTTCCGGCATTGGCGGATTGCCGGGTATTGAAAGCGAATCGTTGGTGCTCGCTGAAAAAGGCCCGAGCCGTGTCTCACCGCATTTCGTGCATGGCCGTTTGATTAACCTGATCTCTGGTCAGGTCAGCATCAAATATGGCCTGATGGGCCCAAATCACGCTGTCGTAACCGCTTGTTCCACAGGCGCGCATTCCATCGGTGACGCGGCACGCATGATCCGCGATGATGACGCCGATGTGATGCTGGCTGGCGGAGCGGAAAGCACCATATGCCCCATTGGCATCGCCGGATTTGCGCAGGCGCGCGCGCTTTGCACCAGTTTCAATGATGAACCCGAGCGGGCATCGCGCCCCTATGACCGCGACCGTGACGGTTTCGTCATGGGCGAAGGCGCGGGCGTTGTCGTACTGGAGGAATATGAACATGCAAAAAAACGCGGCGCGAAAATTTATGCTGAAGTGGTCGGCTATGGCTTATCGGGCGACGCCTATCACGTAACCGCGCCGCATCCAGAAGGATCGGGCGCGTTCCGATCGATGGCGATGGCGCTGAAAAAATCGGGGCTATCGGTGGCGGATATTGATTATATCAACGCGCATGGAACATCAACGATGGCCGATCTGATTGAGCTGGGCGGCGTCAAGAAGCTGTTCGGAAGCGACATTGGCGGCGTATCGATGAGCAGCACGAAATCGGCGATCGGCCATTTATTGGGCGGCGCAGGTGCGGTGGAAAGCATATTCTGTATCTTGGCCTTGCGCGATCAAATCGTGCCGCCAACGTTGAACCTAGACAATCCCGATGAAGGCACTGAGGGCGTCGATCTGGTCCCGCATGTTGCCAAAGAACGGCAAGTGCGGGCAGTATTGAACAACAGCTTTGGTTTTGGCGGGACCAACGCCAGTTTGATTATGAAAGCCGTCTAAGTCATGCCAAAAATCGTCAAATGGATCATCGGGTTGGGATTATTATTCGCCGCGATCATTGGCGGCAATTTCGTATATGGCTGGACCGCACCGGGCCCATCGGAACGCGATGTCACTGTGCTGATTAAACCCGGTTCCAGCATCACGTTGGCGGCCAATCAGTTGGAAAAAGGTGGCGTTTTGAAATCGGCTAGCGCCTTTATCAACCGCGCTAAGTTTCTGGCGGGCACAAGCACGATCAAGGCGGGAGAGTTTCTGATCCCTGCGGGCGCGTCGAACGCCGATGTTTTATCGATATTAACCGGCGGCAAAGCGGTGCAGCGGATGATAACCGTAGTGGAGGGAATGCCGTCGATCATGGTGTACGAACGGTTGATGGCCAATGAAAAATTGACTGGAGAGATTCCTGTTCCTGCCGAAGGTTCGATATTGCCCGACAGCTATGCGTTTGAAAAGGGTGAGCCTCGCGCCGCCGTGGTCAAACGGATGCAGGATGCAATGACCAAAGCGCTGAACGAATTGTGGGAAAAACGCAGCGCGGATACCGTAGTAAAAACCCCGCAAGAGGCCATATCCTTGGCTGCAATCGTCGAAAAAGAAACCCAGGTCGCGGCGGAACGCACCACGGTGGCGGGAGTATATTCCAACAGGTTGCGCAAAAATATGATGCTGCAAGCCGATCCGACGATCATCTATCCGATTACCAAAGGCAAGCCGCTGGGCCGCCGCATTCGCCAATCTGAAATCGCCGATGTGAACGATTACAATACATATGCGATGGTTGGCCTGCCGAAAGGGCCGATTGCCAACCCCAGCCGCGCATCGATTGAGGCGGTCTTGAACCCCGCCAAAACCAATGCCTTATTCTTTGTCGCCGATGGCAAGGGCGGCCATGTTTTCGCCGAAACCCTGCAAGAACATAACGCCAATGTCGAAAAATGGTTTGCCATCCGGCGGCAGCGCGGGGAAATGTGACGGGCGTTTAAGACAAATTCCCGCAAGACTCATGCCTGTGCCGCTGCTATCCCGCTTGCATGTCTGAAGAAATCAACACCGATCAAAAACATCTCTACCTCGTCGATGGTTCCGCGTTCATTTTTCGCGCTTACCACCGCCTACCGCCGCTGACCAATAAACATGGTGAGCCCGTGGGCGCAGTTTACGGCTATACAACGATGTTGTGGAAGCTGGCGGATGATCTGCATGCCGCCGATGGCCCAACGCATATGGCCGTGGTGCTGGACAAAGCCGGAACCAGCTTCCGCAATGACCTATATGACCAATATAAGGCCAACCGGCCCCCTGCCCCTGAGGATTTGCGCCCGCAATTCCCGATGATCCGTGATGCCACCTTGGCGTTTTCGCTGCCGATGGTGGAGGAGGATAATGTCGAGGCGGACGACATGATCGCCAGTTACACCAAAGCGGCGGTGGCATTGGGGTGGAAGGTGACGATTGTGTCGTCCGACAAGGATTTGATGCAGCTGATAGAAGAGCCCGATGCCTCTGGCGGCGCGGGTGTAGACATGCTCGATACCATGAAAAACCTGCGCATTGGCCGTGAGGGTGTGGAGGAGAAATTCGGTGTTGGCCCCGAATTGGTCGGCGATGTGCTGGCGTTGATGGGCGATAGCAGCGACAATATTCCCGGTGTTCCCGGCATCGGACCAAAAACAGCGACCAAGCTAATCACTGAATTTGGTACATTGGACGGCGTGCTGGCCGCTGCGCCCGATATGAAGCCATCGAAGATGCGCGACAATCTGATTGAGCATGAGGACAAGGCGCGATTGTCCCGCGTATTGGTGACGTTGAAAGAGGATTGCCCGTTGCCAATTGCGCTTGCCGATATGGAGCTGGGCAGGATTCCCGAACCGCCATTGGCGGCGTTCCTTGAACATCACGGATTCAATTCGCTGCTGAAACGGATTGGCCAGTCCAGCAATACCGATGCGGCGAACAAAACGCTGGCGGGTACACCGGCCGCAACCACCAAGGGCGACGGCGCGGCAAGTGCGCCAGCCGCTGGATCGCGGATCATGCCGCCGCCGATGCCGCCGATTGATGTGACCGCTTATGCTTGCGTCACGACGCTGGACGCGCTGGACGTATGGATCGCCAAAGCCCGCAGCGCGGGCGTTGTGGCGTTCGATACCGAGACGGATAGCCTTGAGGCCGTAACAGCGCGGCTGGTTGGTTTCAGCCTAGCGGTCGCGCCGGGCGAAGCATGCTATGTCCCGCTGCGACATGGCGGCACCGATATGTTCGCCGAAAAGCCACAACAAATTGATTTTGGCGCGGCGCTATCGCGGATTAAGGATTTGCTGGAGGATGACAGCGTCCTGAAAGTCGGTCAAAATCTGAAATATGACATGAGCGTTTTGGCGCAGCATGATATTGCTATCACCGCGTTCGATGACACGATGGTGATGAGTTTCAATCTGGACGCGGGCGCGCATGGGCATGGCATGGATGAACTGTCCAAACTGCATCTGGGCCATGAGTGCATAAGCTACAAAAGTGTGTGCGGCACGGGTAAAAGCCAGATTAGTTTTGCAGAAGTGCAATTGGCGGCGGCAACGCAATATGCCGCCGAGGATGCCGATGTGACATTGCGGTTATGGCACCACCTGAAATTGCGGCTGTCACCGGAACAAGCCACGCGGATTTATCAGATGGTGGACCGCCCGACGGTTTCGGTACTGTCCAAGATAGAATGCCGAGGAATCAAGGTTGATCGCGCAGTTTTATCGCGTCTGTCGGCGGAATTTGCCAGCGAGATGGAGAAGTTAGAGGCGGAAATACACCGCTTGGCAGACGAACCCTTTGCCATCGCTTCGCCCGCACAATTGGGCAAAATCCTGTTTGAAAAAATGGGGCATAAGGGCGGCAAGAAAGGCAAGTCGGGACAATATTCCACCGATGTCACCGTGCTGGAGGATTTGGCAGGGCAAGGCGTGGAGATTGCGGGCAAAGTTCTGGAATGGCGGCAATTGGCCAAGTTGAAATCCACATATACCGACAGTTTGCAGGAACAGATTAACCCGAAAACCGGCCGCGTGCATACCAGCTATAGCCTGACCGGTGCGCAAACGGGGCGGCTGTCCTCCACCGATCCAAACCTGCAGAATATTCCAATCCGCACTGAAATTGGCCGGCAGATTCGCGACGCATTTGTGGCCGATGAGGGCAATGTTATCCTAGCGGCGGATTACAGCCAAATTGAACTGCGGTTGGCCGCGCATATGGCCAATGTCGGCGCGCTAAGGGAAGCATTTGAGCAGGGCGAGGATATTCACGCACGTACCGCAAAGGAGCTGTTCGGAGAGGTCAACCGCGACACACGGGGCCGCGCCAAGACGATCAATTTCTCTATCCTGTACGGTATATCGCGCTGGGGTTTGGCGAAGCGATTGGAAAGCAGCGCGGACGAAGCGCAGGCGATGATCGACGCCTATTTCAAAAGCTTTCCCGGCATCAGCAATTATATACAGGACACGTTGGAAAGCGTGCGCGAGCGCGGCTATTCCGAAACCCTGTTTGGCCGCAAAACATGGTTCCCGCGTATTAAATCCGCCAATGGCGCCGAACGCCAAGGCAGCGAGCGGGCGGCCATCAACGCACCGATTCAGGGCACCAGCGCCGACATTATCAAACGCGCCATGGCCCGCATGGACGGTGCGCTGGCAGCGGCGGGCCTTGGCCATGTCCGCATGCTGTTGCAGGTTCACGATGAACTGGTGTTCGAATTGCCAGAGGCCGACGTGGCGGCGGCCAGCGCGGTCATCGAAGCGGTTATGGTCGGCGCGGCGGAACCTATGGTGAAGCTGTCCGTGCCGCTGGGCGTAGATATTGGCACCGGCAAAAGCTGGGGCGCAGCGCATTAGGTTGCGTTGACCCAAAAAATAGCGGCGGCGCTCATCGGGCATAAGAGCATTAACCAAATAGGCCATTAGTTGCTCATATTTAGTCCACAATGGCACATCTCAAGCCCCTGCCTAGTCAGCTAGCCAAACAATCACGCATACGCTCCAGAGCCTTAAAAACCCGCTTAAATCGAACATTGGTTATTGTGCGTAGAGCCAGCGTTTCGACGCCTAAGATTTGGTACCTACGATTTGCGGTGGTTAAAAAATCTGGTTGTCAGATTGAAAACGCGAAACTAATTAGAACAAGGGAATGGCAGTCCTTCTGCCAATGGGGGATAACATGTTACTATGCATGATGGCGGCCATCGTTTTGTTGCAAGGCGTAACAGCCGTGCCTGGCACACAAGCGGCGGCGATTTCGGAAACCACGGTTATACCGGAGACATCACAACCAATCCCCGTTTCGAACATGCTTGCATCAGGGACAATTATCGATCTACTTTTTGTTGATACGGTTGATTCCAAAGCAAATAAAACAGGCGAATTTATCACGATGAAAGTTGCCGATGATGTGTTGTCGGGCACGGCTGTCATCATACCCGCTGGATCGCCCGTTTCGGCCGAAATCATCCACGCGGCACGGGCGCGGGCGGGCGGAAAGCCCGGCGAATTAATCTTAAGCGCACGGTACATTCAATTGGGTGACAAACAAATTCCGCTAAAAGGTTTTAAATTCGGCGGGTCGGGTACAGGCAAAAGCAAAGTCACCGAAAGCGCCTTGGTCGCTGCAGTCGTTGCCGCTCCCATTGCGTTATTCATCGCGGGCGGAGAAAAGCATGTCGATGTCGGTGGACGCGGCTTTGCCAAATTAAAAGAGGATTTCGATTTTACATCGATGATCGCAGCTCCAAAAACGACTGCACCGCTCATAGTTTCAACACAACCAACCGAAGGGGAAATTCAATGAAGAAAATGGCACTGATCGCAGCGTTGCCCATCCTGTTAATAGCAACGCCAGTAATATCGCAGGAAATGGTGAAGGCACCTGCGGAAGAAATGGCCAAGGAAGAAATGGCTAAAGCGGAAATGGCCAAAGAAGAAATGAAAGCCGCTGAGATGAAGGCTGCTGAAATGAAAGCCGCTGAAATGAAAGCTGCTGAGATGAAAGCCGCTGAGATGAAAGCCGCCGAAATGGAAAAGCCAGCAGCAGCGCCAGCGACTGGCAAAGTTGTATTCTTTCGCAAAGGAGGCCTTTTTGGTGCGGCAATTTCCTGTGCGGTATTTGAAAATGGCGTGAAGGTGAGCAGCCTGTCACCCGGCAAATATTTCGAAATCGACGCAGCTGAGGGCATCCACCAATATTCGGTGCGCAGCGAAGCCACCGACACCTTGCGGATCGAAGTTGAAGCGGGCGAAACATATTATAACGAATGCTCAATCGGCCTTGGCGTTTTGGCTGGCCGTCCCAATCTGGCCCCTGTTGACGAAGCACGGTGGAATGAGAAAAAAGCCAAACTAAAACTCGCAAAAAAAGAAGTACCGAAAGCTGAAAAAAAGAAATAATCCGCAACAGGATTATGCACGATCAATGTGTTCGCGGGCAGTGTTCTCCGGCAGACGCTGGAGAACACTGATCGACTTTAGAGCGTGACGACAAAAAGTGGGATCCGGTTTTTGTCCCTAAATCACGTGAAAACAAAAATTTAGAGCGAAAATTAAACCTTACCGCCCAATCCGAATACACCGATCAAAAGCGGATCGTTGGTTTTTTGCGGATTGGCACGGATGGATTCTTCTTCCGCGCCGATAGCGGACCAGATTGCATTTTCCGCTTTACGGTTAATGTCCGACGCCAGACTGCCGACATCAAACCCGGTCACCGATTGCACCGCCTTGCTTATTGTGGCGTCGTCGAACAGGCGCAGTCCGTCGGAAATCCCCGGCAACATTGCGTCCACCAATGCCATGCCCATTTTTCCGCGCAGGAATCCTGTCGCGGCTTGAGGCCCGCCGCGAATCAGCCCGGCGGCATCTTCGATGCTGATATTGCGCACGGCATCGGCAACCAAGGGCGCGGCACGTTCTGCACCTTTTTCTGCGGCGCGGTTCAATTGGCGCTGTAATTTGTCTCGAAAGCTGCGGCTTTGCAGCACCGCAGACAATATGCCGCCACCGCTGCTGCCGCCAAAGCGGTCGGGCAACGCGATACGCGCAACATTGCTGTCGTAAAATCCATTGGGTTGCAGCAACAAGGCAAAGGCATTTTGCGATGACAGTGTTAATATGCGCCGAATGGCATCGGTTAAACTGAACCCCGGTAGACTGGCGCAGCCCGGCAGTGCCAAGGTAGCCCCCGCCAATCCGGCAACCATCAAGTTACGGCGGTTAATCTGCATATCCATCTCTACTCTCCCCTATATACTTTCTGCAAAACTATCATAAGTTTGCAAAAATGGAAGCGATTGGTGACGCGCTCTCGTTACGTGCCTATACCTGCCTGATGAATCGCGTTCGCGTTATATTAATGACCCAAGCCGTCGGTCCGCTCGACTATAAATTGCCTGATGGTGTGCAGGCGGGACCGGGAAGCATAGTGGTTGTGCCCCTGGGGCCGCGCCGGATGCTTGGGGTGGTGTGGGATGATAACGTGTTTCCTACCGACCCGATCGACGCCAAGCGGCTGCGTGCAATTTACGAAGTGGTGGATAGTCCGCCGTTGAAATCGGAACTAAGGCGATTGGTGGATTGGGTTGCCGATTATTATTTGAGCAACCACGCGTCGGTGTTGCGGATGGTATTGTCGTCGTCCGCCGCGATATTGTCTGCGGCAGGAACAGTGACCGAATATCGCGCGACGGGGCATATCCCTGCACGGATGACGCCGCTGCGCGCGGCGGCGCTCGACCAATTGGAGGGCGCACAAGGTTTGGCGCGAGAGTTGGCCAACGAAGCAGGTGTCAGCGACGCGGTTATTCGCGGATTGATAAAGGTCGGCGCATTTGAGCCAGTCGCGATCAGCATCGACAAGCCCCTGCCTGTCCCGAATGCCGATTTTGCTCAGCCGACGTTAAACGATGCGCAACAGGTGGCGGCGGATGCGATGGCGGGCGCGGTGGATGCGCAAAGTTTTGATACATTCGTTCTGGACGGCGTAACCGGATCTGGCAAAACCGAAACCTATTTTGAGGCCGTCGCCGCCGCAATCCGGCTCGGCAAACAAGTGCTTGTCCTGCTGCCTGAAATCGCATTAACGCAGCCATTCTTGGCAAGGTTTGAGGGGCGGTTCGGGGTGGAGCCAGCGACTTGGCATTCGGGCATGCGCGCGGCGCAGCGGAGAAGGGTGTGGCGTGCAGCCGCCGCTGGCACCGCGCAAGTTGTGGTCGGCGCGCGCTCCGCGTTGTTTCTGCCTTTTGCCAATCTAGGACTGATTATCGTCGATGAGGCGCATGAAATTAGTTTCAAACAAGAGGATGGCGTGCGCTATCACGCCCGCGACGTTGCTGTGATGCGCGGGCGGTTTGAAGGGTTCCCGGTGCTGCTGGCGTCGGCGACTCCCGCACTGGAAAGCCGCCATATGGTCGCACTCGGCAAGTATAAAGGACTCGAAATCCCTTCGCGTTTTGGCGCAGCGAAAATGCCGGACATCAAGGCGATTGACTTGACCCTAGATGCACCCGACCGGCAGCATTGGATTGCTCCGACATTACTGACGGCGCTAAAACTGCGGCTCGAACGCGGCGAACAGAGCCTGCTGTTTTTGAACCGCCGGGGGTTCGCCCCGCTCACCCTATGCCGGACATGCGGCCACCGTTTTCAATGCCCCAATTGTACCAGTTGGATGGTCGAGCATCGGCTCGTCCGCCGCCTTGCCTGTCATCATTGCGGCCATGTCATGCCGCCGCCCGATGAATGCCCCGACTGCAATGAGAAAGATACGCTGGTTGCATGCGGTCCAGGCGTGGAGCGCATTAGCGATGAGGTGAGCCGGCTGTTCCCAGATGCCCGCAATATTATAGCCACATCGGACACATTATGGTCACCCGCCAAAGCCGCCGAATTTGTGGCACGGGTGGAGGCAGGCGCAGTCGATATCATCATCGGCACACAATTGGTGACTAAGGGTTATCATTTCCCCAACCTGACGCTCGTTGGTGTGATCGATGCCGATTTGGGATTGGAGGGGGGCGATTTGCGCGCCGCCGAACGCACGTTTCAGCAAATCGCACAGGCCGCTGGCCGTGCAGGCCGCGCTGAAAAACCGGGCGAAGTATTTATCCAGACACGAAATCCCAGTCACCCAGTGATACAAGCATTGGTAGAAGGCAACCGAGACGCATTTTACGATGCCGAAACCGAAATGCGCAAATCCGCAGGCGCGCCGCCCTTTGGGCGTTTCGCGGCGATCATCGTGTCATCAGAGGATGAACGCGAAGCCATCGAAACCGCGCGCGCTATTGGCGGGGCTGCGCCAACAGTGGACGGCATGCACGTATATGGCCCTGCCCCTGCCCCACTCGCCATGCTGCGCGGAAGGCACCGCCAAAGGTTGCTTGTTCATGCCAGCCGGCAGACCGAATTACAGAACATCATGCGTGATTGGTTAGGCGCACTGGAATGGCCAAAGGCGGTGCGTGTGGGCGTTGACGTTGATCCGTATAGCTTTTTGTGACTAGGATATTCACTTTTTTCGTAGCATTTGGAGAATGAAATTGCGCGCATTTTTTCTGTCCGTCATCGCCACGCTAAGTGCGCTGCTATCCTCCGCCGTGTATGGCGACACCGCTGAAATCAACGCCGCAAGTCGCAGCGTGGTGCGCGTTGCGGTATTCAGCGCGGTCGATGGCGAACGCAAAATGGTGGGGCATGGTTCGGGCGTGGTGGTTGCGCCTGACAAGATCATCACCAATGCGCACGTTGTCGAAGAGTCACTTTACAACGATACCATGACATTTCAGATCATTCCGTCACAGGGCCGCGAAAGCTATATGGCTACGGTCATCAAATGGTCGCCGGATAATGATCTAGCGTTATTGCAATTGGAACCCGGTGCCAAACTAATCCCCGCCAGTTTATATAATGGCCCGGTTGAGGATGGGACGGATACGTTTGCAATTGGTTATCCGGCCAGCGTCGACATCGCGATGCAGTATAATGATGACGACATGTTAAAACCCCAATCACCTGTCAAGACGCGCGGGACAATTTCAGCGGGACGCTCTTCGAAATCTTTCGACACTGTGCTGCACACAGCGCCCATCGGCCCAGGCAATAGCGGCGGCCCGATATTGGACGCATGTGGCCGAGTCATAGGTATTAATAGTTTTGGCTCGACGTCAGAAAATGGCGGCGCAAATTTCTATTTTGCGATCTCCCTAAAGGAGGTGGCAGCATTTCTGCGCGCCCAAAAAGTCACTTTCACTCCCGCCGTCGAGCCATGCCGTTCAGTCGCCGAACTTAGCCGCGAAGAAGCCGCCCGCGACGCCGCAGCACGTGTCAAAATCGAAGCTGAACAGCGCATCGCGGCCGAACTGCACGCCAGTAAAATAGCGACGGCGCGCCGAAATATCGAGTTGTCCATTATTGCTGAGCGCGATGACCGTTTGGCATTTGCTGGGTTGATGCTGGCGATCATGCTCGGCTTTTCTGGGGGTGCATATGCCCTATTCGATAAAAAACAGCGCGTCGCAGCGATGTTTACAACCGCTGCCGCGTGCGCGGCATTATTACTTGCGGTCTACGCATTCGCCGGCCGCCCGCGGTTCTCAGAAGTTGAAAGCCGCATGAAAGGCGCTTTGCCGGACGGAGCCTTGAGCGAAGGCACAAAAACTTAACGTTTTAACGCGGTCTATTGCCCTTGGCTTTGTGTTTCACTCCATGCTTTGAAGGTGGGCCATCGTTGCCGCGAAATGGGCGTTTGCCATCGCCGCTGGGTTTTGCGCTTGATTTCCCACCAAATGGGGCGTCGCCGCGCGGCTTATCGCTTCCAAATTTAGCACCCAATTTAGGCCGCGCTGCGCCATCTGTGGTTTTGCTGCGATCTTTATTACCCCATTCTTTGGGCGCACGATCGCGATTTCCACCTTCACTGCGTTCGCGGCCTTCAGGTTTAAAACCACCTTCTTTGGGAGCACGGTCACGATACCCGCCTTCTTTACGCTCGCCGCCGGAACGGCCGCGATGTTCGCCGCCGCCCGACCCGCCGCGTCCCTGATAACCCGATTTGCCCTGCCGGCGATTTTCCCGTGCGGCCTCGCGTGGTGGACCCTCGGCCTGAACGATCTCCACATCGTCATCTTCGTCGCGGCCAGGTTTTGACGCCGCCTTGGCAAAACTTTTTGCTGCTGCTGCTGCGATACCAACAAAGGTTTCGTCGGCGGTAATCCGAATGGCACCAATGTCGTTTTTGGTCACGCCGCCGCGGCGGCATAGCAATGGCAATATCCATTTGGGATCGGCATTATTCTTGCGGCCCACATTGATGCGGAACCAGACGGCATCATCAAATCCGTCACGATGCGATTCTTGTGTTCGCTCTCCTCTGTCGCCATTATCCAACAAGTCTTCGGCAACGGGCATTTTCGCGCGGTGGGTGCGCACCAAGGCTGCGGCGATATCCTCTGCGCTTAATGTTTCGAGCAACTTTGCGCCCAATGCGCGATCTTCCTCGTCCGCCTCGACAGGTGCAAGCAATTTTTCGAGCAACCGCTCATGGTCCATGATGCGAATGTCATCGGCGCTGGGAACCTTGACCCAATCTGCATTGATCTTCGCTCCGCGCAGCATCGATTCGACGCGTTTGCGGCGTTGATAGGGTACGACCAAAACCGCCGTACCCTTTTTACCCGCACGGCCCGTTCGGCCTGAACGGTGTTGCAATGCTTCGGCATCGCGGGGAATTTCGACGTGAACCACCAATGATACTGACGGCAAATCGATACCGCGCGCGGCAACGTCAGTCGCCACGCACACTCGCGCACGGCGATCACGCAGGGCTTGCAGCGCATGGTTGCGCTCTTGCTGACTATGTTCACCCGATAAAGCCACCACACTAAAGCCGCGATTGGTCAGCTTGGCATGCAAATGCCGCACACTTTCGCGGGTTGCGCAAAACAAGATTGCGGTTTCAGGTTCATGCAACCGCAGCAGATTGACCACCGCGTTCTCAATGTCTGGTGGAGCGACGGTGACCACTTGATAGCTGATGTCGCCATGTCCGCGATCTTCACCCACGGTCGAAATCCGCAAGGCATCGCGCTGGTAACGCTTGGCCAGCGACACGATCTGTTTCGGCATAGTCGCCGAAAACATCAATGTACGGCGTTCGGAAGGCGATGCGTTTAATATGCTTTCAAGCTCATCACGGAATCCCATGTCGAGCATTTCATCAGCTTCATCTAGGATCGCCACTTTTAGTTCGGTTAGATCCAACGCTCCGCGTTCCAAATGGTCGCGCAGGCGGCCCGGCGTCCCCACCACAATCTGTGCACCATCGCGCAGGTTGCGGCGTTCCTTGCTGGCATCCATGCCGCCAACGCACGCCGCAATGCGTACGCCGGAACTGGCATATAGCCACATCAACTCGCGGCTGACCTGCAATGCCAATTCGCGCGTTGGCGCGATAATTAGGGCGGCAGGCGTTTTGGCCAGACTGATTAAGCCGCCGTCCAAAATCTGCGGCGCCATGGCCAGACCGAATGCGACAGTCTTGCCAGAGCCAGTTTGCGCCGACACGACCAAGTCGCGGCCTTCGGCTTCATCGGTGATGACGGCGGTTTGAACAGGGGTAAGCGCGGTATAGCCGCGTGCGGTGAGCGCCTCGCTTAACAATGCGGGGATATTATCGAATGACATAGGGTTTCCTTGGGATATTTTTGCCCCATGCGCTTTATTCGTTACAATGTCCATGCTGCACCGCAAAATAGAGTGAAGCCGCCGTGAAGCGATCGGTGCTTTCTAACTTTACGCGTTATGAATTTGCCAATTTTCCACTATGGTTCGTGGATGACTGATTCCTTTCAAGCGCCGCCGTTTTTTACACCTGAGCAATTGCAGGCTCAGATCAAGGCATTCACCGACAAGGCTATACCCGAAGGTGCCGATCCCCTGACCGCGTATAAACATGCATTGGATGCGTGGGGCGAGGTGTTAGCGCCGCTGGCAAAAGCTGGCCGTGAAAAAATGAACCCCAAGGATCGGCGGTTTAGTGCGCCTGAATGGGAACATCCTGCGTTCGATTTAATGCGGCAGGGCTATCAAGTAATGTCCGATTATATTGTCGGCGCCGCCGATGAAATGGACAATTTAGACAGTGAGCAAAAATCCAAATTGGGCTTTGCCGTGCGGCAGCTGGTGGATGCGATGAGCCCAGCAAACTCTCCATTCACCAACCCTGTTGCGTTACAAAAGGCTGTCGAGACAAAAGGGGCGAGCCTGATGAAAGGGCTGCAGCATTTGGCCACCGATATGCAAAAGGGCCAATTGACACATACCGATCCGAACGCATTCACGTTGGGCGTGAATATCGCGGCTAGCTGCGGTAAAGTGATCCACGAAACGCCATTATATCAGCTGGTCCAATATACGCCGACAACCGAATCAGTTTTCAAAACGCCGCTGATTATTTTTCCGCCGTGGATCAACCGTTTCTATATCCTCGACCTAACAGCGGAAAAAAGCTTCATAAAATATTGCACCGATCAAGGGATCACGGTGTTTATCGCGTCGTGGAAATCCGCCGATAGCAGCATGAAAGATGTGGTCTGGGATGATTATATCGCGGCGCAAGTCGATGCCATCGACACGGTATGCGATTTGCTCGACGTGGAATCGGTACATACCATCGGTTACTGCGTTGCCGGGACGACGTTGGCGGCAACGCTCGCCATGCTGACTGCCAAGGGTGAGGCGGATAAGGTAAAGAGCGCAACATTCTTTACCGCGCAGGTTGATTTTAGCGAGGCTGGCGAATTGCTAAGTTTCATCGACGATCATCAAATGAAAATGATCGAGGCGTTGTCTGGTGAAGGATTTTTGGACGGTCGCGTTTTGGCCCTGACATTTAATCTGTTGCGCGGTAATGATCTGATCTGGTCAACCGTTGTGAAAAATTACTTGTTGGGCGAAGATTATCCTGCGTTTGACCTGCTGCATTGGAACGGTGATGTGACCAACTTGCCCGCCAAATGGCACGGCGAATATTTGCGCGATCTGTATCGCGGTAACAAATTGGTTCAGCCCGGCGCATTATCGTCACATGGCATATCGCTGGACCTAACCACCGTGCAAACACCCAGCTATATTCAGGCGGGAAGAGACGATCATATCGCGCCCGCCGCCAGCGTCTGGAAAATCCGTGAGCATTTCAAAGGGCCGTTGAAATTTGTATTGGCGGGCAGCGGCCATATCGCAGGCGTCGTCAATCCACCGGTGCAACAGAAATATCAATATTGGTTAAACGATGATGCGAGCGTCGAAACGCTGGACCAGTTTATAGTTGGAGCCACAGAAACAAAGGGCAGCTGGTGGCCGAATTGGTTGGCATGGCTCGAAAATCAAAGCAGTGCAAAAGTGCCTGTAAAAGGCGCGCGCAAACCCGGCCAAGGCAATCGTAAAGCGATCGAAGATGCACCGGGGCGCTACGTCAAAATGCGGTGAAACGCATTTTGTGTTGGACCGATAGAAGGATTACTATCTGTAAAATTCATCACCAGACACCCAATACAATCTAACGAAATAAAGAATCGCCGGAATCCTAGTTTATCAAGGAGACAGCAGGCATGACCGAAACGCTCTTGATTTTTATCGTGGTTGGTTTTTTAGCGCAGCTTGTTGACGGCGCATTGGGCATGGCGTTTGGCGTTATTTCGACCACCATCCTGATTAGTTTAGGCGTTCCTCCCGCCGCCGCATCGGCCAGCGTACACGCCGTTGAGGCATTTACCACCGGCGCGTCGGGGTTGAGTCATTTATACCACCGCAACATCGATTGGTCGTTGTTCAAGCGGCTGGCATTGCCCGGCATTGCGGGCGGTGTTTTTGGGGCATATGTCATAAGCAATGTCGATGCCGGATTCGCTAAACCGTTCATTTTGGCGTATTTGACAATCATTGGGCTAATGCTGGTTTACCGGGGTTTTCGCTGGCCACCTGCACCTAAAAACCCGCGTTTTGTTGCTCCGCTTGGGTTGGCTGGCGGATTCTTGGACGCAGCGGGCGGCGGCGGCTGGGGCCCTGTAGTAACATCAAATTTACTCATACAGGGATCATCGCCGCGAACCACAATTGGAACCGTGAACGCTACTGAATTTTTCCTAACCGTAGCAGTTTCGGTCACATTCTTATTCTCGCTTGGTTTTGCTGCCTTTACGCAAGCGACCATCGGATTGTTGATCGGCGGCGTTGTTGCGGCACCATTCGGCGCGATAATGGCGAAACGGATCCCCACACGGCCGTTGTTGGTCCTGGTCGGAACGATATTAACCGCGACGAGCATCTATGGCGTGGTAAAAGCTCTGATATAGATTTTGAAACGTGCCCTTTACGTAAACGTCAACTTACGTTAAGGCTCGAGCTACTGATTTATAGGAGAGTCGTGATGGACATGGAATTTAGCGCACAAGACCTTGGCTTTCAGCAGGAGGTCCGAACCTTCATTACGGAAAACTACCCCGAATCCTTGCGCGCGGTGCAGGCTGAGGGCGAAGAAATGTCCAAAGAGGATTTTCTCGTCTGGCATAAAATTTTGGCAAAAAAAGGCTGGGCTGCGCCTGCGTGGCCCGTTGAATATGGCGGTACAGGTTGGACCCCGACACAGCGGTTTATCTGGTCCGAAGAAACCGCCGCCGCCGATTGCGTGCGGTTGATGCCATTTGGCCTATCGATGGTTGGTCCGGTGATTTACACATTCGGCACGCCCGAGCAAAAGGCAAAATACCTGCCCCGCATTATTTCGGGCGAGGATTGGTGGTGTCAGGGTTATTCAGAACCCGGCGCAGGCAGCGACCTTGCTTCCTTGCGCACCGCAGCAGTCCGCGACGGCGATGATTATATCGTCAATGGCCAGAAAACTTGGACGACCATGGCGCAGCATGCCGACTGGGGTTTCTTTCTTGTCCGCACCGATAAGGATGCAAAGGCGCAAGAAGGCATCAGTTTCTTGTTGATCGACATGAAAACGCCGGGCGTTACCGTCCGCCCGATCATTACCTTGGGCGGCGAGCATGAAGTGAATGAAGTATGGCTAGAGAATGTCCGCGTTCCTGCGGAAAATCTGGTCTTCCAAGAAAATAAAGGCTGGACCTGCGCCAAATTCCTGCTCGCGCATGAGCGCACTGGCATTGCTGGCGTGGCATCGTCAAAACGCGGTATCGAAAAGGTCAAGGAAATCGCACGGACGGAGATGGACGGCGAAAAGCCGTTGCTGGCCAACGCGTTTTTCAAGCGCAAGGTTGCCGAGCTTGAAACCGACCTGACCGCGCTGGAATTTACCGAACTGCGCAGCCTGGCTGGACCCAACGCGGACAAAGGTCCGGGCGCGGAATCAAGCTTGCTCAAGATCAGAGGTTCGGAAATTCAGCAGCGCCTGACCGAGCTGACCTTAGAGGCCGTCGGCCATTACGGCGCGCCATATTTCCGCGGATTTGGCGCAAGTGATAACGAACATCCCATCGGTCCCGACTATGCCCACCGCGCAGCGCCCGTTTATTTTAATGCGCGTAAAACAACGATTTATGGCGGGTCAAACGAGATACAGCGCAACATCATCGCCAAGATGGTTTTGGGAATTTAATCCGTATTGCAAACAGCCCGGGGCGGCCTCTTCGTGAGGACCGCCCCGATTTGCGACATATCAGAGGGAAAAGAAAAATGGATTTCACCTATACCGAAACGCAGGATATGGTTCGCGAAACACTGTCGCGATTTTTGGCCGACACCTATAGTTTCGACAAACGGCAAAAAATGATCGCCAGCGATGCGGGCCGTGATCCCGCGATTTGGCAAGCATTGGCGCAAGAACTTGGCATGTTGGGCGCGCCCTTTGCTGAAGATCATGGCGGGTTGGGCGGCGGACATCTCGAAAACGCTATCGTCATGGAAGAAATGGGCAAAGTCATGGCGATTGAGCCATATTTGCAAACGGTCGTCATTGGCGGCGGCGCATTGAAAGCCGTCGGCGGCGCACTGTCCGATAGCGTCATTCCCGAAATTATCGCAGGCAATGTCATCATCGCCTTTGCTTATGCAGAACCGCAGGGACGCTATGACCTTGCTAGTGTTCGCACGTCAGCCAAGAAAGATGGCGCTGGCTATATCCTTAACGGGCATAAGGGCGTCGTTTACGCCGCGCCATGGGCCACGCATTTGTTGGTTACCGCGCGCACTGGCGGTTCGCACCGCGAACGTGATGGATTGTCGCTGTTCCTGATTGATGCAAATTTACCCGGAATTGTGCGCCGCGATTATCCCACCGTCGATGGCTTTCGCGCTTCGGAGGTTTATTTTGAAAATGTCAGCATACCGGCCGAAGCATTGCTGGGCGGCGAAGGCGTTGGACTGCCTATTATCGAACAGATTGTCGACCAAGCCATCGTAGCGGTATGCGCAGAGGCATGCGGCGTGACCGAGAAGCTGCATTTAGGCACGCTGGAATATACCCAGCAGCGTCAGCAATTCGGCCAACCGATCAGCCGTTTTCAAGTCTTGCAGCACCGGATGGTCGATATGTTCATGGAGGTCGAACAATCACGATCGATGACGATTATGGGCACACTGAAACTGGATCTACCGGCCGAAGCCCGTATGGCCGCCGTTTCGATGTGCAAAGCCAAAGTTAGCCGAGCGTGCCAATTTGTCGGTCAAAATGCAGTACAAACGCACGGCGGTATTGGCATCACCCAAGAACTGGCCATCGGCCACTATTTCAAACGCGCCACCATGATCGAAAGCCAATTTGGCACTACAGATTATCATTATAGCCGGTATGAACAACTCGCGCTCGCGGATTAAGCTCCTATAATTACGTCATAAAAATTATTTATGTTGCGCTGCACAAAAACTTGTTGACGTTGCAGTGCAGCATATATATATTGCACTGCAACACAACAACTGGCGGTGCAAACATGACTGAAGTGAATACCAAAGTAAAAGCTAAAAAGACAGCTAAGCCAGAAGCCATCGTGCTTCAACCTGCAGCTGTTGCCGCAACGTCGGCCGCTGAAACAGCCGCTCCTGCAAAACCGCAGGAAAAACTGGTCACCAACATCATCGCCGTCACGCCAACCGCCATACAATCAGGAGTTAAAACTATGACTAACACTGCAGAAAAAACCGCTGAAACTGTAACTGCAAAAGCAAAAGACATTTTTGCCGACATGCAAGTCCGCGCTGGTGAAGCCGCTGAAAAAGGCAAGAAATTGGCGGCTGATGCGTATGAATTCAACAAAGCCAACATGGCTGCGATGATCGAAGCCGGCAAGATCGCTGCTAAGGGCGCGCAAGACATGGGCGCTGCAAATGTTGCATTTGCAAAGTCGAACTTTGCTGAAATGCAGGTTGCTTTCAAAGAAATCACCGCCGTTCGTACACCTACTGATTTCATCAAGGTGCAAACTGAGTTGGCGAAAAAGGGTTTCGACACAGCAATCGCTCAAGGTTCGAAGAACACAGAAACAATGGTCAAATTGGTAAGCGAAATGTTTCAACCCATTTCAAACCGCATCGCGGTAACGACCGAACTGTTCAAAAAAGCTGCATAAGCTTTTTTTGATAACGCTGACCGGGCTGTTTGCTAGCACCCGTCGCCCTCTCTCTCCTCCCTCAGGCGGCGGATAGCAGTGGCACCCTGGTTACGCCAAATGAAGCCGTTCCTTCCATATGCGAAGGGGCGGCTTCTTTTTGTTTACAGGGCTCTCTTTTTTAAGGGCGCATGCATTATCAACACTTGCGGGGGAAGCGCGCTTAACCTATTTTGCAGTGATGATTGTAAAAATGAGCCCAGACAAAGACGACGACCATAATGATGATGGCCGCAACGACGATCGAAAAGGTGGCGGTCTTGGTGTCGGGTTAGCAACGCGCACGCGCCCCAAGACGAAAAAGCCCAGCCTGTATAAAGTGCTATTACTGAATGATGATTACACGCCGATGGAGTTTGTCGTCCACGTCCTCAAAGCATTTTTTCAGATGGATACCGATGGCGCGACCCGCGTGATGCTGCACGTTCATCAAAAAGGCGTCGGGGTTTGCGGTATTTTCAGCTACGAAGTTGCCGAGACCAAGGTTACGCAAGTCATGGATTTTGCCAAGAAAGCCGGGCATCCGCTGCAATGCACATTGGAAAAGGACTGAACATAGCTGCACAGTGAGAGTTTGCGTGAGCGTTGGTGTGAGCGTTGGTGTGAGCGTTGGTAACCATTCATGCGCTCCGGCACAGTTTGGCTCAACTTATGGGCCAACTGCCAAAACCCGCATAACAATTAATTTGGCGACGGCAGCTCTTCGGCGATCACGTCGCCGCTATCTTCGGATAGGATGTTGTTGCCTTGCTCTTGTAACTTAGCGGCAGCAGCAGCGCGCTCCTCATCGATCACACGCTCTTCAACCAGCTCTGATTCGGCGTCAATTCCCGACAAACGCTTGTTCCGCTCGGCGGCGATCAAGCGGCCAAATGCGAGGCCAATGTCTTGCGATTTTTCGGCATAAGCAGAATCAATATCTTTCAGGCCGCAGCCAGTAAAGCCTCCCGCACCGATTGCTGAACAGCTTAACGTGCCGGACGCAGCGACATTTTCATAAGCAAGTACACGGTTGTTCCATGCTTCTTTAAGCGGCGTATTTTCAACATCGCGCAATTTTTTGGGAATGCGGTAACGGTCTGCTTCTGCAAGGCGCGCGCACACAACAATCTCGTCGTCGTTGCTTTGTGGGCAGGCATCATCGCCATAAATGATCAACTGATTGATCTTTTCATCTCCCGGCTGCGGCCCCGCCAAACCTTGCGCGAACGCAGGCGCAGCCGAAGCAAATAGGGAAAGAGACAAGACGATCATTTTGCGCACAGGCGAGACTCCTTTATTGGCTTTCGCGCTATGCGTTCTTGATGATGAACCCAAGCTGAAATAGTTTCAGACGCGTTTTGAAATTGCAATCGCGGCGCGGCATCCGGCGCGAATGACGAGGCTCATCAAAGGATAAGCAGGCGCACGTTCGGCCCCCTGCTCCAATGCAACGGCCTTATGCTCCAATTCCTCCGCCTGAAATTCGGCGATCTTGGCCGAAAGCTCAGGTTCGCTATCGCCCAATTGCGCAAGCTGTTCGGCATAATGGCGGTCAATTTCCGTTTCCACCGCCACCGTGCACGCCATCGCCGCCTCTGGGCCGATGGCCGCCGTGACTGCGCCCAAGGCAAATCCCGCGACATCCCAAATCGGCTGCAACAATGTAGGCCGCACCCCGCGAGAAACGATCAAGCCTTCAAATTCGGCTAAATGCCTTGCCTCTTGGTCGGCCATATGGGCGATGCTGCGCGCGGCGGGGCTGCTGTTTCCCATCACCGCCAATTGCCCAGCATATATCCGTTTCGCGCCATATTCACCCGCATGATTGACGCGGATCATACTGGCGATTGCGGCGATATTATTGCCCAGAGGTGCGGCACCGTTAACGGCATTTGTCATGACTTTGATCTGCTCCAAATCGACGATAAGATGATGATGCTCCCTAAGCCTGACAAGATAAAGTTAAATCCGGCAATTGATATATTGGCCAAGGTCCAAGGCGCGGCGTCGCAGCGGTTGAGCGGGGCATTCAGGATCGATTTCAAGAAATCCTCACTATTGCTGCCGGAAACAGTCGTGCTGCAACTGGTCAGCCCCTGCCACCACCCGTATTCCACGCCGGCATGAAACCCACCGATCAATCCGCTGGTCAAAATTGTCATGGCAGCCAACGCCACCAGCACACGCCGCACACCCGTGTTACGTACGACAAACGCAAGCAGCGCAATCGGCAACGCGGCAAAATGCGGATAGCGTTGCCACCAGCACATTTCACAAGGGTATAGTCCTTCGTAAAGCTGAAAATAATAGGCCCCAGCCAATAATGCGGCGGGAATTAGCAAGGCAAGCAGGCGCGCTTTTTTGAAATCAATCATAGGGTACTAACTTAGTTACGCGCGGTGCCTTTGTCAGCTTTTTTCGCCAGCTTCATGGTATTTGTTCCCAATCGTTGCAGCGTTTCCATGGCATAATGCAGCTGAAAATCTTCGATGCCTTTGGCTTTTAGTTGCTCAACTGTATCGGAAAAACGCGGATCTTTTGCCGCGTCGATTTCCAGCTCTTTATCGGTGGCTTGCAATTCGTTGACCAAATGGCGGCGCAAGTCGGTTTCACGCAGCGAAACGCGTTTTGCATAGTCGGGGTCAGAAATCTGTGGAACCTGAATATCGGGTTTAATTCCGCCCTCTTGCACCGAACGGCCCGACGGCAAATGATAGCGGGCAATCGTCAACCGCAACCCCGCACCGCGTGACAGCGGCAGCACGTTTTGCACGGAGCCTTTGCCGAAACTTTGCTCGCCCATTACCAAAGCGCGGTGGTGATCCTGTAATGCGCCAGCAACGATTTCCGATGCAGAGGCGGAGCCCGCATCGACCAAAACAATAATCGGTGCGCCCTTGGCCGCATCTCCGGGTACGCGGCTTTCGGCAAACCAGCGTTGCACATCGCCCTTGTCGCGTCCGCGTTCCGACACAATTTCTCCACCGTCCAAAAACGCGTCGGAAACCGCGACGGCTTCATCCAGCAAGCCGCCGGGATTGCTGCGCAAATCGATTATGAAGCCCAATGGCTTTGCAGCCAACTCGCGTTCGATGCCTTGGATCGCTTGGACGACATCGGCCCCGGTATCGGTTGAAAAGCCTGAAATCGTTATCAACCCGATCTTGTCCTGCACTTTCCATTTTACCGGCTTCAAATCGATGACGGCACGGGTCAGGCTCAGATCAAATGGCTCATCACGGCCAAGCCGCACGATGGTGAGTTTAATGGCTGTACCGGGTGCGCCGCGCATGGCGTCGACCGCTTCATCAAGCGTGCCGCCAACGATCAGCTTCCCATCAAGATGTGTGATATAATCGCCGCTTTTGATCCCGGCTTTGTCCGCAGGCGTATCGGTGGTGGGTGCTATAACCTTTACCGCGCCCTGCTCCAACGTCACCGACAGACCAAGGCCGCCATATTCGCCGTCAATTTGCGTCTGCAAATTTTCAAAATCGTTTTTGTCCAGAAATGCACTGTGCGGATCAAGGCTGGCCAGCATGCCGGAAATGGCACCTTCCATCAATTGCTTGTCGTCTACTTTGTCGACATAGCGCGCCTTTACCTTCTGATAGACTGCCAGGAATTCTTCCATCTCGCGGAACTGATCCTTTTGCGCCGCAACTTGCGCAGCAGATTGCGCGCCAGCGGGCAAAGCCTGCAACATCAATGCCGCAGACAGCGCGGAGAGCGTGAGGGTTGAAAGGATCCGTTTGGTCTTAATCATGGCAAAATCCGATTCTTCGATATTCAATATGACGGGCATATACGCGACTGCGTCATGGTGAAAGGACGTTTACCACGAATATAGATGAACGCGAGATTGCGGCCTTATCAATCCAGCATTGCCGTAATATCCATCGTCCTGCCATTGCGCCGCAATTCGATGCCAATTTTCGGATTATCGCTCGCTGCGGAACCCAGCGTATCGCCCTGATCCACGCGGTCGCCCTTGTCCACGTCAAGCGCCGCTAGGTTGGTAATCAGGCTGGTCCAACCCGAACCATGTTCAATAATGATGATCTGGCCAAAGCTGCGATATATGCCCGCAAAAATAATCTTGCCGGCCGCAGGAGCCGTTACGTCGGCATCCGGTTCGACGCTTAGGGTAACGCCGCGTTCGCGGTATCCCGTCTCGTTCAATTCATTATATCCCGACAGCAACGATATATAAGGCGGCAACATGTAAACGCCCTTGGGCGCGCCATTTGATATGGACTTACCACCGCGCAGCAATGGCCCATCCAATGCAGCCAGCACCGATGCCATTTCGCCGCTCATCCGAAGCGTGTCGATACGTTCGACAATATCGCGGGCTTGTTCGCCCTGCGCAATCGCCTGTTCAAATTCAACCGCAGCATTGGCAGACAGGTTGTTGGCGCGGTTGCGGTTGCTGCCCTCCAATTGCGCCAACGAAGTCCGTTGCGCCGACAAACGCCCCCGCGCATTGTTTAACATCTTTAGCGCCAGGAACTCTTGCCCGCGCAGCTCCCGCTGGATCGCGATTTGCCCGCGCAGCGCAGCTGTACGACGCTTGATTGCGGGTTCGACCGTCGCCATGACCGCACGTAGATGAATATAATCCTCGCGCTGCCCCGGCTGTGCCATCATCAACGCTGCGGGCCGGCGGGTCATTTGTTGCAACGCCGCGTTCAGGCGTAACATTGGTTCGCTTGCCTCCCCAAGCAACGCCCGCTGTGCGCGCTGTCTGCGGTTGATAATCGCAATACGGGTATTTGCAGCAACGATTTGCGCCGCCGCCGCATCGATTTCAGATGCGAGTACCGCACGCTGCGCCACCAAGCGGTCGGCGGCCATCCCGGCATTGCTCGCCTCTTGGCGCAGGTTTTCGCTGCGCGCCTCCGCCTGAGCAGCACGCGATTTGGCCGCCCGCAACGCGGCCTGCTCATCCTCAGAGCTTTGCGCCGCCAATGCGCCGCCAAATAATATCGGCAATATCAGCGCTGCAATAAAGATCGTCCAAAACCGCATAAGCTACCCTTCGCGATGATAAGGGTGGTTGGCAAGTATTGATGTTGCGCGGAATAATTGTTCAGCGAGCATCGCGCGCGCCATCATATGCGGCCAAGTCGCTTTGCCAAATGCGATCAGCCGATCTGCATTTCCCCGCGCCGCATCATCAAAACCATCGGCGGCACCAATCATGAACCGCACTTCGCGCACGCCGTCGTCGCGCCATTGTTCCAGCAATCTGGCAAATTGAACTGAGCTGAGCTGTTCGCCCTTTTCATCCATCATCACGGTGCGGCACGGCGTGTCGGTAACCGGCGGTATAGCCCCGCCCTTATCCGGCAGTTCCGTGACCTTGGTGCCCCAATTGATCCGCTTCAGATAACGGTCGACCAAATCTGCCTCTGCGCCGCGTCCAATTTTTCCGCGCGCAATGATGTGCAGCCGCATAACAGTCCGAACGCGAGGTTAAACCGTGCGGTCTGCGGTCAATGGAGCGCCTTCTGGGGCATCGCCAAATGCCCACATGCGTTCCAGATTGTAAAAGCTGCGCACCTCGGGCCGGAACAGATGCACAATGACGTCTTCGGCATCGATCAGCACCCAATCGGCGCTGGGCAATCCTTCGATCCGGGCATTACGTCCGCCTTTTTTGATCCGCTCGGCCAGTTTTTGCGCCATCGACGCAACCTGCCGACTCGAACGGCCGCTGGCGACGATCATATAGTCGGCAATGTTGCTTTTGCCTTCCAACGGAATGCTGACTATGTCTTGGGCTTGATCGTCATCGAGCGACTGCATAACAAGCGCATGCAATGCGTCTGCATCAAGATGGGGTCCTTTGTTTAGCGGGCTTTCACCGGCTTGGACAGAAACGGGATTGCTCAATTTTATTCCTTAACGCAATAACTTACGGGTAACAGCATCATGAATGCCGCGCCCTTGATAGGTTTCAAACCATTGGGGATCGGCGCTGCGTAAAGCAGTTGCCGAGCGGGAATCGGGACGAAAGCGCAAATAGACAAGCGCTGGCGTTCTCCATTTTATCCAGTGTTTTCGTTGGTCGGGGCGGCGGACATATCGCCTAAACCAAGCCATTACGGGACTCGTTATAGCATTGCTATCATAGCCTGGCCTGGCGATAACTGCAATCGGCATGATGCGTGCGATTTCGCGCCACCGCCGCCATTGTTTCATCTGTGCCAGATTGTCTGCGCCCATGATCCAGACAAACCGCCGTTTCGGATATTTTTGCACAAGCTTTTTCAGTGTATCGGCGGTGTAGCGTGTCCCCAATTCACGCTCAATTGCGGTCGGCTTAATCACGCTGCGTCTTGCCTGATGCTGCGCCGACGCCAGCCTCGCAGGCAGCGGCGCCATGCCTTTGGCCGATTTCAACGGATTACCCGGCGACACCAGCCACCACATTTCATCCAAATCCAGCGCATCAATTGCAAACAGGCTGATCGCACGGTGGCCGCCATGCGCGGGATTGAATGAACCGCCCAAAAGACCGGTTGTTTGACCTTTTCCGGTCAAGGCCGGATCTGACCCGCGCCGTGCACCAACCATTTGTAGGTGGTCAGCCCTTCCAGCGCGACGGGTCCGCGTGCATGCAAACGTCCGGTGGCGATGCCAATTTCCGCGCCCAATCCAAACTCGCCGCCATCAGCGAATTGCGTCGACGTGTTGTGCATCACAATCGCGCTATCCACTTGCGCCAAAAATTGCTGCGCTGCCTCTGCATCCGCTGTGATAATCGCTTCGGTATGGTTGCTGCTGTGCCGCGATATATGGTCAATCGCATCGTCCAATCCGCCAACCATTCGCGCCGAGACAATTGGGTCCAGATATTCGGTATCCCAGTCGTCCGCATTGGCCGAAACGGTTCGCGCGTCCAACTCCATCAGCATATCGTCGG
Source organism: Sphingomonadales bacterium (assembly GCA_031415335.1). Classification (GTDB taxonomy): domain Bacteria; phylum Pseudomonadota; class Alphaproteobacteria; order Sphingomonadales; family Sphingomonadaceae; genus Sphingorhabdus_B. The sequence goes on along the minus strand of JANORM010000016.1, from coordinate 32,020 downwards.
CGCGCACTTCGCACCCGGCATCAATCAGCGCGCCGATTAACGCGGCGGGCGCGGGATAATCCTGATCGATCAGCAACGTTTCCATCGCGCCGCAAATTCCCGTACGCCGCATCTTCGCATTGACCACAATCGCCAGCGCCATTTCAGGGTCGGCATCGGCATGAATATAGGTGTGACAAATACCGTCGAGATGCGCCAGCACAGGCACTCTTGCCTCGTCCTGCACGCGTTTGACCAGCGATTTTCCGCCGCGCGGGATAATCATGTCGATCAACCCCTGCGCACGCAACATCTCGCCCACTGCGCCCCGGTCTTGCGTGGGGACGAGCTGCACCGAGTCGCCGGAAATACCTGCCGCCTCAATCCCAGCAACAATCGCGGCATGGATCGCCCGGTTGCTGTTCACCGCCTCGCTGCCCCCGCGCAGGATAACGGCATTGCCCGACCGCAGCGCCAGCGCGGCGGCGTCCGCCGTCACATTGGGGCGGCTTTCATAAATGATACCCAGAACGCCGATCGGCACACGAACCCGCTGCATAATAAGGCCGTTGGGCCGCTGACTGGAATCGATGACCGCGCCAACGGGATCATCCAGCGTTGCCACCTGTTCGATGGCTTCGGCAATGCCATCTATCCGCGCTTCATCCAGTTTCAATCGGTCCAGCATTGCCGCCGACAGCCCCGCCGCCGCACCATTCGCCATATCTATCGCATTCGCCGCCAAAATCGCCGCTTTCGCGTTGCGCAATGCGGCCGCAGCATTTGTCAGCGCCGCTGCCTTGACCGCGTCCAACGTTGTCGCCAAAATTCGCGAGGCGTGCCGTGATCGCACCGCCATTTCGGCGATCAATTGTAGCGTTTCGTCTGTCATCATTGCGCCGTAATTCAGGCGGCAGCAAATTGAAAGCCTGCGCGTAATTCAGCCCGCAAATTCTTAAAGAATCGGTGCGCCAGATTTGCAGCAAAGTTGCCGAAATTTTACAGTTCACCAAAATCCATTGCACACGATTGCACCCATTTTACCATTTCGTCTCAAGAGTCGCTCGACTCGTCACGAGTCACCGTTGCCGGATTCGCTAAGCCGACGCTGCGATGGTAAACATGACCGATAAAATAAGGGGTGACGGGTCGTGGCGATTTGGGCAAAAGGAGCCGATCTAAAGGATCGGCTGTCAAACTGGTTTGTTGACCGTGAATTTTTCATGCGGGCCAACGGCCAGGTCAAGTTTCTTAAAATCTCAGCAACCTTGCAGCGGCGTTTGGCTGGCGCGGTGGCGGCAGTCATCGGGGTGTGGATTTTAATCACACTGGGCATGGCCGTCAATCAGGTCAGTATATCGCTTGAACGCTTGGCGCTAACGCGGCAAGAGGCAAAGGTGCAATCCGCCGCCGAACGCGTTGCGACCTACCGCGAGTCTATCGACGATGTCACCAAGCAATTGAGCCAGCGGCAGGATGTACTCGACAGCCTATCAAATCAGTATATGCCCAAAGCGGCAGAAAATATCGCAACCCCAGCCACTGCGCAAGAAGACGACACCGTTAAAAAAATCAGCGCGGCGATCCCTGAAGCGGCTGGCCTTGCGCGGATTGAGGTTCGGCAGTTGGCATTCGCTGAGCGCCTAACCGCTGTTGCAAACATTCGCGCGCAGCGCGCCGCCGCCGCAATCCGCAAATTGGGCTTAAACCCCGACAGCCTTACTGATGCAAAGGCGGCAAGCGGCATGGGCGGACCGTTCATCCCGTTTTTTAACACGGCCAAAGACAATTTGGGTGACCCCCGATTTGGCAAATTGGCAAATGCACTGCAGCGAATGAACGCAATGGAACAAGCATTGGCGAGCATGCCGACGACGATGCCCGCATCGCAAATGTTGATGTCCAGTGGCTTTGGATACCGCCATGATCCCTTCACTGGCGCTGGCGCAATGCACAGCGGATTGGATTTCAAGGGACCGTTGGGAACACCGATATTGGCGGCAGCAGCTGGACAAGTTACTTTTGCCGGCGTGCAATCGGGATACGGCAACTTCGTCGAAATTACGCATGCTAACGGATTGGTAACACGTTACGCGCATCTATCTGGTTTCACAGTTTCACTTGGCCAACAGGTGAAACGCGGTGTAATGGTTGCAAAAATGGGTAGCACAGGACGGTCCACTGGATCACACTTGCATTTCGAAGTCCGGTTAAACGGCTCCGCGATAAACCCGCGCACTTTTTTGGAGAGCAATACCGATGTTTTCGAAGTCCAAGCCAAGCCAAGCCGCAACATTATCGCCGCCCGCAGCCCGGGGCAATGACGCAGTGCGCGGCGGTCATACGTTCTCGATAATTGCCTCTGACGTAGAAATCGTCGGCAATCTGACCGCGCGCGTCGATTTGCATATTGATGGCAAAGTGCAAGGCGATGTGACTTGCGGTTCGCTTGTTCAAGGCGAAAGCAGCGTGATTACGGGCAAAGTAACCGCCGAATCGGCCAAGCTTTCGGGCCGCGTTGACGGATCTATTCAGGCCACCGATTTGGTAATTGACGCGTCCGCACGGATCAGTGGCGATGTGGTATATGAAAACTTGACGATCGCACCCGGCGGGCAAGTGGAGGGCAAGTTCAAACATAAAACCGCCGGCGCTGGCCCGAATATCAGCCGTACGACGGTGGATATTGGCAAAATCGACACGTTGATTTTGGGCAATGAGGCAAAAGTCGCTTGATTGAAAAATGGCGCTTGCTGAATTGAGCGTCGGTTTGGGAATCGCAGGGCAATCGGTGCCTAACGCAAATTAGCGATGGCCGCTTTAAGCCCCCTAGGAGCGTCGTAGGGGGCATGTGAGCGATTTTGGCCACCCAACCAGCCAGACATTGCTGATGTGCCATTATGGACCGTTCCAGATCGTTTAATAGCCCATTTGGTTATATAGCCACCCTCGCAACGATAATCACAGACGACTGAAGCCCATTTGGCGTGCGGCGATGTGGGATTAGGCCTTGTTTAGAGAGTGGTGATTTTAGGCGGTTGATCGCTGATACTTTAAAATTTCAACATTCCCGCGAAGGCCCCATCACCTAAGCATCGGTTATTATGGGCCGCTTCTTAATAAACTATATTTCCGGTGATGGATTCCAGGCCAAGTCGGGCATGACGGAGGTGAGAAATTCGAAGTTTAGAACATGTGGAAGCGACCTGCATTGACCGCCGCGTCTGACTAACGGCATCAATTTGGCTGTCAGCCTTTTTTGGTTTCACGCAGAGGCGCAGAGTTTCGCAGAGATCGCCGAGCAACCAATTTTGTGCCTTTGTGCCCTTGTTCCTTTTTGCGAAAATATTCTTGGTCAGAGTTAGTGCCCCACGCGCCGTCTGGAAAAAATCAGGTTCCAACACACCAATCATGGGCAGCGGCTTGCGCAAGAGCACGCAGCCAGAAGACAGCCCTCCTGCTCTAAACCAACATTTCTAGCGCGGCACCCTGCCCTAGGAAGTTCGCGGGGCTGGCGCTGGCTCCGTAAGCCCCAGCACAAAATATCGCGACCAAATCGCCCACTTCGGCGCGCGGTAACATCGCTTGATTTGATAGCATATCCAGAGGTGTGCACAGGCAGCCGACGACCGAAACCACTTCGACCGCTGGCGCATCATAACGCGTTGCAATCGCGACCGGATAATTACGCCGAATGACCGTACCGAAATTCCCACTCGCCGCCAATTGATGGTGAAGGCCGCCGTCGGTGATGAGGAACGCTTCGCCGTGGCTGATTTTCTTGTCGACAACGCGGGTCAAGTAAACCCCGGCCTCACCAACCAGATAGCGACCTAACTCGATGCAAAATTTGGTGTCGGCCAATATCGGTGGCACAGATTTCAGCGCAGTATCCAGCGCCGCGCCGACGGCGACCAAATCGAGCGGCACATCGCCAGGAAAATAGGGAATGCCAAATCCGCCGCCCAAATTAACCCGTGGCGGCGAGGCACCGATTTGCGCCGCCAATGACGCCGCCAATGCCAGTGTTTGCGCCTGCATTTGTATGATCGCATCCGCCTGTAACGCCTGACTACCCGCGTAAATATGAAAGCCGCGCCAGTCCGCCCCGCCATCCAATATCATCTGCACCAATGCCGGAACGCGCTCCGCATCGACGCCGAATTGCTTGGCACCGCCGCCCATTTTCATCCCCGATCCTTTCAGATCGAATGCGGGGTTAACCCGCACCGCCAATTTTGGCCGCACGCCCAGCAGCGTGCCAATCGCCATTGCCCGTGCCGCCTCACCCTCTGACTCGCAATTCAGCGTCACGCCCGCCCCGATGGCGGCTTCCAATTCGCGGTCGCGCTTGCCCGGCCCGGCAAAACTCATCTTTTCAGGCGGTACCCCAGCGGCCAGCGCCGACGCCATCTCTCCGCCCGACGCCAAATCAAACCCGTCGACGAGCGTATTCATTAACCGCAACACGGGACCATATGGATTGCCCTTCATCGCATAATGGATCGCAAGGCGGGCGGGCATTGCAGCGCGCAACTGCGCCATGCGGGCGCGCAAGTGACCTTCGGAATATACAAATAGAGGTGTATCGCCTGCACGGGCCACTAATGCGCTGGCGGTAATGCCGCCAATCGCAAGCTCGCCATCGGTCGCGCTATATCCAGCGGGTATGGGGCCAAATGGTTTCATGCCGCCCAATTTAACGCAAATCGGTAAAGCTTTTGATAATCATGCAATCATAGCTCGCTTAATTTAAAAACTGCACTTTTTGTGCAACGCACAAAATATGTTTTTTTTCTGCCTTCGATTTGAAACACTTTTGACCTGCTGGCGAAATCATTGGGTCCGAAAGAGCTGACATCGGGATCTGATATTGATTCGTTAAAAAAGGGCAGTGAAATGAAATCACAATTATATGCAAACGCAGGCAAGATAGCACTTATGCTGCCTGTACTAGCATTTTCAAATACAGCACTAGCGCAGTCAACTGGCTCCATCGGTTTCGAAGAGGAAACGGAAATTGTCGTAACAGCATCAGCACGTGATAAAGGCATCGAAGGCATCGTCCTTCCCGACGCACCAAAAGCGCGCGCAGTTTTGACACAGGAATTCATTGATACGCAGGTTGCGGGTCAATCGATCCTGAACACGATCAACCTGATTCCCGGCGTAAACTTTACCAATAACGATGCCTATGGATCATCGGGCGGCAACATCCGTATTCGCGGATTTGATGGCGCGCGCATTTCGCTGACCTTTGACGGTGTGCCATTGAACGACAGCGGTAACTTTGCCATTTTCTCCAACCAACAACTTGATCCTGAAATCATCGAGCAAGTGAACGTCAACTTGGGCACAACCGATGTCGACAGCCCAACCGCGTCGGCAGCAGGCGGCACAGTGAACATCCGCTCACTTACACCAAGCAGCGATTTCGGCGCGTATCTGAAGGGTTCAGTTGGCGAGGAAAATTTCTTTCGCGTGATCGGCGTTGTTCAAACGGGTGAATTCACATCGTTCGGCACAAAAGCATGGTTTTCCGCATCCAGCGCAACCAATGACAAGTTCAAAGGTCCAGGCAGCATCAATAAGCAGCAATATAATGCGAAATTGTATCAGCGAATTGGCAGCAATGGCGATTTCATCTCGATCGCCGGACATTACAACCAAAACCGTAATGAATCCTTTCGCAACGTATCGATCAGCGATGTTGCTTTGGACGGCCTGACGGGCGGCGTTGCTCAAGTTGGCGGAACACGTAATACAGTTGACGGCGTTACAACAATCATGGGAGACGTCGTTACGCGAATTACTAACCCGTCGTCGGCATATGCATTCGACAACCTGACAAGTTGCACGCGCGATGCTGCCACAGCGGGTGTTCGCGATGATGACAATGCAGGCGGCAGCGCCAACAGCAACAACCTTGCTTTCACAACAAGCTGCGCAAACTTTTTTGGCTTGCGTATCAATCCGTCGAATACTGGAAACATACGGATCAATTCGAAATTCACGTTGTCCGATAATTTGACACTGACAGTTGATCCGAGCTACCAATATGTATTGGCCAGTGGCGGCGGTACAACCACTTCATTGAATGAAAACGCAGCGGTGCTCATCGGTACCTCCACTGCAACAGGCGTCGACTTAAACGGCGATGGCGACGTTCTTGACCGCGTGCGGTTATTCTCGCCAAGTATCACAAATACCAATCGGTTTGGGTTAACGGCATCTTTGATTTGGGATATTGCCGAAGAGCACCGCGTTCGGGTGGCTTACAGCTATGACCGTGCGACCCACCGTCAAACTGCTGAATACGGCTTTCTGCAAGATTCGGGCCGCCCAGAAAGTCCGTTTGCTGGACGCAATGGACGCGGCGTTTTTGCAGCCGATGGTTTCCGATTGCAGAACCGCGATCGCCGTTCGATTGCATTGCTGAACCAAGTTGCAGGCGAATATCGAGGTAAGTTTTTGGAAGACAAGCTCGTTGTCAACGTTGGCGTACGGTTGCCTTTCTTCGAACGTGAGCTTGACCAACGCTGCTACACGCAAACTGGCGGTCAAGGTTTCGCAACGTGTACCTCACAGCCAGTATCTTCGCTCGTTATCGTTCAACCCGACGCAACAGTCTTTCCAGCAAACGCCTTGTTTGCTCCGTTTGAGGCACGTTATAAATTCAATAAAGCCCTGCCAAATGCAGGTGTAACTTTTAAAGTTATCGATAACGGAAGCATTTTTGCTAGTTATGCAAAGGGCATATCCTCACCACGCACTGACAACCTGTACAGGGCACCAGTTATTAACGTAAATCCAGAGATAACGGATAGTTTTGATCTTGGCTTGCGCTACACCACTTCAACTGTGCAGTTTCAACTTGCTGGATGGTATCAAGACTTCAAAAATCGTATTGTCACATCTTTTGATGAAGCAGCCAACCTGTCCATTGATCGTAACATTGGTAACGTGACACAAAAGGGTGTCGACTTAAGCGTAACAGTGCGCCCAGTTGATTTCTTTAACTTGTACCTGTTCACCTCGTATATCGATTCCGAAATCAAGGACAATGTACCAGGCAACAATTCAACTACGGTTATTGGTACAGCAGGAAAATTTGTGCCGGAAACACCAAAATGGCAATATGGCGGTCGTGGCGGTCTGAAATTTGGACCTGTTTCGGCATCCATGCAGGTCAAATATGTCGGCAAACGCTTTGCGACAGATTTGAATGATGTGTCCGTGCCAAGCTATGTCACTGCAGATGCCGACGTTCGTGTAAATCTGGAAGATTATGGTTTCAAGAAAACTTATTTCCAACTGAACGTGTTCAACCTGTTCGACAAACGCTACATTGGCGGTATCAACACCCAGATTTCAAACGCCGCAAATGGCGGCTCAAACCCAACATTCATCGTGGGAGCACCGCGCACGATTTCAGGGACATTGCGCGTCGGTTTCTAAACTAACCCGGTACGTGGAAAAAATTAAGCCGCCGTTTTGCATCACGCAAGACGGCGGCTTTATTGTGCCCAATGCGCCGCTGCTTAATCGCAGCTAAACCGAAAGCTGCCATCCAATTCCAACGGCAGAACCAGTGTCCTGAAATTTTCTTGACGAGCGGTCACGCACAGCGCGTCGCGGGCGCCGCCAGTATTTTGCACATAACGCGCCAGATATTCGGCATTGAACACCGGTTTGCCCGCCGAAATGAACACCGCATAGCCGCCGCATTCATTAAACTCATGGCATTGTTCATTGACGGCAAAATCAAAATCGGGCTGCAACGTCTCCAGCTGATCGACATCATTTTTCAAACCCACCGCCATCCCGCGAGCATGCGCCTCGCTGGCCAGCCAACGGTTGAACACAAGTTGATCCTGCGCGGTCAATGCAAATCCGCTATTGTTGGTATATCCATCGACATTATCAGGCTCGACGCCGTCACAGCCTTTGCTTTGCGCCAAATTCAGGCGGGCGGTCATAATGTTACGGACATTTGACGACCGAATATCAAGCCATCGTTCATTGGCAAATCCATCCAGCGCAAGGCCCAAGTCCGCGGCTGCGAACGATCCGAAATCAGAGCGGAAATCCTCTGAACTGCCTGCCGAAAAATAACAAATGACGCGAATATTGCGCGCTTGCAATGCGGCGATTACTGCGGCGCTGTTATCAAATAAATCAATGTCATAGGCCCGCGCCACCACGTTGGTTTGCAACGTTCCGTTCAATTGCCATTGCCACGTATCGCTCACCGCTGGCTGCCACCGTGCTGCGGTTGGCGGCGGGGGCGGAGGAGGAGGCGGTGGCGGTGTTGGTGGCGAAACCACGACAGGTTCGCCGCTGGCATCCGCGCCGCTACCGCCGCAGGCACTGACCGCCGCAACGCACGCAAGCGAAAATACAATTTTGGCCAAAGCCGTTTTATTATGTGTCATGTAGGTGCGACCCTCTTTGCAAAGCTAACGAGTTCCGCAAAAATCACAATCGCCAAGGAACCATAAGCATATTGATTTAACTACAACACTTTAATACCCAATAAACCAACGCCCGCACTATATTATTTCTCGTTCAGGCGGTTATGCTTATCCAGAAATGCGACGCTGTCCGCCACCACTGGATGCTGCCCCCGAAATAGAGTGCCCAATGCCAGCACCAGATCCGTGTGGCTTGCGCCTTGATACGCCCGCAATGCTATATCCCCGCCCGCCGCCGTTTGTTTGGCCAGCAAGCTGTTGGCATTGCGGATACGGACCACGGTGTCGGCGGTGCCATGGATCAGCAGGATTGGCGGAACATTTTTGCCCACAAAACTGATCGGCTGCGTTGTCAGCGGGTCGGACGCGCTCGACATCGCCGCAATCGCGCGTTTTGTCGTGAACGGATAGAAATCTGCGGCTCCGGCAAGGCTGATGGCGCTGGTTACGGGCTTATCGCCCAGCCATTGCGGGTCCATGGCCAGCATCAACGCATTATACGCGCCCGCCGAGTGCCCCGCGACATTGACCCGCGCCGGATCGCCGCCATATTGCCCGATATTGGCCTGCACCCATTTCACTGCCGCTGCGCTGTCCTGAACAAAGCCTGGAAACACCACCTCTGGTACCTTGCGGTAATCGGGCAGGACGACGATATATCCCGCCTCAACAAAGGGCCGCGCGGCATAGCTATATTCCGTCCGCGAACCATTGGCCCAGCCGCCGCCGTAAAAAAACACCACCACCGGACGCGGCGTATCTGCCTTTTTCGCGGTTGACCAAATATCGAGCTTATTGCCGTTTTCCGGCCCGAACGTAACACCATCGGCGATTTTAACAACATCGGCGCGGTTTGCCATCCGGTCAACAGTATCGACGAGCAAGGCGGGGGAATAAAAGAATAATCCGGCGCCGATGAACAGGACAAGCGCCATTCCCGCCGCCAACATTTTAACCGCTAACATCATGATATACGCCCCTGAAATTTATATCGTCCCCGTTTAATAAGGTATCCATCGGAAAAAGGTTGCAAATTGTTACGCTCAAATGAAATTGGGAAAGCCGCATAAAACCGCGCAAGTTCACAGTCGAATTGCGGTTTTTGGCAGGACGTAACGAAGGCAAGTTCATTCCCCATATTCGGCTAAGCTTGCGCCCGTGCGCGAATGATTTTTTTCACGCAGACGCCGCAAAGGACCGCAGAGACGCGCGAATAGGACGGAAAAGACGGAGGATTTTGCACCATAATTGCTCCTTTACCCAGCCATAGAAAGATTCAGAGATGTAGGAAAATAGGTTTAAAGCGGGGATGTCGCACCTGTCACCGTAATTTGTCACTACCGCAATTTGTCACTGTAATTTCATAATCTTATCACCGTTATTTCCGCCAGTGAGCGCATGGATTCTGATCAATGAGATTTGCTATCAACATCGTTTATGATGGCATCATAATTACTGATATGCAAAAAGCCTTCATGTTCTATTTGGGCGGCAACGCCGTGCGCCCTTGCAACATCTTGCACCGCGGCTGGCAACAAATCGCCCGTAGCACTCAGTTTCTTCGACAAATCTAGCAACAATGCCCGGTGCTGATTCAAAACTTCTTTCGTTTCTGCTTCTAGCCGCGAAACCATTTTTTCAACATCGACATCGGTTTCAAATTTGTCCATCGCATGGGCATTTTCGAGGGTGTAATTTGCCTTAAATTCGTCATCGAAACCATATCTGCGGATGAAATCAATCGCAAGGCCGGTGGCGCGGCTCCAATCATCGGCGCGCCCAATCGACGCGCCAGGCTTTCCAAAAAGCAATTCTTCGGCAAGGCCGCCCGCCAAATAGACCTTGATGGTGTCGATCAAGCTTTGCTTTGTCATGTGGATTTCGTGCGGAAAGGTAAATCCGGCGGCATAACTGCTCGCGACCTTGGATTTCAACTGCAACGGCACCAATCCGAATAGCACCATATAGGCGACAGCATGGCCGCATTCATGCACACTGATACTCGCCACGGTTTGCGCTTGGTTGCTCGCGCGGATTTTATCTATCCGGCCAATATACGGAATGTCGATATGCCTACCACCGACGTTGGCGATCACTTTGGATGCCGCCATGTCATTGCGAATGTGGATGTCACCTGCCTTCTCAGTGATCGCGGTCAAAACTAGGTTGGCCAGATGCGTTTCCAATATATCGATGATCGAAGAAAATACTGGCCGAACGCCTTGCACCGGGAACACGCCGTTGCGGTAAATTAACGAGGCGATGCTATCGTCCACGATTAATTTAATGCCGAACTTATTCAATGTGCGCAGTTCTATGCGCCGAATTTCCCGCGCTATTAACGCTTCAAAATCACATTTTTTCAAACTGGTATAGATCAAATGCATATTGCCAAAACGCGCCACCTGTTCGGGGCGGAATTTTTTGGACAACGCATTTTTAATGTCCACATCGGTAATTTTATCGGTAAACGCATGAAATATATCGGCATCGATATCGGCCTCGGCAGTTTGCGTTGCCATATCAAATGCTTCATCTAAATTGCCGCTAACGATGATTAGGCTGCGCGCATGATCGACGGGTTCAAAAATCATCTTTTTGCTGCGCGCATTCATGATGAGCGCCAGCATTTCGCGCTCGGTCATCATCGCGACTTCGTTTAATTCGTTGTCGAGCCGCAATGCCTTTTTCATCTGCTGTGCGCGGTAAATATCGACAATGGGATCTTCATCAACGCCTTCGTCTCCGCGCAGTTGACGTTTTTTAATATCCTTTGCATTGGCCATGAAGCTCGCCATGTGAAAATCCAACTCGTCTTTCGACTTTTTTGCCAGTTTTCCATCGCTCAACAATTCCCAAAAGTCGGTGAATTTGGTTTGCGGCAATGGTTTGCCTTCTTCGTCCAATGTGTTGAAACGCTGGATTTCATCAAATAGAATGATTGCCGGCTTGCCGTCATTCAATTCTTGTTGTTCCAACATCTGCGTCACCGACGATATCCAGTTGGTGCCGTCGATATTGCTCAATTCAATTTCGGCAAATCGTTCTTGATATCCCAAAAATTTGACTAACTTACGGATCAGATCGGTTTTCCCAACGCCCGTCATACCCCAAAGATTTAAGATGATTGGGCGCGTTAACAAATCGGGAGCAAGATACCAAACATGGATATATTCAATCAATCCGTCGATAATCCGGTCGATCCCAATGAATTCTTCTTTCAGAAAAATCCGCGCCCGCTCTAATGTCTCTTTGCGGCTATTTAAGCCTTCAATATCAAGTTCCATATCGCCGCTATGAGCGCACAAATTTCATGTGCCAAGTGGTTTTTGTTTCAGCTTATACGGCAGTTACGGCTATGGGGATTTCCGGATACAGAGGGGCCGGGGACACGAAACTAACGAGAAGCGATACAGTTCATCATATTGTAAAAACGATAAAACTCACAACCCCGCCACCAAGGCATTCCTATCCAACTTTCCGTTCGCGTTTTTAGGAAACGCGTCCAGCCATATTATCTCTGCTGGTTGCATGAAATTGGGCAATACCGCTTTCAAATGCCGCCGCAATCCGTCCTCATCGGCCTCCGCCGCCGCGCGCACGAACAGGATTATCGCCTCGCCAAGCCGTTCGTCTTTGCGGCCCAGCGCGCAGGCTTCGGCGGCCATGCCGCTTTCCACGGCAGCTTCCTCGATCTCGGTAGGGCTGATGCGGTTGCCGCTGGTTTTGATCATCGCGTCGTCGCGGCCGACAAAATAGAACAAGCCGTCTGCGTCGCGGCGCACGGTGTCGCCAGAATAAACCGCCATGCCGCTGCAGCGCGACCATGTGGGCGCGGGCTTATATCGCTGCGCCGTGCGGTCGGGATCTTGCCAATATCCCTGCGCCACCAATGGCCCGGCATGGACCAGCTCGCCGGGTTCATCCGGCGCGGCCTCGCGACCATCCTTGGCCACAACCATGATCTCGGCAAACGGAATGGCCCTGCCCATGCACGTGGGATTGGCGTCGATTAAGGCGGGATCGAGATAGGTGGAGCGGAATGCTTCGGTCAGGCCGTACATCGCATAAATATCGGTTTTTCCGCCAAATACGCAGCGCAATTGCTTCACCAAACTGGGCGTCAACGCGCCGCCGCTATTGGTCAGGCGGCGCATATTGGCGGTTGCGTCTGCGGGCCAGTCTTGCTCAGCGATTTGCACCCATAACGGCGGAACTCCCGCCAGCGTATTGATTTTATGTTTGGCGCACGCCTTGACCACATCGCGCGCGGTTAAATAATCGAGCGGCACGGCGCATCCACCGGCTTTCCAAGTCGAAAGCAGCTGGTTCTGCCCGTAATCGAAACTTAATGGCAGCACGGCGAGCGTTTTAACGTCGGAGGTAAGCCCCAAATAATCGGCGACGCTGATCGCGCCAAGGACAAGGTTCGCATGGCTTAGCATCACGCCCTTGGGACGCCCCGTGCTGCCGCTGGTATACAGGATCGCGGCCAAACGATCGCAATCAAAATCAGAAGGCAGCGGTTCCAATGCTCCCGCGCCCGCGTTTTCCAATGCGCCTGCCACGTCTTTTTCATCGGCGATAATCACGGCACTGTCTTTCGTCTCTGGCAATAACGTGGCCGCCCTGGCCGCGTTGGTGACCAAAAATTTTGCGCCGCTGTCGGCGATAATGTGTGCGACCTGCCCCGCCTTTAGCACCGGATTGATCGGCACATAGACCAGCTGCGCCCGCGCCGCCGCCAATGGCATGATGCATGCGATCAGGCCCTTGTTCGTCCAGCACGCCACTCTGTCCCCGCCCGCTAATCCGGCCTGCTGCAAAAAAGAAGCCAGCCGGGCGATACGGAGATTTAACTCCTTGTAGCTATACACCGTATCGCGAATGATGAGTGCGTCCGCATCATCCGCGCCGCAAAGCGCGAGATGATCGAGTGGAAATGCTGTTAAATCATTGGTCATGGATGCATATTCGATAAAGGGTATATTTGATGTCAGGGGCGTTCGGGTTGCCAGTAAAAGGTGAATATCACGATAATTTCCTGACGGCGCAAGTGTCGGCGCGCGGCGCGTTGGACCGTGAGAAACAGAAAAGCCTGTTCGACCGGCTCGATTGGCTGGATGCGCTGCACCGCATGGTATTAAAGGCCCGCAAACCATTGTTATTGCGTGCGCATGATGCCGAATCCGATGTGTGGATGCCGTTGATTGAAACCGCTGGCGGCCAATATCAGTCGCTGGCCAATTGGTATAATTTCACATGGCGGCCGATATTTGGCGGCGATTATGATGAGGTGACACGGCTGGCATTGCTGCGACAAATGGCGAAACTGACGGCCCGACATGCGCGGCGCCTGACACTGTCCCCGCTTCCTGATGAGGATGGCTCGGCGCGCTTGCTTGCCACCGCGTTTGAACAGGCCGGCTGGGTGGTGATAAACACGCCGTGCGATGAAAACCATTATTTGCCGGTGCGTGGGCGCAGTTTTGATGAATATTGGCAAACCCGGCCCGGCCAATTGCGCAACACTGTTAAGCGCAAGGGCAATAAAAATATCGTCTCAACGCGCATCGAAACCGAGTTTTCGCAGCAAAGCTGGGCTGATTATGAACGAATTTACGCGCGCAGCTGGAAACCATCGGAGGGAAATCCCGAATTTCTGCGCGCGCTGGCCAAGCAAGAATCGGCGGCGGGATGCTTGCGCCTTGGCATCGCCTATATCGACGGCCAACCGGCCGCTGCGCAATTTTGGACGGTCGAAAACGGCGTCGCGCTGATCCATAAGCTATCGCATGATGAACGGTTCATATCCGCGTCGCCTGGCACTTTATTATCTGCTGCGCTGTTTCAGCATGTGATCGATATTGACCGCGTGCAGGAAATTGATTTTGGCACTGGCAGCGACGCATATAAACGCGAATGGATGGAAGAAATTAGACCGCGATACAGGCTGGAAATGTTTTGGCCCAACCATGTCTTGAATTGGCCGCATATTGTCCGGCATAAACTGCGCAACAAGGCTTGATTTTAAGGACCGTAAATGACCGAAACCGAAGATATTTTGCGCATGATTCTAATCGACTTGCTTGGCCTACCCGCCGCGCAGGTTGCCGCAATGGACGCGGAAACTGAATTGTTCGGCGCGCTGCCTGAATTGGATTCGATGGCTGTGGCGGGATTGCTAACCGAAATGGAAGACCGCTTGGACATTATCATCGACGATGATGATGTGAACGGAGAACTGTTTGCGACATTTGGTAACCTTGTGGAATTCGCAAAGGCGAAGCGCGCCAGTTAAGCGCCAGATTGCCACCAAAACATGCGCCATTCCACCTATCATATAAACGGCTTTGACGAGATTATATTGCAAACCGGTCCGCATGACGCGGCGCGGCGCATATTGATCGTGCCGCCGCTGTTTGATGAAATGAACCGAATGCGGCGGGTGATCGTTTCGGCAATGCGGGCGTTGGCGAGCAGCGGCATTTACGCCGCGCTACCGGATTTACCCGGTTGCAATGAAAGCGCAGCGGACCTTGCGGCGCAAGACTTGGACACTTGGCGCGGCGCAATAGCTGCGGCGGCAACGCAGTTGAATATTACCCATATCGCCAGCATTCGCGGCGGGGGGTTAATTGACGAAGGGTTCGCAGCATTGCCGCATTGGCGGTTATCGTCCGTCGGCGGCGGCTCCCTGCTGAAAACGATGCTGCGCGCGCGCATAGCGGGCGATAAAGAATCCGGCATTGCCACCAGCATGGACAGCCTGCTGGACATGGGCCGCAACGCGCCGATTGAGTTGGCCGGTAACAGGATTGGCCCTGCCATGCTGGCATCGCTGCAGGCCGCTGACGTGGCTGTGTTGGACAATGTCACCACCGCGATGCTTGGCGAGGGAGACCATAATGTCCTTGGCAGCGCGAATGTCCGTGGCAGCGCGCTGTGGTTGCGCGCTGAACCGCAAGATGACCCCGCCATGGCAGCGTCGCTTGCCATGCAGCTTGATCGCTGGAGCGCCGCATGCGCCAAATGACCGAATTTGCCTGCGGCAGCGATATGTTATGCGCTACATTGGACGCCGCAGACGGACAGACTGGACTGCTGATTGTCAGCGGCGGGAATGAAATTCGCTGCGGCGCATATGCCGGGCAAGCGGCAATGGCGGCATATTTTTCCGCGCTCGGCCATCCCGTTTTCCGTTATGATCGACGCGGAATTGGCGATAGTGAAGGCGAGAATGGCGGGTTTGAATCGAGCGCCGGTGATATTGCCGCCGCCATCGCCGCCTTTCGCCGCGCCGCGCCGCACGTCACGTGCATTGTCGCTTTTGGCAATTGCGATGCCGCAAGCGCGCTGACGCTTTTCCATCACCACCTTGGCCTCGGCGCGCTCGTGCTCGCCAATCCGTGGGTGATCGAAACTGCGGCAACGGGCGATGCCCCAACGCCGCCCAGCGCCGCCGCCATCCGTTCACGCTACCTAGCGCGGATCAAAAACCCGCGCAGCTTGATTGACCTTTTTAGCGGCAAAATCAATTTGCGAAAACTGGTGGGCGGGCTGGCGTCGGCGTCGCGCAAAGAGGAATTGACGGGACTTGCGCGGCGGGTTGCTAGCGCATTGGCAGCGACATCTTTACCAGTCCATTTGCTGATTGCGCGGCGTGATACGACCGCGATGGCATTTATCAGCGCGTGGCATGACCGGGAATTTGGGGACGTGCGTGCGCGGGCAAATGTTACAATGGAGACTTGCGATACCGGCTCGCATAGCTTTGCCGATGCCGCAGCAAAAGCGTGGTTATACGAACGGATTGGCGCGGCGCTTGAATAATCAAAACAAGAATACCGCGATTTGCCGAAATGCTATCCGCACTCTGTTTGGGATTTTGCTAAAATCATGCCCTGCGTGATTTCTTAAAACAAAAAATTGGTAGCGAAGGAGGGACTTGAACCCCCGACCTATGGATTATGATTCCACCGCTCTAACCAGCTGAGCTACTTCGCCTTACCAATAAATGCACAGGCCGATTGTGCCTGAGCAAGCGGCGCTATAAGCGGGGGCATGCGCCTGGTCAAGCGTGCTTACCGTCGAAACGACCAAGATTGTATCGCCTCCCACGGCCCGCCCCTGTAATAATATGCAGACAGCCCCGTCAACGCGAACGCGCGCGGTTCAAACGTCGCCGACAATTGTTGCTGTAATGCGCGGCCAGCCGCTGGATCAACCTTGTTCTGCACCGTAATATGCAGACGTGGCCGCGCTTGATCTTGCGGCGTTAGCATACCGGTAAATTGCTGCGCCATTGCATCGCGCATCGCCATTAACGCCGGACTATCGATGCGAAACGCCGTTCCGCGCCCCAAATTTATGATATCCGTCAAATTCGCAGCGGGCGGCGGGTTTTCCGCGCAAATCGCTGCTATCCGAGCCCTGATTTCCGGCAGCATGCTGGGCGGTAGATGATGGAACAACGTGATATGCGCATCCAGAAAATTGCGTTCCGGCGGGAAATGCACCGTGCGCAATTTATTCGCCCATGCCTGTTCCGCCTTACCCATTTTCGCGGTTACGATGATTGGGGATGGCTCCATTGTTTTGCCCTGCCAAAATATCGAACACAAGTCATGCACCAATATTCAGCACAAGTTTCAATGCTCACGCCCCAGCGATTTCGATCGTCACTTGCGTAGCAAACAAATTACGGCTCATATAGGCGCAGAGATCAGAGGGGGGGATGAAATGAAATTCGCATTGGCAGGTTTATTATTGGTCAGCAGCACAGCGGTTGCAGCGGCAGACGATCCCGCCAACAAGCCCGCGTCACCAGCAACAGCGCAAGTGCAAAGGCAAACATTGGCTGGCTTGCCAAATGATGATGGCCGCGATGCTGAATTTGCGCAGCGCGGTTTTATCGCCACGCTGACCGATCCCATAATCCGCAACGCGCAAGGTAACATTGTTTGGGATTTGAACGCCTTTGATTTCGTTAGTGGCGGCGCGCCCGACAGCGTGAACCCAAGCCTTTGGCGGCATGCCGGTCTGCTACGCAAGCACGGCCTGTTCAAGGTAACGGAAAATGTCTGGCAAGTGCGTGGGTTTGATGTGTCAAACATGACGGTGATAAAGGGCGATACCGGATGGATATTGATCGATCCGCTTACCACGCGTGAAATGGGCGCGGCGGCGTTGGCATTGGTCAATGCCCAATTGGGCGAACGGCCCGTCACCGGCGTAATTTACAGCCATAGCCACGGCGACCATTTTGGCGGAGCGCGCGGCGTTATCAATCCTGCGGATGCCAAATCGGGCAAAGTGGCGGTTATCGCACCCGAACATTTTCTGGCCGAAACGGCATCTGAAAATGTCATTGCAGGCGCAGCAATGGGCAGACGCGCCAATTATCAATTCGGCGGCAGCATTCTGCCCGGTGTGACGGGGCAATTGGGCAGCGGCATTGGCATGGGCATATCGGCGGGCGAAATAACCCTGATCGCGCCCAATGACGACATTCGCAAAACCGGCGACACGCGCGTTATCGACGGCGTGACATTGGAATTTCAAATGGCACCCAACAGCGAAGCGCCCGCCGAAATGAATGTCTATATTCCCGCCGCAAAGACATTTTTGGCGGCAGAGATTGCGACATGTTCGCTGCATAATATCTTAACGCCGCGCGGGGCAAAGGTGCGCGATACCTTGGCATGGGCTGGGTATTTACATGAGGCCGTGGGATTATATGCAGGGCGCAGCGACATTGCGATTTCCAGCCATTGCTGGCCGCGATTTGGCGCTGACGATGTTAACGGCTGGCTGTCGGCACATCGCGATAACTACCGCTACCTGCACGATCAAACGGTGCGGTTAATGAACAAGGGTCTAACGCAAACTGAAATCGCCGAAACGATTAAAGCGCCGCCGGCAATCGCCGATCAATGGTTCAACCGCGGATATTACGGCACGTACAGTCATAATAGCAAAGCCGTGTATCAATATTATCTAGGCTGGTATGATGGCGTCCCCGCCAATTTGAACCCGCATCCACCCGAGGCGCGGGGGCAAAAATTTGTGGCGGCAATCGGCGGCGCGAAAAAGGTTTTGGCGGCAGCGAAAAAGGCAATGGCGGCGGGGGATTACCGCTGGTCATCGGACCTGCTCAACCAACTGGTTTTTGCCGATTCAAAAAATGCTCGCGCCAAAAGCATGCTCGCCGACAGTTATGAGCAACAAGGTTATCAAGCGGAATCGGCAATTTGGCGTAATATGTTCCTGTCCGCTGCGCGCGATTTGCGCGAAGGCGCGAAACCGGGGCTGACCACGCAAAGCCTTGACTTGATCGCCGCAATTCCAACAGGGCTGCTATTAAATTCAGTCGCAACGCGGCTTGATCCCGAAAAATTGGGCGCGCAGAAATTGAACCTTAATTTCGTATTCACTGATCGCAAGGAGCGCGCCAAAATCAGCATTGGTAACGCGGTAATGTTCGCCGACATGGATGCAGAGCATGAAGCGCCGGTGGCCACAGTCACGGGGCCACGACAGTTGTTTTTAGGGCTTATGTTCCTGAAATTGCCGCTGGCGCAAATGGAGGGCGCAGGATTAAAAGTACAGGGTGACCGCGCGGCGGTGGAAGCGATGCTCACTGCGATCGAACCGCAGGCAGCGTCGTTCAATATTGCCCAGCCGTAATTGCAGTATGCCTATAAAACGCAGCAAGTAATGTCACAAACAATGTGTTCTGCGGCCTACGCCGGAGAACACGTAAATTCAATTCTGCCGCAACAGCAGCTTAACCCGCGCCGCCGCCTTGCAGTTTCTGAATTTCCGCCATTGATTTCATGTCGATTAAATCGACCAGAAAAACCAGATCGCTGTTGGCGGGAATGGGTCCGCTGTCACGCGCACCATAACCAAGCGCCGACGGGATACACAGGCGGTATTTCGCGCCTTTTTTCATCAGCTTCAAACCTTCGCTAAAGCCGGGAACAACCGCCTTTACCGGAAATGCTGTCTGGTCATTTTGATCAAATGTTTTGCCATCCGCCGCCAAATATCCGGCATAGCCAATCAGCACAACGTCATCATCGGTGGGTGATGTACCCTCGCCCGGCGTCAACATTTGATAGCCCAGTCCCGATGCGGTTTTATCGGAGCACGCGCGCTGATCCGCTGGCAAAACTTCGGGCGGCGCGGCTGCAACCGACAGCAGGTCAACCTCAAACACCAGATCGCTATTGGCCGGAATTTTTCCAGACGCGGTTTCGCCGTAACCCAATGCAGCGGGAATACATAGGCGAATGCTGCCGCCCGGTTTGACCAATTGCAGGCCCTCGGCAAATCCCGGAATAACGCCGCCGACGCCAAAGGACGCGCCCTTATTCTCGTCAAACACCGCGCCATTGACGGCCAACGTGCCTTTGTAATTGATCGTCACTTTATCGCGACCTGCCGGAGCAGCGCCCTCGCCTGCCTTCAACATGCGATAGCCAAGCCCCGATGCCGTGGTTTGATCACAGCCAGGTTTTGCAGCGATTGCCGCCTCACTCGCAGCAGCATTTTTGCCAGCATCCTTGGGCGTTACGGGAGTGCATCCAGCCAAAATGACGGCGGGCACAGCGGCAAAAGCGAGTATCGTTTTCATGGAAACAGGCGCTTAAACATTTTTCGGCAAATGTCTATTGTCTAAGTCCTGCCACGCATTTCGTTGTCGAAATCAGGGCAGTTCATCGCCATATAGCCGGTCCGCCTCGATATATCCAGAGCGTCCAGCATTGTCGAAACGGCAATAGCCGTTTTGGCAGTCGTCGATCCGGCCGACCACGCCAGGTTCCACGCGCCAAGCGATACGCGCCGTTGCGCCGGCGGATTCGCGCAATGCGCCTGTACCGCTACCGATAACCACGGCGGTGCGGTTGGGGCTTAACAAGCGGACATGGACCCAACCTTGGTCGCCATCGGGATCTTCAACTTTACGCCAAACGCTGTGTACTGTGACTACTTTCACGGGCAAATATTTGCGCTTATACACCCATTTAACAGGGAAATCGGTGCTCGGCCCCGTTCGCATCCGCGCCTCTTCGGCGTTTAGCGATGCCCAATATGGAGTCTTCTTTTCCGACTGCGCCAATGCCATGCCGTCAGCCGCATTTACAGCAATAAAAAATGCCAACAGTCCAAAGGATTTTACACTATTTTTCATGAATCTAAACGCCATTTTACCCTACCCAAGTAGTTCTATAGTGTAAGCAGGGCCGACAGTTCAAGCCTGATGACTTGACGAACCATTATGAAGCGCCGTAATCGTTTTTGCATGATCCAACATTCCCGTATTGAACGTCCGCGCATCATCGTTTCCCGCACATTATTGCCCGCTGTGGAGGCGCGCATGGCGCAGTTATTCGATGCACAATTTAACACCGACGACACCGCAATGACCCGCGATCAAATGGCTGCGGCTATGGCTGACTGCGACGTATTTGTGCCCACGGTGACCGACCATTTAGACGCTGAGTTGATCGCCGCCGCCCCGCCACGTTTGCGGTTGATCGCCAATTATGGTGCAGGCGTAAACCATATCGATATTGCCGCGGCAAAGGCGAAGGGTATCATGGTCACCAACACGCCGGGCGTATTTACCGATGACACCGCTGACCTAACGATGGCGCTGATTTTGTCGGTCCCCCGCCGATTGGGCGAGGGTGAAAAATTGATGCGCAGCGGCGAATGGGGCGGCTGGCGGCCAAGCGGCATGTTGGGCCACCGGATCGGCGGCAAGACGCTAGGCATTGTCGGTTTTGGCCGCATTGGTGAGGCCGTGGCGGCGCGGGCGCGGGCATTTGGGATGGAGGTTATTTATACCAAACGCAAACGCCTGCCGCATAGTATTGAGGAACAATTGGGCGTTACGTTTGAACCCGAATTGGACCGCTTGATTGCGCGCAGTGATATTGTCAGCTTGCATTGTCCGCTGACATCCGAAACCGATAAACTGATTAATGCTGCACGGATTGCGATGATGAAACCCAGCGCGTATTTGATTAACAGCTCGCGCGGCGAATTGATCGACGAGAGCGCGCTGATTGACGCGTTGCAGCATGATAAGATCGCCGGAGCAGGTCTTGATGTCTACACCCACGAACCCGCCGTCGACCCGCGTTTGTTGACGTTGGATAATGTTATCCTGTTGCCGCATTTAGGCAGCGCCACATTTGAAGGCCGCGAGGCATCGGGCGAGCGCGTAATCGCCAACATCCGCATGTGGGCCGATGGCCACCGCCCGCCCGATCAAGTGTTGGACAGCTGACACTGATTTGCGCGCAGTATCCGCAAGTTTATATCAAAAAATTGCCGCAAAATGCAATTTGTTGATTGAGCGTTAAGCGTTGGTGGCTTAGGACGGCCATAATAATAGTCTTTAAGCGGGGATCGACATGGGTAAATTGGGCAAACTGGCCGTTCTTGCGGCAGCATTTGTGGCTGCGCCCGCTTTTGCGCAAGATGCGGCGGACGCAGCTGCCAATGTTGATAGCGGCGATACGGCATGGGTATTGACCAGCTCCGCCTTGGTCCTGATGATGACCCTGCCCGGATTGGCCTTGTTCTACGGCGGCCTCGTCCGTGCTAAAAATTTCCTTTCAGTGCTCGTGCAAATCGGCGCAATTGCGGCGATTACTTCGGTGATTTGGATCGCCATTGGCTATAGCATTGCATTTTCGTCCGATGGCACCGAACATCTCGGCACGACGCAGAATTTCATGTTTAACAACATGGCAGCGGTCCGTGACGGCCAAACCATTGGCGAGCTGGTGTTCGGCCTGTTCCAGATGACATTTGCGATTATCACTCCGGCGCTGATCGTGGGCGCATGGGTTGATCGGGCCCGTTTTGGCTGGGTCGTGGCGTTCTGTGCGCTGTGGTCCTTGCTGGTTTATGCTCCGGTTGCGCGGTGGGTCTGGGGCAATGGTTTCTTGGCCAGCATGGGCGTGATTGACTTTGCAGGCGGCATCGTTGTGCACACAACAGCAGGGGTATCGGCATTGGTCGTTGCATTGATGATGGGCCGGCGCGAAGGATTTCCAAAAACATTGATGTTGCCGCACAGCCCCGCTTTAACGGTGGCTGGCGCTGGGCTGTTATGGGTCGGCTGGTTTGGATTTAACGGGGGATCGGCGTTGACGGCAAGCGATTTTGGCGCGGCCAGCGCGATCATCAATACGCATATGGCCGCATCGGTTGCTGCGCTCGTTTGGATGCTAATCGAGAAGATAAAGGTTGGCAAAGCAACGGCGGTTGGTTTCGCAACAGGCGCAGTCGCAGGTTTGGCAACGATCACGCCAGCGGCTGGCGTAGTCGGCCCGGGCGGCGCGACAATCATCGGTATCGCAGCGGCGATCACATGCTTTTATGCGGTCGGACTTGTCAAAGGCAAATTGAAAATCGACGATTCGCTTGACGTTTTTGCTGTCCACGGCGTCGGCGGCATTTTGGGATCTTTGTTGCTTGCGGTGTTTGCCAGCGAGGCATTTGGCGGCGCGGGCTATGCCGACGATGCCGGAATGGTTTCGCAGCTTGGGATTCAGGCGATAGGCGTGGGCACTGTTGCCGCTTATTCTGCCGTCATGACGGTTGTGATTGGCTATATGGTGTCGATGGTCTTGCCCATGCGGGTCAGCCGCGATGCGGAACGCGATGGCCTGGACATTGCCAGCCACGGCGAACGGGCATGGGATTTGGATTAGAGCGGAATGACATTTGATTGAATCAAATGTCTGCTCTAAATTTTGTAGTCGCGTGATTTAGTGGATGATTTCGCCAAACTGAACCACCGTTAAACTGAACCATTATGTGCTCCGGCGCAGGCCGGAGCGGTGCAGGCAAAAACTGCGTGGGCTTTCAAAGCCTCCCGCCTGCGCCGGAGTGCACATTCCGGATTTCGTGCAGTTTCATGTGTTCCCGCCAAAATGCGCCGAACGCTTAATCGCCCGTCAGAATGCGGTCGACCAATTGTTTGACGGTTGGAACAAAGCCGTTTGAATAAAACGGGTCTTTGCCAAACAGATAGGCGCTATGCCCGGCAAACATCAGGTTTTCGTCAATCGGCTCGCCATGCGCTATATTCTGCAACGTCTTTTGTATGCAAAAACTGCGCGGATCGGCAAGGCGGCCTGTGGAGTTATTGTCATGATCCTTCCATGACGAAAATCCGCAATGCGACAGGCAGCCCATGCAATCTTTTTGATCTTTGCGAATGACATCGCGTGTTGTCGGTGTTTCAAAAACCAAGGTTTCATCGGGCGTTTTCAAGGCCTCGGTAAAACCGAGCGCATGATATTCACGGGCGCGCATCAAATCTGCTGGCGTGACCCAGAAATTCTTGCCCTTTACACCAACATCCAACCGCGCGCTGTTCAATTCGGTCGCTGCTGTGACATAGCTTACCTGCCGCTCCGACCGCGCTTGCAAGCCGTTAAGGAACGGATTGATGACTGCGCTCGAATAAAATCCAGTGGGCGAAAATTTATGCAGCAGCACGCCGTCTTCTGGAATCTGCGTCAATGCGTCTTTCCAGCCGTCCGGAATTGGGCTTTCCTGCGTTAATAATGGCCGCGTGCCGAATTGGAAAGCGATCTGGCCCAGTTCGGGATTGTCGATCCAGTTTTGCCATTCGCGCAAATACCACACGCCGCCTGCCATGATGATCGGTACGTCGTCGCTAATGCCCTCTGCGCGCATGGTTTCACGCAGCGCCTTGACGCGCGGATATGGATCCTCTGGCGATTTCGGATCTTCGGCATTGGACAAGCCGTTATGCCCGCCCGCCAGCCACGGATCCTCATATACTACCGCCGCCATCCATTCAGGCACCTTGTGAAATGCCCGTTTCCAAAGCGCCCGAAACGCCCGTGCCGAACTGATGATCGGCAAATAATATACGCCATATTGCGCCGCGATCTCAGACAGCTTGTACGGCATACCTGCACCACAAGTAACGCCGTGCACCATGCCCTTGGTTTGTTCCAGCACGCCATGCAATATACGCTGCGCCCCGCCCATTTCCCATAGCACATTGATGTTCAGCGCGCCTTTGCCTCCAGAAATTTCATGCGCACGTTTGATTTGCGCCACCGCACCGCGAATGCCATATTCGACCAGCTCTTCATGGCGTTCTTCGCGGGTGCGGCCATTGAAAACCTGCGGAATGACGTTGCCTTCATCGTCATAGCTGTCGGCATTCACCGCAGAAATGGTACCAATGCCGCCTGCAGCCGCCCACGCGCCCGAACTTGCGTGGTTGGTGGCCGCAACGCCCTTGCCGCCTTCAATCAGTGGCCATACCTCGCGGCCAGCATAAGAAATGGGTTTAAGACCCTTGAACACGATATCGACCCCTATCGAAATAATTCAGCATACCGACCTGCGCACAGTTGCAATCGCCCCATCAAGTATTTCAACTATACCCCAGATCAAGCCGCTAAACGATGCTATCAATCTTGTCTTGCAAAATCGGCGCGCCCCATCGCAGAACCATATAATTGGCGGTACCGTGCAAACATATTGACGTCGTCAAATTCAAGAAAGGCTTTGTCCCGGTTTTTTGTGCCCAACATCGCTCTTAAATCGGCATCTTCGGTCAGCGTCTTTATCGCATTGGCCAACGCCGCATCGTCCCTCGGCACAATATACGGCCGGTTGGGCGTCGCAACAATATCGTAAACATCGCCAACGTCAGTTGCGGCCACGGCGCATCCCGCCGCCATCGCCTCAACAAGCGAAATCGGATATTGCTCACTGTCCGATGACAATGCAAAAATATCGAACAAGCCGACATAGCGGTGCGGATCACGCAGAAATCCCGGCATCATCAATCGGTCGGATATGCCCAGCCGCTGCGCCTCGGCGGCAATTGCATCGCGTTCTGGTCCCTCGCCTGCCACCGCCAGCCTGACATTTGGCCCTGCCGCTGCAACCGCGCGCACCAGACGCGGAATGTTCTTAACCGCACGCAGCCCAGCAACCGTACCCACAACGACTTCACCGTCGCGCTTGACGAATCCGGGAAATGCGCCGCGTTGGCAGGTTTTCGAATAGCGTTTTACATCAATGCCATTGGGAAAACGGACGATTTTATCAGACGGCTGATGCCATTCGCGTAACGCAATATTCTCCAGCGTTTTGGATGGCACAACCAATGATTGGCTGCGCTGTAATGCGATGGTGCGGAACCAGTTGCGTTTCCAGTTCAGCTTATCAACTTCATCTTCGCTAAAACCATCTTCATGGTGGATCAATGGCCGCAGACCATAACGGCGGCTCAACAATGTGTGCGCCATAACCGCGTCCATCGCGCCCCAGTTGTAGCTCAAAATCAAGCTGAACCGCTTCATATATTGCGCCAGTGCAAAATATCGCCGCATATTGGGCTTGCCATATAATGCGGGTGCAGCATCGCCGGGAAATTCGACCTTGATGGCTTTATCGAGCGCATCGCGCGCGCCAAGCGCATCGGGCACCGATGACAAAACCACGTGCTCCGCCATATCGCCAAAATGATTCATCAATTTAACTGCCCGCGCTTGTTGACCGCCAAGGTCGAATACGCTGTGCAAATGTAGAATGCGCGCCGCCGCCATACTTGCCTTTCCCTGTTGCAGCCACCATTGAAGGTGGCATGAAAAACTCTGCTCTGCCTGTTGCTTACAAGCCTGATGTTAAAATCTCTAGCCTTGGTGAAAAAATTGGCGATCCAGTGCAGCCTGCGGATTTTCCGGAGACGATTTTGCGATACCGCAACGATCGCGCAGCGGCCTTGGTGGGCCTAGAGCATCTTACAGACGCGCAGTGGCTGTCGCATTTTGGCCGATTTGAACCGTTGCCGGATAACATGCCGCAGCCGCTGGCGCTGCGCTATCACGGGCATCAGTTTCGCAACTACAATCCTGACATTGGCGATGGCCGGGGGTTTTTGTTTGCCCAGCTGCGCGATTCGGGCGGGCGGTTATTGGATCTGGGGACAAAAGGTTCGGGCACAACTCCCTATAGCCGGGGCGGCGACGGCCGATTAACCCTGAAAGGCGGCGTGCGCGAGATTTTGGCAACCGAAATGCTAGAGGCGCTGGGTGTCAGTACATCGAAAACATTTTCGTTGATTGAAACAGGCGAAAATCTGGTGCGCGGTGATGAACCATCACCCACGCGTTCGGCCGTTATGGTTCGCCTGAACCACAGCCATATTCGGTTCGGCACGTTTCAACGCGTGGCGTTTGAAAACAACATATCGATGATGGAATCATTGGTACGTTATTGCCTCACCAATTTATACCGCACCGAGCCGAGCGACAATCCTGCCGCGAGATTGCTAAATCTAGCTGTGGAACGCATTGCCGAGCTTGCGGCGTCTTACATGGCCGCAGGCTTTGTCCACGGCGTGCTGAACACGGACAATATTAATGTCACGGGCGAAAGTTTTGATTACGGTCCGTGGCGGTTCACACCGAAATGGAATCCGCGCTTTACCGCCGCCTATTTTGATGAATACGGCCTATATGCCTTTGGCCGCCAAGCCGAGGCGCTGCATTGGAATTTGGGTCAGCTTGCCGTTTCCTTGCGGTTGATTTGCGAAGCACCGCCGTTGATTGCGGCGTTGGAGCGTTTTCCGGCGCTATTTCAAGCGGCGCTAATAACGAAATTCCTATGGCGGCTGGGGCTTCGTTCCGCTGGCGAGGCGAAGGACCGTCAATTGGTGGAGGCGGCGGAGCGTGCCATGATAACGGACGATATTGATATTGACGCGTTCTTTCATGCGCACCGCAGCGGGAGGGAAGCGAGACAACATCCTGCTAGCGATGCGTATTTAAGGTTCCTTGAAATTCTGTCTGATTATGCTGCCTTAGCCAAAACGCAGGATGATTGGCAAAACACG
This sequence comes from Sphingomonadales bacterium, assembly GCA_031415335.1. Taxonomy (GTDB): domain Bacteria; phylum Pseudomonadota; class Alphaproteobacteria; order Sphingomonadales; family Sphingomonadaceae; genus Sphingorhabdus_B. Next base: position 4,648 of record JANORM010000016.1, on the reverse strand, counting down.
CCAATTTGCTCAATGCATGTGGACGAGGTCGAGGATATCTGGAACGCGATTGCACAGCGCGACGATTGGACGGCGTTGCATAAAAAGATCGCCGATATTCGGGATATGGGCGCGATGCTCAATTACTGACCGCAAAATTAACCAGCCAAACTATCTAAAAAGTAAGCAATTGTTTATTTTTGTAAGCTATCCCGATTTGTGGAAAGCATGGTTAATTGAATATGTCCCTACCGTTAGGCATTGAAATACAGGCAGACCTGGTTTCGTATGAACCAGCCACCGGCGCCCAAGTTTGGCGCGGGGTGCCGGGTAATGTCGACGCGGAAGTCACCGCAGCGCGAGAAGCGTGGCCAAAATGGGCCTCCAAGGCGCTAACTGACCGTATTGAAATTGTGCGCTCAATCGCGGGCCGCGTCCGCGCCGATGGTGAAAAGCTTGCCGAGTTAATTTCTCGCGAAACTGGCAAACCGCTGTGGGTTTCCCGCAACGAAGTGGAAAATGTTATCGGCCAAGTGGATTCGGCCATCCGAGCTTATGCCGAACGCACATCGCAGCGTTGCATTGAGGGTAAACCCGGCAATCGCACGGCGCTGCGCCACAAACCGCACGGCGTTCTGGCTGTAATGTCGCCGTTCAACGAGCCTGCACAAATTCCCAATGGCCATATTATTCCGGCTTTGGTCGCGGGCAATGCCGTGGTTTTCAAGCCTTCTGAAAAAACGCCAGCAGTGGGCGAATTTCTAAAGCAGTTATATCATAAAGCCGGGGTGCCCGACGGCGTCTTGCGATTGTTGCAAGGCGGCGCAGCAACCGGCATCGAATTATCGAAACATGCCGGAATAGACGGCATGCTGTTCACCGGATCTTCGCATGCTGGTTTTCAATTGAGCCGCCAATTTGCGACGCGACCGAATAAAATTCTAGCTTTGGAAATGGGCGCCAACAATCCCATTATCGTATGGGATACCAACGATATTCACAGCGCGGCCGTGATTGTGGTGCAATCCGCATTTGCCGGCGCTGGCCAATTGTGCACGGCGGCCCGGCGGCTGATCGTCAAAGACACGCTGGCTGACGCCGTCTTTGGCGAGGTCAAACGGATCGCCGACCGCTTGATTATTGGCGATCCTTATAGCGAACCATTTCCGTTCATGGGTCCGGTTATCGACAACGAAACCGCCGATGGCTTGACCGAGAGTTTTGTCACGCTGATGAGCCATGGCGGGCGTCCAATTAAGCATATGGCGCGGCCTATCGCTGGTCGTCCCTTCTTGACGCCCGGCATCATCGATGTGACCCACATGAAAGAACGCCCCGACATCGAATTATTCGGGCCGTTGCTGCAATGCATCCGCGTCGGCAGTTTTGCCGAAGCCATTGCCGAGGCCAACAATACACGTTTTGGATTGTCTGCATCGCTGCTCGGCGGCACCCCCGAACAATATAACGAGTTCTGGTCAAACAGCCGCGCCGGAATAACCAACTGGAACTCAACAACGCATGGTTCGTCAGCATCAGCGCCCTTTGGCGGCATCGGCCTGTCGGGTAACCACCGTTCCAGCGGATATTACGCCGCGGATCATTGCGCCTATCCGGTGGTTTCTGCGGAAAATGAAGAATTGCGCGCCATAATGGGCATTGGCTTGAAAGACGAAGAATATGGCGCGGAATCGGCGAAATAATTCACGCTAAAAGCTGGCCTTTGCATCGGGCAAATTATCCTGAATTGCAGAGTTGATCGATTGCGTCCAATTGGGCACAATGGAAAAAGCGATCGTATATCTGGTGGGCGCCGGCCCGGGTGATCCCGAACTGCTGACATTGAAGGCTGCACGTTTAATCGCGCGCGCCGATGTGATCGTGCACGACGGGCTGGTCGATGATGCGATCATCGCCTTATGCAACCCGAATGCGCGCTTTATTTCCGTTGCCAAACAACGCAGTAAACACAGCGTTCCGCAAGACGGCATCAACGAAATTCTGATCCGAGAGGCCAATGCCGGTCATATGGTCGTCCGGTTAAAAGGCGGCGATCCGTTTATTTTTGGCCGCGGCGGCGAAGAGGCGGAGGCATGTCGCGCATCAGAAATCGACGTAGAAATTGTTCCGGGCATATCGGCGGCCATTGGCGGCGGCGCGCAATTCATGCTGCCCCTCACCCACCGCGATGCATCCAGTGCGGTCAGCTTTGTTGCCGGTCAATGCAAGGGATTGACCGATCAAGACTGGTCGGGACTTGCTGGAAAAGGCCGCACTTTGGTGATTTACATGGGCGTCGCCACCGCCGACGACATCACCGAAAAATTGATTGCCGATGGCGTGTCGCCGGACACACCCGTCGCCGTTATCGAGCGCGCCACGCGCCATGATGCGCGCGCGATTCGGACGATGCTGACCGATTTGGGCGACATGATTGTCCGCGAAAATGTGGCCAGCCCGGCGATTATCATAGTTGGCGACGTGGTATTGAAATCGGATGCCGAAGATGCGCTTTGCATTTTGGCCAAGGAAGCGGAGAAATTGACGTGAAGTTATTAACAGGAAACGACCTTGGATCAGGCGACGTGATTTGGTGGACGGGCAGCGGGTGGTCGCGCAAAATCGAGGATGCCGTGGACGCAGGCGATAATGGCGAGGCAATATTGGCCACTGAGGAAGACGCACGCCGCGTCAACGCATCCTATATTATCGAAGCCAGCGCCACACCAGAAGGCCCCCGCCCCGCCCACATCAAAGACCGCGTTCGCGCGCTTGGCCCCACGGTGCGTATGGATTTGGGTATGAAACCGGCTGACCAACTGGCGGCGGAGCACATTGTATGAACTGTAAAATCATAATCGTGCAGAGGCACAAAGTCGCAGAGACATTGCGTATTTCCGCGAAATACTCTGCGCCTCTGCGCCTCTGCGCGAACCGAAATTTGGGAATATCAAATGTATAAATATGACAATTTCGACCAATCGATCGTCGATGCCCGCGTCGCCGAATTCCGCGATCAGGTAAACCGCCGCCTCGCTGGCGAAATCACTGAGGACCAGTTCAAGCCATTGCGGCTGATGAACGGGCTTTATCTGCAACTCCACGCCTATATGCTGCGCGTTGCGGTTCCATACGGCACGATGGACAGCAAGCAGATGCACATGCTGGCGCATATCGCCCGCAAATATGACCGTGGTTATGGCCATTTCACCACGCGGCAGAATATCCAGTATAACTGGATCAAGCTGGAGGAATGCGCCGATTTGCTGGAGGAATTGGCGGGCGTTGAAATGCACGCTATTCAAACCAGCGGCAATTGCATTCGCAATATCAGCTCTGACCAATATGCTGGCGCCGCCGCCGATGAAGTCGCCGACCCGCGCCCATGGGCCGAATTGCTGCGCCAATGGAGCACGTTCCACCCTGAATTCAGCTACCTGCCGCGCAAATTCAAAATCGCGGTGATTGCGTCCCCTGAGGACCGCGCCGCAATGCGCCTGCACGACATCGGCATCGAGCTTGTCAAACAGGATGGCGTTCTTGGCGGCCGCGTGTTTGTCGGCGGCGGCATGGGCCGTACCCCTATGATTGCGCCAGAGATCAATCCGTTCGTCAGCGCCGAAGACTTGCTGAGCTATATCGAGGCATGTCTGCGCGTGTACAACCGTTATGGCCGCCGTGATAATATCTACAAAGCGCGGATCAAAATCCTTGTCCATGAAATCGGCGCGGATGCCTATCGCGACCAAGTGACGGAAGAATTTGCGCATGTGAAGACATTAGGCATCGACCCGCCGCTGGCCGAGTTTGACCGGATAGCTGCGTTTTTTGCTGCCCCTGCTTTTGAAGCCGTCACGGATGAAGCGGATCGCAGCGACCCCGACTTCGCCGTCTGGCTCGACCAAAATGTCAAAGCGCATAAGCAAGCCGGTTATGCCATCGTCAACATCAGCCTGAAACCAATTGGCGGCATTCCCGGCGATGCCAGCGCCGATCAAATCGACGTTATGGCGGACCTTGCAAAGCAGTATAGCTTTGACGAGCTGCGCGTCACCCATGCCCAAAATATCGTTCTGCCACATGTTGCCAAGCGCGACCTGTACGCCGTGTGGAGCGCATTGCGTGATGCTGAACTCGCCGATGCCAACCTCGACCTTATCAGCGACATTATCGCCTGCCCTGGCCTGGATTATTGCAGCCTGGCCAACGCCCGTTCGATCCCTGTCGCGCAAAAAATCGCCACCCGTTTTGCCGATATGGACCGACAACGTGATTTGGGCGAACTCAAGCTGAAAATCAGCGGCTGTATCAACGCCTGCGGCCATCACCATGCCGGACATATCGGCATTTTGGGCGTCGACCGTAAGGGCGTGGAAAATTACCAGCTGACCTTTGGCGGATCGGGCGCAGAGGATGTGTCGATTGGCAAAATCATCGGCCCCGGATTTGACGAGGACGGCGTGGTCGACGCCGTCGAAAAAGCCACCGAGGTTTACAAGGGCCTGCGCACGGAAGGCGAACGTTTCATCGACACCTATCGCCGCGTCGGCTTGTAACCATTTAAGGAAGCTATTTATGGATAAGTTTGAATCTCCCCGCCCCTTCAGGGGAGGGGCCGGGGGTGGGGCCTGTCAGCCTTGCGCAATCCTTACACTCCCCACCCCAACCC
>JANORM010000015.1:0-7189 GCA_031415335.1 Sphingomonadales bacterium | reverse complement strand
TTGCGCGAGCGTCTGGTTAGTGAACGATGCTGACATAACAAACGATGGATGCCCAGTGGCGCAACCCAGGTTTACCAGACGGCCCTTGGCGAGAACTATGATCTGCTTACCATCAGGGAATTCAACCAAGTCGGTTCCGGGTTTCACTTCAGTCCATTTGTAATTGCTTAGTGCAGCAATCTGAATTTCGCTATCGAAGTGACCAATGTTGCACACGATGCTCATCGGCTTCATGTTCATCATGTGCTCAGCAGTAATAACGTCGGCATTCCCAGTCGCGGTGCAGAATATATCTGCGCGCGTCACGGCCTCTTCCATCGTGACAACTTCAAAACCTTCCATCGCGGCCTGTAGAGCGCAAATAGGGTCTACCTCAGTTACCATAACGCGCGCACCGCCGTTGCGCAGCGACTGCGCAGAGCCTTTGCCCACATCACCAAAGCCAGCGACGCATGCTACTTTACCAGCCAGCATCACGTCGGTCGCACGGCGGATCGCGTCAACCAGCGATTCCTTGCAACCATAAAGATTGTCAAATTTTGACTTGGTGACGGAATCATTCACATTGATCGCCGGGAACGGAAGTTCACCCTTTTTCGCGATTTCGTATAGCCGGTGCACGCCCGTTGTGGTTTCTTCCGAAACGCCTTTCAAATTTTTGACTGTCTCTGTTAAATACCCGGGCCGTGCAGCAACAAATGCTTTCAATGCACGCTGAAATTCAATCTCTTCCTCATTTTCTGGCTCGCCAAAAGTCTCTCCGCGCTCCAACTTCGCACCCCAAAGAGCAAACATGGTAGCATCGCCGCCATCATCCAAGATTATATTTGCGGTTTCATCACCCCAATCGAAAATGCGGCCAACATAGTCCCAATAATCAGACAGGCTCTCGCCTTTTACGGCAAAGACGGGAATTTCCCGTGCAGCTATTGCCGACGCGGCATGATCCTGTGTCGAAAATATATTGCATGTCGCCCAGCGCACATCGGCACCAAGAGCGGTCAGCGTTTCTATCAAAACCGCAGTTTGAATTGTCATATGTAGCGATCCAACGATGCGGGCGCCCTTTAATGGCTGTTGCAAGCCAAATTCGCTACGCAACGCCATCAGGCCCGGCATTTCAGTTTCAGCAATGTTGATTTCTTTGCGGCCAAATTCTGCCAACGTAATATCGGCAATTACATAATCATTAAACGACACGGGATAGTCTCCGGCTAGGAATTATTATTAAGCAAGCCCCTAGCCGCGCGGCCAATCAAAATCAAATATAAAGATTGCTTTATATCATTTACTGGCAATCTTGCTCGGGTTGGATCGGCAAACGCTGCCGGGCACTTTGGTAGGCAGCAATATGCTATCGCCCAGTGCGGCGAAGTAATTTGGATCGCTTGGCTGAGCAGCTACGTCAATGGCAAGCATCTTCAACTGCGCACAATCCATTGCGGGATGCCCAGCCCCATATGTGTTGGCGTAACCGACCGACAAATTATCGCTTTCTGCAATTGCGCCGCGATCTCCCAATGTTTTGGCAAGCTCCATCCGAACAATATTATTTTGCTCACCGAGTAACGCGTTATGTTTCAACACGAATGCATTATATTCAGGCAAGAAATCGTGGGCTGTATTTCGGCATCGCAGTGCGGTAGCCATCAACATCGTATTTAAGTGTTTTATTTTAAGCGCATTATTGGCTGCGTCATTCCAACATGCGTTGGCAGGTTGCACACTTAGAATGCATATTGTGACCAATGTTATGCTTTTTTTGAATCCGGTTATCATTTCGTTTTCCCCCTGTTTCGTACGCTTAGGGAGAGACTAGGCTGAGCAATTTACCAAATTTTCAACTTCTGCAGTAAAGCGAAATTAACTATCTACGCTCTTGAAAAAGCGCAATTGCAGCATATCTTTGTGCTTGTGGGCAGTAATTAATCTGTCAATTTGCCGCGATAACTGTTAACACAATCGCGCACGTATTTGGCAGTTAACGAAAATACATTCACTTTCTAAACACCGATAAGGACACCGAAATGACGATAGCAATTGGCGATAAAATTCCCGACGTAAAACTAGTTAAAGCTACCTCCGAAGGACCGCAGCAGGTCCAATCCAGTGAATTTTTTGCCGGCCGCCGCGTCGCTCTTGCATCCGTGCCTGGCGCATTCACACCAACTTGCTCCGCAAAGCATTTACCCGGCTTCGTAGAAAAAGCCGACGAATTGGCCAGCAAAGGTATCGACGAAATTGCCTTTACGGCGGTAAATGATGCGTTCGTACTTGGGGCATGGAACAAGGCGGGTGGTTCCGATGCAATCACGATGCTTGCCGATGGCAATGCCGAATTCGTTGAAGCAATGGGCCTTACAATGGACGCATCCGGATTTGGCATGGGTAAACGCGGACAGCGTTTCTCCATGGTAGTCAACGACGGCGTGATCGAACAGTTGAATGTAGAGGCCCCCGGCGATTTCCGCGTTAGTTCAGCCGACCATATGCTCGAGCAGCTTTGAACCCAATTTGACTGGTAACGAAGGGCGGAGCATACGCGCCGCCCTTTTTCCTTGCGCTTATCGTTGATGCTGACAATATCACTTATGATCAATCAAAACGTCACTTCCATTATTGAAGAAATTAATGCCGCTTATGATAATGCAGTCGCACGGCTGCAATCGGCGCTTTCCGATTATTTGAAGCACAGAACTTCGCCAAATCCATCGGCGCGTTCTGATTATGATTATGCTTATCCAAAGCTGGTCATCGCTTATGCTGGAGTAGAAAAAGATTCTGTTTCCAATCTGGCATTTGGCCGATTGGAAAAACCCGGAGTTTACAGCTCCACAATCACGCAACCGCGTTTGTTTTCCGCATATCTTACGCGGCAATTAGAACTATTACACGATCAATATGAAATTGAAATTACCGTCGAGCGAAGCAGGCAGGAAATTCCGTTTCCATATGTATTGGACGGTAGCGCCGGTTTAGAACTAGGCGATGTTAGTCCTTTGGAGTTAGCGCGCGTATTCCCGACGACCGAGCTTGCCGATATTGGTGATGAAATTGCAGACGGCATGTTCAACGCAAACGGTCCAGACGGATCGCCGCTCGCGTTGTTTGACGCATTACGCACCGATTTTTCATTAGCGCGGCTGCGACATTATACCGGAACGCCGCCAGAACATGTTCAGCGATATATCCTGTTCACCAACTATCACAGATATGTCGATGAATTTGTTGATTGGGCAGGCAGGCAAGTTGGGAATGGCAAATATACCGCGTTATCGGGAGCGGGTGGGTTGTATATTGATGCCACAACCAATGATACGGCGCAATTGGTTGCGGACAGCACATGGCGGCGGCATCAAATGCCGGCTTATCACCTGATGGCCGAAAATGGCAGCGGCATAACGTTAGTGAACATTGGCGTAGGGCCGTCAAATGCGAAGACGATTTGCGACCATCTGGCGGTGCTTCGTCCAGAAGCGTGGTTGATGATTGGACATTGTGGCGGATTGCGAGAGACACAACGGATCGGCGACTATGTGCTGGCCCACGCCTATCTGCGCGATGACAATATCTTGGATCAAGTGCTGCCCCCAGAAATTCCAATTCCTCCGATTGCCGAGGTGCAGCAAGCGTTAGCCGCCGCCGCCGAGAGCGTTTCAGGAGCGCGCGGTGCAGACCTGAAACGGCGCATGCGCACGGGCACTGTTGTGACCACCGATGACCGCAATTGGGAATTACGCTATTCAGCCTCTGCTCTGCGCTTTTCCCAAAGCCGGGCCATTGGCATCGATATGGAATCGGCCACTATTGCCGCGCAAGGGTATCGTTTCCGCGTACCTTATGGAACATTGCTATGCGTGTCGGACAAGCCCATTCACGGCGAGATTAAGCTGCCAGGACAGGCCAACCGATTTTATGAAGAGGCCATTGCCGCGCATCTTCAAATCGGCATAAAAACCTGCGCGTTGCTAAATGAGGCTGGCAACAGCCTACATAGCCGCAAGCTTAGGGCATTCAACGAGCCTCCGTTTAGATAGAGAGGCTTTGCCTCACCATCCCTTTTTTGCGCCCTTGTTTTGCGTTTTCAGCCATTTCATTAGCGGCGCGAAATATTCGATCATCGGTTTTCCTGACATTTTGCGTGTGCCAGTAAATGCCTCCAGCGCGTCGGGCCATCGCTTTGATGCACCCAATTCAAGCATCGCTCCCAGTTTTGCGCCGACAGCCTTATTGCCGTAGAACGAACAACGATGCAGCGGCCCTTTCCATCCGGCAGCATCGCATGCCGCCTTGTAAAATTGGAATTGCAAAATGCGCGCTAGGAAATACCGCGCATAGGGCGTGTTGCCGGGGATATGATATTTTGCACCGGGATCAAATTTGGTTTCATCGCGCGTCTCTGGCGGAGTAATCCCCTGGTATTGCAACCGTAAATCGGTCCAGCCTTTGTTATATCCAGCCGCTGGTATTGACCCGTCAAACACGCCCCAGCGCCATTTATCGACGAGCAATCCAAAGGGCAGAAATGCCACCTTATCCATTGCTTGACGCAACAAAAGCCCGGTATCCTTATCCGCACCAGGCACTTGCGATTTATCAAGCAATCCAATTTGCACGAGATATTCTGGCGTGATTGAAAGCGCCAACATATCGCCAATCGCTTCATGGAAACCGTCATTTGCGCCGTTTAGATGCAAATAAGATTGCGCCTTATACGCGCGCTGATAATAATTATGGCCCAGCTCATGGTGGATCGTGGTGAAATCGTCACCGTTCACTTTGATGCACATTTTGATACGGATATCGTCTTTATTGTCCAAATCCCAAGCCGATGCGTGGCATACAACTTCGCGGTCGGCTGGCTTGGTAAATTGTGACCGCTCATAAAAAGACGCAGGTAGTTTTTCAAAACCTAGTGACGAAAAGAAACCTTCGCCTGCCTCCACCATCTTCTTGGGATCATATCCCTTGGTGGTTAGCAATTCGGTTACATCAAAACCAATATCACCTGCCCCTGCTGGCGCGACGATGTCATAGATATTGCCCCATTCCTGCGCCCACATATTGCCGAGTAAATCGGCGCGTATTGGTCCAGTCTTTGACTGAACCGCGCCACCATATTTTGCGTTTAACTTGGTGCGGGTATAAGTATGGAGTTCGTCATATAATGGCTTCACTTCGGCCCATAATGTGTCCATCGTCTCTGCAAATTCATCGGCGGGCATATCGTAATTTGACCGCCACATCGATCCGACATCCGCAAAGCCCAGCTCTTTTGCGCCGTCATTGGCGATTCCAGCCAATTTTGTATAATCGGCGCGCATGGGTGCACCGACATTGTCATGCCAGCTAAGCCACATTTCCTTTAGCTTAGCAGGATCACGGCTCGTGCCCATTTCGGCTTCGATATCGGAACCGTTGATCGGCTTCCCATCCAACGTGCCCTTGCCTTTGCCATAGGCTGAATTGAGCCGGGTCGATATTTCGCTCAATTGTGCTGCTGCGCCATCGGTCGTGGGTGCAGGCAAGACTATTCCACCGCGCAATATGTCCAGCTTTCGCGCGGTTTCAGGCGATAAGCCCAGCACCTTTTGAAATTTCGCCGCTTGCAAGGCATAATCAACCGATTTTTTAGTCCCAACTTCTCCGTACTTGGCAGCGATTGCGTCGGTATCATCGGTGATATATGTGCTGTTAATCCACGCTACTTTGCCTGCCTCAACCGAAAACTCGAACAAATCCTTTTCGGCAGACGCAATGAATGCCTCTGCATCGGCCACCGTGGGTGCGGCCATTGCCGCACTTTCAGACGCGCCGTGATTGTCGGCCTTAACCGGACTTGCCGTAAGCGCGGCAGACACCAAGGCAATTGTCAGGGCAGTAATTGAAACGAGGTTTTTCATGTGACGCTCCCAAAGCGAATAATATAACGCAATGTTGAAACTTTAATGCGCCGCCGTCAAGCGCGGCGGTGAACAAAACGACGCAGTACCAAACCAGTCGAAACTCCAAAAAATGTCGTCAGGAAAGCCAAGGATTTTACAGGCTGCGCCGTTGCCGCGATATGCGATAACAAATCGCTTCCCCGAAATTGCAAGGCCTGAATAAACTGGCAAATTGTTTCCAGATAATCGGCAATGGCTAATATGATTGCGGCAATGATGATTAGCCATCCTAGACGTCTCAGGCCCGAATGCGCTTCGCCAGTGAACAACTTGCCCCCGCAATATGCGCCAAACGAATAAATCCCAATATACACCAGATCAATCGCAATGCTCCACCGCGCAAAATCCAGCATGCCCGCCGACGCCCACGCAATTTGTATGGCATCAATCCGCAATGCCGTGCCCGCGGACTGATGATCGCGGATGCCCCAAGGCGAGATATCGTTCGTCAGCCAATTGTTCATCACGATCATTAGCGCCAAAAGCGCCAGTCCGCCGAGCCAATACCTCCAGAAATTCTTCTCTCTATTTCCCTCAAAAGGCATGTCCGTCTCCTAAAAACGCAATCATAGCATCGCTCAGCGCACCTTCGGTTACACTCGACATATGCGATCCCGATATCTCAAAATATTCTGTTTGGGCAAGTTTTTCGGCCAGCATCGGGGCCGATCCATTATCCGTGTCATCTACGCCGCAAATAACAGCAATCGGCAAATCTAGGCTCGGTAATAAACTTGTATCCATCGGACCAAAACTGTTCAACATCAATAGCGCGGCAACCGGATCAATTTTCTGACTTTTGAAAAACTGGACCGCCATGAAATGCGGATCATCGCGGTTAACGCTATCTCGCAGATTTATGGCATCGACAAAAAATTGCCGGCGACTGTCCCAACCTTGCAGCCCTACCCATCCCATCCCCATTAGCATCGCACGGCGTGGTCGAACCCCGTTGCATAAAAGCTTGGCCGCCGTACGCGCGCCCAATGAAAATCCGCCAAGGTCAAATTCATCCAGCGCCAGATGATCCAGCAGCGCCAGAATATCGGTCATCAAAACGTCTTGTGGATACGCAGCGGGGTCATGCGGCGCATCGCTTTGGCCGTGAGCGCGAAAATCCGGCATGATGACGCGGTACCCCGCATCGGCCAACTTTTTTGCATGGCCAAATTTAATCCAGTTCATTTCCGAATTGCTGAACAGGCCGTGCAATAACACCAATGACCGTCCCTTACCCATTTCAC
>JANORM010000014.1:0-11207 GCA_031415335.1 Sphingomonadales bacterium | reverse complement strand
ATGCCGCGCAGCTTTTTCAGCTCGGCATTGGCCTTGGTCTTGGCTTCCTTTGACAACTTGGTGGTATCGATCTTGCTTTGCAGCTCGGCAATCTCGTCGCCGCCTTCGCCGTCGTCATTGCCAAGCTCGCGCTGGATCGCTTTCATCTGTTCGTTCAGATAATATTCGCGCTGGGTCTTCTCCATCTGCCGTTTCACCCGGCCACGGATTTTCTTTTCGACCTGCAAAACGCCAAGCTCGCCCTCCATGAAGGCAAATGCCATTTCAAGGCGGCGAAGCGGATTGGACTCGACGAGCAGCGCTTGCTTATCCGATACCTTGAGCTGGATATTCGCCGCAACCGCGTCCGCCAGCGCCGCAGGTGTTTCGATCTCGTTCAACTGAACCGCAGTTTCGGCGGGCAGTTTCTTGTTGAGCTTTGAATAATTTTCGAACTGCTCGGTTACCGAACGCATCAAAGCGGTCGCTTCTGGGCCTTCGGCGGCCTGTTCTTCAATCATGCGGATACCGGCCTCGACATAGTCGCTGCCGCGCTCGACCAGATCAATCAGCTCGCCGCGCTGCTTACCTTCGACCAGCACGCGCACGGTTCCGTCGGGCAGCTTAAGCAATTGCATAATCGTCGCAGTGACGCCGATATCGTACAGATCATCCTTGCCGGGATCATCCTCAGCCGGATCAAGCTGCGCGACTAAGAATATCTCTTTGTCCGCCGCCATCGCTTTTTCGAGCGCGACAACCGACTTATCACGGCCAACAAATAGCGGCACAATCATGCCCGGAAAAACAACGATATCGCGCAACGGCAATAAGGGCAGGTTCAATTCCATATTCACTCCAGATGGCGGTCCCGTAAGCAGCAACCGGCCTTGTTGGATTGCAATATGTGCGTAATTGTACCGTATTCAATGAATTTGCGCTGAATCATCGGAATTTGTTGGGGAAAACAGAGAAATCACCTCTCTCCTTCAGGGGAGGGGGATTAGCGATAGGTGCCAGAACGTGCGTCGATGACCACACTCTTACTTTACCGCCGATGAAAAATATCTGTCGCCCATTTACAGCAATGCCATTTGATCTGCTGAAATCCATTCAAAATCATCGGTAGTTAATTTTGATAAGCTACATCGATCCCGCATCTTTGCGATAAAGCTAAGTTCTAAAGAGGGGATGCGAGACTGATTTTTGTCATACTCGGAGATTTCAACGTCAGAATACATTTCCATATTTCTGCGGATGAACGCCGTAAGTCTACGTCCGGTCTTTGCTCCATTCTTTACAAATTTCAAACTCCGAACAAGGGTGCCTAATGGGTTAGGATTAGGCTCAAAATTTATCTCAAGGCGACTTTGTGAAAGGTCGCGAAAATATGACTCGCTGCAAATTATTTGATTAGCTTTTATATCGTAGGCAATCGCATCCCAGTTAAAAAATGTGGTATCCTTTAACGTATATTTTGTGCGAGGAATTGTGGGATCATGTCGAAAGGCCCACGTCCGGTCTAATTCCCAGACATCAAACAACCAGCGGTCTTTAAGTAATCGATAGCCACCAAATTTATTAGGTTTAAAGCCCTTTTCGTCGGCCCAATTATGAAACGCCTGAGCGTCAAATGGACGGATAACGATATCAACGTCGCTTTCAAAACTGGCAACTCCACTCAAGGCCAAATCTCTCAATAGGCCTCCAAAAATATAGACTTCTGCCAACTCGTTCAAAGCGGAAATAACGCTCATAACGGCGCGCCGCTCCAGTGGCACATGCTCAAAAAAGCGCCGTACTCTCTTTTTTAAAACATCACTATTTGTAGCTACTGCCACTGCAAAATACTCTCAGTCTTTTATGGAGCGGAGCGCTGTTAGCTCTTGCTCTAAGCTTACCGCATAGCTGTCAGTCATGCCAGAAATCATGTCCGCTAGAAGCTGGCTGCGCTTATAATTGAGCGGCAAACAATTGCTTTTATCCTCAAAAATCCTCCGATAATTTTCAGAAATTCGGTTATAGACGTACCGCTGGAAAACGTCGGCTGTCGAATCTCTAGCATCTACAGTTAAGGGATCACCCCGCGCAGCAATTGAATCCCACATCATGTCCATTAGAGAATGGATGACATTGTAACCCTGCAATTCGACAGCTAGGACGCTGCGATGGACGAAGGCATGCTTGTAAGAGAAATCTTTTAATCCCTTACATGCTAGTTTGGCAGTCGATGATCCGATCAAATCTCCATCGAACTTACCGTTCATAATCAAATTGTAGTTATCATCGAAGGCGGAAATAGCTGCGCGGATCATCTCACCAATGGCAAAAACCCTGAACATCTGGGTAGATATATCGTTCAATTCGGCGGGCGACAGATTGTGCGTTCGGTGAATGACATGCCGTTCATCGGCCTTTTCTACAATTTTTTTAATCATTTTATCGTCAGGATATGTAGCTGTCAGGTAAGATAAAATATCGGTGTATGAGACGAGGCCTTTCTTCACCGCATCTTCTGCATCCAGCACCGAGTATGCGATATCGTCACACGCTTCCATAATGTAGGCGAGCGGGTGACGAGTTCCTCTGGCCAAGCCAGTTTCTTTAAAAACTTCTTCCAAACACACTAGCTCGGAATGAAAGCATCCAAATTTTTTTGTAGCTTTGCTGTCGTTGGAAACAAGTTCTGAAGTGACGGGATATTTCATAAGCGCTGCAAGGGTTCCGCAACAAACGTTCAGTCCAAATTCGTCATTGAGAATTTGCAATTTAGTCAGAATTCTAAACGTCTGAGCATTTCCTTCGAAATTTAAATAGTCGGATTTCATTCGTTCGATTTCGACCTTTCGAACGCCCTTGACCCTCCCAAAGTTGAGCGCAGTCTTTGCATTTTTCGTGAACCACGAACTGATAGCTTTCTCGCCCTGATGACCAAACGGCGGATTTCCCAAATCGTGAGCTAGGCCGATAGCCGCAAGCATCGATGGCAAATCTCGTTTCGTCTGATCGTCTTTTGGGATGTTGTTTTTGTCATCATGGACAAGAGCAACGCCGATGCTTCTGGCGAGATTAGAAACTTCATGGGAGTGCGTAAGCCGATTTCGAACACTGTCGTTTTTGTCTAACGGAAAAACTTGAGTTTTATCAGCCAGCCTACGCACGGGAGTGCTGAACAATATACGGTCATAATCCCGTTCGATCTCGGTACGTGTACCTGCGGCGTTCAAAGGCACAGGATCGCCTTTGTTGGACAGGTCTTTCCGTCTGGCCGAACTCAATAGTTTTTTCCATTCCAACATGACCAACCGAACTCCCGTTTGTTGTGTGTTTGTCACCCAATGAGTGCTGAGAAGAAACTTCGCTGATTTCTGAGCTTCACAAAATCACCGTTTTTTATCGTGTTGGTACTGCGCCTTGTACCACCGGACGACGTTACAACTTGCAAATCTGGATTATTAACCAGCGAGAAATTAATATCGTCGCTGTGAGCAGGCGTATGGTTGTATGAATTCGAATAAAATTCATGGATACTCATCTGACCGCCGTTCGTTTCCAGAAGGTTGGGAATATCTCTATCAAGCTGCAACCGAGCATTTAATCTACTGGGGCGATCAAAAAGGTAGAGGTTAATTTCTTCGTCAGGATTGTAATAGAGCATGTTTAACCCGGATCGCCCGAAGTGCGCCTGAGCGCTTTTATTTTTATGGAGAACGTCGTTGTAAACCTGTCTGGCCTTATAGGAGTTTGCGAAATGAATCAGCCAATATCTCCATCCATTAGGATTATGAATCGAAAACGGACTTACGTAATTTGATGTCCCCTTAAGGGCTTCGAATACCACTTTTTCAACAGAGCCAAGCCACTGCTTTTTATTCTGATTTTTGTCTATATCCGCAATATTCCCTGAAAATGGAATTGCATTTTGAGTAGAAATTTCACTTACTCGATCGGGGGTAAGATAAGTCAAAAAGGACTCTATTGCAAAAGTTAGAAATATTTCTGACGATCTAGCCACACTCATCAAGTATTTTAGAGAAATTTCTGAAACTTGAGTGTAGCCGTATTGATCCAAATTAAATAAAACATTTCTGAAACCGTCAGCCTTTATCTTTTCGCATATAGCTGTTTTGGTTTCTTCAAATTTTCCCTGTGAGAAATTCAAATTAATGGATAGTCGCGGCGCGGACGCCGATATTTCTTCCCTTATGGGAGCGAGATTCTCGCGCAACAACGAAATGGCGTCCGCATTCAAATCATTGAAGTATATAGAACATTCTATATCGAGCGGCTTAAATCCTTCTATAGACCGAACTAGATTTAGTTCTTGTGAAACCTCTTTCAGTACATTCAAAAATATTATGGGCGAGCCTTCCGAGCCATCCCCGTACAATCCGGCTCCGCAAAATCCGTCCACAATAGCGAGACGAAATTTACTCTGCTGCGGCAATACGCATCTAACTTTGAGATACTCGCGAAAATACTCGTCCAATATTTTCAATTTAACTCTGGAATGGTCGCTTAGCGAAGCACCGTTTGCCCAATCGTACTCCTTCTTAGACATCAGACGCTTTCTTATTACAGCCCACTTTGAAACTACGCGGAGACAAAATTAGGCATATCATCCCAATGCTTGCCTCGATAGGTTCGTCCATTAGCCTTCTTTGATCGCCTCTTATTATCGCTGCCCCAAGAGCCCCATTGTTTAAAGAAAAATGCGGTATCGGTAAGAGTGCATTGATCGAATATTTCATCGATCCATTCTTCTTTTACGGGCCTAGAACGCGGGCCGCTCTCACCTCCCACTATTGCCCAATCTATTTCAGCAAGATTCACATCGCCAACAGACCCGATCAAGGGTTCGAACGATATAAATCTTATTGCCGCAGGTGTATCGCGAAGATGCTCAATTCTATTCGCGACGTCGGCAGATTCGACACTCGTGCCCAGCCACACGTTAGGCAGTATTTCCTGAATTTCTTTCGATATAACGAGTGCCATGCGCTCTGGGCGCTTTGTCAAAATCTGGTAGTGATGCTGCGGCGTTTCCCTCATCACTTTCCACACCGCTCTTATGAAATCTACGGAGACGGCTTCGTGGAAAAGATCGCTCATTGAATTTACAAATATTTTTCGTGGCTTCTTCCATTTATAAGGAGTGCCAAGGGACTCTTCATCCTGCCGTACTTTTCCGGTCCAAACCGCTTTGCCACCGGATATTCGAGTTAGACCTCTATATTTTGGTATGTCCATGGACGCCAATCGCCGCGCCATATTCATGGCATAGCAATTCGTGCAGCCTGCCGACACAACTTTGCAGCCCGCAACGGGGTTCCAAGTCGAATCAGTCCATTCAATTTCGGTGGTACTCATAATATCTAAGTTCAATCATAATAAGGGCTTATCATAGATAACGGATGCAAGCTGTTGTAAATTGGCGGCTGGCGATACCTGCATGTACATTCTAATAGAATGTGCCCCGCATCGCCCTAACCAATTTGCGAATTTCAAATCACTTTTCGGAACTAACCCTGTATCTTGCCATTTTCAATCTGCGTCTGAGATTTGACGGGTCAATCTGCATTTTTCGCGCGGTTGCTCGCCACCCTTCAAATTCGATAGCTTCACTCAATTTTTCGAGTTCGCCTTGCTTTCGATCACGGTCAGCCTTCGCGTCTTTTTCCAACCGCAAAATCAACTCCGGCGCTATCTTTGAGGCAATATCGGCCCAATTCATCTTTGCCAATTTCACCTTCATTAGAATTGCAGGAGATATGCGAAGCCGCTGCGCTAGATTTTTGCTCCCTATCGCTTTTGCCAACGCGGTTAGGCGAGCCGGAATGGTGGCGATTTCATCCGGTGACAATCCGTAATCGGGTGCCGCGTCGGGATCGTAACCCAGTATCGCTTGAGCCTCCCAATCGTTTGACTCTTTCCCGATATGGCAAGTGCCGGTCATCGCAACATGGCGGCGCTGTGTGGTTCCAGTATCGAGAAAATCGGCGTTCAAGAATTTAGATTCAGGGTGTAGATGATATTGCGCCACTGCTTCCGCATAGGTTTTGAGCATGTCGGCAGGCACTGGCTTGCCGCTGTCCCGGCAAAATGCAGATAATGCAACTTTGGCAGGATCGGTGTCATATGCCGTCGCTGGCTTTAGCGGCTGCGGCTTCTTGCGCCGGCCTTTGCTTGTATTCAAATCGAATATTCGTTCAGAACATGAAAATGGCGAAACGGCCAATGACAGCAAAAATCCAAACGGCTTTACCTGTTCGCGATATTTTCGATTGGTGTTGTAATGTTTGAACCAAAGCAACAATTCTGGCGACGTTGCACCATAGCGGCTAATCGCCGGTTGCTGCATGGCTGTGTGATAATCCAACTGGACCCGATTTGGAGTTCCAGCGATTGCAGCCCTAACAATCCGCCACCATAAGTCGATATGCCAATATGATATGCCATTTCCTAAAACGGACCGATGAGGCTTTGGCATATCTGCGGGTGCATTGGCCTCGTAAAAGGGCGGTCGATATTGTCCAAGGCCATGCGCCGATACTTTTCGCATGATCGGCAAACCATCGCCGTCCATATTGAACAGTGCATATCGTTTGGCTGATATTGCCCAACAAAATAGCGGCTCGGGAATGTTGCTATCAGGCGCGAAATTCTCAGGCTCAATTTTTAGGATAGAGCCGCCAAAGTCATAAGGGTTTAAGGCGTCAAACCAGCTAACAATATTTTCGACTTTCGCAGCAAAGGCTGTGCCGTCGATTGCGTCGGGTTTTGCGATGGCGATGCTGTCTGTATCGCAAAATGACCATTCCAATCCACTATCACTGACTTGCCGTTCGGCAATTGCCAGCATTAGGCGCGCTGCGCCGGTTATCAACGTCGCCAGCACCGGGTGAAAATATGTCCCCATTTCTTCTGCTTTGTCGGTCGAAAATTTGAACGGATCGGCAGTCGCACTATGCACGACTGTTGGAACGGGGGCGCCACGACGGTTGACATTCACTTCCATGTAAATGCCGTAGCTTGTCGCGTTAGCCAAGATTTTGAGAGCGTTCTGTTCAGTATCGAGCGCGGCTCGATCATCGCCAGATGCCACGTTCATCCGTCCCTTTACGGACTGGCGAAGCTCAATCACGCGTTTGAACAAATCGTCTTTTGCGGGGTCGATATGATATTCAGCATTGCCGCTGATATTGATTGGCCGCAATCCGGCCTGCGTTGCACCTGGCATAAATGCGACAGCTTCCAAAACTTGCGGCGATTTGCCAGTTAGCAGCTTTGACGCGATGCAATCTGCCAAGGTAAACCATAGCGATGTATCGTCCGATGTGAGATAATTCAGCCCGATAGTCGATTGATCGCCTTCGACATACGCAGCGCGCACAGGGAAAATATCACCTTCCGCTTTTACTCTGACAAGGATCGCAAGTTGCCGCCATGATTGCCGCTGTTGCAGCCAATCAAGATCGGCCATTTCCAGCGTGGCTTTCGCATCGGCGGTGGCGTCCTGCGTTGTCATCCCGTCCGCAATGACAAATTGCCAAAGCCCCATAAGGGTGCAGACAGTAGGATACATGGAAAGGAAATCGCACATTATAACTTGGCGCAATTCGCGCCGTATGCGGACCTCAGACCGCCCGCCAAAATAAGTGCTCATAATGTTGGCGAGCATTTGACGCGGGAATTGCGATTGGCATTGCTGCCACGGCACAATGCCCATTTCTTTCAGATAGGCTTTGCCAATACTGGCTTCGCTATAGGCCTTTTCCGGTAACAGATTGGACAATCCCAACGCCGCCAATCGCTGCACCAATTCGCAATAGCATTCCCAAGTGGTTTGCACATCGCGCACCGCATATTCGATCATGCTATCATCGACCGGGCCTGCGAAGTCATCAAATTCTAGTTTGGGGTGCTTTACCTGCAAAAAGACCGAAAGATCGGATAGGCTAAAGCTTCTGGCGAAAAGCGCGTTAGCCAGCGTTTTTACGTCAACGAAAAATCCCGGCCTTGGACCATCATAGTTGCCGCGTTTTCGTTCGCCGCGTGTATTTCGTTGTCCCATTGCTGCGGCAAAGCGGATAAAGGCATAAGCCCGCGAAATGTGCTTCACCCGCAAGTTCGGGTAGATTTTCTGGCGGGAAATCTTGAACGTAAAACCGCCGCGCATGTCCTGATATTCGCTGGAACGTGCGGTGGCGTGGCTGATAGCGATGCGCGAAATGTCAAAAGGCAGGTTAAATCCGATGATCGTAGCTCTATGCTGCCAGCCGATTTTATATAATATCTCGTCGGCAAACTCATCGCGGGTCAAAAGTGAAAGTCCGTGCGCTTCACAATGTCTTTGCAAGTTACATAATTCGGCATCGGTCACACCATCGGGATCGAAAAACACGCCAGCCTTGTAAAGTTCGCCAGCTTTGCGAACCTGATATGTGCCAATCCGTAAAGCTTGGCTGGCATCGGACGTGGTTTCGGTATCGAAAACCAGCGTCCATTTACTAGCAAACGGCGGCCGCTTTTTGCTTGCCTGCTTTGGCTGTTTTTCGATTGTCGATTCTGCAAAGGCGCGAATTGACAAAGCCAGAT
The DNA here is from genome assembly GCA_031415335.1 of Sphingomonadales bacterium. Taxonomy (GTDB): domain Bacteria; phylum Pseudomonadota; class Alphaproteobacteria; order Sphingomonadales; family Sphingomonadaceae; genus Sphingorhabdus_B. The sequence goes on along the minus strand of JANORM010000014.1, from coordinate 2,630 downwards.
GATCGCTAATTGGCGGGATGGAGTTGGCAGTCATGCCGCACCATCCTTTTCCGGCAATGCAGCCCTTTCAATTAGCATGTGAGCAAAAATATAAAGGCGCTCAAATATCAGTTTCAGCAAGTCGGCAAGGCCAAGCAAGAAATGCCCTATCCGGTCTAACTGCGGATCGGCATTGGGATTAAATTTCGGATGATCTTTTTGATCGTCGCTAAGTTTACGGTGGCAATTGCGGCAAACAATGACAGTCAAATCATCGCGGCCATAATCGGCAACGTGGTGCAATTCCAAACAGCGCCAATCACGTTCACCGCAAGAGCCGCATACAGGGTTGTCAGTGCCAAGCTTTTCAAGGCGCAAAAGTTCGCGCCTCTCTTTTGCGAGAGGGTCAGTCATTTCATTCCTTTCAATTGATTAGCCGGTAAATGTTGTGGAACGGCTCTGTCCCGGCAGAATAGAGCCGATGGAGAACGTTAAGATCGGTTTCGAACGGATGCTCTTTGCCCGACGTGTCGATTACGGAGCCGCCTGCAAACCTGTCCAAAAGTGTCTCGTCACCATAAAGGATGTAGGTTTTGACCGCGTTCAAAAATTCGCCATTGACCGATGCTGCGTCAAAGCTTGGGAGTATCGCGGTAGTTCTCTCACCTCGCGAATAGATTGTCATTTCGCGGTGGCGGTTGTCCTCAATCAAAAGCGTCCGGCCCCGTCGCTTGACGGAAACATTTTCGCGCAAATATCGGCGCAACAGTTCGACCGAAACGCCCACGCTGCGAGCTGCATCAACTTGTCGTCCGCTGTTTCGATATGCCTTCAGCGCATTTTCAAGCCTATCGCGATCAACCGGGCGTTTTGCACGGATCGATGCTTCACCCGCCTTGGCATGACCTCGGGCTTGCGAACGCGACAAACCACGGCGCGCAGCATTCGCTATGCGGCGCTTATATTCAGCTTGGTAGTTACGTTTCTTTGCCATCGAGCCATCTCAATTGCGCGGCGATGTGCTGCGCTTCGGCTCTTAAAAGGACGACTATCGCGATGATTCGCGAGTCATCAAAAAGGCAAAATATTATTGATTATTGAGCGGGTTAATTACCGTCTAAATATGAATTATAATGTCGGATAATTGTCTGCGTATCGGGCTTTGATTTTGAAAATTCATTTGGAAATTGAATTAAACCAATTTTGTGAATTTCGGCGGCAATCGAAGTTTTGTTGTGGCTATGCTTGTTCTGCAAATCTGTAAGCCCCACATCATCAATGATGATCCAAACCTGCTCCTTATATCGCGGACGTCCTCGCGCCTTTTTCGTATCGGCCATGATTTCGAAATTTTGGAACGGACAAATTCGAACATCTATAAAGCTAATGCCAAGGCCTGATATTTTTGACTTTTTCCAGTCAGCAAATTCCGATTTTAGCAGCGGGATTGGAACGATCTCTAAGCCGAGAGAATTGTTTGGCTGGCTTGTGTAGCCGATTGCCATCAATCGCTTTTCGGCAAGTTCGTTTAACACCCATTGTTTTGGAGCGTGGCTTGCGACTGCAACCCCCAATAATGCTTTTGATAGATCGCCTGCCAATGCGATAACGGCCTTTATATCTGCCGCCTCATCGTCACCATATTTATGCTCTTTGGGAGTGATAATCGGTTGCGCTGGTAAAGCACTTTCTCCAGCAAAATTGTCAAAGGCGTCGAAGGTAGGAACGCCGCAATCCCAGATTTCACGAAGTCGATTATTCGCCATTTCATTCGAATAGTGCCTAATTCAAATATCAGCAAATTAACCCTCAATTTAATAGCAAAAATGCCTGATTTACGGTAGTTTCGGTTATGTTAATTGATAATCAAAATGCTGCTAATTCGAATTCGGATGATTGGGCAATTCAGTCCGAATTATGGATTGCCGAATTACCGAAATTGCAAAAAACCCGCCTTCGCAGACAGCGAAATCCAAACCCTTTGATATTGGCCGGACACGGCATTACGCTGCGAATTGATAAAGGGACATTGGCTATTAAAGAGGGTTTTACACATCACCCTCAAAAGCAAATCGAGCATCGCTATTTTACCGGTGATTTGGAATTACCACGCTTAATAATCCTATTGGACGGAAGCGGCTCATTATCGTTCGATGTGCTTAGCTGGTTAAGTGAGCAAGGAACGTCGCTGGTCCGAATTAAATATGATGGATCAATTGCAATTGTCGCGGGCGCAGGGTTTCGCGTAAATCCTGAAAAGCTGAAATGGCAATTCGAATTGCAATTAAATGAGGTAAAGCGAATTGAATTTGCAAAAGAGCTAATTGCCCAAAAATTGCTGAATTGCGCCGCGACGCTAAAATCACAATTTGAACATACGGACCGCCGCGAACGGGCAATTGCCAAAAATGAAAATGGCGCAGCGCAATTAAAGTCCGGTCGCTTTTCCAATATGGGGGAAATTCGGGCAATTGAGGGAGAGGCAGCAGCGGCCTATTTCAGCATATGGTCCGCAATTACGATGAAATGGACAGCGCAAAGCCGATACCCCCTTCCTAAAAGCTGGAACCATTATCTTTCGCGTAGCTCTCCGCTTACCGGCAAACTCCCCATAAACAAAAATGCGGCACACCCTGTAAATGCAATGCTCA
>JANORM010000013.1:0-17327 GCA_031415335.1 Sphingomonadales bacterium | reverse complement strand
CAGATTGCGGCGTTCATCATAAAGCCGCGCCTTGCCAGCAAAGTCCGCAAGGCGTTCGTGCGCCCCCGCTTCACCGGGCGTCCACATATCGCGCATGCCACTCGCCCAATCGGGCCGAATTGGTAATAACTTCAGGCTTTCAAGACTATCGCTTTCTGGCCAAATCTCGGGCGCGGCAATGCGCGTTGGTGCAGGCAAAGGTGCGGGCGGCGGCATATGCGCCGATAACGCCCGCCAGAACGGAGTATAGATTTTGAAATCCCCGCCGCTGCCTGTTTTAACACTGCCCATGGGCATAAGGTAATTGCCGTCATGGCGGATCAGGTTCAGCTCTGTCTTCAAAGCCCTCTCCACATTGCGCCACCATGGTTCATAATGGCGGATGCAGTGAACAGCAGAAGCCCCCGTTTCCGCCACCAACGCTGGGATGATCTCAGCAACATTCCCCTGTCGCAGGATCAACCGCGAGCCGAGCTTGCGTAAATCGGCATCGAACGCAGCAAGTGAATGGTGCAGCCACCAACGAGACGCGCCACCCATGCGGCAATGCTTGGCAGTTTCGTCGTCCAGGATGAAAACGGGGATCGCAGCCTCGCCGTTTTCGACCGCCGCCAAAAGAGCAGCCTGATCGGAAAGACGCAAATCGCGTCGGAACCAGATGATGACGGGAGTAGTCATTCGTAAAACTCGGCTTTTACAGTAAAGCTATTGCGAACTCGAGCATCCATAAACCGCTGATCCTGAAGCGTCAGCACGGTGTCATCCACCGAACCAACGGGCATACGCGCCCAAAAAAGGAATGCAGAAACGTCTGGAAATGGATTGTCATCGGTGAAACGTTTTACCTCGGGGGAATTCATATTGTGCGATCTGATCGGGTTACTAACAAACACATCTTTTGGCATTGCAAACCATCCGTACCCATAATTAGTTGCATTACGCCATTGCACGTCCCGCTTCCAAAACTGCACCGGCACAGCATTGGCCACAACTAAGGTTGGCTTCTCACCCGTCTGCACTTCAATCTTTTCTGCTGTCATCCGCTCGGCGCGTTCGGTGATAAGGCCGTTGGCAAAGATATAAGCGCAGATCGCAGTGAAGCCGATCCACGCCGGGCGTTTCCAATTGGCCTTGCCCCGCTTTTCCCGGCGGCGCGACATCCACACTCCGGCAATCAGCGCCGCCCAAATCCAGATATCGATGATGAATATGGTGTCGCCATAGAACCACTGCGACGAAAACGGCTCCAGCAAGCGGACTCCATAACTGTTGAGCCAATCGAGCGCCGGATGACTGATCGTGCCGATATAGGCGAGCGCCAACAGCCAGCCTTTGTGCACCGGCAGGCGTTTTTCATTGGGGCGCCAGCGGTCCCAAGCCAACATCGCCGCCCACAGCACGAGCGGGAGTAACACCATCGCAATCGGGCCATGCGTAATCCCGCGCCGCAGCGCCAAATGCTGATGCCCGCCCAGCGCCAATGCAAGCACATCAATATCGGGGATATTCGCCGCAATAATCAGCGTCGGCATGGCAAGGCCAGTCTTGCGCTTCAACCCCATCTGGCCAAGCAGTGCCCCGACGAGAGAGTGAGTTAGGTTATCCATTCGCTGCGCGCCGCATATAAACTAAGAAAAACCGCAGAAAGCCGAACAAGTTCACAGTAGAATTGGATATTAATTGCCGCGCATGTTTTATCATTTTCATGGCCGTTACGCTGGCAAAAGAAATCCCACATTGCAAACGCTTATATGCACTGACGTCTATTATAAGGTACGTAAACGGCTAAATCTCCGGATGCCCCTCTGCTACTGTCCAGGTTTGACCTTTTTGCAGCAGTTTGCCTAAATCGGCAGATTTGCCTTCGCTGGCCGCTGCATTTTGGGCGATTACGGCATCGTTGAAAGTAGGACGGGGATCGTCATACAGCACACCTAGCGCCATCGGAAATTCGCCAAAAGGCATTTCCACGAGCATATGCGCGACGCTGCGGTTGGTGACGTCGTGGACGATGACGCCCGCGGCTTCCCAATTACCGTCGGTTATTTCAACAACTTTCAATTGCAATGCATCGCGGTCAACTGCGATGCCTTTAATGCCGCCGGATTTTTCCGAACCAAACAACATTGGCTCGCCGTTCTTCAACCAAAGCTGATGCGCGTCTGCACCCTTTGGAACGGCAAAATCCTCGAATACATCTTTATTATAGACGATACAGTTTTGAAATATTTCGATAAATGCTGCGCCCTTGTGCGCATGCGCAGCCTTCAACACTTCTGGTAGGTTTTTCGATATGTCAAAACCGCGTGCGACGAATCGCGCACCTGAACCTAGCGCAAAAGCGCACGGCGTCGCTGGGCGGTCCACCGAACCATAAGGTGTCGACGGGCTGTTCGTCCCCACACGCGATGTTGGCGAATATTGCCCCTTAGTCAGGCCGTAAATCTCGTTATTGAAAAGCATTATCTGGCAATCGAGATTGCGGCGCAGCAAGTGCATCGTGTGATTTCCGCCGATCGACAGCGCGTCGCCGTCACCCGTGATGATCCAAACATCGAGTTCAGGATTGGCCAGCTTCACCCCCGTCGCCACCGCCGGCGCACGGCCATGGATGGTGTGAAAACCGTACGTTTCCATATAATAAGGAAAGCGCGAAGAACAGCCAATGCCGCTGATAAACACAGTATTTTCCGGCGTCCCGCCAATCTCAGGCATTGTGCGCTGCACCGCCTTCAATATCGCATAATCGCCGCATCCTGGGCACCAACGGACTTCTTGGTCGGTTTCCCAATCCTTCATGGTGGTGGTGATTTTGGTCATTTCGTTCATGCTAAAGCTCCCTCAATCGCCGCTTCCATTTCGGCAATCGTAAATGGCTGGCCGCTAACCTTATTCACGGGCTTTGCATCGACCAAGAACTGATCGCGCAAAACCGTTTTCAATTGGCCCGTGTTCATCTCCGGCACGATGACGCGGTCGAAACCTCTCAGTAATTCGCCCATATTTTTTGGCATCGGCCAGATATAGCGCACATGGACATGCGCGACGTCCATGCCCTTGGCGATGCTGCGTTTTACCGCTTGGTGGATCGGGCCATAGGTGCTGCCCCAACCGACTACGCAAAGTTTTGCGCCTGCATTGCCCAAATCAACGGTTTGATCGGGGATGCTGTTGGCGACGCCGTTGACCTTGGCGGACCGAATGTCGGTCATCGCTTGGTGGTTGCTGGCTTCGTAATTGATGTGACCAGTATCCACTTCTTTCTCGATTCCGCCAATGCGGTGCATCAATCCGGGCGTGCCCGGTTTCACCCAAGGCCGTTTCAGCTTGGCATCGCGGCCATAAGGTTTGAAGCCGCCCTCTTGCGCCGTATCCATAAACTCAGCGGGGAATGACTTGTAAGTCTCCAGGTCAGGTACTTTCCATGGTTCCGCCGCGTTCGCGATATATCCATCGGTTAACAGCATTACCGGCGTCATATATTGCGTCGCAATCCGCACCGCCTCAATCGCGCAATCAAACGCATCGACGGGCGAGCGCGCCGCGATGACGGGCATTGGCGCGTCGCCATTTCTACCGTAAACTGCTTGATATAGGTCTGATTGTTCAGTTTTCGTCGGAAGTCCAGTCGAAGGCCCGCCGCGCTGGCTGTTGACGATAATCAACGGCAATTCAGTCATAATTGCCAGCCCCATCGCCTCGCCTTTCAGCGCAATGCCGGGACCCGATGAGGACGTTACGCCCAATTGCCCAGCATAGCTTGCGCCAATGGCCGAACAAATCGCCGCGATTTCATCCTCGGCCTGAAACGTGGTGATGCCATATTCTTTCAGGCGGCTTAGGTGATGAAGGATCGCAGAGGCTGGCGTGATCGGATATCCGCCGAAGAACATCTTCAACCCAGCCAATTGCGCGCCGGCAACCAAACCGAACGAAAGCGACTCAGCCCCGGTAACGGTGCGGTAAATACCCGGTTGTACAGGCGCAGGATCCACCTGAATTTGTTTCAGCGGCCCGGCCAGCTCCGCTGTTTCGCCATATGCGTGGCCAGCATTCAACGCCGCAATATTGGACTCGGCAAGCTCCGGCTTTTTGGCAAATTTAGCGTTCAGCCAATCTACAATCGGCTGACGGTCGCGGTCAAACATCCACAGCGACAATCCCAGCGTCCACATATTCTTACACCGCAGCGCTTCTTTATTGCCCAATCCGAATGGTTTGACCGCTTCTAATGTCAACGCGCTAATATCGAAAGCCAACAATTGCCATTTGGCAAGGCTGCCGTCTTCCAATGGATTTGACGTATATTTTGCCTTTGTCAGATTGCGGTCACTAAACTCGCCGCTGTCGGCGATTATCAAACCTCCGGCACGTAGCGCGCCGACATTGGTTTTCAGCGCGGCTGGATTCATCGCCACCAGCACGTCTGGTTGATCGCCCGCGGTGCTGATCGCTTCGGAACCGAAATTCACCTGAAACGCAGAAACCCCAAACAAAGTCCCCACAGGGGCGCGGATTTCCGCCGGAAAATCGGGGAACGTCGCAAAATCATTGCCCGCTAACGCCGCCGACAATGTGAATTGTCCGCCAGTCAGCTGCATGCCGTCGCCGCTGTCTCCTGCAAAGCGGACAACAACCGTTTCTGCTTTGTCCGTTGTGAATTGCTCTGAAAAATCTGTTGCTGCCGTAGCCATGCGGTTCAACCCGTTCTGAAATGATGCAATGATAGCAACGTGCCTAAGGATTTTCATCGGCAACTGCAATTTAGAAAAACTGTCAGCCTTGCTTGGCTTGCTTTGCGCAGCAAGGCCACATAATAGTATTTTATAAATTTCAGCGGGGAGCGACAATATGAGCATTACCGAAACGAAGCCGTATGTGCGGCCAGATGTCGCCGCGTTGCTGGCCATGATGGAGCAAATGGGTGCCAAACCAATGGATGAAAGCACGGTCGAAGAGGCGCGGCAATTATATCTGGCAATGACGCCTATGGCAGATGCACCCGCAGAACAGCTTGCAATAATCCGTGATTTGGAATGCCCCGGTCCGGCGGGCCCCATTAAATTGCGGCTATATGATGCACTGCAAAACCGCGCTGCTGGACCCGCGATGGTATTTTTCCATGGCGGCGGATTTGTGATCGGCGACCTAGATACTCACCATAACTTTTGCACAACATTTGCCAAACACCTCGATATTCCCGTGATCGCGGTTGATTATCGGTTGGCCCCTGAACACCCCTTCCCCGCAGCACCGATTGATTGCGAGGCGGCGGCGCGCTGGATTGCGAGCAACGGCGAGGCGCTTGGTCTAAACATCACCGGGTTGTTCCCTTGCGGCGATAGCGCAGGCGGCAATTTGGCCATAGTGACAACGCACGCGTTGATGGCTGCCCCTGCCGCCGTGCCTGTATTGGCGCAATTCCCGATATATCCCGTCACCAACAGCGCGGCCAGTGGCGGGTCAATGGACGATTTTGCCGAAGGATATTTTTTGACCGCAGGCAGCATGGCCTGGTTCAATGGCCATTATCAGCAAGTGCCCGGCGATTCGCGCCATGATGTGCATGATCTGGACCATACCGGCACGCCGCCAACTTTGGTATTTACCGCCAGCCTAGACCCATTAAGCGACCAAGGCCGCGCCTATGCCGATGCATTGGACGCTGCGGGCGTGCGCGTGATCCATGATGAGGCCGAGGGTAATATCCACGGTTTCATTTGCCTTCGTGGTGGCATTCCGTCGTCGATAGATGACGTCAGCCGGATGATCGGGCACATGCGAACGCTGATTAACGAAGCAACGGAAACATAATGTCCAACGTTTCAAGAGAACCAGATTACCGTCCCTGCGCGGGCATTATGCTTGCAAACCGTGAGGGACAAATTTTTGTCGGCAAACGGATCGATAATCCGGGCGCGGAGGCGTGGCAAATGCCGCAAGGTGGGATCGACGATGGCGAGGTCCCCCGCGATGCTGCATTGCGCGAATTGACCGAGGAAACCGGCATCGCCGCTGATCTCGTCGATATTCTCGCGCAAAGCGCCGATGAATATTATTATGACTTGCCCGAGGAATTAGCCGCACAGATATGGAAGGGCAAATATCGCGGCCAGCGGCAGCATTGGTTCTTAATGCGGTTCAAAGGCGCTGACAGCGCCATCAACATCGCCACCAAACACGCAGAGTTTTCCCAATGGAAATGGACTGATCCCGCGTCTGTCCCGATGTTGATCGTGCCGTTCAAGAAACGGCTATATGAGCAGGTATTGGAAGAATTTGCGCATTTGATTTGAGGGTGGGGCTGGGCTTAATTTGGTTTTAAGGGCATGGTTTCGGCCGAGCCGGACATCAACAATTAAGTCCCAATCCAATTATTTTTTTTGATCGGGCCATTCAAGTCTACACAAGCGGTGGTTTACCGCGAGGTTGCTTCATATTCCGCACCGGCCCAGCCGAGACGACCGTCTATCCTGATATTGCGCAAGGTTTATCGAATATCATCGCGAAACTTGATGCCAGCATGGCGGGCACATTTTGTAACGGCAATTGCAAGAGGCGAAGTGCTTTCCACTAAAGATCCAAGAACAACAGGCCAGCTTGTCGTGGCAGTGCTTCATAGTCTGGCGCTTCGTGCTCGGGCAGGTGCGCCTTGCGACGATCTAGCGAGTTACGTTTCGCATATTCTCTCAACTTTGGCTTGGCGCAACAGAGTTGAGAGTTAGACCAATATGCGTCAAAGTCAGCGAGTTTGGACGCTTTTTTGCAACAAAATTAGATTCGGGTAATGTAAACTTCAGTTCCAAAGTTGAAGTTAGCCAAAACCCACCTCAATTCGAATTCGGCTTAACCCCAATCGGCGCTACGCCGACAACCGGCTCAATCGCCACCGCGCTGGCTTGTAGTATCGGTTTTTCGCCGAACTTGGCGATCGCTGCGGCCAAGCTGTCAACATTTGCGCATTCGCGTTTACACAATAATTTCAGCCGCGCCAAATTCGACTTGGCTTGATCCACAGCCCCCTTGGCCAACATCACGTTTGCTTGTTCCGACAGCGCGATTTGGTCATTGGGTTCCAGTTCCAGCGCCTCTTTGTAAAAGCGGATGGCTTTGCCGTTCAGCCCCTTTGCCCTCACCGCCCGAGCCATCGCTACATACGCGGCGCGGTTGCGCGGGTCGACAGCCAGTGCAGTTTCATAAAAGCCGATGGCGTCTTCGGTTTTGGCTGCGTTTGCGGCGGCATTGCCCTGTGCCAACATCGCCGACGATATGGGCTCGATATCGTCATCGGCCTTTTTTGTAAAACCCGCGCTGGAAAGCATCGCAAAGGTGAACGACAGGGTAATGGCGGCGGGTGAAAAACGCATTATTTTTTCCAAAATAGTTTCTGTTTCGGTTTCGATGACGTTCTGGGCTATCATAGCTTGTGCAACCTCGCCACGAAAAATCCGTCGGTGCCGTCATGTTGCGGGGTTAACATCGTGCCGCCGCCATGCGCCCTACCCGTAACTTTGGCAGTCTCAGACCCCAACGATTCTATGACCCAGCCGGTATTGCGCGTCATAAACGCATCAACCTGTTTAGCGCCCTCTTTATCTAGCAGCGAACATACCGCGTAAACCAGCGCGCCGCCGGGCCGAACTATCGCTGCGCCAATATCCATAACATGCGCCTGCACCGTGATCACTTGATCCAATCGTTCGGGCGTCAACCGCCAACGCAGCTCGGGGTTGCGCCGCCAGGTTCCCGTCCCTGAACAGGGTGCATCGATCAGGACAATATCGCATTTGCCCACAACATCGTTCAACATCGCACGTTCGCGGCCCGGATTGAGCAGCATCGTTTCGATATTTCGCGCGCCGGCCCGCTGCGCTCTGGGGATTAACTGGCCCAAACGGCGTCGGTTGGTGTCGCTGGCGATAATCCGTCCCTGCCCGTCCATATCCGATGCTAGCGCGAGCGTTTTACCGCCTGCCCCTGCACACAGATCAACCACGGTCATGCCCGGTTTTGCTGCACATGCATTGACGATCAATTGACTGCCCAAATCCTGAATATCGGCGCGGCCATCGCGAATTACAGGGTGGTTGTCGGCTGCAAAGCCGGTTGGAAGCCGAAGGGCATATTCCGATTGCGGCAAAACCTGCGCCTCGGGCAGATCTGCCAACACCGATGCACGGTCACCCTTTAGCCGGTTAACGCGCAGATCAAGCGGGGCGCGTTCAAGTAACGCGGATTGTTCAGCGGCATCGATCAGCGGCGAAAATAGCGGCTGTATCCAAGCAGGGATGGCCGCTCCATCGGCGCGGGCTTCGCCTGCAACAATATGCGCAGGGCCATAGGGCGTGCCATCAAACAACGCTGCCATTTCGGTATCATGATCGGCAAGAGCGACAAAAGCTGAACGAGCGTTGGCCGGACATTCGCCAAAATGCCTAATCGCAGCCCAAGTTAAATTGCGCACCGCTCGGCGATCTTTTGATCCGGCATAACGGCGGGCGGCAAAAAATTGTGTGGCCAGTGTATCGGCCGACGCGCCATTATCGCGCACGGCAACGATTATTTCGTCCAGTAACGTTATCGCCGATTGCAACCGCGCCGCCGGAGTCATTGGAACTGCGCAATTTTCGTGGCAATTGGCTGGCATTGCAGCAATCCAGCGCCGACTTGAGCAAATCCAGAATGCCGCGATTCGCTCCTAATGACGATTTTCAGCACGACCTAAATCACCCCCGTGTAGGATAATTTGGCGCTTCGCGCGTAATCGTCACGTCATGAACATGGCTTTCGCGCAAACCCGCATTGGTGATGCGAACAAATCGCGCGCGTTCTTGCAAGTCGGTTATCGTTTTCGAGCCTGTATAACCCATGGCCGCTTTCACACCGCCAACCAGTTGATGCACTACATCACTTGCAGGGCCCTTAAACGGAACCTGTCCTTCGATACCTTCTGGCACCAGTTTAAGCTGGTCCTTTATATCTTGCTGAAAATACCGGTCCGCCGATCCACGCGCCATAGCGCCTACCGAACCCATTCCGCGATAGCTTTTATAGGCGCGGCCTTGATACAAAAACGTTTCACCTGGTGCTTCTTCGGTTCCTGCCAACAGCGATCCAACCATCACGCTAGACGCGCCAGCGGCCAATGCCTTGGCGACATCGCCCGATGTGCGCAATCCACCGTCGGCAATGACGGGTATCCCAGATTTTTTCGCCTCAGCGGCGGCGTCCATGATTGCGGTCAATTGCGGCACGCCAACGCCGGCGACAACTCGTGTGGTGCATATAGAGCCTGGACCAATACCGACCTTAATACCGTCTGCGCCTGCATCAATCAATGCGCGCGTCGCCTCTGCCGTAGCGACATTGCCAGCGATTATTTGCGTATTGCGATCCATCTTTTTAATTTCTGCCACAACGTCAGACACCATCTGGCTATGGCCATGTGCGGTATCGACCACAATAACGTCGCATCCCGCATCGATCAGCGCACGGGTGCGCTCCAAACCTTTTTCGCCAACTGTCGTTGCGGCGGCAACGCGCAATCTTCCTGAGCTATCCTTTGTAGCATTAGGATAATTAACGGATTTTTCCATATCCTTTACCGTAATCAAGCCAATGCAATGATAAGCGTCATCGACAACCAGCAATTTCTCAATCCGCCGCTGATACAATAATCGCCGCGCCTCTTCTTGCGTTGCGCCCAACGAAACCGTGGCCAAATTTTCATGAGTCATCAATTCGTGCACGGGTTGGCCAGGATTTTCCGCAAACCGCACATCACGGTTCGTCAATATACCTACCAGCTTGCCGCTGCTTTCGACCACAGGAATGCCAGAAATCAAATTGGCCAGCATCAATGCACGTGCATCAGCCAATGTGGCATCCGGTGTGATCGTGATTGGGTCGACAACCATGCCGGATTCGAACCGTTTGACTTGGCGAACTGCGGCGCATTGTTCTTCAATCGATAGGTTGCGGTGCAACACACCGATACCGCCCATTTGCGCCATGACGATGGCCATCCGCGCCTCTGTGACCGTATCCATGGCCGAAGAAAGCACCGGAATATTGAGCGCAATTGACGGTGTAATAAATGTCCGCGTATCGGCTTGGCTGGGCACAATTTCCGATGCGCACGGCTGCAACAGCACATCGTCAAAGGTTAAGCCCAAGGAGATTTCAATCATCATGCCACCATATAATTTGTTATTTTGAGTCGTGGCGGCCCATGTAACCAGTATGCGGATCAACTGCCAGTCTTGTTTCCAGCAAAAGCCCGCACACTAGCAAAGTATTTGCCCAGCGCGATATGCAACACGGTATCCTGCGCCGCTCCCGCAAAATCGGTTGCGCTTGTTAATTCATCACTGGGATTGTGATAGTCGTTACCCAGATATTTTTCCAAGAATGCAAGGTCGGAAAAAGAGCTGTTTATCATTACTGCGGGCACATTTTGCTGCGTCAATGCCCAGCCATCTTGCCGTTTTAGAAAGCTGTTTGCTTGTTCGCTGGGTTCAACTTTCAACCGCAGTTTTTTGGCTACACTGTCGATGGCCGTGTCTAAATTTGTTTTGCCCCGTCCGATTATGGCGACGTTTGCGCCGGCGGGTGCAATGGCGATCATATCGACATTCATTGCCGCAACGATCTGATCCAGTGGCAAAGGCGGGTTCGCCGCAAAGCTATATGCGCCAAGCAATCCGGTTTCTTCGGCGGTTGTGGCAACAAAATAAATGTCACGGTCAAACCGTTTTTTGGCCAGCGCGCTCGCCACCTCGGTAATCACGGCTATTCCGCTGGCATTGTCTATCGCGCCATTACAAATCCGGTCGATTCCATCGTCTGGGCGGCAAATTCCCAAATGATCCCAATGCGCCATGAACACCACCGCACCGCTGTTTTTCTTTTGGCCTGCAATTTTCCCGATGACATTATTGCTGATATATCGGCGAACGTTGGTAGTGACGTTAAAATCAGCAATGACACCCAATGGCACAGGTGAAAATTCGGGTTTTGCCGCAGCCTTGCGCAGACCGTCCCAATCCTGATTAGCCGCTGTGACAATAGCTACCGCAAATTCAGCGCTGACCGCCCCCAAAAGCGGAGCAGCGCGGTCGCCTGATTGCAGCACCGTGTTTTTAGCCATAAAGCGCCGCCGCGTCGCCGCCCAGCTGCCTGCGTTACCGTCCGCAACCAATATAACGCCCTGCGCGCCTGCCGCAACTAACATGGCCGCTCGCCGGTCAGCAGATTGCGCACCGGTAACATCATTCGGCGCGCCTGCCAGCATGAATGCTATTTTGCCTTTAACCGCATCTGGGTCAACGTCTGTACCATGGCCTGCAAATACTACCGGCACGCCTTGGGCAGTAAACACTTCTTCGCTGCCAATGAGTATGATGTCATCGTCTGCGAATTTCAGCCGATGTCCATTTTGATAGAATGTGAATTTTGAAGTTGCAGGGCTGCGTTCGACCAGAGGCACAGGTGCCAGCCAGCCTCCCGCGTTTCCGCTCGGTTTAAGCTTTGCGCGCCGCCATGATTCGGAAATATAATCGGTTGTTTTGCGTTCGCCGTCGGTTCCTGGCCCGCGCCCCTCGAAAGCATCGCTCGCCAAGATATTGACATGGGCACGCAACTTGTTTTCCAGCACCGCGCCTGCAACCGACGCTTCGGCAAAGCAAGTCACGCTGACAATAGCAAAAATGACGGCGACAAGCCGCATCCAGTATACTCCTTAAGATGCCGCTCGCGCCGTTTGATTCTCAATCGGTCGTTTTGCCTGCACTGATTGGCCCGTATTAACCATATTTATGCAAGCAATGCGATGATATAATTTTCGGGTTACCGCATCATCTTTCCGGCCATGCCGATAATGTCATCCAATGGATTTCCGTCGCCATTCATATCGAGCAAACTGCCCAAGCCGCCTGCCTGCGCGGAACCCGCCGCTTGACCGCCACCGCCTAGCAATCCCCCAAGTAAGCCTCCCAATCCACCAGATGCTTCGCCAGTTTGTGCGCCGCCGCCTGATTGTTTTGCCATATATCCCGCGACCAACATCGCAAGAATCGGCAACATTTTCTTCAACAATGAAGGATCAATGCCAGTTTGCGTCGCGGCATTCCCCGCGACGGAGCGGCTGACATCTTTGGAGCCGAAAATCTGACCCAATATATCATTGCCTTGATTAACGGGCGTCGGTTCAGGTGCAACAACCGAATCAAACAGGCCCCCGCCGCCCAATTGTCCAAGCAGCCCGCCCAACCCATCGAGGCCCGATGGCTGTGCCTGCGCAGTTTTTTTGAAACCACCCAAAATGGATGGCAATAACGCCGCCGCGCCAATTTCCGCCATTTGCTCGTTCACGCCCAATTGCTGGGCAATCGCGCCAATCGCACCAGATTGTTTCAAAATACTTGTCAGATCCATGTTATCACTCCCTTTATACGGCTTAGAACGTGGCGGGTTCACGACCTTATGGCAAGCACCAACCTGAGCGGAATCGTTTTACAGCAAGTTTTTACAAGTTACGGAATGTTAGCAATGCATTTTCGCCAAATTCTGGTAACAGATGCTTCGCACACGGTGTCCGTTTGCGCGGAATAATTTTTAGGAGGCTTCATGAGCATATTTGGAAAAATCAAGGACGCCATTTTTGGCAAAAAAGCTATCGCTGCCGTGCCCGCCGCGGCGGCCCCTGTTGCTGCCGCAATAGAAGCTGCACCAGTATCGGTCGCGATCAGCGATGTTGATGTCATTGCGCACTTGGAATCGATGGCCGCAGACAGCGGCAGCAGTCTGAATTGGCGCAGCTCAATTGTCGATTTGATGAAACTGGTCGGCATGGACAGCTCGCTGCAAGAGCGTAAAGATTTGGCCATGGAGCTTGGTTATACAGGCGAATTGACCGGCAGCGCGGAAATGAACATTTGGCTACACAAAGCCGTTATGCGTGAATTGGCCGCAAATGGCGGCGTCGTTCCGGCCGACTTGCTCGATTAATTCTGCAGCAAATTGCGATAAAAAAGCCCGGGCAGAAATGACCGGGCTTTTTTTGTGATTACGCCTTACTCTTTCTTGCCGAAAAAGCCTTTGGCCATCCCCGCCAAATCATTCAGCGGGTTGCCGTCACCATCCTTGTCCAAAAATCCAGTGGCTTTGCCTAGCAAGCTATCCTCACCACCCAGAATTTCCTTAATTTTATCAATTGAAACGCCGTGTTCAGCGGCCAAATCGTGCAATGCTTGCATTTTGTCGCCATCCCCCGACAGCTTTTCCTGTAAAGAAGACATCAGCGCCCCAGCTTTGTCAGTTGGTAAACCCAATTTTTCGGCAAAGCCTTCTACATTGCTCATCAAACTGTCTAATATGCCCATTCATCGTCTCCTTAAAGAATACTCGCCGCAATTTGCGTGAGATTATGCGACCCCAAACATACTTGGTTTCATCGCCATAATGGCTTCGCTGCCCGATTCAATCTTACGCCGTAAAGCGCCGCAATCTGGCAGAAAACGTTCGGCATAATATCTGGCAGTCACCAACTTTGCCTCGTAAAATGCAACGTTTCCAGTGCCAGCATCCAACCCAGCTTGCGCCGCGACGCCCATGCGTATCCATTGCAGGCCCAGCGCGACAATCCCCATTATGTGCATGTAATGATGCGCGCCTGCGCCAACATTATCGGGATTGGCCATTCCGTTTTGCATGAACCACATGGTCGCAGCCTTTAACTCGCCATTGGCTTTCCCCAGGCGCTCCGCAAAATCAGCCATGACGCCGTCTTTTGCTGCAGCGCATTCGTCATCGACCAGTTTGAAGAATAACTGTACCGCACGACCGCCATTTTGCGCCAGTTTGCGCCCAACAAGATCCATCGCCTGTACACCGTTTGCGCCCTCGTAAATCATCGCAATGCGGGCATCCCGGACATATTGTTCCATGCCCCATTCGGCAACATAGCCATGGCCGCCAAATACCTGTTGCGCATTGGTGGCGACTTCATAGCCTTTGTCGGTGCCATATCCTTTAATAACCGGGGTCAGCAGCGAAAGTATGTCGTCGGCTGCTTGTCGCTCTTCTTCAGTTGGCGCGGCGTGGATCATGTCAGCCAGGAACGCACCGCGCAGGCACAATGCGCGCATACCCTCGGTAAATGCTTTTGCGTCCAGCAACATCCGGCGGACATCGGGATGCACAAACAATGTGTCGGCCTTTTGATCCAAATCCTGCGGCCCTGTCAGCGCGCGTCCTTGGCGGCGGTCGTTCGCATAATGCACCGCGTTTTGATAAGCGACTTCGGCTATGCCCAGTCCCTGTTGCCCCACGCCCAGCCGCGCCACGTTCATCATAATGAACATCGCAGCAAGGCCTTTATTTTCTTCACCCACCAGATATCCGGTCGCGCCGTCATAATTCATCACGCAGGTCGAATTGCCGTGAATGCCCATCTTGTGCTCAATCGACCCGCACGACAATGCGTTGCGTTCGCCCAACGTGCCATCATCACTGACGATAAATTTGGGCACGATGAACAGCGATATGCCCTTCACATTGTCCGGAGCGCCCGTGGTTTTTGCCAGCACCAGATGGATGATATTTTCCGACATGTCATGTTCACCCGAAGAGATGAAAATCTTCATGCCGGTAATCGCATGACTGCCATCTTCATTGGGCGCAGCTTTCGTACGGATCAGGCCCAGATCAGTGCCGCAATGTGGCTCTGTCAGGTTCATGGTTCCTGTCCATTCACCCGATACCATTTTGGGGACGAATTTCTCTTTTTGCGCTTGGCTGCCTTTGGCCAATATCGACGAAATCGCGCCATGGGTTAGGCCGGGATACATCGCAAACGCCATGTTGCCGCTGGCCATATATTCCTCAAACGCCATCGATACGATGTGCGGCATCCCCTGCCCGCCAAATTCTTCGGGCGCCGACAATGTGCCCCAGCCTGCCTCGCAATATTGCTTGTACGCGTCCTTGAAACCAGTTGGCGTAGTCACGCTACCATCGGCATGACGAGTGCAGCCCTCGCGGTCACCGACTTGGTTCAGCGGGAACAGCACGTTCTCAATAAATTTTCCACCTTCGCTCAAAATCGCGTCGAGCATGTCGGGCGTCGCATTTTCAAATCCTGGCAAATTTGAAAACCGCTCAATCCCAATCACTTCATTCAGGATGAATTGGGTGTCGCGGACCGGCGCTTTATAATTTGGCATGGAAAATCCTATCGTTAGTTAAATTATCGGGCGTTTAAGCAGCAGCATTTTCTGGCTTTGGCAGTTCGACATGTTCGACCACTGCAATAAATTCGGAGAGCTCCTTTATCGCGCTTTCCAAATCGTCACGTTGTTCTTTCATGGTGGCCACGCGGGCGCGGCATTTTTCAATCGTAACGCGGCGTTGAATGTTACGGCCATCGCCCAGATCATATAGGTCAATCATCTCGCGAATTTCAGCCAGGCTGAACCCCACTCGTTTGGCGCGCAATATCCACGCAAGCCGCGCACGGTCCCGTTTAGAATAGATCCGCGACAATCCGTGCCGTTCGGGTGCAATCAACCCCTGATCTTCATAAAAACGCAGCGCGCGCGCTGTCACTTCAAATTCTGCGGATAAATCAGAAATCGTAAAAGAATCGCGATTAAACGCGTCCGGCGTGTCAATCGTCGCATGCGACCGGCTTGGTTCGTCCATCAATTGATCCATCACAAAAGCCCTCGGTGAGGGTATTAAGTACTTTACGTTTGCGTAAACGTCAAGAGGGTGTTGATGCTAGTCGTAGCGGAAAGGCGCAATGATTGCGGGCGGCGCAGATGAACGCGGCAGCGTGACGAGCATTACCAATGCCGCTGGCACGGTGACCAATATCAACAGCTATGACGAATATGGCATTCCCGCCGTGACAAACACGGGGCGGTTCGGGTACAGCGAACCCGAGCCAAGCTGTGGGCTTGGCGAAGTAAACGCAAACATGCGCTGCCGGAGATTGGCATGAATTACTACAAAGCCAGAATGTACAGCCCCACGCTAGGCCGCTTCATGCAGCCCGATCCTATCGGCTATGGCGACGGAATGAACCTGTACGCGTATGTCGGCGGCGATCCGGTGAACTTTGTTGATCCGAGCGGGTTGTTTGGAACGAGTTATAACTGTCCGCAAGCCGATGTGGTATGTGATGACGATGATGGGCCGCCGATAACGGTAACTGCGTTAACTTGTCGATTTGGAGTTCGCATGGGTAACGAGCATATTGGCTATTATTGTGCTAGCTCTGTTTATGATTTGCGCAACGTCCCGCCACTCAATCAAGAAAATGAAAATAGACATTGTTATGGCCCCCCTCTAGGTCCGAAAGGAGTTAGTGCTTCAGAAATGATGGCTCAAGCCAGATTGAACGGAGACGCTGCTGCTAAACATTCTGCATCTGATCTAGGATGGTTTAAGTCTCAGGTGCAAAATGGTGGGCCTTGGGATTACAAGCAATATGATCGCGGCTATCTTAGCTTTGGAAACTATAACTATGGCTTTGCGGGAGCAAAACAGGGAATTCCGACAACCGTGTTGCGCGCTGGCGCAGGATATGCGCAAGTTAAGGCGAGAACTTCCAGATTACGGTTCATAACTAGTGCTTTCGATGATCCTGCAGACCAAGATCAAATCAACCGCGGAATTAGCGATGCAGAGAATGGTTGTTAATGAGAACGATGAAAATCTTTATTTTGCCATTATGCTTTCTATGTTTAACTTTTTTAAGTGGCTGCGGACAGCCTTGCTCTTCAGAGCTGGTCCAAACTTTTAAATCAAATGATGGGAAAATTTTAATCTGGTTCGAAAAGAAAAACTGCGGTGCGACGACAGACTTTGTTTATGAATTAAAATCTATAAATCGTGAAGAAAATAAAGATAAACTCATATTTCAGTTTGATAGTGGCAATAGGATTGATTGGCCAGATGACGACAAAAAGATATTTAATCTCAGTTGGCGTAACGGCTCACAAATGGTGCTTGAATTGCAAGTGCCAGTTCGTATTTTTTATGAAAGCAGTAAGCTTAACAACGTACCAATTACGTACAGATATAAAGCTGAAACTACTCGAATTTAAGCGCAACATAGTTCGGCCTGCACTTCCGCTGGATAATTGCTGCGGGTGCGTTGGTGTTGGGATATGATGGACGCGGTAATATCAGTAGCTCGGGCAGTGACGCCTATACCTATACATCCGAAAACCTGATGAAGTCTGGCCCCGGCGGCGCGGCGCTTTCCTATGATCCGGCGGGACGTCTCTATCAAACCAGCAAGGGCGCACTTACGACGCGGA
>JANORM010000012.1:0-20242 GCA_031415335.1 Sphingomonadales bacterium | reverse complement strand
CCCACTTGCCGGGCAATTTCGCCATATTGTTTCGTCTGCAAATTGCGGGTGATAACTGGTCCCAAAATCGGATCAAAGCTGGTTTTCAATTTTTGCGGTAAGCTGGCCACTTGCTGCGCCACGTAATAGATACCAACGACTGCGGGCGATGCGAACAGGCCCAATATCGCCAAATCCAAACGCCGGCTACCCCATTCGGCGGCGTCGGCGGCGGCCAGCGGCAGGTTGCGCCGCGTGATCGCTGTCAAATTCGCAATATCAGGCCGGTACCCCCAAGGCAGGCCGTAGCTGCGCCATAACGGATATAGTGCGACGATCAACCCCGCCAACAAGGACAGAACATAAGCGATAATCAAGCCATCACGCGCCGAATAAAAATACAGCGCGCCCGCCGCAATGCTGATTGTCCACGGTTCGACAACCGCCCTTGCCCGCACCGCCGATGCAACATCAAAACGGTAGGCCAGCGCCGCCAGCGCGATGTCGGTGATGACGATAAAAAATATGACAATCGGCAGAAAACGATCAAGGCCGTTGATGCCGCTATTGGGAAACATCAATTGCGGTAGTGCAATCAGGAATGCTGCGCCCATTGCAGATACCAATATACCAATCACCATCGCATCGGCAACGCCGTGACTGTGCGATTTTACCGCGTCGTCTTGTCCCGACAAAATCTCCGCCAAACCCCGCCGAAGCCCCATGCTCGCAATCTGAGCAGCAAATTCTATGATCAATATTGCATAGGCAAATCGCCCGAGTGCCTCTGGCCCATATAGCCGCCCAGCGATAAACAGGAACGGAATGCGCGCGGCCAACCTAAGCACGAACCCGAACACATTCGTCCGCCCGCCCTTGGCAAGTGCGGCAATATCTTCTGCATTACGGCCATCAGTTTGAGCGGCGTCAGCGGTCAAAATTTCCCCCTCAGATCATTATTTGCTACATCAAATAACGCGTAATGTCATCTTTCGGATTTCAGCGGCCGTGAAAGCAAGCTAGCGACAACTTCGTCAACCGCCGCCGAACCATCCAGCAACGCGCACACCGCCGCAACTATCGGCATATCGACGCCCAGCGATTGTGCCGATTTCAGCAGCACGGGCGCAGTCGCTGCACCTTCCGCTACGCTATGCCGGTCAAGCAATAATTCTGCTGCATGCTTACCCTGCCCTAACCCGCGCCCAAGCGAGAAGTTGCGAGAATTCTCTGAGCTACAAGTCAGCACCAAATCCCCCAGTCCCGATAGCCCGGCCAATGTTTCGCTGCGTGCGCCTTTGGCCATACCATATCGCTGCATCTCTGCAAATCCGCGCGCGATCAAAGCCGCGCGCGCATTCAATCCAAGACCCGCACCGTCAACCACGCCGCAACCAATGGCGAGCACATTTTTTACTGCGCCGCCAATTTCCGCGCCAATCACATCGCTGGTCCAATAGGGCCGAAAATGCGGCGCGGCGATTGCGGTTTTCAATCGCTCGCCCAATGTTTCGTCTTCGCATGCCAGTGTGATTGCGGTCGGCTTTCCAGCCGCCACTTCGTGCGCGAACGTTGGCCCAGACAAAATAGCTACGGCATTGTCAGGGCAGGTTTCGGAGGCAATTTCACACATCAACAATTGCGTGCCTGCTTCGATGCCTTTCGCACACAACACCAACGGCGCGCTGGTTTTCGGCAATTGTGACAGCACCGATCGCAAAAACTGCGCCGGTATTACCACAAGTAAAATATTGCATTGCGCCATTTCGGCAAGCTGGGTTGTGGCGCGGATTGTCGGCGAAAGTGATGTCTGTGGTAAATAGACAGTATTTTCGTGACTATTATTGATCGAAGCCACGACGTCCTCTTCGCGCGCCCAGATCAGCGCTTTGCCGTGCACGCTGGCCATGACGGCGGCCAATGCCGTGCCCCACGCACCGCCGCCAATGATACCAACAGGATATTCACTCATGCTTTCACTCCTGCGCCGCGTGCCGGGGGGGCATCGGGATCCAGTGGCCAACGCGGACGGGCCAGCGCGTCCAGCCCGTCGGTAAGGCCAGCGGCAAGTCGTTCTGCCCCCGCCCATGCGATCATCGCGCCATTATCCGTACACAGCCATAATGGCGGCGCGATAAAGCGCATGCCGTAATGCGTTGCTGTTTGCTGCAGCATTTCGCGGATGGCCAAATTGGCGGCGACACCGCCCGCCACAACCAAACTTGCGGGCAATGCGCCTGGCGTGTCCATCCGCGACAAGCTATATTCCAAACGGTCGGCCAAGCATTCGACGACTGCCGCCTGAAACGATGCGGCAATATCTTCTTTGCTATATCGGTTTTCTTCAAACGCCCGCACCACCGCGCTCTTCAATCCGGCAAAAGAAAAATGTGGTTCCTTTGCCCCCTTCAATGGACGCGGCAATGGGACCACATTTGGATTGCCCAACGCAGCGGCCCTTTCCACTGCTGGACCGCCGGGGAAGCCAAGACCCAATATTTTGGCAGTCTTGTCAAATGCCTCGCCAACTGCATCGTCGATTGTGGTCGCCAAGCGGTTGTAATCGGCCACGCCATTGACGCGAAGCAACTGACAATGGCCGCCGGAAACCAGCAATAGCAGATACGGAAACTTAAGATCGGGGTCGATCAACCGGGGACTTAGCGCGTGGCCCTCCAGATGGTTGACTGCGATCAACGGTTTGCCCGTCGCCATCGCCAGCGCCTTTGCCGTCACCAGCCCAACCATGACGCCGCCAATTAATCCAGGGCCAGCCGTCGCGGCAATGGCATCAAGATCATCAAGCGTCACTCCTGCATCGGCCAGCGCGGTTTCAACCAGCGGCATCATCAAATCGCTGTGCGCGCGCGCGGCGATCTCGGGCACGACGCCGCCAAAAGCTCGGTGATGATCCTCTTGCCCGGCCAGCGCGTGGGACAATATTCGGCGGTCGCTGCTCACCACCGATGCGGCGGTTTCGTCGCAGCTTGATTCAAGACCAAGGATAAGGGCGGGCCGCTTTGTCATAACTGGCCTTTCCCATAAGCGCGGGCGGCGCTATGGACAAGCCGCATGACTGGTCCACATATTTTTACCGCCGAAAATCCGCTGCGCATCGGTACGCGAAGATCGCCATTGGCATTGGCACAAGCGCATATGGCGGCAGCGGCGCTTAAATCGGCGCATGGCTTGCACGATGATGCAATCCGGCTGGTGCCGATGTTATCGAGCGGTGACAAGAACCAAACGCAACCGCTGGCCGACATCGGCGGCAAGGCATTGTGGACCAAGGAACTGGAACGCGCCTTATTGGACGGCGACATTGATATTGCGGTGCATTCCATGAAGGATGTCGAAACCGTGCGCGCCGATGTTTTTTGCGTCGCGGCCATGTTACCGCGCGCCGATGTGCGCGACCGTTTAATTGGTGCATCATCCATCGCCGCTTTGCCACATGGGGCCGTGGTGGGCACGTCCAGCCCCCGCCGTGCCGCGCAATTGCTAGCCATGCGTCCAGACCTGAAGGTTGCTGCAATACGCGGCAATGTTGCCACGCGGTTGGCGCACATCGAGAACGGCGTGTTCGATGCAACTTTATTGGCAGCGGCAGGACTCGACCGGTTGGAACAGCATGATGTCGGGATGGCAATCGAAATCGGCGATATGCTGCCAGCGGCTTCGCAGGGCGCAATTGGACTGGAAACCAGCGGACACCGGCTCGAAATGTTACGCATGTTAGCCGCAGTGAACCACAAACCGACATATGCTTGTGTGATGGCAGAGCGCGATTTTCTGGCCGCGTTGGGCGGGGGATGCCATTCACCCGTGGCTGCACTTGCGATCTTCGATGGTGATGAAATCTGGCTGCGCGGCGAGATATTGAGCGCTGATGGACGCGAACGGCAAAGCGGCGACATAAGGTTTGTTGCGGATCACGCGAACGCCCCTGCAAATTTGGCGTCGGCGTTATTGGCGCGATCTAGCGCGGCGCTTCAAAGATTATTCACGGCATGAAATTATTAATCCTCCGTCCCCAGCCCGGTGCGGATGCGACGGCGGCGCTGGCCCAGCGGATGGGTATTTCAGCAATTGTCACTCCATTGTTTGCAATTCAGCCGCTGCCATGGAGCGTGCCTGACGCTGCCGAATATGATGCGTTGATGTTCTCCAGCGCCAATGCGCCGCGCCATGGCGGCGGGGGATTATCGGCATTGCATAGCCTACCCACTTATGCCGCAGGCAGCGCAACTGCCGAAGCCGCACGCGCCGCCGGTTTCGGAGTAATTTGGACAGGAACCAAGGGTGTCGACGCCGTAATCGAGCAGGCTGAAATGGACCGAAATTTACGGCTATTATGGCTTACGGGGAATCATCATCACGATATCGGTTTGCCCGGCAATATGTCGGTTGATCTAAAGCCTGTATATGAATCAGCGCGTTTGTCCGCGCCGCAAGCCTTGATTGAAAATTTATCGCATCCCCAGATAGCGGCGTTACATTCGGTTCGGGCGGCGCAGTATTTTCGCAGTATATGCGACGACCATGGCATTGATAAATCAATTCTATCACTCGTCAGTCTATCTCGCGAAATCAGTGATTCCGCGGGTGCCGGATGGGCCGCGCGCTTAGTTGTGGACACACCAAACGACAATGCGCTGTTGTTGAAAGCAAAGTCTTACTTTACAAATATGCATCGCAGTCCCTAATTGTCCATAATATCCGCGAAACAGCGGAAACTGGGTCGGGATGTATTGAATGAATGATTATCAGCCCGCTGCGCCGGGAAAAAACAGCGGCATCAGATTTCGCTATATTTTGGCGTTGATGCTGCTGACATTTATTGGCGGCGCAATTTTATCGGTGTGGGCGGCGGACAAATATAATCTACTGGGTAACCGGGCCATCGCCATTGCCGATCCCTATATTGCCCCTACCACAGAGGCCAAGCCTGCGTTCGATGTATTATCGCCGGACACAAATACGGCTATCGCCGATACTGGCCCCGTGGCAGAGCGCGTGGATGATTTGGAAGAGCGGCTGTCTCGAATTAACGCTGAAGCCGCAGCAGCATCGGGCAACGCCAACCGGGCGGAGGGAATGTTGATTGCATTTGCCGCTCGCCGCGCGCTAGATAGCGGCGCGGATTTGGGCTATATCAGACGGCAATTAACCGAACGTTTTAATGCAACGCAGCCGCAAGCCGTGGCGCAAATATTGACCGCTGCGCAGCGTCCAGTGACCCTCGACCAATTGCGCGCGGAACTGCTTTCCAATGGCAACCGCTGGACCGATGAACCCGGCATGTCTGCATGGAACAGGTTTCGCGGCGAATTGAACCAGCTGTTTGTCTTACGACACGCAAGCACACCTTCGCCGGCCCCTGAACGGCGTTTGGAACGTGCGCGGCAATTTACCGAGGTCGGCAACATCTCGGCGGCATTGAAAGAAATCAGAAACTTGCCGGGACACGCGCTTGCCGCCAATTGGACAGCTAAGGCGAACAATTACGTTGCGGCCCGCGCTGCGCTAGACAAGATTGAACGCGCCGCATTGTCGCAGGTCGTTTCGGACGCCCCCGCGCCCCAGACCCTGACCGCGCCCCCAACCTCACCCTCACCCATACCCGGATCGTCCACAAATTCAGGCTTAAGAGCAACCGAACAATCGCCGACGGCTCAAAATGAAGCGGGCGAAGGTTTCTGATTTTTCGATCAAATCGCTGACCATTGAAAAACATCGCTATCGTTTGACTGTTTTATCTGCATAATACAGGTATGAATGGATCACAATCAACGCACGGCGAATTTGCACCACCGCCGCTTCGGATGTTGGCGCGCGAAAGCCTCTCTTTCGCCTATATGCGGGTGGCGGCAAGCTTTGGTCCAATCGCGCCAGTACAGCGATCCGCATCACAGCGGCCAGTGATCGTGATACCGGGATTCATGGCATCTGACACGACGACGGGGCGGCTGCGCCGATCTTTGACTGCGGCGGGTTATGATGTGCGCGGCTGGGGCCTTGGTCGCAACTGGCAAATCACGGCAGACCTATTTGAACGGATGGAAACGCATTTTGATGATCTGAAACTGGACGTTCCCGTCACCTTAATCGGTTGGAGCCTGGGCGGCTTAATCGCCCGTGAATTTGCCAAATACGCGCCGCACCGCGTTGCCAAAGTGATCACGTTGGGCAGTCCATTTTCCGGCGGCCCGCGCGCGAACAACGCATGGCGATTTTACGAGCTTATTGCGGGCCACAAAGTTGACAGCCCACCCATTTCCGCCGTGTTACATGAAAAACCTCCGGTTCCGACAATAGCGTTTTGGTCGGCAAATGATGGCATCGTTGCGGCGCGGTCAGCCTGCGGATTGCCAGAAGAATCCGACCAGCAGATTGAATTGGACTGCACCCACATGGCCTATGTCGCACGGCCAGAAGCAATTTCCGCAATCGCGGCAGCACTGGGATAGTTAGGGTCAGCCTTTTTTGAGCAAAAACACCGCATGTTCCGCCAGTAAATTGGCCAATTTTTCGCTGCGCGGTCTGCCGCCGGACAGGAACCACGCGCCCTCAATCTTCACATTGCGTTCGGTCAAAAAGCTACGAAAATCGTCGATCGTCACGTGATGAATATTTGGCGTGTCGTACCAGCGGTCGGGCAATTGCCTGGTCACAGGCATCCTGCCAACAAACATATGCGCAAAACGGATGCGCCACTGGGCAAAATTGGGGAATGAGACGAAGGCTTGATTGCCGATGCGCAACAGATGTTCCAGCACAAAGTCGGGTCGCCGCGTGGTTTGCAACGTCTGGCTTAAAATCGCGTAATCAAAACTATTATCGGGGTAATCGGCAAGGTCGCTATCCGCGTCACCCTGAACCACTGACAATCCCTGCGATACCGCCGCCGACACATTTGCGCCGTCCAGCTCCAACCCGCGCGCGTCTACATTTTTATGATCGCGCAGCGCCGCCATCAACATCCCATCGCCGCAGCCCACATCCAACACGCGTGCGCCCTGTGCGACATTGCGCGCGATAATCGCGAGGTCAGAACGTAGTATCGTCATGCGCTTTCCCCCGCCCTTAAAAATCCATCAAGTATCCGGTTCATTTCGGGGTTTTCCAAAAAGAAACTGTCATGGCCAAACGGGCTCGACAGTTCGACAAAACTGGCCGCTGCGCCTGCTGCATTCAGCGCATGGACGATCCGGCGCGAATCTGCGGTTGGATACAGCCAGTCGGTATCAAAACTGAGCACACAGAACCGCGCCTTGCTTCCCTGAAATGCTTTGGCGAGCGCGCCGCCATGACTTTCCGCCAGATCAAAATAATCGATGGCGCGGGTGATATAAAGATAGCTGTTGGCGTCGAACCGCTCAACAAAACTCAATCCCTGATGCCGCAAATAACTCTCAACCTGAAAATCTGCATCGAACCCGAAACTTTTTTCTTGCCGGTTTTGCAGTCGGCGGCCGAATTTCTCGGTCAGACCCGCTTCGGATAAATAGGTGATATGCGCCGCCATCCGCGCAACCGCCAAACCTGCCGTGGGCATGTCGCCGCCCTCATAATATCTACCGCCGCGCCAATTGGGATCGGCCATAATGGCCTGCCGTCCGACCTCATGAAACGCAATATTCTGCGCGGAATGGCGCGCCGTTGACGCAATAATGATGGCAGAGCGCACCCGATGAGGAAATAGCGAAGCCCAGCATAATGCCTGCATCCCGCCCATCGACCCCCCTACCACCGATGCCAGCGTTTGTACGCCCAGATGGTCCAGTAATATTGCTTGCGCGCGCACCATATCTTGAATGGTGATGACAGGGAAATCCATGCCAAACGGGCTGCCCGTTGCTGGATCGATGCTGGCCGGACCCGATGACCCCATGCATCCGCCCAACGCATTGACCGCAATGATGAAATGCCGCGCTGGATCAATCGGTTGCCCCGCGCCCACAACGCGCGTCCACCATCCCGGCTTTCCCGTCATCGGATGGACCGAGGCAACATATTGATCACCGGTTAGTGCATGACAAATCAGGATCGCATTGCTGGCGTCGGCGTTCAGCGTTCCATATGTCTCATAGGCAAAATCTAGCGGCGCAAACAGCGTGCCGCTGTCGAGTTGCACTGGCCCCATCAGCCGTATTTTTCGGTCCAAACCAAATCGCACATCGTCCATCATAATTCCGCCATATCAGCGCGGCCTGATGAAACAATAGCTTATTGGCCTGAACGTATTGACCTATACATCGCGACGCCGCTGCTTGATCGCTGCTTGATCGCCGCAGCAGCCGCCGCTATGGCCGCAAACATGAATATCCCTACACCCAAAAGCTATATCAGCGCCATCCACGCCTACACTCCCGGTAAAGCCAAAGCAGATGATGGACGCGAATTGATAAAGCTGTCTGCCAATGAAAACCCGCTTGGCTGCAGCAACGATGCCAGCGCAGCATTGGCCGCTGCACGCGATACGTTGGCACGTTACCCCGACCCTGCATCCAGCGCATTGCGCGAAGCATTGGCGGCGGCATATGGTCTTGAAAGCGAACATATTGTGTGCGGCACAGGATCGGATGAGTTGCTCAACCTGATCGCGGCGGGTTATGCCGGTGAAGGCGACGAGATAATTCACGTCAATTACGGATTTGCCGTTTACGAAATCGCCACGCGCAAGGTTGGCGCAGATGTCATCGTTGCCCCCGATGCCGACTATGGCACCGATGCCGCCGCCTTGCTGGCGCGGGTTGGGCCGAAAACACGCGCCATTTATTTGGCCAATCCCAACAATCCCACAGGCACGGTGATGACCGATGCTGAAATTGAACGGCTGCATGCGGCGCTGCCCTCCGATGTGATTTTGGTTCTCGATCAAGCATATGGCGAATATCTGGCAAGCGATGGTCCCGCCGCGTTCGATTTGGCACGTAAATACGATAATGTATTGATAACAAGAACATTTTCAAAGATTTATGGATTGGCCGCCGAACGTATCGGCTGGGCATATGGCAAGCCGCATTTGATCGATACGCTGAACCGTATTCGTGGCCCGTTTAACGTGACGGCAGCGGGGCAAGCCGCCGCCATCGCCGCGCTGGCCGATACCGATTTTGTTACGCGCAGCAGAGCGCACAACGCGCAGTGGCGCGACTGGATGAATGCCGAGATTGCGGCGCTTTCCAATTACGGCCTGCGCGCCGTCCCCTCAGCCGCCAATTTTATCTTGGTGATATTTGACGGGCCAGTCACCGCCGAGACAGCCGACCGTGAGCTGATCGAGGCCGGATATGTTGTGCGGCGATTGGCCGGACAGGGTCTTGGCCATGCATTGCGCATCACCATCGGAACGGAAACAGAAAATCGCGGCTTTATGCACGAATTGCGCGTCATATTGGAAAAGTCCCGCTGATGCTGCCTTTCGCGCGCGTCACCATCATCGGACTCGGCCTGATCGGATCGTCGGTCGCGCGCGCCATTGGTGCGAATATGGCCGGGGTAAGGATTACCGGATATGATATGGACGCGGGCGTGCGTGAACGGGCGCGGGCGTTAAATTTTTGCGATGACATCACCGATTTGCCGAGCACAGCAGTGATCGACGCGGACTTGGTCATACTGTGCGTACCTGTAGGCGCGATGAGCGAAGTCGCCGAATTAATCGCCGAGGATATTCCTAGTGACGCGATTATCAGCGACGTCGGCAGCTGCAAACAAAGCGTGTTTGACGCGCTGGTCGCGGCGTTACCCGGTGCCATTATTATTCCCGCACATCCGGTCGCGGGAACCGAAAAAAGCGGACCTGAGGCTGGCTTTGCTTCACTTTTTGCCGGCCGTTGGTGCATTTTAACGCCGCCCGATGGCGCGCCCGCCGCCACCGTTCAGCAACTGACCGCGTTCTGGCAGCGATTGGGCGCCGAGGTTGAAATTATGGATGCGCGCCACCACGACATGGTGCTCGCCATTACCAGCCACCTGCCGCATTTAATCGCCTATACCATCGTGGGGACCGCCGATGATTTGCAAGAGGTGACGCAAAGCGAGGTGATCAAATATTCCGCCGGCGGCTTTCGCGATTTCACGCGTATTGCCGCGTCTGATCCCGTGATGTGGCGGGATGTGTTCCTGTCCAACAAGGACGCGGTGCTAGAAATGCTCCAGCGGTTTTCCGAAGATTTGGCCGCGCTGCAGCGCGCCATTCGGTATGATAAAGGCGATGAACTAGAGGCGCTGTTTACCCGTACCCGCGACATTCGCCGTTCGATTGTCGAACAAGGCCAGGACGATGATGCCCCCGATTTCGGACGGAAGCATTAAGAGCGTGATGGCAAAAGTGGAAATCAGCTTTTGCCCTCAAATCATGCGGCAACAAAAATTTAGAGCGCGGACGATAGCGCGTAATTAACGGCTGTTTAAAACATTGATAGCGGCGTGCACGCGCTGCTCGATTTCTGCCCTTGGCAAGCCCGGCGGGATTTCTTCGCCGACTTTGTAATTGATGATACCTTTGTGATAAATCCAGCTGTCTTTGGGGATACATTTTCCGCTGTCGACCGCGACCGGGACCACTGGCAGTCCCAGCATTTTGTATAGCCCTGCAAAACCGGGCTGCAGCCCCGGAAACTCGCCCCGTGGAACCCGCGTTCCTTCGGGAAAAATCACAATCGGGCGGCCATCGGCAATCACTTTGCGCGACTGGAGAAGCATTTGCCGCAGCGCCCCTGCCCCGCCGTCGCGGTCCACAAATATCATGCCATACCGACGCGCCGCAAATCCCCATAACGGGATGTTGGCCAATTGTACTTTGGCAACCACTGACGGATGAAAAAATAAGCCCGGCATATCGATCGTTTCAAACATGCTTTCATGCTTGATCGCATATAGTACCGGGCGGTTTGGCATAGCCCCATCCAACCGGACCTCTATGCCCAATATCCATCGGGCACATAATTTTTGATATTTGCTCCATGTGCTGACCATCCGCCGCATAAGGCGTGGCCAATGCAAACTGCCGATAAATGCCAGTATAACCAGCGGCACCGAACCAGCGTAGAATAGCAAAATATACAATAACGTCCGCAAAATCGCCACAGATCAAATACCCAATAAGGCGGCGAATGCGCGCAACAACAACTTGGTATATTCTTTCATCAGCACCGAAAAAGATGGTGCCGCCACCACAGCGTCGTTGGTAATCAAAACATCGCTGGGCATCGCTTGATCGAGTTCAAACCGCGCGCGGCGCATGTGCCAATTGTTGGTGACGAGGTGCAGTGATTTGATATTGTGCCGTTTAACCCAGCGCGCCGTTTCCAGGGCGTTTGACCGCGTGTCCACGGCGCGAAAACCCAAATCAACACAGCATGCGAAAATCTTGGTGGCATCCTTATATTGCGACGCCAACTCCGCCGGTTTGACATCACGGTCGACGCCGGAAATCAGCATGCGTTTTGCGTTGCCTTGCCGCATAATTTCTAAACCACGGTCAATCCGGTTGGTTCCTCCGGTAAGTACGACGACGGCGTCGGCTTTGGCCGGATCAGCTGGACGCGGCAAGAACAGCGCAAACCACGCAAAGCCCAAAATCCAAGCCAGCAGCGTGAATGCCAATATTCGCCTAATCATAAATAGCCCCTCACAGCATCTTTTTCAGTGCAGACAGCACTGTCAGCCGCGCCATAAGCATTGCAAGGCCAGTCACGGCAAGCGGAATTATTGCCAATACCAGCCAGCCATACCACGGCATCGCAGAGCCCACCAGCAACCCCGATTGCACCGCTGCGAACCGGCCCGAAATAAACCAAAAAGTCAGCGCTGCAACGCCAAACCCGATTGCACCGCCAAGCAATGCATCCAGCGCAACACGGCGCTGAAATAACCGTGCAGCCTGTATGTCAGTCCCGCCCATCATATGCATTATCTCGATTGTCTCTCTGTGCGTATTCAGCGCGCTGCGCACTGCCAAGATCACCGTGGCCGATGTCGCCAGCAGCAACAGCAACAAAACGCCGCCCGACAGCAAGATCAACGCCCGCATCAAACCAAAAAACGGCGCCAGCCAGGTCGCGTGCGAATCTATCCGGATATTTGGAGCAATCGCACGCAGCCGCTGCGAAAACTGGATCAAGCGCGCTTTATCTGGTTGCCGTTCAAATGTAACGTCGATCAAGGCGGGGATTGGAATGTCAGCATCGGCCAAGTCACCGCCCAGCCACGGAGCCAGCAATTCGCGCACTTGCGCATCGGGAACCGGTTTGACCTGCCTTAGTCCAAGGGTAGCCCGCAGCGCGCGGGTAACGGCTTGGCTTTGCTGCAATCGGCGGGTGGGATTAGGCTCAATAATTTGAATCGTGACGCGGCTGGCAATATCCTCTCCGCCCTGCTGCGCGGCACTGATTAACAGCAATCCGGTTGCGGCAGCCAATAATGTCAGGAACATCATGATCGCGATCACCCAAGGCATCGGGCCGGAAATGCGGCCTTCGGGGATTAGCATACGTTCATGCTCTGGCAGGGCGAAATCGAGCAACATGGATCAGCTTCTCAATATCAAAGGGCGCGGCGGATGCCGCAAGTTACCGGTTGGATCAGCCAAGCGCCCTTTATCGAGCCGCATCATCTGTGCGCCGTCAATCTCGTTCAGCAGATGAATATCGTGCGTTGCAACCACGACAGTGGTGCCCAACTTGTTAAGTGCCGCAAAAAGCTGCAACAATCGCCGCGCCATATCGGGATCGACATTACCCGTCGGCTCATCCGCCACAAGTATTTCCGGGCGGCCAATGACGGCGCGGGCAATCGCCACCCGTTGTTGTTCGCCGCCCGATAATGTCGCGGGCCGTGCGTGCGCCCGTTCGGTCAGGCCGATCCAGGACAGCATTTCGGTAACGGGCCCGCGCAAATCCTTTTCCTGTATGCCCGCAATCCGCAGCGGCAAGGCGATATTGTCAAATGTCGACAGATGCTTAACCAGCCGGAAATCCTGAAACACCACCCCAATACGGCGGCGAAAGCCGGGCATGCGTTCGCGCGGCATCGTCACCGCGTCTTGGCCAAAAATTTTAATCACGCCGCGACTGGGTCGATGCGCCAAATAAAGCAATTTCAATAGCGATGTTTTGCCCGCGCCCGACGCTCCGGTTAGAAAATAGAAGCTCCCTGGAAAAAGCGTAAAGCTTACATCCGCCAAAATTTCGCTGTCAGTTCCGTAACGCAACCCGACATTATCAAATTCTACAACGCTTTGCATGCTGCACCAAATGGCACAAACATTGCGCGCTCGCAAAACAAATAGCATTTTCGCGCATGCCGAAATGGGAAAATCATCCCATCGCGCCCCTCCATCCACAGCAAATTTTTGCACGGGGGTTGCGGTTGACGTGCGCAAATGTGTAAGCGGAAGTATGTTATTGGTGTGCCCAGCGTGTAATACCCGATATGTCGTGTCCGACGCCGCCATTGGCGTGGATGGCCGTCAAGTGCGATGCGCAAATTGCAAGCATAGTTGGTATCAAGACGGAATCCTGCCTCTGCCCGCGCCTCCGGCTCCTTCGATTGTTGCACCATTAAATGCAGATGTGGCAACTGCACGCGAAGAAACATTTGCCGCACCGCCCCCATCTCCGCCGCCCCCATCTCCGCCGCCTGTAACTGCGCCCGTCCAGCAATCCGCCGCGCCAGTGCAAACGGGTTTTGCAGCGTTTGACAATCCGCCCAAACCGCCCCCTAGCGTCGCGACCAACATTCCGGAACCCGCCCACCACACGTTTGACGAGCTGCCGGAACGCAGCCAATTTGCGCATGAACCCCCGTTTAAGCCGCGCCGCAACCCTGCAAAGCTATGGACGATGGCGGCGGCAGCGTTTGCTACTGTCGTTGCGCTATGCGCTTTGGCATTGTGGCAATTTGGCGTGCCCACCGGGAATTTCGCCAGTGGCGGCAAAGAACCAGATTTAAAGATTGTACTAAATCCAAATCATGAGTTAAATTATAAACCCGATGGAACGCCCTATTTTATTGCCAGTGGTACCATTGTAAATCCAACCGCTGGCGAATTGGCGGTTCCAGCTATGCTGGTCACGTTGAAAGACGCCAGCGGGCGGTCTGTCTACAGCTGGAAAATGAAGGTTAAAGCAACCAAAATTGCGCCTGGCGGCAAGGTTGATTTTAGCGAAGCGCAACTCGACGTACCGCGCGCCGCAAGTTCGATCAGTATCAGCTGGATTTTAAGCGAAAATTAGGGCTGGTTCGCCTTAGATCACGGCCCTAATAAAACTCAATCATCAGACCAGATTTGCGGTGGTGAATTTCTTTGTCCGTTTCCCCCACAGCGCCGTTTGCAAGCGCAGGCCGAATGATGGCGGCACGAATGATCGTCGCTTGTGCGCGGACATGTTTGGCGGCGACATGCGAGATATGAACCTGGGCAACAGCGCGCTGCGGCGCTTTTTCTGCGGGCGCAGCAACGGCGGAAACGGCTACCGACAGCATTAAAGGTAAATACCCAATCATCGAATATGATTAATCACTGGTTAGGTTTTGGCTGCAATCGCAATTGATGGTTAATCGTGGCCAAATCACAATAAACCTAGTGTCGCCGCACTGCCCCCGCGCCGATTGCGCCATATTGAGACAGTTTTGGGCTAGTGGCTTTATTCATAAAGCAGGTTGCACGCGCAACGGCGGCTTGCTAATGGCCGCTTCCTACTTGTCACAGGCATGCGGCCATGGCGGAATTGGTAGACGCGCAACGTTGAGGTCGTTGTGGGCGAAAGCCCGTGGAAGTTCGAGTCTTCTTGGCCGCACCAGTGCACAGTCACTCCATTTACAATGATAGACCGCGAAAACGGCGCTGCGTGTAAAGCTCGTATTCATTGCGTTACTGGTATAAGTCATTTCAATCTTCGCGGATGATGGGGCATTTCTATATGGGAATTATGTGGTTGCGTGATATTCGTTGGCGCGTGTTGGCGGTTTTGGTCGTCATGATTTTGCCGCCGCAATTGGCGCACGCAGAAAAACGTAAGCTGCTGGTCGGATCGTTTCAGGATGTCACGGTTTACGGCGATATGCAGGTAAATATTGTCACCGGAAAAGGCTCGTCCGCATCCGCAACCGGGGATCGCCGGGTACTTGATTTTCTGCGCTTGGAACGCGATTCCGAACATCTGGTTATCCGCGTTCAAACACCTACCACTGATGATAACAAAATCCGCGTAAAAGAACCGCTCATCATATCGCTCAGCACCAGCCAAATTCGCAATATCTCCGTTTCTGGCAATGCCAAGATTCGGGTGAGCAAAGTTGCCCATGACAATGTTTCACGCATCATAATGGACGGCGGCGGCAGCATCGATATCGGTGCGATCAAAACGGATAAGATTCAGGTCGCCATAACCGGAGCCGGACGCGTCAACATCGGCGCAGGAAGCGCACGCGAAACTAGTTTGCGAATCCAAGGCGCCGGGTCATTTGATGCCAGCAATATGCAGGTTCGTAAATTTCAGCTGGAGCAAAATGGCAATGCCGACGTCGCGGTACGTGTGGAGGAAAGTGCCACGATCAGCAATGTCGGCGCCGGCAGGATAACAGTGCACGGGAATGCGGAATGCTTCATTCGCAAGGCGGGGTCCGCCATAATCACCTGTCCGCAAGATAAAAAATCCACCGTAATCGTCCCGAAGGCAAAATAATGATGAACCGCGTTTTTACAGTTATCGGCGCATGCGCATTAATGGCCGGCATCTCCGCATGCAGCGGAGAAGGCAGCGTTGATGCCAAAACCTCTAACGCCGGGCAGTGCGCCGCTGGCCAAGCGATGGGCGCTTCAGAAGCGGGGCTGCCGCGCGTCAAATTATGCGTCCAAAGCGGGAAAATTACGCGCGGTTTCACAGCGGAATTGGCGAACACGGCCCGCGAGCAGGCAATGGGATTGATGTTTCGCAAAAGCCTAGCTGATGATGCCGCGATGATTTTTCCTATGGCTTCGCCGCGTCAGGCAAGTTTCTGGATGAAAAATACACTGATCCCGCTCGATATTATTTTCATCCGAAGCGACGGAACAATCGAAAGCATCGCCGAAAACACAGTGCCCTATTCTGAAGATCCCGTCGCATCAGGAGATGCTGTTGCGGCAGTGTTGGAGCTGCGCGGCGGATTAACGCGGCAGCTAAAAATCAAGCCAGGTGATGTTGTCCGCTGGAAATAGGGATGCGCCGCTTTTTGCGCCGCAGCTATTTGATTTTAATTGCGCCACCGAACCATAATGCTTACTCGGCTGAACCATGGGAATTTTAGCAAATATATTTACGTGGTGGAACGGTGCAACCATCGGAACCGCATTGTTCAGCGCACGCAACGGCGTTAAAGTTGGCTCTGACGATGCGGGCAATGATTATTTTCAGTCGAAGAACGGCGAAAAGCGGTGGGTGATGTATAACGGCGCAAATGATGCCAGCCGCGTTGATCCCGACTGGCATGGTTGGCTGCACCATACGCATGACGGCGATCCAGAGAGTTATTTGCCGCCCGCGCGCCAGTGGGAGCATGATGCCACGGGTAATTTGACGGGTACTGTCGCCGCATATCGTCCCTCTGGAGCGCTGGAGCGCGGCGGAAAGCGCGCGTCTGCGCTTGGCGATTATGAGGCATGGAGCCCGGACGCGTGAATTTGCTTCGCTTTTATTTTACTGCGGCGCTGCTGCTTACTTTGGCGGCATGTAACCAAAACGAAGCGGAAAATGAAAAGCCCCTAAAGCCAAGCGCATCAAAACCATCCGCAAGCAGCGACGCCGTGATTGCTGGCGCAGAAAAGCCTCTGGGAACGCCAATGGCAGAGCGCATAGCGGTGTTGGGCCTGTTAAATAAACGCAATGGCGAATCCCGCGATCTGGAGCTGAAACCGGGACAATATATCCGGATGGGAAAGGTGGAAGTTCGTTTGCGTGCCTGCGAACGCACCGCGCCTTGGGAAACATATGCCGATCATGGCGCGTTTGTGCAGCTGGTGCTGTTTGAACGGCCCGCTGGCACGACCGACGCGCCAAGGTGGCGGCAGGTATTTTCAGGATGGCTGTTTAAAGAAAACCCCGCCGCCAACGTTGTGCAGCATCCAATTTATGACGTTTGGGTCAAAGAATGTAAGATGAGTTTTCCAGGCGAAGAAGAGGTGGTTGCTCCAAAAGCTTCGGCTGATTCGACATCAAGCGCTTCGGCTAAGGCGCCATCAAGCACACCCCAATCTGCGCCAGCGCAGCCCGATGTAGGCCCGCCTGACGAACCGTCTGATGAGGCAGCAACGCCAGAACCGGCGTGATCTGGGGCAGATTGAAGCGCTGCCTGCAACAGGTCAAAATATTCAGACTGGGAAATTTCAACCGCGCCAAGGCTGCTCAGATGATCGGTCATAAATTGGCAATCCAGCAATTGGTACCCGCCCACCCGCAACCGCGCGACGAGCCAAGCAAGCGCGACTTTTGATGCATCCGTCGCGCGCGAAAACATGCTTTCGCCGAAAAAACACTGCCGCAATGCCAATCCGTAAAGTCCGCCAACCAGTTCTGGACCGTCGCTGGTATCCAACCAGCATTCGATGCTATGGGCGCGGCCATAGTCGTGTAGTTTCAAAAAAGCCTCTTCGATATCACGGTTAATCCACGTTTCTTCGCGGCCTTTTGCGGATTCGGCGCATAGTGAGATCACTTGTTCAAACGCGGTGTCGGTGGTGACGCGAAAGCGGTCTTGGCGGATGGTCTTGGCCAATGACTTAGACAATTTTAGTCCGTCCAACGGCATTATCGCCCGCACTTTTGGTTCGACCCACAGCACGTCGACATCATCGCGCGCGTCCGCCATCGGGAAATAGCCATTTGCATAGGCTTTTATTAAAAGTTCCAGATTAATTGACATGCTGTGTTTTTTCGCACCCTCTTGCAAAGTTGCTATCACGAATTGCTTCGGCAGTTGCAATGGATTATAGCGGCATCTGCAACTCGGTTTAATTGAGTTACCATATTGGTAAATTGGTAGGCCGAGATTCTTTCGAAAAACGGCGTTCACTTAAAATGCGGCGTTAAAACTATCAGGGGCTAAGATTAGCGACATGACACGCCGCCGCAAAATTTACGAAGGCAAGGCCAAGATTCTTTACGAGGGTCCAGAGCCCGGA
Organism: Sphingomonadales bacterium; assembly: GCA_031415335.1. GTDB lineage: Bacteria > Pseudomonadota > Alphaproteobacteria > Sphingomonadales > Sphingomonadaceae > Sphingorhabdus_B. The sequence continues at coordinate 2,091 of JANORM010000012.1, read as the reverse complement.
ACGATTATCCAATATTTCAAGGATGATGCAACCGCGTTTAATGCCCAGAAAAAGGGTACGATTGCGGGCAAAGGTGTCGTTAATAATCGCGTGTCGGAACATGTGTTCACGCGGCTGGCGCATATCGGTATTCCCACGCACTTCATCCGCCGGTTGAACATGCGTGAGCAATTGGTGCGTCAGGTGGAGATCGTACCAATCGAGGTCATCGTGCGTAATGTCGCCGCTGGAACGCTCTCCAAACGCTTGGGTATCGAAGAAGGTACGCCGTTGCCGCACACCTTGCTCGAATATTGCTACAAGGATGACGCGCTTGGCGATCCATTAATTGCCGAAGAGCATATCGCATGTTTTGGCTGGGCAACGCAGGAAGAGATGCAGGATATCTCGCAAATGGCGATCCGCATCAACGATTTCATGTGCGGCATGTTCGCGGCAATCGGCATTCGGTTGATCGATTTCAAACTGGAGTTTGGCCGATTATTCGATGGCGATTTCTCTCGCATCATTCTGGCGGACGAAATCAGCCCCGATGGCTGCCGCTTAAGGGATATTGAAACCGGGGAAAAACTCGACAAAGACCGTTTCCGCCGCGATTTGGGCGGCGAGGCAGAGGCATACCAAGAGGTCGCTAGGCGTTTGGGGTTGTTACCCGAAGAAACCGAAGGCGACGTGCTGGACCTGGGCGAACACCGCGCACGCAAAGGGAAATAGTGCCTTAGGCTTACCCGCACCCCAATGCCGCCGCATCAATGGCGCTGGGGGCTCCGCGCAAGCTGTAAGCGTCAACAATTGCGAGGCCATCGCGGCCTATGCTTTCCACGCTAAGCGACGCGGATGACCGAATAGCCGCGACTAACGCAACGTCCATGCGCTGGTCCGCCGCCCAGCCGCCCGTCTGTGCGGCCTTCAACCGGAACCGCCGGCCGCCGACGCTGATCGTGATGCCGCTGTTGCTAGACCGGTCGCGCGACAGGCTGACATATATCTGGTGTTTAACGGCTTTGCGCGGCCAAAATCCGATGGAGAAATAGCCCGGCCGCGTCGAACCACTGATCCGCGATTCCGGCGCAGCAATGGCATAACAGCGCGGCGTTTCCGCATCCTTGAACGCCGCCCAACTTTGATAAATACCCAACCGGTCGCGGGCAATCACCGGACTAGCCGTGCACAAAACCGCCGCAAATACCAACGCCGCAATCCTCACGCTTTTTCCCCGCTGCCATCGCCGCTGATCACCAGCTGCTCTGCGCCGTCGCAAATCGCCACCATGCTGCCCTGTGACAAGCTGCTGGCTATCGGCGCGCCATATCCGGCCAGTTCAGGCAGGCCGAGCATCACCCCGCGCAGCACCCGCGCCGTCATGCCGTGGCTGATCACCAGCATATCCTGAGAAAAGTCCTGCTCCACGATCCATTCCCGCACCCGCGCCGCAACCGCGATATAATCCTCACCGCGCGCCGCATATTGCCGGAACAGCTTATGTTCCATATCCATCAACGCATGAATATCGGGGAACAGGTCAGCATAATATTGCCCTTCCCACTCGCCCACATCAATCTCCCGCAGCCGCCTATCGGTCGTATGTGTGTGCCAGTCCGCATGCACTTCGGCGGCAACCAGCGCCAGCGTCTGCAACGTCCGTCCGCTGGGCGATGCCACCAAAGCGAGCGATGCTGCATCGGAAACATGCGCGCGCAACGCCTCCCCCATCCGCACCGCTTGCTCGCATCCGTCCCAAGTCAACGGCGTGTGCGCGTCCATTCCCTGCATCCGGCCGACCGCGTTGAAAACCGTCTCGCCATGCCGCGCAATAAAAATACGTTTGCCATTTGTTGAAATCGTCATTTTCGGGCTTATTCCACAGGATATTGATGCTTGCAAAGCCAATCGACTTGCCCTTGGCATCATATGGGTATGGATAAGGAGCAATGTTTTACCCAAATTCGGTGGTACCAAATTCAGGATGGGCTCGGGCAACATGCCAAGCCATAGGGGAAGAGTTAGAATATGAGAGCAACGATTGAGCGCGCAACCCTGCTGAAAAGTCTTAGCCACGTTCAGTCGGTCGTCGAACGGCGCAACACTATT
>JANORM010000011.1:0-4112 GCA_031415335.1 Sphingomonadales bacterium | reverse complement strand
AAACCGATGCCTTCCGCCATTGTGCGTAAGCTCGCCATGGGTAGCTTGCCCGTACCAGCCACATTGACCGCGCGCAGAAGGGCGATATAGCTGGTCATCTTGCTGTGGTCATTTGCGCGGTCCCACCAATCCAAAGGCCGCGCCGTGCGGATCATAAGCAATCGACGAAAAATCTGGCCCTTCGGGAAGCGCGTCGGGGTCCATCATCGCTGCATAAGCCGCGTCGCGCGTCGCTTTGTCCGGCCACTCGATCCAGCTGAAGATGACATCCTCGTCATCTTGCGTTTTTACTGCTTTGCGAAAGTCGGTTGTGGTGCCGTCTGGCACATCATCGGCCCAGCATTCCACGATGCGCAATGCGCCAAGCTCAATGAACATACTGTCCGCGCTTTTCGCGTGGTCGATAAATGCCTGCCGATTTGATTTTGGAACAGCAATTACGAAGCCGTCGATATATGCCATGCATCCCTTCCTCAAAAGACGAACGCATGTGTATCACTGAAACGTAATTATCGCATCAAAAAACCGCCGTCCGCGTTTCAATCCAGCGGCAGATATACCGCTATATCGCGGGGGGTCAGGTACAGCGCGCTGTCAAAAGGTACGCTGTTGGTCATCGCGTAAAACGCCCGCGCTTTTTGGTCGTTCATGCCAATTTCGCGGTAGTAATTAATATATTCCAGATTGACCGGATCATCGGCGGCAACATCATCCGCCTCACGGCCATCCTCGTCTTGCCAGCTATGCACGGCAAATTCCGCGCCCGGCTCGGCAACGCGCTTTACCCCAGCCAGAAACAATTCAACGCCGCCCGAACGCGCCGATCCGCCGTCTGGAATATATGTCGCGATACCCGCTTTGCGGATCATACGCGCAATTTTGAAATTGGCGGCATCGTCATTGGTACCTGGACAATCGATCAGGTCAATCTGGCCGATTAAAGGATAAGCAGCTAGCATTTGTTTGAATTGCGCAGGCGTCTCGGTTTCAATGCTGCCGTTCAATTCGGCGCGTGTGTCATTGATGACGTTGAACGGGCCAAAACGGGCGACTGCGCTTGCTACGCCGCGTATTTGCGGATCACCGCCGCCTATTTCATCATCCCATTCGATGACGCTTTCTATGACGCTGGTTTCAATCGTCAGATAATCGGCGGCATGAACAGCAATCGGTGCCGCAAAAAGCGCGGCTGCCGCCATGTGCTTGGCAAATGAAACTGCAATTTTGCGCATCGTCAATATCCGGTCCTTATAAATGTAATGCGGCAGTAGGGGCGCGCGCGTTGCGAGCGCGTAACCGGAAATGGCTATTTAAAAATTAACCTTAGCGGCCAATTGGAACCGCTTGCGGATCGTATACTATCCGCCGCATTGGACAATTTGCGGGGAAGCGGCCACGCCGAGGCATCAATGAGGAATCCCTTGTGGTCGCAACCGTTTCAACCGTCGCCTATTTGGGCCTAGATGCCCGGGCGGTCGAGGTCCAATGCCAAGTCGCGCCGGGCATGGTCGGGTTTTCCGTCGTTGGATTGCCCGATAAGGCGGTGGGCGAAAGCCGGGAGCGGGTGCGGGCAGCCATTTCTGCGCTCGGTTTATCTTTGCCGCCAAAGCGTATCATCGTTAATCTTTCGCCCGCCGATATTCCTAAGGAAGGTTCGCATTATGACCTGCCGATTGCGCTGGCGTTGCTGGCCGCGATGGGCGTCGCCGATGCCGAAACGCTTGCCCATTTTGTGGTCGTCGGTGAGCTTGGGCTGGATGGCCGCGTTGCACCGTCTCCGGGAGTTTTGCTTGCCGCGATCCATGCAGGCTCGCGCAATATGGGGCTGATTTGTCCGGCGATACAGGGCGCAGAGGCGGCGTGGGCAGGGCAATTGGAGGTTGTTGCAGCGCCAGATTTATTGTCGCTGCTCAATCACCTAAAGGGCCAATCAATATTGCGCCCGCCGGAATTGGGTAGCATTGATCCGCCTGCAAATGGACCGGACATGGCACAAGTAAAAGGGCAGGAGACCGCAAAACGGGCGTTGGAAATTGCAGCGGCCGGCGGGCATAACCTGCTGATGTCAGGGCCGCCCGGGTCAGGAAAATCATTGCTGGCCGCGTGTTTACCCGGAATATTGCCCGAACTAACGCCCGCCGAAGCGCTTGAGGTTTCGATGGTTGCTTCGGTTGCGGGGACGCTGGAGGGCGGGCGGCTATCGCGCACACGCCCGTTTCGCAGCCCACATCACAGCGCGTCCATGCCTGCCCTTGTCGGTGGCGGATTAAAGGTTCGTCCGGGCGAAGTCAGCCTTGCGCATTTGGGCGTGTTATTCCTTGATGAACTGCCCGAATTTCAGCGCAACGTGCTCGATAGTTTGCGGCAGCCGCTCGAAACCGGCGTTGTCAGCGTAGCGCGGGCGAACAGCCACGTTACTTTTCCGGCGAACGTGCAATTGGTGGCGGCGATGAATCCGTGCCGTTGTGGTCATTTGGGGGATGCGGCTTTAGCCTGTTCGCGCGCGCCGCGCTGTGCTGCCGATTATCAGTCGAAAGTGTCGGGACCATTGCTTGACCGGATTGATCTGCACGTTGAGGTGCAAGCCGTCAGCGCCGCCGATCTTGTCCTGCCGCCGCCCGCCGAAGGCAGCGTCGAGGTTGCGCAGCGGGTGAAATTTGCGCGCGATGTACAGAGCGTGCGGCTTGAGGGCACCAACATGCGCACCAATGCCGAATTGGACGGCAAGCCATTGGCGCAATACGCAACCCCCGATGATGCGGGGCAAAGGTTACTTGCGCAAGCCGCTGAAGCAATGCGTTTATCGGCGCGGGGTTATACGCGGATATTGCGGGTGTCGCGGACTATTGCGGATTTGGCAGGCTGCGAAACCATTGGCCGCATTCACATTGCCGAGGCGTTAAGTTATCGGCGGCAAGCGCCGAGGAATTGAACCTAAGGTTATTGAACCTACGGTTTATGCCATATTAAGGCGCGTCATCCTGAATTGATTAAGGATGACGCGCCGCTTTCTGGTCATTTTGAAGGCGTCATATCAATCTTTGGCGCTTCTTGTGCATTTGGTGTTGTCGCTGCAAACGGCACCATCGGCTTTGCGCCGTGGATAACCTTTGCGCCAATAATATCAGGGAACGTTCGAATGGTCGTGTTGTAACCTTGAACGGCAACATTGTAATCGCGCCGAGCAACGCGAATACGATTTTCGCTGCCTTCTAATTGGCTTTGCAGGGCTAGTACATTTTCATTCGACTTGATCTGCGGATAGGCCTCAACGCTAACCAACAAACGGCCAAGTGAGCTGCTAAGGCCCGCTTGCGCTTGCTCAAATTGCGCCACTTTTGCCGGATCATTCAGGTCATCGGTGCTTAACTGCACCGACGTTGCCTTTGCGCGCGCTTCGGTTACGCCGATCAATACGTCCTTTTCTTGCTGCATGGCACCTTTAACCACTTCAACCAAATTGGGGACCAAATCAGCGCGGCTTTGGTAGCTGTTTTGGACTTCTGCCCATTTTGCTTTCGCATTTTCCTCAGCAGTCGGCACGCTATTGATGCCGCATCCGGCCAGTGCAGCCGATGCCGTGGCGACCAACAATATTTTTGCAAAACGGTTACGCATAGTCAGGTGTCCTTCCTCAAAATCCAAATTCAAGATGCTATGTAGGATAGTTTACCATTGCGTTCAATCGCTGGTATCGACAAAGACTGTATTTTGTAGCATAATGAATGTGTTGTAAAAATAACGGGAGAAATAATATGGGTATGCGTGATGAATTTAAAGCATTTATCAACCAAGGTAATGTCATGGGACTTGCCGTCGGTGTGATTATTGGTGCTGGCTTTGGAAAAATCATAACGTCGTTAACCGACGATATTTTAATGCCTTTGATTGGCGCGGTAACGGGTGGAGTTGATTTCACAAATCGGTTTATTTTGTTGGGTGATGCGGCAGGTAAAGATGTATCGACATTGGCTGCTGTTAAGGCATCAGGTGTTGCATTTTTGGGCTGGGGTAGTTTGCTTACCGCGATCATCAACTTTGTTATCATGGCGTTTGTCGTGTTTTTGCTGGTCCGTCAGGTGAGTAAAATGATGCCGCCAGCCGCAGCAGGT
>JANORM010000010.1:0-9862 GCA_031415335.1 Sphingomonadales bacterium | reverse complement strand
GAAGGCGAGCCTGCAATTCAGCATGTTGCCCGCGTTTCCAAGCCTGGCCGCCGCGTTTATTCGGGTTCGAAAGAACTTCCGGTAATCCGTAACGGCCTTGGCATTACCATCGTATCGACGCCTCGCGGTGTGCTTTCCGATGCGGAAGCACGCGACGCAAATGTTGGCGGCGAAATCCTGGCGGAGGTTTACTGATGAGCCGCATTGGGAAAAAACCTGTCGCAATTCCAGCGGGCGTTACCGCTACGATGGAAGACGGCACATTGTCAGTTAAGGGCCCAAAGGGTGTTCTTTCCATGCCAATGGTTGAGGAAGTCACATATTCGTTGGAAGACGGCGCTTTGTCCGTACAACCGATCAACAAAAGTGCAAAAGCACGCTCATTCTGGGGCTTGCAACGCACTTTGGTACAAAATCTGATGCAGGGTGTGACCGAAGGTTTCACTAAAGTATTGGAAATAACCGGCGTTGGTTACCGTGCGAACGTTCAGGGTCAAATGTTGAAACTGCAACTTGGCTACAGCCATGATGTCGATTTCGCCATTCCTGAGGGTATCGAAATTAAAACGCCAGATAACACTACGGTGGAAATTTCTGGTATGGACAAGCAGAAGGTCGGTCAGGTTGCTGCCGAAATTCGCCGCTGGAGAAAACCGGAGCCTTATAAGGGCAAGGGTATCAAGTATCGCGGTGAGTATATCTTCCGCAAAGAAGGGAAGAAGAAATAAGCCATGGCGAAATTATCTCTCTTTGAACGCCGCCGTCAACGCGTCCGCTCGAAATTGCGGTCACAGGTTGCTGGTCGCGCGCGTTTGTCGGTGCATCGCACTGGTCGTCACATCTATGCGCAAATCATTGATGATAGCAAAGGCGCAACCATTGCTGCGGCTTCAACACTGGATAAGGATGCGAAAGCCAAAAATGGCTCGACCACTGACGCCGCCGTTGAAGTTGGTACACGGGTTGCCGCTGCCGCTCAAAAAGCTGGCGTCACTAGCGTTGTGTTCGATCGCGGTGGGTTCTTATATCATGGCCGCGTGAAAGCGTTGGCCGACGCCGCCCGTGCTGGCGGATTGGAGTTCTAAACATGGCTGATGAAATTAACACACCAGCAGTAGCTGCAGACGCAGCACCCGAAACCAATGATGGCGGACAGCGCCGTGGTCGTGGCGGACGTGGCGGCGGCGAAGGTCGCGGCGATGGCCGTGGACGCGGACGTGGCCGGGACGACCGGAACAAGCCACAAGCGGACGAAGGTGATGAGCTGATTGAAAAGCTGGTCCACATTAACCGCGTTTCGAAAACGGTTAAGGGCGGTAAGCGCTTTGGTTTTGCAGCGCTTGTCGTCGTTGGTGACGGTCAGGGCCGTGCAGGTTTCGGTCATGGTAAAGCCCGTGAAGTACCGGAAGCCATCAACAAGGCCACTGCTGCTGCGAAAAAGACGATGGTCCGCGTTCCTTTGAAGGAAGGCCGGACATTGCATCATGATGGTAAAGGCAAATTTGGCGCAGGTAATGTGACGTTACGTTCGGCGCCAGCCGGTACTGGCATCATCGCTGGTGGCCCAATGCGTGCCGTGTTTGAATCACTTGGCGTGGCTGATGTGGTGACAAAATCGAACGGTTCATCTAATCCATATAACATGGTGCGCGCCACTTTTGCGGCATTAGGTACACAAACCAGCCCGAAATCAGTGGCGCAGCGTCGCGGCAAGAAAATTGCTGATTTGTTGGGTCGTGGCGGTAGCAAGATCGCTGAAGCCGATGCCGAAGCGATTACGGAGTAAGATCATGGCTAAAATCACCATCAAACAAACTGGTTCGTCGATCCGTCGTCCTGCCATTCAACTCGCGACTTTGAAGGGCCTTGGCCTGAACAAGATTAACCGCGTGCGTGAATTGGAAGACACGCCCGAAGTGCGGGGCATGATCCGCAAGGTTCGGCACATGGTCGAAGTAATCGGATAGCCTTTTTAGGGGGCAGCCGCATTGGCGACTGCCGCCATTATTTTAAGCGCGAACAAAGCGAAAGCGAGTGCATATTATGAATTTGACCGACATCCAAGATAATGAAGGCGCCCGCCATCGCCGTATGCGCGTTGGCCGTGGTATCGGATCTGGCAAAGGTAAAACTGCTGGCCGTGGTATGAAGGGGCAGAAGTCCCGCTCAGGCGTTGCGATTAAGGGTTTTGAAGGCGGCCAAATGCCACTTCACATGCGCATTCCAAAGCGCGGCTTCAACAATCCGTTCGGCAAAGATTATGCCGAGGTCAATTTGGGCATGATCCAAAAATATATCGACGCAAACAAGCTGGACGACAAAGCAGTGATCGACCACGCAGCACTCAAGGCCGCTGGTCTTGCGCGCGGTGGTAAAGATGGCGTGCGTTTGTTGGCTAAAGGCGAATTGACCACGAAGGTCAGCTTTTCTGTGGCCGGCGCATCAAAAGGTGCAGTTGCAGCGGTTGAGAAATTGGGCGGCAAGGTTGATGTTCTCGTCGTTGTACCTGCTGGCGAAAAAGCTGCGGCGAAAAAGGGTAAGACCCTTGCTGCTGCTAAGGCTGCGGGTAAGAAATAAGATTGCGGCTTGGGCGACTTCGCTCTTGTCATGTCAGCCCCGCTCTCCATATAGGACGGCGGGGCTTGGCATTTCCGGGGTATAACTCCTAAAGCTAAGTTGAATTTTGGGTCCGGACAGCTAAGGTTGCCATACGGCGGCGCGCCAGTCAGGGAATAAGGAAAACACAAATGGCATCGAACGCCGACAAGCTGGCATCGAACCTCAATCTTTCAAAATTCGGTCAAGCGACCGATTTGAAGAAGCGCATATGGTTTACCATAGGTGCGCTCATCATATTTCGTATGCTCAGCTTTGTGCCGCTGCCCGGTATTGATCCAGTGGCGCAGGCATTATTGTACCAAAATAATGCTGCTGGCGGTGCGCTTGATATTTTTAACACATTTTCTGGCGGCTCGCTGGAGCGGATGAGTTTAATTGCGCTGGGTGTGATGCCGTATATTACCGCGTCTATCGTTGTGCAGTTGGCTGCCTCGTTGTCTCCGACCTTGGCTGCGATCAAGAAAGAAGGCGAGACCGGCCGTAAGAAACTCAACCAATATACCCGTTATGGCACGGTGTTCCTGACCGCGGTTCAGGGCTATTTCCTTGTAGCTGGTTTAGAAACGTTGTCAGCGGCCAATGGCATTCAGGCCGTGGTTGAACCCGGTATGCTGTTCCGCGTTGTTGCAACGATCAGCTTAATTGGCGGTACAATGTTCTTAATGTGGCTGGGTGAGCAAATCACCGCACGCGGCATTGGCAACGGTATATCGCTTATCATCATGGCGGGTATTGTCGCGCAAATGCCGCGATTGTTCGTCAATTTGCTCGACGGAATGGCAAATGGATCGATCAGCGGGTTTTTGGTCGTTGGTTTCATCGGCATGTTCGTCGCGTTAATCTTGTTGATCTGCTATGTAGAGCGCGGACAACGCCGCGTGTTGATCCAATACCCCAAACGCGCGACGCAGCGCGGCATGATGCAAGCTGACCGTAGCCATCTGCCATTGAAGATAAACACTGCGGGCGTGATACCGCCGATCTTTGCGTCGTCATTGCTGCTTATGCCTTTGACGATCAGTCAATTAGGAGGGCAAAAAGTTGCAGGCGAAAGCCAGTTCGGCGATTTTGTGATCTTACTTAACCAGTATCTTGCGCATGGGCAGCCGTTATATCTGTTGCTCTACGGCCTTGGTATTGCATTCTTCTGTTTCTTCTACACGGCGGTTGTTTTTAACCCCGAGGAAACGTCAGAGAATTTGAAGAAAGCCGGCGGTTTCATTCCTGGCATTCGCCCCGGTAAAAGTACCGAAACATATCTGGATTATGTGTTGACGCGGATCACGGTTTTCGGCGCGGCTTATTTGGTGCTGGTTTGCTTGCTGCCGGATTATGTGATGGGGCAGACGGGACAGACGCAATTTTTTGCGATCGGTGGGACCAGCTTGTTGATTTTGGTCAACGTGACAATCGACACCATCTCGCAAATTCAAAGCCATTTATTGGCGCATCAATATGGTGACTTGCTGAAAAAGGCAAAGCTCAAAGGCGGACGGGCGCGTTGAGGCGTTGCGCCGATTTAGCAAATAATATCGGGGGAGTTTGATCGGTGGAAATTATATTATTGGGCCCTCCAGGTGCTGGCAAAGGTACGCAGGCGGCGTTGCTTGAAACCGCTTATGGCATGGTACAATTGTCCACTGGCGATATGCTGCGTGCGGCGGTAAAAACGGGAACCCCCGTTGGATTGAAAGCCAAAGCGGTAATGGACGCCGGCGAGCTGGTTTCCGATGAGATCGTATCAGGAATTATCGGCGATAAGTTGGACGAACTGGGCAGCGACGTTGGGATCATTTTCGACGGATATCCGCGCACAGCGGCGCAGGCCGAGGCTCTTGATGAAATCCTAAGCGCACGTGGCCGTAGCCTTGACCATGTCATCGAATTGGAAGTTGACGAGGACGCTCTGGTTGACCGCATCACGGGTCGCTTTACTTGCGGCACTTGCAATGCAGGTTATCACGACCGTTATAAGCAGCCAAAGGTTGCCGGCAAATGCGATGAATGCGGCGGTAGTGAGTTTAAACGCCGGATCGACGATAACGAAGAAACCGTGCGCACCCGCATGCAGGAGTATCGCAACAAAACTGCGCCGATCCTTCCCATTTATGATGCGCGCGGCATTGTAACGCGTGTTGACGGCATGGCTGATATCCATGATGTAACCGCAGCGATTAAAGCGGTGTTGGATTAGGTTCTAAATCCCTTGCCATTCCAGGCCATTGGGCAAAGCACTGGCGCTGTAATCAACCTGAAGCACACGGCGTCGTCTATCCGTCGAAGATGACGCAGACGCGTGCAATATTGGCGTTGAATATATCCACACATCACCTGCTTTAGCGCAGCACCATGCGCTCCCATGCATGTTTACAGCGGCCTGTATTTTGTCTTCTGTAATTCGGCCAAGTTTATGGGTTCCCGGACTTATTAATAATGGTGCATTTTGATCATCAACATTGTCGATATGAATTCTTATCGTGACCATATCCCGTAAAATAGCAAATGGTGGTTCCACATGTTGTAAGCCGGCTTTCATGGTCCAAGGTCCATATCCCGCAGATTCTACGCGGCGTTTTACAACTATTGTTCGGTCCTGATGCCAACCAAGTGTCCAATTTGATTTGGCTGATTTGTCGAACAAAACGGCACGTACCGGACGGCCAGGCAAATTAAGTGATGCGCTTACAATTTCTTGGATGGAGCCGGAATTGGCCAGTATTGAGTTTAACTCTGCGTTATTATGTAACCTAATGCCTGCCTTATCACGGGGTAATTTTGATATTAATAGTTCAAGTTCCGGAAGTATTGATTGTGCAGCACCACAGAATAATTGTGCGCCTTCGGTACTTAAGTGAGCGCCTTCTAATTGCTTCGACATACTTATCGCGATTGCCCCGCCATCCACTCCATCACATCCGCTGCGCTCTGTGCTGGGATTTCTTCCATCGGCAAATGACCAATACCCTTATAGATTTTGGTCACATGGTTCGGAAACTGCGCCTCAAACCAAGGCTCGGCACCGACGTTGATTAGCTTATCCTGATCGCCCCATTGGATCAGCGTGGGGATACCGGGGCGTGACACCGGTTCGGCTTGCTTGCGCTTGCCATATTCGGCGAAGCGCAATGCCGTGGCTTCGCGGTTGCCCGTGCGGCGCAGCATTTTCCAATAGAGGTCAACCTTTGCATCGGTGACCAGTTTCGGGTCGCTTACGGTTTGTTTCAGGCTGGTTTCGATGATCGCGCGCGGAGTGAAAACGCTCATAAGGCCGCGCAGGGCAGGGGTTTGCGCTATTTTGAAACCAATGGGCAAGTCAGCTTTTTTCGCCTCGGGTGCGCCAGATGGATCGACCAATATCAATCCGTCGAGCATGTCCGGATTATCACGGGCAAAGGCATAGCTGATGCCGCCGCCCATGCTGTTGCCACCCAGCGTAAATTTGGTCAGGCCGCGATTGGCCGCCACGCGGGCGACCACGTCGGTATAACAGGCAAGAGTGTAACAGTTTTTCGGATGCGGCCCAGTCAATCCGTGCCCCGCCTGATCATAGCGAATGATGCGGTATTCGCCTTTCAGCGCAATGGTCCAATCGTCCCAAGTGTGTAGCGATGCGTTTGAACCATGCAGTAAAATGATGGCAGGCGCATCTGCAGCGCCTTCATCGCGCAGATGCACGGTCATTCCGTCACCCAAATCGGCAAATTCGGACTCCGCATTGGTGTATTCGGATTTGAGATCAGCGACGCTGAGTTCAGGCGCATATCCCCAAATAAATATCGCTGTGATCGCAAGCAGGATTAAAATCACCGCCCATTTCAGTATCTTTTTCATTCGCGTAATACCCCGTTGCTGGCTTTTGCCATCCTATCGCATGCAAAAATATATTCAAGCTTGCGCGAATTGGTATTTGCATTTGCGAAACATTCTCAATAGAGCGTTTTCAAATGAAATTGCGAATTGGTCGCAATAGTGATTCTACCAAAGGTATTGAAATGCGTTTTGCAGCTGTTTGTTATGTCGGTGTTTCCCTAATCAGTCTGGGCGCGTTTCAGTTGGCCGTTACGCCTGCATTTGCAGAGGAGATCGCCGCCGCCGAAGACAGCGATGAACGGACCATCATCGTAACTGGCGCAAGCGACGGTTATGCCGCCAGCAACAGTGTTACCGCAACTAAAACCGACACACCATTGCTCGACGTACCGCAAACAGTGAACGTCATTACGCGCGAGCAACTCGACGATCAAGGTCATCACAGCTTGGCCGATGTATTGCGCTATGTGCCGGGGACTACGGTTGGGCAGGGCGAGGGCAACCGTGATCAGATCACATTGCGCGGTCAAAATACTACGGCGGATTTCTTCGTCGACGGGGTTCGTGATGACGTGCAGTATTTTCGCGGATTGTATAATCTGGAACGCGTTGAAATCCTAAAGGGGCCATATGCGTTGATCTTTGGGCGCGGGGGCGGCGGCGGTATCGTCAACCGTGTTCAAAAATCGCCCATGGTGGATAATGCATTTGTCGGCGGCCGTGCCAGCGTCAACAGTTTAGGCGCGTATGATTTTTCTGCTGACATAAACCAGCCACTTGGGGATTCTATCGCATTTCGGCTCAACGCTACCTATGAAAATTTGGATAACCACCGCGACTTTTATGATGGAGAGCGGTACGCGGTGAACCCCTATATCGCCGCGAAGCTTAGCGAAAATTGGAATGTCGGCCTGTCTTATGAATATGTGAACGATGATCGCGCTCTGGATCGCGGCGTGCCTTCATCAGGCGGCGCGCCATTAACTGGATTTCGCGATCAATTTTTTGGCGTGCCTAGCGTTAATCGCACCACGTTGGAGGCGCATATTGCCAAGCTGCGGATTGATGGTGATTTGACAGATACTCTGAAATTCTCGTCGGCCCTGCTCTATGGCGATTATGACAAGAGCTACACCAATGTGTTTGCCAATGGCGCAGTAACCGCGAATAACGAAGTCTCATTGGCGGGATATATTGACCCGACAACTCGGCAGAATTTTATCGCTCAAGCCAACTTGATTTGGGATGTCCAAACAGGCGGGATCGGCCATAAAATATTGTTCGGGGCCGAATATGGCGATCAGCAATCGTCAAATCAGCGTCGAAACGCTGCTTTATCACAGACCTTCATCGATCTTGACACGCCCGTGTTTCCCACCGTCACGTTCCCAGCAGTTAACCGTGATACCGTATCTGATGTCGAGTTTTTCTCGGCCTATATTCAGGATCAAATCAGCATTGGTGATCATTTCGATGTCGTCGCTGGCCTGCGTTATGATAGCTTTGACATTAATGGAACTGACCTTGTGCCATTGATCGACCGACCTTTTGCGCGGACAGACGAGAAGGTTTCGCCGCGCCTTGGTTTGATTTATAAACCGCAAGATAATGTCTCGATCTACGCCAGCTATAGCCGTTCATTTCAGCCGCGTTCTGGTGATCAGTTCCTGACACTGACGACGCAGCAAGAGGGATTGGCACCAGAGAAATTCACCAATTACGAGCTAGGCGCAAAATGGGATGTTCGCCCGAATTTCAGCATAACCGCAGCAGTGTTTCAATTGGACCGCACAAATGCGACCACGCCCGATCCGGCGAATGTTACGCAAACCATCATCGCAGGCGCAACGCGGGTAAAGGGCGTTGAATTGTCAGCGACTGGACGTATCATGCCAGATTGGCAAATCAACGCAGGCTATACATTTCAGAACGCGTTCCTGCGCGGCAATGATGCCGTCCGTTTGGCGCAAGTGCCCAAACATCAGATCAGCGTTTGGAACCGATATGATATCACCGATAAACTGGGTGCTGGTCTAGGTATCATCTATCAAAGCAGCCAGTTTGCCGCAAACCGGACGTCGCCCACAACGACCCGCTTACCAAGCTTTACCCGCGTCGATGCGGCGCTATTTTATACCGTGAGCGAGCAGGTGAAGGTGCAGTTGAACGTCGAAAACCTGTTCGATACGGAATATTTCTCTGACGCGCATAATAACAACAACATCTCCACAGGCGCACCGATCAATGGCCGGTTGTCGGTACAGGTTAAGTTTTAAGTCCGGCATCTAACGCAGCCATATGCGCTTTGGCATTTTCGGCATAATGCGCGACGCCCAGTTGCATTCCGGCAACTTGCGCGTCGTCCAGATCGCGGACAAAACGTGCGGGCGATCCGGCCCATAATTCACGGGGCTCGATCCGTTTGTTTTGGGTCAGCATTGCGCCTGCGGCAAGCATCCCGTCGCTGCAAATCACCGCGCCGTTCATGACAGTGGCGGACAGCCCCACAAACGCACGGTCATGGAGCACGCATCCATGCAGCATCACATTATGCCCGACCAGAACGTCATCGCCGATCAAAGTGGGATAGCCATCAGGCACGCCCGGCATCGGTCCATCGCAATGAATGATGCTGCCATCCTGTATGTTGGTGCGCGCGCCAATGACGACGCGGTTTACTTCTGCGCGGATTACGCAATTATACCAGATGCTGGCATTTGCGCCGATAGTAACATCACCGATGATCCGGCAACCCGGCGCGATAAAGGCGGTATCGTCGATTTGCGGGGTCTTGCCGTGAATGGTGATGATTGAAACGTCGGGACGGTGGATCATTCTAGTCTGCCTTTTTCGTAAACTATCGTCGGATTATCATAGTCGGCATAATCCAGATCATCGAAATCCAAATCATCTCGCCGAACCATGCCCAATTTTTCCATCAAGCGCCATGACGGTTCGTTCCGGTCGGTGGTAAAGGCAAAGACACGCGGCGCCTCGTGGCGTTCAAATGCCAGCTCAAATGTTGCCAATGCAGCCTCATATGTATAGCCGCACCTCCAATAATCCTCTCGCAAGGACCAGCCGATTTCGATCTCGCCCAGCAGCGCGCTTGGCGCATATTCGTTATCGACCCGTTTCAATCCACAATTTCCGATGAAGTCGCCGCTGCGCTTATGCTGCAACATCATAAAGCCAAAGCCATCCCGCGCAAATGCCGCCTCGGTTTGCGCAAAATTGGCTTCAATTTTCACAAAATCGCGCGGACCACCCAAATGTTCGGTGACCGCTGGTGTATTCATATGCTGCGCCCAATGCGCAATATCCCCATCCGCAATCGTGCGCAGAATTAGCCGCTCAGTCTCGATAATGATCTCAGCCATTAACTGATTGCTTTTTTGTTTCACGCGAAGTTCGCGAAGAAGCGAAGGTCACG
>JANORM010000009.1:0-28478 GCA_031415335.1 Sphingomonadales bacterium | reverse complement strand
CCTTCGACAGGCTCAGGACGAACGGATATGGTTTGTTGCTTGAACTCGGGTAAAGTGGTTACATAGTTCAATCGATCAAACAAATATGGGCAACCGCAGCTCCGCGATCATTTGCGTGATCTCCGCCTTGGCCACGGGTGCGGCTTTGGCGAATTCGGGGATGTATTTCAGGTCAAGTAACGTCAGACCCATTAAGAATAAGTCGCGATATACCAACCGCTCACCCAGGCCAGCGGCTAGCCGAAATCCAGCCTTTGGGCCCAAATCGGAAAGTGCGCTGGCGATACTGACCTGGTTATGGCTTGGCAAATGACGGGTGCGGTTTGGCATCACAATCCAATCGAACGGCGGTTGCCGCTGATGATCTCGCACTTCGCGCAGCTCCTGCACCAGCCGAGCAAACGGCCCAAAACTTTTCAGCTTGTGGGTAACCGGATCATACCGCCCCAACAGGTCAATATCGACAAAGCTATTGTTTATCGGCGTGACCAAAGTGTCGGCCATCGCGATTGCTCGGCGTGCCAACGGCGAATCATGTCCCGCGACGTCGATAACAATGAAATCAGCATCCCCGCCAATCCGCGCTATTTCCTGCGCCATTATCGCGGCGCTTTGTTGCGTAACCATGGTGTAACGCGGCAGGGGCAATGGTATCTTCAGCCGCCTGCGGGTGCCCTCGCGGTTTTCCAAAGCGCGCGATAGCGATTGTTGGCGGCTGTCCAAATCGATGCCAGCAACGTTATGGCCCGCGTTGCACAATGCGATGCTGGTGTGAAATGCGGCGGTAGATTTGCCAACGCCGCCCTTTTCGTTGGCGAACACAATGATATGCGCGTCGATGTTTGGGCGGCTTTTCAATTCGCGTGAAATGATCAAGGCCGCATCGCCGATCAGGTCTGGCCCAAGCTCGCGGCGCGCAAAAAGACGCGGCTGCGCCCCCGGCTTGTCTTTAATTGTTAATGTCATCCTGCCCCCAATTTTGGCAATCGGCCACAACTGCGACTCGCCAAAAAACAAAATAAACGATGGAATGATGCTACATGCAACAGTTATCCACAGGTGAGGTGTATGAATTTATGTTGATTTTCATATGAACGTGCGTTGGTAAATTGGCTTTGTTTGTTAAGTGATTGCAAACTTTGACTTCGGTTCGTAGACCTGTGACTTGATAAATTTACGCAATTTTGAAGGATAAACCCTGTGACCCAGACGCTCTCTGATTATACGCCGCCTGAAATGTGGGCATGGGATAAATCCAATGGCGGACAATTTGCCAATATCAATCGCCCCGTTTCCGGCGCGACGCACGACGCGCCGCTAAAGGTCGGCAAGCACCCGCTGCAACTCTATTCGCTCGGAACGCCCAATGGCGTGAAGGTGACCGTTATGTTGGAGGAGCTGCTGGCGTTGGGGCATTCTGGCGCGGAATATGACGCGTGGTTGATAAACATCCGCGAAGGCGATCAATTCGGCAGTGGCTTTGTAGATGCAAACCCCAATAGCAAAATTCCCGCATTGGTCGACCACAGCACCGATACGCCAACCCGCGTGTTCGAATCAGGTTCTATCTTGCTCTATTTGGCGGAAAAATTTGTCGCGTTGTTGCCGCGCGATCCCTCTGCCCGTGTTCAGGCGATCAACTGGTTAATGTGGCAAATGGGCAGCGCGCCATATTTGGGCGGCGGCTTTGGCCATTTTTATGCTTATGCGCCGATGAAAATTGAATATTGCATCGACCGTTTTGCCATGGAGGTGAAGCGGCAAATGGATGTGTTGAATAAACATCTGGCAAGCCACGAATATATGTCCGGCGAAGAATATAGTATTGCCGACATCGCTATTTGGCCTTGGTACGGCGCGGTCGCGGCGGGCGTTCTCTATGATGCCGGGACGTTCCTGCAGGTCCAAGAATACACGCATCTAAATCGCTGGGCCACGCAAATTGCTGCGCGCGATGCGGTCAAACGCGGACGCATGGTTAATCGCGCCTTTGGTGATCCTGCAAGTCAATTGCTGGAACGTCACGATGCCAGCGATTTTGAATTGCGAACGCAGGATAAGCTTGCGGCAGTTGAATAAGCGGCGTTACAAAAACGCTTTCAACTCGGCGACAAACCGTTCGAACTGGTCATGGTGCAGCCAATGTCCGGCATTTTCGAACTCGATTACTTTTGCATTTTGGAAAACAGCGGCGCGCCCATCCTTTTCAGGGTTTGATGCCCAGCTATCTGCGCCATAAAGCATTAAGACCGGACAGGTGATGGCCGCCAAAATTGTTTCTAGATCCGGTTGCGGCATGTCAAAAGCAGACCAGACATTCAAATAATTATCAAATTTCCATGTCCATGTATCATCTTCGTTACGGCTGATGCCGTGGATTGTTAAGTGCCGCGCTTGTTCGTCGGTAAGATAGGCGTTTTCTGCTTTCATCCGGTCCAATGCAGCTTCTAAACTAGGGTATCGTTTTGGCGCGCGCCCCGCTGCTTTGCGTTTACTCTCCACCCAATTGCGAAATCTTTGCGCTGGGCCTAACGTAATACGATCAGCAAGCATCGCTGGCGATGGCCCCAATCCTTCGATAGTAACCAATCTTTGAACAGTTTCTGGATACAACCCAGTGTAGCGATTGGCGATATTGCCGCCCATCGAGTGCGCAACAATGGTCACCGGCGCAAGGCCAAGCTGATGAATCAGCTGTGCCAGATCATATACGAATGGTCCCATTTCATAATTGCCATCTGGCGACCATGCGCTGTCGCCGTGTCCGCGCAAGTCGGGCGCTATGACATGCCAGTCGGCGCGAAGCTCCTCAGCCACCCAGTCCCAGCTGCGGCAATGATCGCGGCCGCCGTGGATCAACAATAACGGCGGCGCATCCGCATTGCCCCAATCGGCATAATGCAATTTAAGCCGCTGGGATGTGAAGGTGTGCGATGTAGGGCCTGATAAAGTCATGGATTATGTAAAAGCCGATTGCGCCGCGCGCGTCTAGTCATTCTATCGGTTCGGCTATCAATTCCAGAACAATTCCGCTTTGCCCAATTTGCGGCGACGCACGAACATTTGATAATATATCCAAAGCCCTGAAAACGAAAAAAAGATCATCGCGATCCCGGAAAGCAAGCTGATGATGACGCCTACAGGACCAAAATACTCGCCAGAATGCAGGTGATGCATCAGTCCAACCAATTTGCGTTTGGGATTAGGTCGCGGTTCCTTAGACACAGCAGGCGCCGAGGCATCGCTTTTAGCCTGAGGCGCGGTTGCCTGTTCTGCTTCCGTCTTTTCCTGTTCGAATACTGAACCTTGTGCATACATTGCGGTAACATGGCTCAGCACGCCAGTTATGGCGATGAACAGCAGAAATGCGCCGAATATAAAACTGAACCAGCGGTGCCATTTGCGCATGATATTTTAGACCCTTGACGAATTATGTGAATTACGGCGACGTATCTATTCAAAGGCTATTCGTCAATTGCTATTGAGAATAGATTGCAACGTTTATTCTTCCCGTCGTTCCATAAAAAACGTGGTCAACAAAGCAGCGGCCTCATCTGCCGCGATCCCGGAATATATTTCCGGACGATGGTGTATTGTCGGTTGCGCGAACAAATTGGGTCCATGCTCCACTGCGCCGCCCTTTGCATCGCTGGCCCCGTAATATAGCCGCTTGATCCGTGCATGGGCGATGGCGCCCGCGCACATCGCGCATGGCTCAAGCGTTACCCAAAGGTCGCATTGCGACAGGCGGTCATTGCCCAGCATCAACGCGGCGGCACGCATGGCAATGATTTCGGCATGGGCGGTGGGATCATGTGTTTCGCGCGGGGCGTTCGCGCCGCGTGCGATGATTTGCCCCTGATATACCACGACTGCGCCGACCGGAACCTCGCCGCGCAGCGCCGCTTGGCCCGCCAGTGACAACGCTTCATCCATAAATTTTCGGGCATGTGATAATGGCATGCCGCCGTGCTAGCGCCAATCCGTGCGGTTTACCATATCGCCAATTTACTATATCGCCAGTTTACCATCGCAGATGCTTGACCTTTAACGCGTTCAGGGTTAGTGGCAGCGACTTTCCGGGAATACTGATTCCCATGCATATTTTAGATATAGGATTACCCGATGGCGCGCATCTGCGAATTGACCGGCAAAGGCCGTATGGTAGGCAATAATGTCAGCCACGCAAACAACAGGACAAAACGTACGTTTTTGCCAAATTTGCAAAACGTAACTTTGTTGTCGGACGCGTTGGAGCAAGGCTTCAAATTCCGTGTATCGACACATGGCTTGCGTTCGGTTGAACATGTTGGCGGCCTTGATAATTGGCTGCTGAAAACTGCCGACGACAAATTGAGCGACAACGCGCGCAAGGTGAAGAAAACGATCTCCAAGAAGCAGGCAGCAGCATAATTTCTGTTGGCGCTACGGCGGATTAACCGCATCGGCTTCACTTAAAGAGAATCAAAACCGGGAGCGATGGACGCTTCCGGTTTTTTTGTGCCCGAATTGCTGGGGCGTAAATTTTTGGGTGCAAAATATTTTGGCGGACTCAGCGTAAATTTCATTAGGATCGTGCGTTGCCACGCGTTGAAATTATTGTCCGAAATCATCCAGATTATCGTACGGCCTTTCTCCTGCGTAATGGTCAGCCCCTCCATATTGTCGACCAATAATGGCGCGGTTAATGTGGCGAGCAATTTGCCGCTAATAGTCCGCCCGCGCGCAATCATTTTGGGATCGACCACAGTCAACTTTGCGGAAAAGCCCTCAGGAAAACCAATTCTGCGGTTCAACACCAGCAGCTTGCCGTTCGGCAATATTGCAGCATCGGTGGCCTTAAATCCAGCGGGTGGGCGGTAACCGAATGGGAAATAACTGCTGCCGGGCTCAACCGGATCGCCGGAAAACATCAGCGCCATATAGCTGCCGTCCGGCATATCCATGCCTTCGGAAAAAACCGCAAACCGTCCATCGGTAAAGCGAACAATTGCCTCCGCGCCGCTATTGCTGCCCCAAAGGCGCATTTCGGGAGCCGTAAATTTACCATCAATGCGCGAAAGCGATGGCGTAAACCGGCGGATGGCATGTTTCGCCTCGTATGAAATCCAAAATTGCCCAGTCGCTGGATTATAGGCGATCCCCTCTGCATCGCGGTCCTCAAACCCGATATTTGGGCCCATGGTGCCGGGCAGTGGCGCGATGAACGGGCGATCCGCGCTGGCATTGTTGCGCAGGCCGAAACCGATCAGCGTGCCCGCATCGCTCAATCCGACAAAGCGGCCATCCTTCAATGCCATTAATGCCGAGATGCCGCCAAAATCGCTGTTCAGGCTGTTCAATTGCCACGCGTTCAAAAACGTCAGCTCGCCGACGGTTTTCAGGGCGGGACGCCCTGGATCAAGCAGCAACGGCTGCAGCGCGATAGACTGGCTATCGTTATGACGAATATGACGCAGACCACCGACGCTGAGCACAAGCAGCGCGATAAGCATCGATAGTCGGAACAAGCGGGAACGCATACGGGATCGCATACGGCGGTGCATAGCGATGCGTGTGGCAGAACCCAAGCATGAACAACAGATAACATATCTGTTCAGCAAAAAGCCAAGTTCGATGAACTAGAAAGTGAATCGTTGGGGCATCAACACATGCTGGTTCGCTATTAAGCAGACTGGCCAGAACAATGGAGAATGTCATGAAATTTACGAAATCACTCGCCGGTCTTGTTTTGGCTGCAACCGCAATCACGGGTATGACCGCCACAACCGCGCAAGCGCATGGCCGCAATCATCACCGCCAGTATCAGCAACAATATTATGACAATGGCTATAGCAATTACGACCGCGGTGACCGCGATGACAATAATGGTCGCTATAATAATAGTCGCTACGACGATCGCCGTTACGACCGCCGCGATGACCGCCGGAATTATCGTTCGAACTGCAGCAATGGCGCGGGCGGTACGATTATCGGCGCAGTTGCCGGCGGTTTAATCGGTGACCGTATTGCCCGCCGGGGCAGCCGCACTGAAGGTACGATCATCGGCGCAGCCGTCGGTGCCTTGGGTGGCCGCGCCTTGGACAAGGCAAGCAGCCGCTGCCGCTAAACCCAGTTTTCAAATTCTGTTTGTTGACCGTCCCTGAACCTTTCGGTCAGTGAACAGGGTCTCCGATTTTCGTCGGGATATAAAGGGTCAGTGCAGCGATGTACTGGCCCTTTTTAATTTAACGTGATCCGCCGGGAACCCATAATATGTCGCCGCCGCGGCTGGCGTTGATTAATCGGCACAATACGAAAAGATAATCGGACAGGCGGTTCAAATATTTAATCGCCAGCGGATTGATCGAAACATGTGCCGCAGCCGCCACTAAAGCGCGTTCGGCGCGCCGCGTCGTTGCCCGCGCCACATGCATATTTGCGGCGGCCAAGCTGCCGCCTGGCAGGATGAAACTGGTCAGCGGTGGCAACGCATCATTGGCCGCGTCAATTGCTTCTTCCAACCAGTCCACTTGCGTTTGGACAATCCGCAATTCCATTGGCGACGGGGTAAAATCGGTTCCTGGAGTGGCAATGTCTGCGCCCAAATCGAACAGGTCGTTTTGAATACGGCGCAGGCCCGCGACCAACGCTGCGTCGCCTTTATCATTTTCAAGCGCATGGATGGCCACGCCAAGCACGCTATTGGCCTCATCCACTTCGCCGATTGCGTGCATCCGTGTATCGGACTTCGCGACCCGCGATCCATCGACCAAACCGCTGGTGCCATCATCACCCGTGCGCGTATAAATTTTGTTCAATTTTACCATGAGGATTATTTAGCCTGCGAGATCATGACGAGCAAAACCAATCCAATGATTGCTATCGCTTGCCACTTCACACGGCTGAACATCATCTTATTTTGCCGCGATAGTGATTTGGGAATGCCGTTTTCGTCAAGGTCAGCAGGTTGCATATCCGCAAAAGCATGCAAACCGCGCACGACCGCAAAAACCGCTGCGCCCATAGCAAAGATAATCAATATGATGAAAATGATGTTCATGACAAAATCCTATTTTGGGCTTTGAACCATATCAGTGCCCATGGGTTTTTTCCCAATATGCGTAAGTTAGTCAGTCGTCAGCGATATTCCAAGCGGAAGCTTTCCCTGCCGCAAATCATTTGCGACGGATCGCCCATCTTCGCCTGTCTGCCGCATCGCCGCCAACGCCGCCGAACCCTTGCTTTTACCCAGTTTTTCGCCGTTTTGATCGGTCAATAGCGAATGATGCCAATATACCGGCTGCAACAGGCCTAGCAGTTTTTGCAACAGGATATGCACCGCTGTGTAAGCAAACAGATCCCGACCGCGCACCACGATGCTGATCCCGTCTGCGCTATCGTCCAGCACCGATGCAAGATGATAGCTCGCGGGGGCGTCCTTTCGCCAAAGGATCACGTCGCCAAACATTGCTGGATCGGCGGCTTGCTGCCCTGCTGACAAATCGTACCAGAACATCGGCGCGTCAACATAAGCAAGCGCCGCCTGCATATCCAGCCGCCAGCTTGCCGGTGCAGTATCGGCAACGTCTCCATAGCGGCATGTGCCGGGATAGACGGGACCATCTGGACCATGCAAAACAGGCCGCAATTTGATCGCGGCGGCAATATCGCTGCGGCTGCATGCGCAGCGATAAATCAGTCCCATTTTGCGCAATCGCTGCAACGCCGCTGCATATTGCGGCACGCGCGGTGACTGGAAAACCACCTCGCCATCCCATGCCAAACCTAGCCAGTTCAGATCGTCGATGATCGCTCGGCTGTGTTCGGTTCGGCTGCGCGTTCCGTCTATATCCTCAATCCGCAGAAGAAACCGCCCGCCATGCGCGCGGGCAAAATCATGCGCGCAAATTGCCGCATGTGCGTGGCCAATGTGCAGATAGCCGTTTGGGCTGGGCGCGAAACGTGTCACCACGCCGCCATGCTTGCCATGCTGTTGCCCGAAAGCCCCGGCGCTTGGAATTGCTATGAACTCTGTCATTTGCCCTCTTGACGCCGCAGGCCCAACACATAGTGTGTCGAAGATAGTTTTAGTCAAAATGCTGTAATGCTTTTGGGTGTAAGGGAGCAACAGCAATCGGGGAAAGTGGCCGGTACGATGTTGGAAACAGGAGTTTTGCAAGCAGCGGGGCCGGCAAGGCACCCAGACAATTGCCCCGCATTGGTGCTCAATGCAGATTACACGCCGTTAAGCTATTATCCGCTTAGCCTGTGGCCATGGCAAACCGCGATCAAGGCAGTGTTCCTCGAAAAAGTAGACATTGTCGCCAATTACAAGGAACATGTGCACAGCCCCAGCCTGGATATGCAAATTCCGTCGGTCATCGCGCTGAAACAGTTTGTGAAGCCATCAGAATATCCCGCTTTCACGCGGTTCAACTTATTCCTGCGCGATAAATTTCAGTGTGTCTATTGCGGCAGCGGCCATAATCTGACGTTCGATCATGTCATCCCACGCCGATTGGGCGGGATTACCAGTTGGGAAAATGTTGCCGCCGCATGCTTGCCATGTAACCTGAAAAAGGGTGGGCGCACGCCGCAACAAGCGCATATGCAAATCAGCAGCAAACCGATCCGGCCGACCAGCTGGCAATTGCAGCATATTGGCCGCGCATTTCCGCCCAATCACTTGCACGATACATGGCATGACTGGTTATATTGGGATGTCGAGCTTGAACATGACTCTAATAAGTGGGAAACCCCATTGCGGTTCAGGTGATTTTGTACTGCGCAAAAAGGGAGAGCGCAAAAAGAGAGCGCGCAAAAAGGGAGAGCAGATATGAGCAAGGGTGTTCGTTTGTCGGAGACTTGGTTTAACCGAGGGCTTTGGCTGATTGCATTGCTGTTTGCGTCATTCCTGATTGGGCTGGGCTCGCTCGTGGTGAGCGATTTGCCGCAAGTTGAAAATACGTTAGGTGTCGAACAATATGTTGACCCTGCTGCGGTTGCGCCAATCCGCAGCGAACTGAATGCCATTAACAAGCAGGCCGATACTAAAAATGGTGAAATTGAACGGTTGCGCTTGCAAGCGGAGGATGCACGCAATGTTTCCGCAGAGGCCCGGCAAACGTTTGACAATTGGCTAGCAACGCGGCAGGCGACCGGCCTTTCGGATCAAGATCCCGAGCTGATTTCACGCACCAAATCGCTTGACGCCTTGAAAGCCAAAGAAAGTGAGTTGAACCGCCAGGTCAGTTCGCTCGATCAGGAATTGTTGGCGATTAACCAAAATCGCGAAAAACTGATTATGCGCGAAAACGTGTTGATGAACGGCGCACAAGAAAAATTGAATGCGCAACTTAGCAAGCAAGAATTGCGCGTGTTCCTTTACCGTCTGATGTTGACTTTGCCGCTGATATTGCTCGCAGGATGGTTGTTTATGAAGGCGCGCAAATCGCGGCAATGGCCGTTTGTGTGGGGTTTCATCTTTTTTGCGCTGTTCACATTCTTTGTTGAATTGGTGCCCTATTTACCCAGCTATGGTGGCTATGTCCGTTATATTGTTGGCATCGTGCTAACCGTTGTAATCGGCCGGTATGTTATCAACGCGCTGCATTCTTATTTGGAGCGGCAAAAGGCCGAAGAACAAAAACCCGATACAGAGCGGCGTGAAGAATTAAATTACGACCTTGCATTGGTCCGGATTGCCAAGAAAGTATGTCCAGGCTGCGAACGGCCGATCAACTTGGAGGACACAGCGCGCAATTTCTGCACCCATTGCGGCATTTGCGTGTTCGACCATTGCGCCGGATGCAAGGAACGCAAGAGCGCGTTTGCGCGTTTTTGCCACGCATGCGGATTGGTGACGAAACAACCGATTAAGTTGTAAAGCCTAAAAAACGTCGGAATTGTTTACAACGCGGGAACGCATTAACTATAAAACCCGCGCAAATCCTGAAATGGCACGCACTTTGCTACATGTGGAACAGCAATTGATTAACCACAGAGAATAGTTAAGTAAAGGGCGGCATAATGAGAAACTTTAAGAAATTGATGATCTTAACGACGGCAGCGGCGGCAACATTCACTGCAGCGCCGCAAGCGTTCAGCCAAAATTCAACGATCAAATCGACATCGTTAAGCAATACAATTTTTGGCGGATACAGCACGCGCCACCGCCATTTCTTCAACTGTGGCCACCCCGGATATACCGGCTCCACGTCTTCGGGCGGTTCGACTTCAACAGGTGGCACGACCTCAACGGGCGGATCGACCTCAACAGGTGGCACGACATCCACTAGCAGCACGTCAACTTCGACGGGTGGTACAACGTCAACTGGCGGTACAACATCGACAGGCGGATCGACCTCAACTGGCGGCACGACATCTACTAGCAGCACGTCAACTTCGACGGGCGGCGCATCGACCAGCGGCGGATTGAGCTCAACGGGCGGCGTAACGTCGACAGGCGGTTCAACAACATCGGGTGGATCAACTTCCACTGGCGGAAGCTCAGGCGGCTCTTCGGGCGGCACCAGCGTTCCTGCACCGGGCATGCTCGCACTTTTCGCATTGGGCGCAGCGGGCATCGGCTTTGGTCGCCGCCGTCAACGCCGTGCTTTGCAAGAACAAGAGCAAGCGTAAATTTACCAGCTGGCGGGATGAGACGGCGCTGGGTTAACGCGGCGCATCACCCTCAGTCGCAATTTGACAGCCCCAATTCGGCAGTCCCAATTTGCCAGCGGATGCGGTGTTGCGCAGAGGGGTAGAATTTAATAAAGGCGCAGGGATAGTTTCTCTGCGCCTTTGTTCGTTTGCGCAACAACTGCGCCTCTGATTGGCTATCCCGCCCTAGGATGCTCTACAAGGCACCATGATGACGGCGGGCAGGCCATGGTACCCTAGAACAGCTCAACAGCCAATATGGGCCATCCAAGGGGCAATTAGAGCCTATTTGGTTTGTATCCTACCCCACTATCTTCGCGCGCAGTTCGGCAACCTCTTCGGGCAGGGGTGTGAATTTGTCAAATTGCCGCAATGTTGCGAGCGCGGCGGCGGGTTCTTTGTTCGCCAATTGCGCCTCGGCCAGCAAAATTTGTAAATGGGTGATTTCCGGTGCGACCGCGATGGCACGCTCGTAATAGCCGATGGCCTTTGCCGTATATCCCATTTTAATCGCCATTTCGCCAGCGAATGTGTTGGCAAGCGCATCTTCGGCCAAACCATCCCCCGTCTGCTCCATCAACGCATAGGCCCGCTTGAAATCGCCCTTATTTGCGGTCAGCCGCGCCTGCAAAAACAAACCATTGGGATCGTCAGGGGAAAGTTTGCGTCCCACATCGACCCATTTTTGCATTTCGGTGGGCTTGTTCATTTCACCAAATGTCGATGCTTTGCCGAAAATTGCACCAACATTTTTCGGCTCCAGTTTCAGCGCGGCGTCAAAATGCGCGAGTGATGAGGTAAATTGCTGCTGAAACAATGCCACGCGCCCCGCCAAAATATGCGCGGCGCTCCAACGGGGGTTAAGCGCGATTGCGGTTTTCGCGGACGCCGCTGCGTTGGCATAATCGCCGGTCAGCAATTGCACATGGCCAAGGCCAATGGCGATGCGGCCATCATTTGGACTAATCGCCTGCGCCGCCGTAAATTGTGCCGCCGCGCCACCAAAATCGCGTTCGAGCATCAACCGCTCAGCCGTTAGCCGCGCTTCGTCAGATGGGCTTTCGAACGCGCCATTGGCCGCTGCGATCAGGCGCGCCGCTTTCACCGTATCTTTTTGTAACAAGGCGGCTTCGGTGGCCAATGTCGCCAAAATTTTGGCGTCTGCGCCCAAATCTCGCGCTTGTGCCACTTGCCCCTCGGCAGCAACGCCGTCGCCCAATTTTAGGAAGACCCGCGCCCGTAAAACGTGAATGTCGGCGGTCTGCGGCTGCGCGGTCGCAGCATTCATCAGTTCAACATTTGCGGCGGAAAAATCGCCATTCGCGAACAGTTTTTCAGCCTTTTGAAAAGCACCGCCATCATCAACGCTATTCCCGCAAGCGGAGATCAGCATGATGATGGGCGGCAATACGGCAAAGCGAGCGAATTTTTTCATATCGAGATTACACCATAAATCTCGAAAAATTCGGTTAACGTCCGCCTTTTTTACGTCATGAAATCTTTTCTTCGGCTGGTAAGATCATTTCGTCGACCGCTGGCTTTTTATTTTTGCTTTGGTCCCCAACCTCAACCCGTATCGCATAGGCGCGCGCTTCTGTTTTGCCGTCTGATCCAGCAACCGTTCCGATGATGTTTATATAATAAACCCCGTCAGAGGTGGTGGTGAACGGAATGGTCCACGTCGCATTGCGGCCCGTGGTCATCGGCAACGTCGTCGATTTGGAGCCAAGTCGTAACGCGTCATCGGCGGTGGCTGATAATGTCAGGTTTTTCCCAGCATAGTCATGCGATACCGACAATGTCGCGCTATACTGGCCATTGGCTGCGATTGCCTTTTGCATCTTAACCGAAAAATCAAGACCTGCGCCCGTTTTGACGGTGCGCTGATTTGCCCCATTGGCTGCATTCGCGTCGGCGGAGGCCAAATCCTGTTTGGTGCAACCGGCGGAGCTGATCAGCATTGCGGACAGCAATGTCAACTTAGCTATAGTTTGAATGTGCATTTTGCTTACTCCAATCATCATTGTACCGTCAGGTTATAGCAGGCGTCGTCACCGTTCGGCCGCGCCGTATCTTGTCCAGCGTTCGCGAAACTAACGACACCGATAAGATATTCACCTGCGGGCAAGGACAGTGTTTCGGTTTCCGACGTGGTTCCGCTGACATCCCGAACCGATACCTCCACGCCGCGGCGATAGATTATGAACACAGGATCGACGGTTGCGGCGTTGGCGCCGCTACGGGCGGTCACAGTAACGGTAACATTGCGGGTGGTGGCATTGCTGAAACGCGCAAAATCATAGTTGCCAAGTCGGTTCTGCGTCCCGATCCGGTTGGTTGAGCACAGGTTTACCGCCGCGCCGCCAATCGTCGTCGCTTTGTAAAACGGCAAGATCATCGAAATACCGCCATTATTGGTTTCACCAACCATATCGGCGCGCCTGCTGCCAATTGATTGCTGCAATATCAACGCGTCCAGGCTTGCGCCGGTCACGCCAGATTGGCTCGCGATCGATCCCAAAAATGCATGGATGTTGGTAAGGAACGGCGTGCTGACATAGGCCGGATCCCGGAACGCCCGGTAAATCGGGCCGAGGCCTGCGGCAATATTATCCGGCCCATCGGCAGTTGTATCATAAATATCGTACAAAATTGATGCCGTTGATCCTTCGTTAAACCAACCCGTCGGCGCATGGGTGTTGGCCTCTACGTTGACGGCGAAACCCTGCGATTGTCTCGCTCCAAAACTGTCGCGATACCGCGGATCGTCAAGAATCATGCCTGAAAACGCGTTGCCGAATCCTTCGCTAAACGCCACGCGGGAATCCAGAGCGACACTGCCATTATGGCTGCCACCAATGGAATCGGAACGCGAAAGCGTCGCTTCGAAATAATGCCCAAATTCGTGGACGATAACATGCGAGTCATATTCATCGGTGTCGTTATCTGCCGCGCCAAGCAGCGCGATAAACGGCTCGCCCGCTGCATTGAATGTGAAAAATGACGTTCCGATATCGCCATTGGTAAATGTGCCATCGGCAGGACGGTTGTTCACACTCCAAAAAATACTTAGCGGCGTAAATGCGACCGCTGGATCGACAGCAACAACATCATTGACCACCTCTAACACGGTATCGGAGACCGCAAACGGACCCGCCGCGCGCACACCGGTATAGGATGTGCCGCCCCAGCCCGAACCGGCGTTCAAATCGCGCGTAGAATTGGCCGATCCTGAACTGGCAAGGCTGCCTGCCAAAATATAGGGCGCGTTTGCGCTGGTATTGTCGCGGATCTGGATATTAAAGGTCGCGCCAGTGGTGCTCGCCAACTGCGCACGAACGCGCATGCGCACTTGCGCGCCTGCGGGAACGGCTACGGTGTACCGGCCCGTCATATCGGTGCTGGTCGTGGCCAGTATCGCGCCGCTGCTGTCAGTGGCCTCAACAACATGCCGCCGAATCGGTGCGCGCACGATGTTATTGTAATCCAGCGCATTGTTTGCCGGGCTATTTGGCACGCGGTCAAACGTCATCAGGCCCGATATATTGACATTGCCCGTTGGCGGCGGAGGCGGTGGGGGAGGAGGCGGCGGGGGCGGCGGCGACGGGGGGGGGACTGCTACAGGCGGAGGAGATCCGGCATCGCCGCTTCCTCCGCAACCCGATAATGTTGCCAACGCCAGACAAAAAATGACGGACGGCCTGTTCTTAACCATTTTCATATTTGACCCTACTCTAATTGTTTCCCAACGCCACTATAGATGCGCGATTGGGCAATGCAAGAACAGTGCGTGACTCAAACGTTTATTTTACAACGGTTATTGCAGGCACTGCCTTTGCTGCGTCCTCCGGCGTTATTCCTGGCGGCGGCGCGGCGGAGACCATTGTTTCGCGGCGCATGATCCGGCCCGCTTGTTTGATTGCATCGCGCAGCCGCGGATAAACGCCGCAACGGCAGATATTGGTAATCGCCGCGTCAATTTCCGCATCAGTGGGATTGGCGTTCGTCTTTAGCAACGCTTGCGCTGCCATAACGATACCGGGTGTGCAAAACCCACACTGGATCGCGCCCGATGCCACCATCGCCTGCTGCACCGGATGGCTGCGGTCACGGCTTAGGCCCTCAATCGTGGTCACAAACCGCCCCTCGGCCTCTTTGATCGTCACCAGACACGACCGGATTGCCTCACCATCAATATCGACCATGCACGCGCCGCAATCGCCCGTGCCGCATCCGAATTTGGTTCCGGTCAGGTTGGATGCATCGCGCAATGCCCATAATAGCGGCGTTGCGGGGTCCATGCGGTATTGCACAGGGCGTTCATTGACAGTGAATTTGGTCATGCACGCCTGCTAAGCGGAAATGACCGTGCAATCAATCCCGCCAGCTTTTATCAATCCGGTCGACCTTTCGCACCATCGCATCAAATTCCATCCGGCCTGAGCCACCGGGAGGCGATGCCATATACAAATCGCGCTGATGCACCGCGATGACCTCATCAGATACGGTGATCGCCTTGCCCATGCTCATCGTCGCCATTTGATGCTCGCACGCGCGTTGCAGCGCCCAATATTTGATGAAGGCATCTTGTAACGTCTTGCCCATCACCACAGGACCATGGTTCTTCAAAAGCAATATCCGTTTGTTACCAAGGTTTTCCAGCAACCTTACACCTTCTTCCTCTCGCACGGTGACGCCCTCAAAATCATGATAGGCGATTTGGCCGATGAAATTGCACGCATAAAAATTTACCGGCTGCAATCCGCCCTCAAGCGAGCTTACTGCAACGGTTGCCGTTGTATGCGTGTGGATGATCGCATGGGCATCATCAAGCGCGGCGTGGAACAGGCTATGTTGCACAAACCCCGCCTTGTTGACATGCCACGGGTTATCGGTGTCGAGTTTATTGCCGTCCTTGTCGATCTTAATCAGGCTGGATGCGGTAATTTCGCCAAAATGCATGCCATAGGGATTGATAAGGAATGCGCCGTCTTCATCAGGCACTTTGACGGTGATATGGTTGAAGATCATTTCATCCCAACCCATCATGGAAAATATCCGGTAACAAGAGGCAAGCTCCTGCCGCGCGGTCCATTCGGCTTCACTATATTTGCTGTTCGATCGTAATTGCGTTGCCATGTTAATTGTCCTCATCACCATTCAAGTTGCATTATGAAATGAAAATTGGAGCGGGGCAAGTGGGCAACAGTTTGACGGCAACCGAAGCAAAACTGCCGCTTTTGCCGCGATAAGCACTTGATATTGGCAAAAGGCAGGGCTAATGCTCCGTTCAACATGCCGTCCATTTGGCGGCTATCATTATTTTTTCGCAGATTTTCAGGGCTTTTGGGCCCTCTGCACCGAATCGACTGGAGTGACGTTTTTTATGCAAATCATGGTACGCGATAACAATGTTGACCAAGCCCTGCGCGCATTGAAGAAGAAATTGCAGCGTGAAGGCGTATATCGCGAAATGAAGTTGCGCCGTCATTTTGAAAAGCCATCGGAAAAACGCGCGCGTGAAAAAGCCGCCGCTGTCCGCCGCGCCCGCAAGATGGAGCGCAAGCAACAAGAACGTGACGGCGGCAAAGCGTCATAGCATCTGCTAAACCTTAAAAGAATGAGCGTCTTTCATGGCGCTCTTTTTTTGTCCGGACGGCGTGTGCAGCGCGGTATAGACTCAATCGCTTGAGTAATCATCATAGTCGTGGTTATAGCGAAACCGATATTTTTGCTTAGGGGTTAGTATATGTCCGTCACCACCGTTCCCATTCAGCCAATTAAAAAAGGCTCGCTGACCAAATATTGGGCTGGCATCGCATTGGTTCTGGCCATTGCAGGGGCGCTTGCATGGCTGGGGACGAAGGATATTCGCGCTAAATATCAAAGCAATGATGATTTTCTTGCTGATAATGGCGGCGAAGACGGCATCGAAACCACCAAATCAGGCTTGCAATTCCAGACGCTGAAAGCGGGCGAGGGCGTATCGCCGACCGACAGTGACGTAACCTTAATCGGGTATAAAGGCACGTTGCGCGATGGCCGTGTGTTCGATGAAAACCCGCAAGCGCCGATGCCCGTGCAGGGGGTTGTTCCGGGTTTTTCCGAAGCGTTGAAAAAAATGAAGCGCGGCGGAAAGTATAAAATCTGGATTCCGGCCAAGCTGGGTTACGGCGATCAGGACAAAACCGATCCCAAAACCGGCCAAGTGGTTTTGCCGGGTGGCAGCTTGCTGATTTTCGAGGTGGAATTGAAAGATTTCATCACCCGCGAGAAATTTGAACAGGGCATGGCGGAAATGCAAAAGCAGCGTGCGGCACAAGGTGGTCCAGCGGGGGGTGGACAAGCGGGTGGTCCTCAAGGTCCAGCTGCTGGCGGACCGCCGCAAGGCCTGCCGCCCGAAATTCAGGCGCAAATCGACGCGCAACTGGGCGGCAAGGTTCAGTAATCACCATCGCTTGCGGCGCGGCATTGGCTGTGCTTAACCGCGCGGCATGACTATGATTAAAAACCAGCGGCAGCGGTTCGACATGCCGCGCGACGTCCATTATCTTAACTGCGCCTATATGTCGCCGCTATCCGATACGGTGCGTGCCGCGCTTTCCGCTGGAGCCGCCAAAAAAACGCAGCCATGGACGTATAGGTCTGATGAATTTTTCAGTCTGGCCGAAGGTTTCAGGGACAGTGCAGCGGCGTTGATGGGCACAGCGGCGGATAATATCGCGATTGTTCCGTCGGTCAGCTACGCATTGGCCACTGCTGCAAAGAACCTACCGCTTGCCGCGGGGCAATCGGTGATTGTGCTGGCGGACCAGTTTCCATCGAACCTGTATATCTGGCGTGAACGGGCCGCCGAGACTGGCGCGCATATCATTACGGTGCAGCGCGACGCGATGCTGGGTTGGACCGCCGCAGTTCTAGACGCGATTGGCCCCGATACCGCGATTGCCGCGTTGCCGCACAATCACTGGGCGGACGGCGGATTGCTCGATCTGGCCGCAATCGGCGAAAAATGCCGCAGCGTGGGCGCGGCGCTGGTGCTTGATTTGACGCAGTCGCTGGGCGCGATGCCGTTCGATATTGGCAGCGTACAGCCCGATTTCTGTGTCTCCGCCTGCTATAAATGGATGATGGGCCCCTATGGCATGGGCGCGTTATACGTCGCGCCGAAATATCAGGATGGCGCGCCGATTGAGCATGGCTGGGCCAACAGAGCGGGCGCGCAGGATTTTTCCCGCCTAACCGATTACCGTGATGATTTTCAGGGCGGGGCGCGGCGGTTTGATATGGGCGAGAAATCGAACCCGCCGCTGTTGCTGGCGGCAAAGGCGGGTATCGACATGCTGCTGGAATGGGGCGTGGAAAATGTCAGCGAGACATTGGCCGCCAAAACCAGCGCCATAGCCGATGCGGCGCGCGGCATTGGCCTAATCGCCGACGACATCGGCATTCGCGCCCCGCATTTCCTGTCGCTGCGTTTTGGGGACGGAGCACCGGACGGCCTAACGGACAGATTGGCCGCGGCCCATGTGCACGTGTCGCTGCGCGGAACATCGCTGCGCGTAACCCCGCATGTGTATAATGACGATGCAGACAGCGCGGCGTTGATTGCGGCGCTTGGAGGGTGAGTAATAAGCGGTGTGAATGTTGCAACAGTTGCAACAATTGTGTATTGTTGCAACAATTATCCAAATGGAGTCTGTGAAATGGGTGTAATGTCGGTTCGGGAATTGAATGCAAATCTGTCAAAGGCGCTCGCGCGCGCGGAGGCAGGTGAGATAATAGACATTACAAAAAACGGAAAGCCTTTCGTTGAGCTGCGCGCCAAACGCGCTAACAAAATGGATGATCCCAAATTCCGCGCGGCTTATGAACGGATTATTGAGCGCATGGAGCGCGGCATTCCTGGCTTATCCGGCCCAGCCACATATGAAGAGCGCACGGAAAGGTGATTGCCTTTGATACCAATATCTTGATCTATGCCCAGCAAGAAATTCTGGCCGATATTCG
Organism: Sphingomonadales bacterium; assembly: GCA_031415335.1. GTDB lineage: Bacteria > Pseudomonadota > Alphaproteobacteria > Sphingomonadales > Sphingomonadaceae > Sphingorhabdus_B. The sequence goes on along the minus strand of JANORM010000009.1, from coordinate 9,824 downwards.
GCATCAACAGGCGTCTAATTTGATCGGCAAGGTATTGAGCACAGGCGCGATCATTCCAGTTCAGGTGCTTTCGGAATTTATGAATGTCTGCAAACGAAAGCTGACCATTGCACCGCTCGATGCCATTTGTCAGATTCAGGATTATCTCGAAGTTTTCGAATGCCCGCAAACAACAGCGCAAGATGTGATCGATGCCGCTTTGCTGTCCGAACAGAGCAAGCTTTCATATTTTGATGCCCTGATTATTGCAGTGGCCAGCCGTGCAGGTGCAACGATACTGCTGTCCGAGGACATGCACGATGGGTTGCAGATTGATGGTTTACGTTTGGTGAACCCGTTTGTGGCGGAGAATCACGGCGTGTTGGCGGGTTATTTAGCGAAATAATACCCCAACGCATATTTTTGTTGTGTTAGCGCAACGAATCATGCATATGAATTGCATGAACACCGAAATACACAACCGAATCGCCCTTTTCCGTGCCGAACGCGGCATGACCCGCAAGGAGCTTGCAGAGGCGGTTGCGGTGAACCCCCAAACCATCGGCTACCTTGAACGCGGCGATTACAAGCCCAGCTTAGAACTCGGCATGAAAATTGCCGCGGTGTTTGACGTGCCGATTGCGGTGCTGTTTTCATTTACACCATTTGAAAGCGTGGCCGATGCGCTGCGCCGTACAGGAGAGATTTGATGAGCTACGATCCGAATAAATGGCACCAGGAACAACTACGCAATAGGCCACGCAACCTCTCGAGCAAGCTCTTGATGGGTTTCGGGCTGGTGTTCGTCTTGGGATGCGCTATCGCCTTCCCGATTTTGGGTCCAGCCTATCCACATACGAGCTTTCCCGTCTTTGGGCTCGCGATGCCTGCACTCACAGGTGCTGCATTTACGCCATTTTCACGGGGAATTTGGGGCAATAGCAAATCGACAAAATTTGATGAGTTTGAGCAACACTCCCTCAACCGGGCCGCCATGATTGCGTATCGGATCATCATTCCGCTCGCCGCTCTTCTATGCTTTTGGTGCGCTATCGGTCTGTCAAACAATTGGCCAATTCCGAGTACGTCAAACCATTGGGGGCAAATCGGATGGACGTTTTTGACATTCGGATTGGTGCTACCCGCGTTCATCGCCGAACTTATCATCCCGATGCCGCCAAAGGCCGACCTGGAGGACGACGCATGAGCTACAAATCAAATCCGGTGCACGAAGCTTTGGACAAAGTGGCCGAGCTAACGGGCATGCCGCGCTTAAACCGAATGATGGAGGCGGGGTTGACTGCTCATCGCGCCAGAAGGCAGATCGCCATACCTGTCATCGCCATCGCTGGATCGGTCATTGCTTTTACTGGGGCACTTTATGGTCATCGTTTGATTGGCGTTTTTGGAGCATTCTTTTTCTTGCTTGCAACAGCAGCGCAATATTTTGGCCCAATCCGTGTTCGTAATGCAATAATACCATATGACGAACGAGAGCAGCTGCTCATCTGGCGGTCGCGTACCATTGGGCTTGGCACCGCGCTCGTAATAGCAATTGTCGGCTGCGCCGCGATTGCAATTTCTGATGCACTTCAAGATATTCAGACGGGCACTTCTCTGCAACTGCCTAGAACTAGCGCAATGGCCGCGATGTGGCTGCTAGCAAATACTGCGACATGTATGACTACAATCAGCGCGAGCCTAATGCTGCCGAAACAAATTGTAGATGACGAGGATGAGTGATGTAGCATCGTAAATGCTTGCGCAGTCTAAAACAAAACTTTGCTACCCGATTTTTTTGGCTTCGTTCCATGAGCCATTGGGCTTCTTCTCCCTCGATTAGTGGAGTATAAGACCTGAGGAATTCAGCCAGATTGAATACCATTGCGTGTTCTCCGTTAAATTGAGAACACGTTAGTAAGTCAGCTTTGGAGACGTTTGAGTCGAATTCACGATGCTTTAGCTGCTAAAGCATCTTCAAACTCCCGCCAACAACCCCTCATCCTTAATCCGTTTCTGCCACAATGCCGGCGCGCTGACGTGCACATTTTCACCGCCGCTATCCACCGCTACGGTTACCGGGAAATCGCTCACTTCAAATTCGTAGATCGCCTCCATGCCTAGGTCGGCAAAGCCCACGACTTTGCTGCCCTTAATCGCGCGGGCCACCAGATAGGCTGCGCCGCCGACGGCCATGAGGTAGGCGCTTTTGTGCTTGGCAATTGCCTTGGTCGCCGCTGCGCCGCGTTCGGCTTTGCCGACACATCCCAGCAAGCCTTGTTCCAGCATCATGTCCATGAAACTGTCCATCCGCGTGGCCGTGGTGGGACCAGCGGGGCCGACGATTTCTTCGCCAACCGGATCGACCGGGCCGACATAGTAAATCATCCGGCCCTTAAAGCTGACGGGCAATTCTTCACCCTTGGCCAGCATATCGGCGATGCGTTTGTGCGCGGCGTCGCGGCCCGTGAGCATCTTGCCATTCAGCAGCAAACGGTCGCCTGCTTTCCATCCCGCGACCACATCGGGCGTCAAACTATCCAGATCAACGCGGATCGCGGCCTTGTCCGGCGTCCAGTTGACATCGGGCCATTCGAACAATTTGGGCGCTTCCAAAAATGCGGGTCCGCTGCCATCCAGCGTGAAATGCGCGTGCCGGGTGGCGGCGCAATTGGGGATCATCGCCACGGGTTTTCCGGCGGCATGACACGGCGCGTCCATGATTTTAACGTCAAGGATAGTGGACAATCCGCCCAGCCCCTGCGCGCCGATGCCCAGCGCGTTGACGCGGTCAAAAATCTCGATGCGCAGCGCCTCTATATCGGTCTTTGCGCCGCGTGCTTTCAATGGCCCCATATCAATCGGCTCCATCAGCGCCTTTTTCGCCAGTAGTACGCAATGTTCCGCCGTGCCGCCAATGCCAATGCCCAGCATACCCGGCGGACACCAGCCAGCGCCCATTAAAGGCAGCATTTCCACTACCCAGTCGGCGATATTATCGGATGGGTTCATCATCTTGAACTTGGATTTGTTTTCGGACCCGCCGCCCTTTGCCGCAACATCAACGCTGACGGTGTTGCCCGCCACCATTTCGACATGCAGCACGCACGGCGTATTGTCCTTGGTATTGCGCCGCGTGAACGCAGGGTCCGCCAGTACCGATGCACGCAGTTTGTTTTCGGGGTGCAGATACGCGCGGCGCACGCCCTCATCGACAATTTTTTGCAACGATTTTGCGCCGGTATCCATGCGGCAATCCATGCCCCATTTGATAAAAACATTGACGATGCCGGTATCCTGACAAATCGGCCTATGGCCCTCGGCGCACATCCGGCTATTGGTTAGGATTTGGGCAATGGCGTCCTTGGCCGCCGGACCTTGTTCCGCCTTATATGCCTCACCCAATGCGCTGATGTAATCCACCGGATGATAGTAACTGATAAATTGCAGCGCGTCGGCGACGGATTCGATCAGATGGTCTTGCAAGATGGTAACGGTCATATTGGCTCCGGCAGAATAGCTATGCCCATCCCCTAATCATGCGCATGGCGATGCGCAACTGGCTCGCGTTGTTTGTAACCTCGCGCTGTTTGTAACCTCACGCTGTTTGTAACCTCACGCTGTTTGCATCCTCACGCTGTTTGTAAGAGGATGCGCGCGACGGTGAACATAAAAATTGCGATGCCGATCCAGGCCCAGCTGAAACCGCTGCTGCTGCCATCAAATCCATCGCCGCGATCGCGCCATTCGGCGCCACTGGCTCGGGCGGAACGTGCGTCGTGGAATGCGACGTATAATATGCCTAAAGTTCTTAATGCTACCAATGCCAATGATGCCAACACGGGCATTAATAATAATGCAAAGCCAGCAACGACGCGCAAAAGGTAGAATTGCATTCCAGCCACTGCGATATATCGTCCCGTGATCGCATCATGCACCAACAATAGGATGATCGCCGCCGCTATTAAAGGCGGTGGCACTGAAAATAGCGCATCGGCATTGTTCATATCCGACATCGCCAATATGAACCCAATCAGCCCAACCGACATCGCCAATATTCCTGCGTGCAATTTCCAGCGGCGGAAACTTGGGGTGGTGTTTGACCAATGGTCTAAGCTTGCCTGAAACCGTGGATGCGCGTGGGTGAATGCCCATGCCGCAATCGCCGTAGGCACCAGGAATTGGGTTGCGCCAGGGTTTAGTCCGCCATGCAAGGCTATCCAGAAAGCGCTGATGACGTAACGCCGCTGCGCCAGCATGTCCCAGAACCCATCCGATTTTGGTAAATTTGGATAAGTGGTCATGGCCAGCGCGCCGCCGCCGACTGCGGCAAAGAGCAACGATGACCAGACGGTTGGCGGGCCTAATAATGACAGCGGAATCAGCGACAATATTGCCCCAAGGGCCAGCCATTCGCGTTTCGACACGGCAGAGGGATCGGTGAAATATGGCACCGCAATCACGTGCGGTTTCCTGAAAAGCAACGCTGCCAGCAAAATGCAGGTACTTAACGCCCATACCAATGGTAGCGCCCAAAAATCGGAACGATCGGCACCCAGCGACGCCGCCATCGGCATTGCAGAAAACAGCATGAAATTTAGCATTGGCCACGTTATTTTTGAAACCTTGCCTTCGCGATTTTCCCACGCATCAATTTTGTCTTGGTCGAGTGCATAATAGACGCTGGGTGCTTTGCTTTGCAGCGTTTCCAAAAACTCCATTACGCGCTTGCGGCGGCCAATGTCGGTGAACCAATTGCTGGGGCCGTGTTCGAACCACCCATATGCCTGAATATGCAACCGCTCGCGCTCGCTGCGCGGCGAGCCCTGATCGATATAGCGAAAAAAATAGGATGCCTGCGCGGCCTGCTGCGCTTGCTGCATCGGCCATTGCAGTCCGAACTGTTCGGCGCGGCCCGTCCAGCCGAAATGGAAATCAGTCAGCTCCGCGAGGAAAAACCCCTTGTTTCCAGCGTTGTTGACGATCATTGCCAAATCGTTTTCCAAACGGCCTGCGATGATGATATTTTCCAAATCCGGCGAGGCGATTACATTTTCAAAGGCGGCTTTTACCGCCTTTTCGTCAATGCGTTTAGGATCGCACCCCTGATGTAGCGCAGTCAACTCGGCCAAAGCGGCGGCGATATCCGGACCATTTGCACCGTAATCTGCGGCACGCGCCGGTGGCTGATAGCGATAAGGTTCATCGTCATGCAAGTCATCGCCATGCAAGTCATTGCCCTGAAAGTCACCAGTGGAATAATCGCTATCGGCGGCAACAGGCCCCGATGTTTCGGGCGTACTTCCCGCTATCGCAGGTTCAGGAAACGATAAGCTTTCCCCGCCCTCGGCTGGATCTTCATCCTCCCAGATATCCTCATCGGCATCATATACGGCATTGCCATATTTGGCGAGCGACAGCGCATAATCATATGCGCTGCGCAGTTCGATAAATCCAGCAGGGTCGGCCTCGGGATCAAGCGCTTTCAATTTCTTTGCGTAAGCGCGTTTGACCGCCCGCTCATCATTAACGGGTTCAATGTCCAGTTCGGTCCAAGGCCAGTGCAATGTCAATGTTCAGCGGCGCTCTATAATATCCGTTCGCCATCAAATTCGGCGAGCAGTTTTTCCATGTCGGCTCGTGCCTCGGCGATTTCGCGTGGGTCTTGGCCTGCCAGTGCGGTTGAATATTGGCTGATGCATGCGCCCAAATATTGCCGCGCCTCGCCGATCAGGCCTTCGTAGCAACGTTCGGCCCGTGCCATCACTGCCGCATTTTCTGCTTCCTCACGCGGATGTAGTTTTAACTTGGCCAGCTCATTGCGACGTTTTTCCAGCTCGGCATCATCCATGCCGTCATCGCTGTCCCGGATCAGCAATTGGTGTTTTGCGCCTGTCTGATTGACCTCAATATCAACCTCCAGCAATCCGCTGACATCGTAACTGAAACGCACGTCAAATCCGCTTTCGCTGCGTTTGCCCGGGGGCAGGGGAACAGTGATGCTTTGCAGGAACACGTTGCTTTCCACTCGGCGCGATTCGCCTTGATAGACCTTGATCTCCACTTGCCGCTGATTGTCGCGCATCGGCGCAAAATTCTGCACTCGGCTGGCGGGGATCACCGTGTTGCGTTCGATGATTGGCGCGAACAGGCCAACCTCGATGCGGCCCTTCGCGCCTTCTTCGGACGATTCAATGCCCAGCGTAAACGGGCACACATCGGTTAGCCGCACCTCTTTCAGCGCGGCATCGCGGCTTTGTAGGCCCGCTTGTATGGCCGCGCCCAGTGCGACGCTTTCATCGGGATCAAGGCTGGTGTCGGGAAACCGGCCAAACATGCGGGTGACGGCGCGGCGCACGATTGGCATGCGCGTGGCCCCACCGACCAATATGATTTTGCCTAAGGCCTCGGGCTTTAACCCGCCGTCGCGCAAAGACCGCAGAACGGGTTCTCGCAAGCGGTCGATCAGCGGTTTCGTTTCGGTTTCGAAATCTGCTGCAGTCAAATTCGCGCTGTAGGTTTCGCCGTTCCAAACCAGCGAAAACTCAGCCTCATCGGCGTCGCTCAGCGCCCGCCGTGTGCGTTCAGCTGTGGCGCGGACCAGTTCCTTAAATGGGTCTTTATTTGCGTCCCTGATATTTGACCATGGATCAATCTTGCTTTTGGCAAGACTTGCCAGCGCGTTGTTAAAATCTTCACCGCCCAGCCGGTTGTCCCCCGCCGAAGCGCGCACTTCGATGATGCCATCGAACATTTCAACCAGCGAAACATCAAAAGTGCCGCCGCCTAAATCGAATATCAAAAACGGTGCTTCATCGTCCAGCTCATGGATGCCGTGCGCCAATGCAGCGGCGGTTGGCTCGTTAATCAGGCGCTCGACCTTTAGCCCCGCCAATTGCCCCGCCGCCCGTGTCGCCTTGCGCTGGCGGTCGTTGAAATAAGCAGGCACAGTGATGATCGCGCCAGTAACTTCCTCTCCCAATGCCGCCTCTGCATCGGCCTTTAGTTGCGCCAATACGAAAGAGGAAAGTTCTTCGGGTGTGAAAGTCCGCTTACCCAATTTGCAGGTTTCGCGCGTACCGATGATGCGTTTGAATGCCGTAGCAGATAAATGCGGATGGGTCACTTGCCGCTCTCGTGCGGCCATACCAACCAGCAACTCCCCGCTATCGGTAAAACTAACCGCAGAGGGGGTAAGGACATCGCCCAGCGCATTGGGGATCAGCCTCGCCTCTCCGTCGCGCCAATATGCCGCCGCGCTGTTTGTGGTCCCTAAGTCAATTCCGATCAGCATAAATTCTCCAAAACTGATCTGGCGCGACCCAGACGCTGATTATGTTTGGCACAGCAGTGCGGGTAAGGTGATTAACGGCAATTATCTATCGCCGCCAGTCATTGCAAGCGACGATGCGGCAGGCATTCCGGTTATTTAGCGGGTGGATACTGGCGTTTACGGCCGCATGGTCCAAGCGCATCGGCGACGAATTTATAGTCGCCTTGCGCCCGCGCGGCATTCTCGCCTTCGCCGGATTGCACCAATTCAGCAGGCAGCGCCTTTGGCAAACCGCAGGCTAGGCGGTACCATAACAGCGTGAACCGCGTTGGTGTTGATGTTGTTTCTTCGATCAATTCGCTGGTGGAAACGCTCCATTGCTTAGGCGCGCCGGGGCGGCTGACGACCGAAATAGAAACTGGCTGGCGGTTTTCGGTGCTCAAGAATATCTGGGTCTCGCCCTCGCCAATAACGGTTCCGGCACTGTGAAATGCGCTGGCTATTCCGGTGATACGGTCCGGTGCATCCAGCAACACCGCTTCTTTGGCGATGGCGCGGACCATCGCGTCATTATCGGCGCTATATCTAACCAAAGCGTCGGCGCGGACCAACTGCAATTGACCTGGGCGACCCTTAACTATGTCGGCCATGATGAAGACGCGCTGCTTGTTCAATTTGGGGAACTTGCCGTGCATATTTTTGGGTACGTCGACGACAAATTTTACCTTTGCCGTGATGCCATTTTGCCCGCGAATCAGTGTAATTACATCTGCTTCGACCAGCAATCTTTGGTGATTTGGCAAAATTCCGACGGCCTGCTGCGCAGAAATTTTCGTGGTTTTTTTGATTTTTCCGTCGACTATTACAGGGGCATTTACGACCAAATCTGCGATGTCAGCATATGCAGCACCGACGCCGTCTATCGCATAATCGGTTGCGGCCTGTTGCGCCGCTAACCCGCCACTTTGCGACAAAAACAATATAAGTGCCACATATGTGAAAAACCGCATTCTGATCGTCATATTCGTTCCATTATCATGCCAGATATCTACATTACCGCAATCCGGCATTATATGATAGATTGTTACATGAATTGTTCATGAATCGTAGAAACCGGATTGCCTGCATGTTTTTGCGCCGCTAAGACCGATTGGGAATCGAGCAGTTCAAGTTCGATCTGCTGGGGCGAATGAATGAAGGCGTAAAGTCGATTCATGAACTTCGGTATTAACATCGGAAGTTAGGAGAGTCGTTTCCGCATGGCATATGCTGACCAACAAGGACTAAGTTCTAATCGCATCATTGCGATTATCGTCGTACTTCTCCTCCACGCCTTTCTGGGTTACGCCTTGGTTACTGGCCTCGCATTTGAGGCCATTAAAAAGGCTAAAGAAAGACTAAATGTCGTCGACGTTGAAGAGGAAAAGCCACCAGAGGAAGAGCCGCCACCGCCTGAAGAACAGCAGGTTGTGCCGCCGGTAGTATCGCCTCCGCCAATTGTGCGGACAGTTTCGCCGCCACCAACGGTATCAACAGTAAGCACGCCGCCGCCAACGATCACGTTGCCGCCGCGCGCTGCGCCAGCTGCTCCTGCAGCGGCTCCGCCACCCCCGCCTCCGCCGCCACCAGCTGGTCCGACGGCTGCTGCCAAGCCAAGGGGTAACCCCGGCAGCTGGGCGACAACCAACGACTATCCGTCGCGCGCCCTAAGTCAGGAACGCGAAGGCACGACTGGTTTTCGGGTAACCGTTAGCGTAGAAGGCAGAGTGTCAAGCTGTTCGGTTACGTCGTCTAGCGGACATCCGGATTTGGACGACGCCACGTGCAAAAACGTGACGCGGCGAGCCAAGTTTGACCCAGCAGTGAGCAACGGTCAAAAAGTGGAAGGTTCTTACACTGGTAGGATCCGTTGGGTTATCCCGGAAGAGTAACCGCGCCGTCCGAACATTCATCAATAGTGAACATATTTGAATAATAATTTTTCTGAGAGGAAAGTAACATGTCGTTTATTTATCTACTACAGGCCGCTGCGGCGCCAACGAAGAACGCATTTGGGCCAAAGGAAATGCTTGCTGAGGGCGGCATCGTCACTTGGGCAATTTTTCTAACTTTGGTGGTAATGTCGGTCGGATCATTTTACGTGCTGTTCACAAAGCTGCTTGAGCAAAACAAAGTGATGAAGCAGTATAATCAGGTCCGTTCCAATTTCTGGCGCACAAACAGCCTAGAAGAGGGAGCGGCGAAACTGGACAAAAACAGCGCGTATCGTCAATTGGTTGACGACGGTGTTTCGGCTCAAAAACAGCATGGCATGCTGACTGATCCAGTGGAAGCACATGATTGGCTGCACGGCGCGATGACGCGTTCAGAAGAAGCCATCGTCAACAAGCTCAATGGTGGTCTGTCGTTCTTGGCAACGGTTGGCGCGACTGCACCGTTTGTTGGTCTGCTCGGCACGGTTATCGGTATTTACGGCGCGCTGATCAAAATCGGTATCGCCGGTCAAGCATCGATCGATGCGGTTGCGGGTCCGGTTGGTGAAGCGTTGATTATGACAGCGATTGGCTTGTTC
>JANORM010000008.1:0-22607 GCA_031415335.1 Sphingomonadales bacterium | reverse complement strand
CAGCAGCGTCAAACGCTTCAATTAGCCCTGCGGCAAATAATCGCTCATTCACCGTCATCCCTGAATAGTTTTCGGTCACAATACCCGTTCACGCTCCTCGACCTCGAATACTTCCAGCATATCGCCAGCCTTGATGTCGTTGGTATCTTCCAGAACGGCACCGCATTCCATGCCTGCGCGGACTTCGTCGACATCGTCTTTGAAGCGGCGTAGCGAGGCAATCTTGGTAGCGCTGATAATAACATCGTCGCGGGTAAGCCGGGTATTGAGGCCTTTCTTGATAATGCCTTCTGTAACCAGCAAACCAGCAGCTTTGTCTCGTTTGCCAGATTTGAATACGTCCTTAATCTCGGCGCGGCCAACGACCGTTTCAATGATTTCTGGACCAAGTTCACCGGCCATTTCTTTGGCGATGTCGGCGGTCAAATGATAGATCACGTCGAAATATTTCAGACGGACACCATCACGTTTTGCCAGTGCCGCCGCTTTGGTATTGGGCCGCACGTTGAAACCAATCAGCGGAGCCTTTGTTGCCGCCGCCAATATCATATCAGATTCGGTAATACCGCCAACACCAGCCAGCAATACGCGTACCTTGATGTCATCGGTGGAAATGTTATTAAGCGCCGTAACAATGGCCTCAACCGACCCCTGCACATCGCCCTTAATAACCACAGGATATTCCATCGCCCGCGTTGCCGACAGCTGGTCGAACAGATTTTCCAGATTGGGCGCTTCTTGCGTGGTACGCGCTTTGGTCGATTGTTCGGTACGGTAGAGCGCAACTTCGCGCGCCCGAGCTTCGTTCTCAACCACTGTCAGCACATCGCCAGCCGAAGGAACACCCGTCAAGCCAAGTACTTCAACGGGCATGCCCGGTGTCGCCTTTGCAATTTGTTTGCCCTTATCATCGATGACCGCACGAACCTTGCCGCTTTCACTGCCGACAACGAATATATCGCCGCGTTGCAATGTGCCGCGTTTGATAAGCACGGTGGCAACTGCGCCGCGTCCTTTATCCAATTGCGCCTCAACAACGATGCCCTCTGCGGGGCAATCGGGGTTGGCGCGCAATTCCATAAGCTCGGCTTGCAACGCCAGCTTTTCGAGCAAGGTGTCAAGGCCAGTTTTCTTCAAAGCAGAAATTTCCACGTCCTGAACTTCGCCGCCCATCGCCTCAACAACAACTTCATGCTCCAACAGGCGTTCACGTATACGCTGCGGATTTGCGCCTTCTTTGTCCATTTTGTTGATCGCAACAATCATCGGTACGCCCGCCGCCTTGCAATGTTTAATCGCTTCGATTGATTGCGGCATCAAACCGTCATCGGCGGCCACCACAAGGATGACAATGTCCGTAACACTCGCGCCGCGTTTGCGCATTTGTGTGAAGGCTTCGTGGCCCGGCGTATCAAGGAACGTAATCATGCCGCTATCTTTGGTTTGCACCTGATATGCACCAATATGCTGGGTAATTCCGCCAGCTTCGCCTGACATCACATTAGCACCGCGCAGCGCATCGAGCAGGCTGGTTTTACCATGATCGACATGGCCCATTACTGCCACAACCGGCGGACGCGGTTTCAATGTTGCCGGATCATCTTGTACGCCTTCATCATTGTGGACAATATCCACGTCTGATTCCGACACACGGATGATATTGTGGCCAAACTCTTCAATCAACAGCTCCGCTGTATCTTGGTCGATGGTTTCGGTCAGTGTGATCGGCATGCCCATTTTGAATAAGGACTTGACCAGATCGCTGCCCTTTTCGGCCATCCGGTTGCCCAGTTCCTGAACAGTAATCAGTTCAGGCACAATGACATCGCGGCTTTGCTTGGGCTGTGCCTGACGGCGGCCACCGCCGCCTTGCAAACGCTTTTCCTTTTCTCGGGCACGTTTCAACGCAGCCAGTGAACGCGCGCGTGCGCCCTCGTTATCGTCAAGCGCACGGGTTACCGTCAGCTTGCCGGATTGGCGGCGATCATTGCGGTCCTTAACGCCCGGACGCTGCGGCGCCTTTTTAACTTCTTCGCGTTCTGGGCGCGGCGGCGCAATCACGGGAGTGAAGCGGCGTGCAGCTGGCGGCGCAGCGGCCACCGGTTTGGCATCTTCAGCAGCCGTGGGAACATCCGCCGCAACGACAACGGGCTCTGGTTCTGGCGCGGCTGCGGCAACCTTGTCGGCCTCTCGGTTGTCGGCGGCACGGCCGCGCTCGGCCTCGGCGGCTTTGGCGCGCTGTTCATCCTCGCGGCGGCGGTTTTCTTCTTGAATATCTAAGCGCGCGATTTCGGCATCACGCAGCAGCTTTGCTTGGCGTTCCTGCCGCGACATAATGTCATTCGCTGGCGCTTTGGCAAACGGCGCGGGTGCAGGTGTAGGCGCAGGGGCGGCGGCGGCGGGTGGTGGCGGTGGCGGTGCAGCCACTTCGGGTTCAGGTTCGTAACCTGGCTTACCCACCAACTTGCGGCGCTTAACCTCAACCACCACCTTGTTGGTGCGGCCATGGCTGAATGTCTGCTTGACTTCGCCAGACTGCACTGACCGTGCCAGCCCCAATGGCTTGCGTGTCAACGTCGGCTTATTTTCGTTCTCGTCACTCATTACAGACCCAGTCCTTGCTCTTCATTCGTTGAGGATGCAGCATCATTTTTTTGCTGTGCCCCGCGTTGCGGCGGAGCCATACTGCATCCATTAAAATTTATCCAGCGTCCAAGGTGATGCATCACCCGTTCGGCAGCTTTTTTGTTAATCAGCGCGACATGGACCGCATTGGTGCGCCCCAGTGCCTGTGAAATCATGTCGCGGTCAATCGGCAGTTTAACACCGCCTTTGCCCGAACCCTCTTGATCGGTTCCCACACGCAATGATTGATCGCGCTTACCCGACCCATCGGCGCTGGCATCGCTGGCATGCAATAACAGATGCACCTGGCCAGATCGCGCTGCCGCATCAATCTTCTCCGCGCCTAATATAAGGTTTCCAGCGCGCGCTTCCAACCCCAATCGGTCCAGAAACGCTTTTTGCAGCGCAAAGCCAATTCGCCCGGCCATGTCATCGGCCAGCGTGACATTCGTTTCCTTAAACGCCCGTTTTAATGCGCCCAGCAGTTTGCCCTTCGCCTGCGCCGCCGCCAAAACATCATGCGAAACACCCACCCACGCGCCGCGCCCGGGGGCTTTGGCATGGACGTCGGGCGCGACATTGCCATCGGGACCGAGGGCAAGCCGAACGAGCGTGCTGGGGTCAGCACGTTCTCCACTCAAGATGCATTTCCTTACAGGAGCCGCTTTGTCAGGATGCGTTAGGTTCTCATTGAGAGGTGTCCGCGGCAATGGCGTCCTCCTCTGTTGCGGCAGGAGCCGAAGCATCATCTTCGTCCTCAAACCAGTGCGCGCGCGCGGCCATGATGATCTCATTGCCCTGCTCTTCAGACAAGCCATATACCGCAAGGATCCCCGCCTTATCCTCGGCGCGCTTGCGGTCGTGGCGATCGGTATTGCCCCGGCGTGTTTCGGTGCGTGCCTTTTGGATCAGCTCGTCCGTGGCCAGATCGGCCAAATCATCCAGCGTCTTGATCCCGCCCTTGCCCAAGGTCACCAGCATTGCTTCGGTCAAATGCGGCAATGCAGCCAGATCATCCTCAACGCCAAGTTCGCGGCGTTCGGTGCGAGATGCTTCTTCTTTGCGCTCCAATGCTTCTTGCGCGCGGCTCTGCAATTCCGCCGCCAGATCGTCGTCAAACCCTTCGATCAGTGCGATTTCCTCGACCGCAACATAGGCGACTTCTTCGAGCTCGCCAAAGCCTTCGGCGACCAGCAATTGCGCCAGCGTCTCGTCCACGTCCAATTCGTTCTGGAACATTTCGGACCGCTCAACAAATTCCTTCTGCCGTTTCTCGCTGGATTCGGCCTCGGTCATAATGTCGATGCCGCGTCCGGTCAGCTGCGACGCCAGCCGCACGTTTTGACCGCGGCGGCCAATGGCGAGTGACAATTGATCGTCGGGTACCACAACCTCAATCCGGTTTTCATCTTCATCGATGACAACGCGGCTGACAGTGGCGGGTTGCAATGCGTTGACGATAAACGTCGCGGCATCATCCGACCACGGAATGATGTCGATCTTTTCGCCCTGCATTTCCTGCACGACCGCCTGAACGCGGCTGCCCTTCATACCAACGCATGCGCCGACGGGGTCAATGGAACTGTCATAGCTGATAACGCCAATTTTGGCGCGGCTGCCCGGATCGCGGGCCGCAGCCTTAATCTCAATCACGCCGTCGTAAATTTCGGGAACTTCCTGCGCGAACAGTTTCTTCATAAAATCAGGGTGTGCACGCGACAGCAGAATTTGCGGACCACGATTTTCGCGGACAACTTTCATAATCAGCGCGCGAACACGGTCGCCATTGCGCACGGCCTCACGCGGGATTTGCTGGTCACGGCGGATAACGCCCTCGGCCCGGCCCAGGTCAACAACGACATGGCCGAACTCGACCGATTTAACGACGCCGGTAATGATTTCGCCAGCGCGGTCCTTAAACTCTTCATATTGCCGCTCACGCTCTGCATCGCGGACCTTTTGAAAGATAACCTGCTTTGCCGATTGCGCATCGATGCGGCCCAAATCAACCGGAGGCAGCGGATCGACGATAAAGTCGCCAACCACTGCGCCTTTTTGCAACTTGTCGCCCTGCTTCAGGTCTACTTGCTTGAAATGATCCTCAACCTCTTCAACCACCTCAACCACGCGCCACAGACGAAGATCGCCGGTTTGCGTATCCAGTTTCGCCCGAATGTCGTTTTCTGCACCATAACGCGCACGTGCGGCGCGCTGGATTGCTTCCTCCAGTGCTTCGACAACAATCGACTTGTCGATCATTTTTTCCGTCGCAACTGCGTTTGCAATTGCTAGCAATTCAGCCTTGTTGGCGGAAATAGGGTTGGCCATGGTTCAGTCTTCCTGTTCGTCTTCTGGGGTTTCGTCTTGCTCTACTTCGTCGGCCCCGTCGCTCTTGATCGGGGCAGTTGACGCAATCAAGCGATCTGTCAAGGTCAGCTTTGCGCTTTCAACATGTTTCAGTTGAAATTTGGTTGCGCCATTTTTGCGGTCTTCGATAGAAATATCGTCGCCGTCGACGCCGATTAAATCCCCGCGCAGCGATTTGCGGCCATCGACCAGCTCAGCCAGCTTAATGCTTGCCTCATGTCCGGCCCAATCGGCAAAATCAGACAATCGCGTCAACGGGCGGTCAATACCCGGCGAACTTACTTCCAATCGGTAAGGCTCTTCGATTGGGTCAAGTTCGTCAAATTTCTCTGAAATCCGCCGCGATAACGCCGCACAATCCTCAATCACCAATTGCCGCGTTTCTGGACGTTCGGCCATGATCTGCAACGTCAGGCCATCCTCACCGTTCAGCCAGATTACGCGCACCAGATCAAATCCCAAGGCATTGGCTTCGGGTTCAATCAGCGGGATTAAGGCATTAATGTCGGTCAAAATGGCTCGCTTGTAATAAATAGAAACGGAAACAGTTTTTCGTGCCGGCCCCGTTAAGCGCCAGCCCCAAGAAACTATCACAATTTCGGGATTAGCGCCGATTAGACGCAGCGTGCGGGAATTGCAATTGATTTCGTTAGCGGGCGAAGGTGACAGTCAGTAATTTTACTTCGTCAGTCCCGCGAAGGCGGGAAACCATCACCTGACGCATCAATAACATGCTAAATGTGCATAAAACGCTCGCTAGGGCGATGGATTCCCGCCTTCGCGGGAATGCAGGAATGACGTATTCTCAAAGAATTTAGGCTGAGTTTAGAGGTCGCTATCACCCACCAACCAAAACCACCGCCATCCCTGCCGCAACGCTGATCCCCAAGACCTTGAATATCCCGATTTTCATCCGCAGCAACAAAACCGATGCCAGCAACGACAGTATCAACGCCCAAATCTGCAGGCCGTTCCAAACTGGCCATTCCATTTGCACCGCGCCCCATTGTATCCGCGCCACATCCGCAAACAGGAAATGCATCGCAAACCATAATGCCAGATTGGCAATCACGCCCACAACGGCGGCAGTAACCCCCGCCAGTGCTGCCGAAACCGCTGCGTTTGATCGCAGCCGCTCAACATAAGGCGCGCCTGCAAACACCCACAAGAAACATGGCAGAAACGTGACCCAGCTGGTCAATAATCCGCCCAGCACTCCTGCCAACAAAGGGTCCAGCCCGCCCGGATTGCGGTATGCCGCCAGAAACCCTACAAATTGCAACACCATCACGAGCGGCCCCGGCGTTGTTTCGGCCATGCCCAGCCCGTCGAGCATTTCGCCGGGTAGCAGCCACTGTTTTGTCGTCACCGCAACCTGCCCCACGTAGGCGAGCACCGCATATGCGCCGCCAAAGGTCACGACCGCCAGCATGCTGAAAAAGCCGCCAATGTCGGTCCAAATCGACGATGCACCCGTTCCAAAATATAAGGCACTCATCGTCGCTGCCCATATCAGTGTCAGAACCGCACTAACTGCAATGGTTTTTGCGTGGGTTGGCGCAGGCAATGCTTTCGCCTCGCCGGGCTCACGCAATAAATACCAGCCCGCAATCGCCGCCGCCAACACCACGGCCGGAAACGGAACCGCAAACAGGGCCAGCGCCAGAAATGCCAGTACCGCGATGATTTTTGCTGCCGTGGTTTTTAATGCTTTACCGCCAATCCGGATCAACGCGCCGATGACGATTGCCAAGACCGCCGCTTTCAATCCAAAAAATAACCCTGCCATCCAACTGGCTTCGCCCAGTGTGACATATAAAATCGACAGCGCCATGATCGACAACACGCCCGGCAACACAAACAGCGCGCCCGCCACCAATCCGCCGCGCACCCCGTGCATCATCCATCCGCAATAGGTCGCCAGTTGCATCGCTTCTGGCCCCGGTAAGACCATACAGAAACTGAGCGCATGCATGAACCGCGCGTCATCAATCCAGCGTTTTTCATCGACCAATATCCGGTGCATCACCGCAATCTGCCCTGCTGGCCCGCCGAAACTAAGCGCCGCGATCCGCCCCCAAGCGGGCAGCGTTCCGGATAGGGAGGGCACGGGGTTCAGCGGCAGATGCGCGTTTGTGGATTTTTCGATTTCCATTGCGTTGCATAGCCTGCAAATAGGATGCGGGCCAAGTGTTCAAATTTGCGGATGATACCGAAAGCATAAGCCACCACTCCGACCTGCGCCAAAGAACGATATGGGTCGCGGTGCCAAATTTTAGAACTCTTGATTAAGAAACTTATTGTTTTAGACAACAATTTTTGGTTGTTTCCCCCTTTCCTACATGCCCATTCCAGGGCAGATATTATCCATGATAACAACCAATCAATATTTTGTGATTTAGGTGTGAACTTGCACGTTTTTCTGCCATTTAATCGGCAAATCGATCTCGTCCCGAAAGGACAATTTATGAAGCAGATTATCGCTATCTCGGCCATGTGCTTCCTGACCTCAGCATGCCAGGCGCAGCAAACGGGCGCTGGTCCCGGTGCGCCGTTCAAAACGCAGGTCATGGGCACGTTTAGCAAACCTTGGGCTATGACGTTCTTCCCCGATGGCAAGTCCGCGTTGATCACCGAGAAACGCGGCAAATTGCTATTATGGGAACCGGGCGGTAAATCGGTCAGCGTCAGCGGCGTTCCCAAGGTCGCGTATGGCGGCCAAGGCGGGTTGGGTGACGTAGTGCTGTCCCCAGATTTTGCCGTTAACAACTTGGTTTATCTAAGCTGGGTTGAGGGCGGCGAGGATAAAACTTCCGGTTCGGTCATCGGCATGGCAAAATTGATACGCGGCGCAGATGGCGGCGCGGCGCTATCCGAAATGAAAGTCATCTGGCAGCAAAGCCCCAAGGTGAGAGGCCAAGGCCATTTTTCACATCGGATGGCATTTTCGCCAGATGGCAAATATCTGCTCATCGGATCGGGTGAGCGGCAGAAATTTGATCCGGCGCAGAATATGGACATGAACCTTGGCAAAGTATTGCGACTATTCCCCGATGGCAGCATCCCCGCCGACAATCCGTTTTTTACGGTGGGCAATCCGGTACGCTCACAAATATGGTCGCTGGGTCACCGCAATATCTTGGGGCTGGCATTTGATGATGCGGGGCAATTGTGGAACCAAGAAATGGGTCCGCAGGGCGGCGATGAACTTAACTTGGTTCTGGAAAAGGCCAATTATGGTTATCCCATTGTTTCCAACGGCGATCATTATGATGGCCGCGATATTCTTGACCACAGGCCGGGCGACGGGTTTGAAGCGCCCAAGATATTTTGGAACCCGGTCATCTCGCCAGCCGGCCTGATGTACTATAATGGCGACCTGTTCCCCAAATGGAAGGGATCGATGTTCATCGGCGGGTTGAGCAGCGAGGCGCTGATCCGTGTAACCATCAACGGTCAAACAGCCAAGAAAGCCGATCAATGGGCAATGGGCAACCGAATCCGCGAAGTCGAACAAGGCCCCGATGGCGCTGTATGGGTTTTGGAGGATGGCGACGACGCACGGCTGTTGAAACTGACGCCTCGGTAACAATCAAATCGTCATTGCGTTGACGTTACCGTGCCTGATAAATCCGCCAGAAATGACTGCACCCTTTGCGCGTTGACGCCCAAATCACTTTGCCCCACGCGGCTGACGCTGCGCATGTCGACAATGCTGCCGTTGGCATCTTCGGTAGGCCGCACGCGCAAAACAACATCATCCTTGAAACGGAACAATGCGGTGGTCGATGTCGCCTCCAACCGGCCCTCAGCAGGCAGGTTTGCGGCAATTTCCCAGCCGCGATCGGTGGCCAGACGGGCTGCCTTTGCCATCACCGCATTCACTGGTTGATTGATGCGAACTGACCGAATTGCCCCATATTCGCGTTGATGCAGCAACGTCCAACGCTGCGTCGGGCTCATGCCCTTCATTTCGCTTTCTTCTGTGCCGGGGATATTATCGAGATTATCGGCGCGCAAAGTCAGCACCGCAAATTGCGGCGGATCTGCCAGATCGGTGGAGATGTCGTGGATCGCAGGCACGCTGGCCGCGCCAGCCACCAGACTAATCATCCAGCCAGTATAGCCCGCCGCAATGGCCGTACCCAACCACAATAACGGGCGGCGTGGCTTGCCCGTGCGCTTGCCGCGCCAGATATATATTAAGCCGAGCAACATCGCGCCAACGCCCAAGAAGAACGACCATTGCACACCGGTTAATCCGGTTTTCCAGCCCCAAAGGCCCCATCCAGAGCCCAGCGGCGCAAATAATCCCCACAGACCCGCGCCGATGGCAGCAGCCAATACCAGCTTAGTCTGCCAATCGGTGCCCGTGCGCGCAGTTTCGGTGACCGCGGCAGACGCGCCTTGGTGCAGATCTTCTGCGCCGACTTCCGCAGATTTTATCGTTTCATCGTTCATGGCTATGCTCCGCGCTATATAATTTATATACCCATATGTCGCTAGCGCAGTTCCCATCTGAATACAAATATCGCTATACACAGATACTGATCGCTATCATTTGCAATAGACATTGCTGATTATGGCTGACATTGGGCTGGCATGGACATGACCATCGCCGAAATCTCACAAAATCAAAAACAGCGGGCCATGCGGTTTGTCCTGATAACTGTCTTTATATATTCGGCGGGATTTGGGATCATCATGCCCGCGCTGCCTGATTTGATCCGGTCATTAGAAGGCATTTCCCTATCCGAGGCGACGCGAACAGGCGCGCTAATCGGAGCAACCTACGCGATCTTCCAATTTGCGATGGGGCCACTTGTCGGCAATTTGGGTGACCGATTTGGACGTCGTCCGGTTTTTCTCACGTCGTTATTTTGTTTTGGCCTTGATTTCCTGCTGATGGGGATGGCGGGATCAATCATCTGGCTGTTTATCGGGCGCGGCATCGCGGGCGGTTTAGGCGCAATATTCGGCCCTGCCAACGCCGCAATGGCCGACCTTTCGGATGAGAATAACCGCGCCGCTAGTTTCGGCAAAGTCGGCGCGGCATTTGGCAGCGGTTTCATTATCGGCCCCGCAATTGGCGGTGTACTCGCCAGCCAAAGCATGCTGCTGGCCACGTTCTCTGCCATTGGCTTGAACGATATTGGCATATTTTTGGCGGATCACAGCACGCGCCTGCCGTTCTTTGTCGCGGCGTCCATGGCATTTGCTAATTTCGCATATGGTTGGTCGGCCTTTCCCGAAACAATGCCAAAAGAACGCCAACGCAGCTTTATATGGTCCCGCGCCAATCCGCTGGGCGCTATGATAAGCCTTGGCAAGGTGCGCAGCGTATTACCAATCGCTTTGGTCTATTTTCTGTGGTCATTTGCTGGACAGATTTATCCAGCCACTTGGTCGTTTTTTGCGCAGGCACAATATGGCTGGGGTACGGGAATGGTCGGTCTTTCGCTGACTGCGGTTGGGATTTCCATGGCGTTTTGCCAAGCCGTCGTCATCGGGCGCGCGGTCAACCGATTTGGAGAGCGGCCGACGGCGCAGGTTGGCATGGCGATTGGCTTGCTTGGTTTTATCGTGCTGGCAATCACCACCAACGGCGCGATCGGGCTTGCCCTATGTTTTGTCATGGGGCTTCAGGGGATTGCGATGCCCGCGATGAACGCCATGATGTCGCGCCGTATACCACCCGATCAGCAAGGTGAGTTGCAGGGTTTTAACGGCAGCATGGCGGCATTGGCCTTCCTTTTGGCGCAGTTGATATTTAACTTCACATTGGCCTATTTCACCAGCGATGCCGCGCCGTTCCGATTTGCGGGCGCACCATTTGTTATTGCGGCGGTATTTGCAGCCATTGCGTTGGTGTTAATCACGGTTTTACCAAAAACCCCGTATATCGAATTAAAGGCCTAGGTTAAGTGAATATGTTGTGCCCGTTAAATGCGAGCAATGATCGCGAAATTGAGGCATTGCTCGATGCGGCATTTGGTGCTGACAGGTTGGGGCGAACGGCCTACAAATTGCGCAAAGGCACTGAGGTGCTTGCGGCCATGTCATATTGTCTGGTCGATGAAGCGAGCGCATTGCTTGGCAGTATACAATGCTGGCCTGTGAAAATTACCGATGAAACAGGTGAAGATTATGCCTTGGTATTGATCGGCCCGGTCGCGGTCGCGCCGTCTCGGCAGAACGAAGGCTTGGGCCATATGCTGATGAACGCTGCGTTGGATGCGGCGCTACTCGAGGGAAATCCACCACTAATAATGATCGGCGATCCTGAATATTACACTCGGTTTGGATTTACTGCCGACGAAACCAGCGGCTGGCGATTGCCCGGGCCGTTTGAAGCACACCGGTTATTATTGCGCAACGACGGCGACTATCCCTTGCCGTTGTCGGGCATGATCGGGCATGATCGGGCCTGATTGCGACAATTGAGGCTTTGCAGTTCGCGCTGCGCGATATAACAGACATTTATGCCTTACGCTCCGCCACCCGAACTTGCGACATTATCGCTTGGCCAAGTTGCCGAACTGGTGGCGGCGCGCGCATTGCCGCCTGTGAACGATTGGAACCCCGAAATAACGGGGAACAGCGACATGCAGATATTGGCGGACGGGCGCTGGTTGCATCAGGGTGGAGAAATTAAAAGGCCTGCGATGGTTCGGGTATTTGCGTCGCTATTGCGCAATGATGATGGCGCGAATTATCTCGTCACGCCATATGAAAAGCTGTCAATAATTGTCGAAGACGCAGCGTTTATTGCGGTTGAATTACGCAGTGAGGGTTCCGGTGCAGCGCGCAATTTGGCGTTTCGGCTTAACACCGATGACTTGGTGATATTGGACGAAGCCCATCCGTTGGTAGTGCGGCATGGCATGAACCCACCCTTGCCCTATATAAATGTGCGCGGCGGGTTATGGGCTAAGCTGTCACGGCCTGTATATTATGAACTGGCCGAGCTAGCGCTTGCCGAAAATCCTATTCAGCCGGGGTTTTATAGTGCTGGGCACTTTTTCTCGTTTGGCGATGCTGTATGAATCCATTGCACCGGCGGCTGGCGGCGGCGATTGATCCTGCACGGCCATTTATTGCGCAGGATGAGCGCGCGTTTGGAACCACAGACCACCGCAATGCTGCTGTATTAATACCAATCACCGATCGGCCTGAACCAGGGGTAATTCTTACCCAGCGTCCTGAATTCCTGCGCAGCCATGCTGGACAAGTTGCGTTCCCCGGCGGTAAAATTGATGCCAGCGATGCCGATGAAATTGCCGCAGCCTTGCGTGAGGCAGAAGAGGAATTGGCCATCCCGCCCGCCAGTGTGCGCGTCATTGGCGCAACCGACGTGTATTATTCAGGCAGCGGATTCCGAATTACGCCCATAATTGGCATTATTCCGCCAAACTTGCCGCTTGTTGCCAACCCGGGAGAGGTACATGACTGGTTCGAAGTCCCGCTCAGTTTCTTAATCGATCCGGCCAACGCATCTCGAAAAAATGCCTATTGGCAGGGGCAAGACCGGACCTATTTCGACATGAATTGGCAGGGCCGTCGCATTTGGGGAGTTACCGCCGGCATTATCGCTAATTTTGCGCGGCGTATGCAAAGGTATGAAACCGTTGACTGAGCTATCCCTGCCCGATGCAGATTGGTTGCACAGCAGCGGCCTGAATCGTGTAATTGCTGCGTTAACCGATGGCAACACGCGGCCCCGGCTTGTCGGCGGCGCGGTGCGCGACAGTTTGCTTGGCCTGCCCGTTACTGACATAGATTTGGCCACGCCAATCCATCCACATGATGTCATTTTGCGGTTAGAACAATCAGACATCAAGGCAATTCCCACGGGCATTGACCATGGCACAATTACGGCGGTCGCAGACGGAAAAACATACGAAATTACCACTTTGCGCCGAGATGTTTCCACCGACGGACGGCGCGCCACGGTCGCTTTTTCAGACGATTGGCGTGAGGATGCGGCGCGGCGCGATTTTACTCTCAACGCACTTTATGCGGACCCCGTAAGCCGCGAGATATTTGACTATTTTGGCGGTATCGCCGATTTGGCGAACGGACATTTGCGCTTCATTGGTGATGCCAAACAACGCATCGCTGAGGATCATTTGCGAATATTACGATATTTCCGGTTTTTGGCACGCTTTGGCGGCAATGACGCCGATTCCACTGCATTGACCGCGTGCACCCACGCGGCAAACAACCTGATGGCGCTGTCCCGCGAACGGATTGCGAGCGAGCTGATGAAAATAGTCAGCGCGGCGCGGCCCCTATTTGCGGTTTCGTTGATGATCGAGGGCAAAATTTTTGATGCATTCCTGCCTGAATTAAGTCCGCATGCACACAGCAATTTGGCGCGCCTGTTGATGCGAGAAAGCACATTGAGCATAATCGCGACGCCGACAGCCCGGTTACTTAGTTTGCTTCCCACCGATGCAGTGACTGCCGATAAAGTGGCAATGCGGCTGAAACTATCGAACCGTATGCGCTGCCAAATATCTGCGCGGCTGACGGCGGTCTTGCCCATTATTCCAGCCAATATGCGCGCATTGGCATATTATAATGACACCCAAACCGCCCAGGATTTGGCATTGTTGTTCGCTGGCGATTTGGACGCCGCAGAATGCATCGCGCAGCTAACCGGTTGGCAAGTGCCGTCATTCGCGTTCAAGGGGGGACAGTTGATCGAGCGCGGGTTGAAGGCGGGGCCATTGGTGGCGCGAACGTTGCAATCTATCGAGAAAAAATGGGCCGAGGGCGGCTTTCCGCAAGGTCGCGATCTCGATGCGCTGATCGATCAGGAAGTCGCGCTGGCCCTGCTGTCGGCCAAAAACGCGTAAGCAGCTTCGGCGGTTAATGGCTTGGCGTAATAATAACCCTGCCCCACGGAACAGCCCAGTTTTTTTAGCGCGTCCGATGTTGCCTCGGTCTCGATACCCTCTGCGGTTGTTTGCATGCCAAGCGCGCGGGCCAGTGATAGGACTGTGCGGACGATGGCGCGCTTGTCGCGGTTTTCCAGCATGCCATTAATAAAGCTGCGGTCAATTTTTAGCACATCGATGGGCAATTGTTGCAGATAGGCCAGATTAGAATATCCCGTGCCAAAATCATCCATCGCCAAATTTGTGTTGAGCGATTTTAGCGCCGTCAAAATCCGTTTTGCACCGTCCGGATCGGATACAAATGCGCTTTCGGTTAGCTCAATGGTCATCCGGCTACCGCAAATTCCAGCACCTTTTAATGCGCCGGAAACCGCGTCGACGACATCATCACGCAGCAATTGTACCGCCGACATGTTAACCGATATTTTGAAGGGCAGCTCGCCAGCTGCGCGGCTATCCCAATCGCTAATCGTGCGAGCGGCTTGTTCCAGCGCCCACCGGCCCAGCGGTACGATTAACCCGCTTTCTTCGGCGACGGGGATAAAATCAATCGGCGATATGAAGCCCAATTTGGGATGCTGCCACCGTGCCAGCGCCTCAAAACCGTTAATCTGTCCGGTTTTCATATCCATCAACGGCTGATAATGTAGTTCCAGTTCGTCATGTTGCAGAGCGCGGCGCAGATCGGTTTCGAGCGAGAAACGGTGCCGCGATGTATCTACGCCGCCCGCAGAATAAAGCTCGAAACGCTTGCTTCCTTTGGCCCGTTTCAGGGCGATTTGTGCAAAGCGGATGATGTCGGTTGGATCATCGGACGCCACATCACCCACCGCCGCCGCAATCGCGCTTTCAACCTGAATTTCCAAACCCGATAACTGGCAAGGTTCGGCGAGCGCCGCGCCCAGTCGCTGCGCAATGGCCTGCACGCCCTCGCCCGCATTGTTCAGATCAACAAACAGAGCAAATTCATTTCCGCCAAGCCGCCCCAAAATCTCGTTCCGGCGAACCCGCGAATATAACCGCCGCGCGACGGTAATGATCAATTCATCCCCCGCCAGCGCGCCGACAGATTCATTGACCAGGCTGAACCGCGCCAAATCGATCAAAATAATCGCATATTGCGCGCCGCTAGATTTTATCGCCTTGCTCGCCCCGATTGATTTTTCAACCTCTTCCTCAAATCCGGAACGATTGAAAAATCCAGTCAAGCTATCGCTTAACATTTCTCGGCGTAAATTGGTCCGGCTCGCAGCTTCCGCAGTGCGGTCGACCAGTGAAAACAGGAATTTGTCCTGCTGTTCACCAAATCGCGCGATATTAATCTCCAATTCGCGGCGGGCTACCTTGTCGGGTGATTGCCAGCATTCGAAATGAGACTGCCGATTATCCGCAACAATCGCGTCAATCCGACGCGCAAAATCCGCCATGTCCAGGCCAACTTCGCGCTGTTCCCCCGTCACGATCATGTCAAATTGTTGATTGGAGGCAATCTGGGTGATGCCATCATGATCGTGCGAGAACACCGCCGCCGCAATCGGCAAAGATGAAATCCACGAATATTGAACGTGCGCCAACGGCATGACCGCGTCGTTACGCGCATCGTAACGAACCGGCATGCTGCCTGCAAAAGATTGTGCGCCCCACATTTTCATTAATCACTGCGTAGGTCAAACATGTGAACCTTTGCCTCAAGATTTGTGGTTAACGAAAGGTTTTTTTCGCCAGCGTGCGCATGTGCTGATGCGATATTTTACAATTTCTTGTTGGATTCTAAAACAATATTTTCTCCGCCCCTAACCCCTGAAGAACCCCAGAAAACCATGCAAGTTCACACCCGATTCAATGAAATATATGCGGGTAATTTGACCATGAAAAGACCTCAAAATTAGCCCGCCGTCCGCATTTGCACATACCAGCTTTTTACCTATTTTTCAAGAAGATATGATGTTTGAATTGGCTGCGCGCCGAATGTCTTTTTCGTGCGCAACGCCCTCACTCTGCAACCCTCACGCCTCCTCGGTTTTCCAGCCACCATGTTTGTTGCCATCCGGTATTGTCCGTAATCGGCTGTCCATCGCGGTTTCGGGCGGGGGTGTAGCGGAAACGTTCTTCGATTAAGCGGCATGTTGTCGCGTCCAATTCGGCGTTGCCGCTGGATTTTTTGATGGTGCAATTGGCGGTGCGGCCCGTGGGCAATACCGTGAAATAAGCGGTTACAGTGCCGCCGACTTTGGCTTTCGCGGCGGATTTGGGGTAATCCTTGTTGCTGATCCGGCCCGATTGATAAGTTGCGCGCGATGCCACCGCTGAACCAGCGCCATTGCCGCGTCCGCCCGCGCCGCTGCCATCGCCTTGGCCGCCCGTACCAGTGCCGGTGCCAACTTGATTAGAATTTCCTGCCGATGTGTCCGCGCCAACACCCACTTTGGGTGCGGCTGGCTCCGGCGGTTTGACCGAAATCTTCACTCTTGGCTTTGGCGCTTCTTTAGGAGCGGCTTTGGATTTGATATTGGCCGCCGACGCTTTGCCGGTTGGTTCTTCTTGCTTTGCTTTGGCTGGAATTGGTGGCGGTGCAGGTGGGGGCGGCTCGGTTACATTATAGACTTTGAGGATGCTGCGGGTGGTTTCCACCACATCAATGCCAAATCCGATCAGCAATAAATAGCCGATGCCGAGATGCAATAGGATGACGGCCAAAGCCGAAAATATACGCTCTTTTCGCGTGCGCTTATCAAGTCCGATGAATTGCGAAACATCCCCCACTATCGCTCCCCTCGGGCTGCGCTGCCGATTAGTTGAACCTGTTGTTACGCGGAAATCCATTGGGTGGCAAACGGCCTGCTGCGCCGCGCGCCACGCGCCATAATGACATATCATTTTCGGTGCGTGTGCGCCCGCTTTCGCCGCCCATTGCCCAGCTTAGCCCTTCGCTCATCCGGAAACAAACCGCATCAGCCAGCCCGCCGTCTTTATACCGTTGCAGGGTAACCCCCTGCCCCTTGGCCATTTCAGGCAGCTCGGTTAGCGGGAACGCGACCAGTTTGCGGTTGTCACCGACCACCGCGACATATTCATCGCGCTTTGCCTCGTCGCTGATTGGTTCGGGCGGAGCAATGCGCACCACCGATAGCCGCGCCGGAGCCTTCACATTCACCACCTGCCGCCCTTTGCGGGTTTCGGCGATCACTTCGGCCATTTTGGCGATAAAGCCCTTTCCGTTTGACGACGCGAGCAACATGCGGCCATCGGCACTGGCGGGGAGCAACGCAACAATATCATTGCCGCCCTCAATATCAATCATCGTGCCCAATGGCTCGCCAAATCCGCGTGCGCCAGGCAATTTGTCTGCGCCAATTGTGTAGAAACGGCCATTGGCGGTGGCGATCAAAATCTTGTCCGTGGTTTGCGTATGGAATGCATAAGCGGGGCCATCGCCTTCCTTGAATTTGAAATCCTTTTGCGCCGCCAAATCGGCATGTCCCTTCATCGCCTTGATCCAACCGCGTTTTGACATAATGACGGTGACGGGCTCTTTTTCGATCAACGATTCCAACGCGATTTCGCGCGCAGCGCCCGCCTCTTCCAACGTCGTGCGGCGTTTGCCGAGCAAAGTATCGGGACCATATGCATTGCGAAGCGCCGTCAAATCGCGCTTCATCCGCGTGCGTTGCCGCGCTGGGCTTTCGATCAGTTTGACCAGCTCCTCACGCTCTGTGGTAAGCGCATCCAGCTCACGGCGAAGTTCCATTTCCTCCAGCTTGCGAAGCGAACGCAGCCGCATGTTCAGAATCGCCTCGGCCTGACGGTCGGTCAGCTGAAACTCGGCCATCATTACCGGCTTGGGTTCATCCTCATTGCGGATAATCTCGATAATCCGGTCGAGGTTAAGGAACGCGATGATATACCCACCGAGCAGCTCAAGCCGGGCATCGATTTTTTCCAAACGGTGGCGTGATTTGCGGATCAGCACCTCGATCTGGTGCCGCAGCCATTCGCGCAAAACCTCGCCAAGCCCCATAACGCGGGGCGTGCGGCGATCATCGAGTACGTTCATGTTCAGCGAGAACCGCGTTTCCAGATCGGTCATCCGGTACAGCGCATTCATGAGGTCTTCGGGATCGATATTGCGCGTTTTGGGTTCCAGCACGATGCGGATTTCGCTATCCGATTCGTCGCGGACATCGGCCAAAATCGGCAGTTTCTTGTCACCGATCAAATTGGCAATCGCCTCAATCAGCTTGCCCTTTTGCACTTGATACGGAATTTCGGTAATCACCGCGACCCACGTGCCGCGGCCTTCATCCTCTTTATGCCAGCGCGCGCGCACCCGCATTGCGCCGCGTCCGGTTTCATAGGCATTGCTGATAACGTCGCGGCCATCGACCAAGATACCGCCGGTGGCAAAATCGGGGCCTTGGACAATTTCCATCAGCTGCGCATGGCTGGCGCCGGGTTCGTCAATCAGCAATATGGCCGCGTCCAAAACTTCGGCGGCGTTGTGCGAAGGGATGCTGGTTGCCATGCCAACCGCGATCCCGCTGGCTCCGTTGGCGAGCAGATTGGGGAACAGGCCGGGCATGACCTCCGGCTCTTCATCCTCACCATTATAGGTGGGGCGGTAATCCGCGCCGTCCTCATCGAGGCCGTTCATCAACTCGATCGCGGTCTTGGTCAGGCGTGCCTCAGTATACCGGTAGGCGGCTGCATTATCGCCGTCGATATTGCCGAAATTTCCCTGCCCATCGACCAACGGATAACGCAGCGAAAATGTCTGCGCCAGCCGCACCATGGCATCGTACACCGACTGGTCACCATGCGGATGATATTTACCGATAACATCGCCCACGACGCGGGCGCATTTCTTATACCCGTTGCTGGGGTCCAGTTTCAGCAAGCGCATCGCCCATAAGAGGCGGCGGTGGACAGGTTTTAGGCCATCGCGCAAATCCGGCAGCGACCGCGCGGTAATCGTCGACATCGCATAGATCAGATACCGTTCCGATAGCGCCGCATCAAACGGCGCATCAACGATGGCGTCAAACGGGTCTTCGGGAATATCGGTTTCGATGGTGTTGGACATTGGCATTGATCGTTAGCCGCGGATTGTGGCCGCGCCAAGCGAGTTTGCCGTTCATCCACAGGAAATTGCGGTTTTTCGCTCAATCTATATGCAGTTTAGAGCAAATCGTCATTGCGAGAAAAGTGAAGCATTTTGACCCATTTTTTATACCGCTGAATCGTCATTGCGAGGAGCGAAGCGACGCGGCAATCCAGAGCGATAGTACACTAACTCTGGATTGCTTCGCTTCGCTCGCAATGACGAAGTGTTTAACAAAAAAAAGGCGGAGCAACATTGTTGCCCCGCCCGTTTATTAGATTAACTTACGCAATCAATATTTGATGCGGATCTTACCGTACCAGAAACCGCCATTGATCCCGAAAGGACCACCGCTGCGTGGGTAAATCTGTCCGTCACCGGTGCTGCCCGTTACCGCAAAAATCGGATTAGACGTTGACGGTGCAATCCGGTCTGGCTTGGTGTTGAACAGGTTGTTCGCACCCAATGTCAGAGTGTATTTTTCGGCGAAAGTGTAGCTGACATCCAGATCGGATGTGAACTTCGCGCCAAACCGTTGACCCGGATAATCCGCTTGTACGCTCCACGAGCTATAATAATTGGTACGTGTGTTGATCGAAAAATCACCAACTTCAATACCGCTCGACAAAATAACCCGGTGACGCGGGGCAAAGTTGGAAATATCCGAACGCTGCGCTGCGCTGATTACTTGTGGGTCAAATTTGGTAACCGTGCTCTTGTTGTAATTATACGCAAGCGTTGTGTTGATCTTCGCACTGCCAATATTCGACCGGTACGTAGCGACAACATCCAATCCAGCGGTGTTCGTATCGAAACCGTTGGTGAAGTAATTGACGTCACCGCCAACACCCACTGCTGCCAACGCTGGTAACGCGATGATATCTGCGGCTGTTACGCTAAAGGTTTGGGTAATACCAATCCGGTTTTTCACTTTGATCGAATAGGCATCAAATGTCAGCGACAAGTTGCTTGTCGGTTTGATTACAAAGCCTAAGCCAACGTTCGTCGATTTTTCTGGAGTGAGCGCTTGTGCACCATAGTAAATCGAAATCGGGTTGCTGACTTGATACGTACCAGTTTGCACTTGATCTCCAGCGACAAAGTTCGTTGTCAAAATCTCAACATTGCTTTGGCCAGGTGATGGCGCATGGAAACCCGTGCCAACGGTACCACGGATCGAGAACCAGTCGGTGAATCGGTACAACGCATTGAATTTGCCGACAAATGTATCGCCAAATGTGTTGTAATCCTCATACCGTCCAGCAACGCCCACGCTTAATGCATCGCTCAAGTCGGTTTCTGCACCGACATATACCGCGATATTCTTTTGGCTAAAGCTGCCTGCGGATTGCGGGCTTGTGCCGCCATAGCCGCTCGCCGCTGGGCTGAAGTTTACGGTTCTGTCAAACACGTACACGCCAGCAGTTGTTTCTCTGTACAAATTCTGTGTTGCAAATGGGCCAGCGGCATATGATTGCACATCACCCTCGGTTGCTTGGTATGTTTCCTTGCGGAATTCAGCACCCGCCGACAATGTGATCGGGCTGGCGAGGCCAGCTTCGACTGGGTAGCTCAAATCAAAGTTCGCGTTGAATTCTTTTTGGATCAAATCGCCAGCAAAAAACGATGTTTGCGATTGGGGACCAAAAGATGCGTTCAACGAATCGCGAAGAGACAGGCTTAGCGAGTTGCGTGCCAACGAACCCGAGAGATCGTAACGGAAACCGCTATCTGTTTCACCCTTGAAACCAACAACACCAAAAGCTTGCTTGGTGACACCGATGAAGCGTGGCGTGAAGCCAGCGGGGTAAAGTGACGAGAAGTTGAACACACTGACGTTGTTTGCCAGATTGCTGCTCACAAAACCGCCTGTTGGGCAAGTTGGATTGCTTGCAGGACATGCTGTCAAAAACGCAGGATGCGAGAATGAACCGTTGCGCCCCGGTGAACGGGTTGCTGGTGCGCCGGTCCCATCATCAACAACAAATGGCGATGTTGCCGAAATCGGCGAGCGGTAGTTGAAGCTTTGATCGCCCTTGCTGCGTGCGAAGTTACCAAAAACGTAAATTTTGGCGCTGTCGGTTACTTCATATGCCGCGTTCAATACAGCCTTAAAGCCATGATTGGGCGACGAGCCCCAGATTTGTACTGGACCAGGGAAATTTGGAAGTTGGTCAGCAAGCGTTGGGTTTGCTGCTGCAAATTGCAGCGCGATTGGGCGCGTGGTGCCGCGGCTGGTTTGGCCATCATCGGAATATTCGCCCGAGATGTTTACAAAACCACGATCACCAAGCTTTACGCCAGCATTACCAGCAATCTGGTAGCTTTTGCCGTCACCATTGTCATAATATTGACCGTAACGCGCTTGTACTTCGATGCCGTCATTTTCGCGCAGGCCGTAATTCAATACGCCGCCAATCGCATCCGAACCATATTGCGCAGTTGCACCTTCACGAAGGATTTGCAGATTGCCAACGGCAATCGCGGGAATTGCCGAAATATCGGCACCTTGCGAACCAAATCCAAGCGCGGTGTCGCCGCCGCTGTAAACTTGCACCAATGCCGAACGGTTGTAACGCTTGCCGTTCAATTGCACCAAGATGTTGTCCGCAGGCAGACCGCGAAGCGATGGTGAACGCACGAATGTCGATGCGTCTGAAATTGTGTTTTGGCTGACGAAGAACGATGGAACAATGTTCCGAACCGCGTCCAAGATGTTTGATGTTGGCTGCGAACCAAGTTCTTGCGCGCTGATTACGTCAACTGGTGACGCGGTGTCGCCTGCCGAACGGTCGGTGCGGCGGGTTCCCAGAACCACGATCGCGGCTTCTTCTGTTGCAGCAGCTTCAGCTTCTTGCGGCGCGGCTTGTGCAAACGCTGGCGCAGCTAGCGAGCCGCCGGCAAGAGCCGTGGATACTGCTAGCATTGAAATTTTACGGATATAATGCATAATGCTTCCCTCAGTTGTTATATTACTGCGCGAGCGGCATTAGACACAATTTTCTATCCATCAAACTATAAACGGCGCATTTAAGTTTGTAGTTTGCGAATTTGTAAACGATGTGACAATTGGGTGACAGTGCAAACGAGTGCAAAAAGCTGCAGCAATGAAGTTTCAGCGGCGCTTTTGGTTTAAGCCAACTTCTGCTAGGCGCGCTCCGACTCCTCAAGCAATGTTAGAAAGCGCACAAAATGGTCCCTCGTTATTCCCGCCCTGAAATGACCGCAATTTGGGAACCGGAGAATAAATTCCGCATCTGGTTTGAGATTGAGGCGCATGCCACCGATAAACTGGCGCAATTGGGCGTTGTTCCGCAAAGCGCGGCCAAGGCGCTGTGGGATTGGTGGGCAACCGCTCCAAAAATCGACGTTGCGGCGATTGATGCGATTGAAGCGGTAACGAAGCACGACGTAATTGCGTTCCTGACCTGGGTGGCGGAGCAAGTCGGCGATGAAGCGCGCTTCATGCATCAGGGCATGACCAGCAGCGACGTTCTTGACACCTGCCTTGCGGTGCAATTAGCGCAGGCAACCGACCTACTAATTGCGGACATGGACCGTTTGCTGGCAGCGATCAAAACCCGCGCCATAGAGCATAAATTCACCCCCACCAT
>JANORM010000007.1:0-14332 GCA_031415335.1 Sphingomonadales bacterium | reverse complement strand
CGCATAGGGGCCTGATCCATTTCACCGTTGGGCAACGCAAGGGGCTGGATATAGGCGGGCAACCTGTACCTCTATATGTAGTGCGGCTGGATGCTGCGGCGCGACGCGTATATGTTGGCCCGCGCGCTGCACTTGCGGTGGCGGGCGCACGCATTGTGGACGGCAATTGGCTGGCGGATGTTAAAGGAAGGCCATTATCGGTAAAAGTGCGATCAATGGCGCGGCCTGTTTCGGCGCGAATGGACGGCGAATGGTTGCGCTTTGACACACCTGAACTCGGCGTTGCGCCCGGGCAAGCCGCAGTATTTTATGACGGCGACCGCGTACTGGGCGGCGGATGGATCGAAGAAACAGAGGCAGTGGCGCTGGATCTGGTGGCGTACTAGAAGAGGGGGAGGGCATAATCAATTTCAACGCTGCACAAAGCGAAATGCGCCGGGCTTATGTTAACGGCGGGATCGGCGTGCTTGTTTCGGGAATTGTCTGGGTCATCGCCGGGCTTGTGACACAAAATATATCGTTCCAGTTTGGCATGGCAACGCTGTTTTTTGGCGGCATGGCCATTCATCCGGTTGCTGTGCTGATCGAAAGGGTGGCTTATAAACGGCCTAAGGTGACAGCACCCAATCTTATGGAAATGCTTGCGCTGCAAACGACGCCGATTTTGTTTGTGGGATTATTTGCCGGATTTTTGGTTAGCAAAGACAATCCCGGCTGGTTTTTTGGCATTGCCCTACTGGCGGTAGGCGCACGTTATCTTATTTTCCAAACCATATATGGCATGCGGCATTATGCCGTGCTTGGCTTTGCTTTAATTGCCGTTGGTTTTGCGGCCATATGGTTGGTCAAAATGCCGCCGCATCTGGTTGCAATAACCGGCGGCGTCATAGAATTGTTTTTTTCCATTGCGATACTGCGCCGGACCGAGAGCGTTTCTTAAAGCGCGTCGATCTCTGCATCATTTAATTGCTGGCACCCAAATTCGCCGCGCCGTTCCGCGACGGCTTTTGCCAAAAATAACACCGATGCTGTGACACGTTTGTTTTCTGGATCGTCGCTGATGCTGACCAGCTCCATGCCCGGCTCCGCATCGCTGGCGCAGCTTTCGATGTCGCGGCCTTCGATATAGCGGCATGAACAGGTAACATGCGCGGCATAATGGCTTCCTAATCGAGCAAATCCCTGAATTGCCGAAAAATTGTATATCAGGAATAAGAACAGCAACGCGAGCAGGCCTAGGATACCAAATTTAGCGGCCCGCCATTTTTTCAGCGGGTTTTGAGCAGACGAATTTGCACTTGCGATTGTCATAAAGGTTCCTAATGATCTGATACATGCCTAAGATCAAACCTGCCGCCGCCGCAACCGCTTTTTCCATCGCGGCTATGTTCGCCGTATCGGCGTGTAGCGATGATGCAGCAAAAACTCCGCCGGACAGCAGCAGTTTTGTGGCAAATTATGCCGATGATGCGGCCGTCAGCGAAGTTGTGTTGAAACAATCGGTCGCGCCGTTTTTTGACGATCCGTTGATGGCGGAAACTCGCGCGCTGGTCATTATGCACGGCGGAATTCTAGTCGCGGAACGATATGCGCCGGGATATAATGCCGATAGCAAATTGATTAGTTGGTCGATGGCAAAGTCGGTGACAGCAACGTTGGTCGGCATGATGATTGCCGACGGCCGCCTTGCGCTTGATGAGCCGGCACCAATCGGGGCATGGCAAGTTCGCGGCGACGAGCGGCGCAAGATTACCATCCGCCATTTGCTGTATATGGCGTCGGGTCTTGACCATACCGAGGGGTTGGACGAAGCGGCGGGCATCCCGATTTATGACGGCGATACGCCGCGTATGTTGTTCATGGATGGCCGCGATGATGTTGCGCATTACGCCGAGACGCGAATATTGGAGGCGCAGCCCGGAACGAAATTTGAATATAGCTCGGCAACGTCGCATATCTTAGTCGATATAATGACGCGGGCGCTGACCGATAGCAAGGACCCGCTGGTGCGGCGCAATGCGATGCTTGAATATGCCAAGGGCCGATTGTTTGATCCGTTGGGAATGAGCAGCATGACGCCGGAATTTGACAAGGCAGGCACAATGCTGGGCGGCAGCATGATGCACGCAACGGCGCGCGATTGGGCCAAGCTGGGCGAGTTTTTACGCAACAATGGCTCGGTGCGCGGCGCGCAACTATTGCCCGTTAGTTGGGTTAAATTCATGCGCACTTCCAGTCCGCAAGACGCCGCCTATGGGGGGCATATCTGGCTGAACAAAAAACGCCCCCAGGGCCGCGATCAAGTATTATTCCCGGGCAAGGGTCCAAGCGATGTATTTTCGATGATTGGGCATTTGGGCCAATTTGTACTGGTTTCGCCGCAGAATAAATTGGTGATTGTGCGGCTGGGTAAGACGGTGGATGCAGAACTTGATCCCGTTAGCAACCAATTGGCAAAAGTTGTTTCGGTATTTCCGAAGCGTTAGATTTTTGCCACCGGCGCATCGTCACCCAAATCTTCAAACCAAGCCTCTACGCTACCCTTCAGTGTCAGCAACATCGGGCGACCTTGACGGTCGAGTGACTTTCCGGCCTGCACTTTAATCCAGCCTTCGGAAATGCAATATTCCTCAACGTTGGTGCGCTGAACGCCTTTGAACCGGATGCCAATGCCGCGCTGCAACGCGTCTTCATTATAGGCTTTGCTAAATGCGTGGATGGAAAGGTGATTGGGCGGCGTGTCACCATTTGTGTTGGTTGTATCAGTCATCATTCGCCTTTGCCGCAAACTGTGGGTGCTGGCAATCCCCCACGAAAGCTGGCAAGGCACGCCCATGAAAATTGAACATTTTGATGTCATCATTCTGGGGGCAGGCGGCGCTGGCCTGATGTGCGGAGCAACAGCAAATGCACGCGGACGGCGGGTATTGCTGCTGGACCATGCCGATCAAGTAGGTAAGAAGATCCTAATTTCGGGCGGCGGACGCTGCAATTTCACGAATATCAATGCCGACAAGGCGGACCGTTTTATCAGCAATAATCCGCATTTTGCCAAATCCGCGCTCAGTCGTTTTCGCCCCGCAGATTTCATCGCGATGATCGAAGATTTCGGCATCGCTTATCACGAAAAAACATTGGGCCAGCTGTTTTGCGACGGTCCAGCGCGGCAGATTATCGACATGCTGCTGATGCACAATGCGCCCAATTGCGAAATTAAAACGGATGTTTGTATCGATAACGTAGCGCGCAATGATGGTGGATTTCAGGTGATGGCAGGCGGCAGTATGTATGCTGCACCATCGCTGGTGATTGCCACGGGCGGGCCGAGTATACCCAAAATGGGCGCAACAGGTTACGCATATGATGTGGCCCGGCAATTCGGGCTAAAGGTGGTGGAGCCGCGTCCGGCGCTTGTTCCGTTGACTTTGGGCGGCGATGATGTGCTGTTTCGGGAGCTGTCGGGCGTGTCCGCCGATGTCGTAGCTCGTGCAGGCAAAACCGAATTTGCTGAGGCGGCTTTACTGACACATAAAGGCCTTTCTGGCCCCGCGATCCTTCAGATTTCAAGCTATTGGCGGCATGGGCAGGCGGTCGGCATCGATTTTTTACCCAACGCCGCCCCCGGCTGGCTGCGAGCGGAAAAACGTACGCGGCCAAGAGGGACAATTAAGGGATTGCTTGCACAAGGCCTTTCCAGCCGCCTCGCTGAAACATTGGCTGACCGATTGGGCGCGGGCAGCGGCGACACCCGCAATCTGGCTGATATGACCGACCGCTTTCTCGAAGACGCCGAGACGCACCTTGCCAACTGGATTTTCACTCCCAATGGCACAGAAGGCTATGCGAAGGCCGAAGTAACCGCCGGCGGGATCAGCACCGATGGCCTTTCGCAGCAAAATATGGAGGCCAAGAAAGTTCCGGGCCTATTTGCGATTGGTGAGGCGGTGGATGTTACCGGATGGCTGGGTGGATATAATTTTCAATGGGCATGGGCAAGCGGCCATGCCGCAGGGCAAGCGGTTTAACGTGAGCCAGTTTATCGCTATTTAATCGAATCGTTTCATTCACATGTCGATCCGGTGCCCGCTTCTAAATCCAGACAGCGGCCGTCAAACTCTCCAGCTGCCACGGGCAGCTTTATGACGGCAGCCAATGTCGGTGCGATGTCAACAGTTTCCACAGAAAGCGGCTGTTCAAATCGCGCCATGTCCTTGTGCCAGAATAATATTGGCACACGGCGGTCATAATCCCATACACTGCCGTGGGTCGCAACATAGCCCTTTGTTCCATCGGCAATGGGCGTAATATGCGATTTCAGCGCGACATAAAAATCGCCAGACCGCGCCGGATCGAACGATGCGCGAACGCGTTCCAATATGCTCCAACTTTCGGGCGGGGTATCGGGCACAACAGTCGCTGCTATTTGCGCCTTGGTAAATACGGCTGCGACCATCGGATGCGCGCGATATGCAGCAAAAGCCGCGTTTAGGACTTTGGTTTTTTGTGCGCCTTTCAGGCTCAAATCAATCCATACATCGCCGACGCCGCCGCTGCGCAGCGGTTGTACCTTTAATTTCATAGCTTTCGCAATCTCGCCGCCAATGGCTTCGGGAGTGACCGATGCTGAAATCCTTTGGGCATCTGCTACAGCGAGCTCTCGCAGCCGCTCTGGCAAGTCATGGCCGCCATGATCGGCGGTCAATACGACTATGTAATTCAATGCTGCATTATCCAGCCGAGCAAATAACCCGCCCAGATGTTCATCCAGTTGTAACAGCTGCACACACATTTCGCTGCCCGATGTGCCGTATGTATGACCGATGTAATCAGTCGCTGATGCGCCGATTGCTAAAACATCTGTTACCGCCCCCTTGCCAAGCTGCATATCGATGGCCAGATCACCCGCTAGATTAAGCACTGCGCCGTCAAAAGCGGGCGATGAACGCCATTCACGTGCATCGCCGCCCTTGCGAACAAATCGGCCATCGCCGACGCTTTTTCCGCTGCCTAGCGATATAGCTCGGGAATGACTGCTGCAGTAGGCAGGTAAATTTACCGCATCGCTGCCCGCGGCGATTTCTGCGGCTGCCGAGATGTTTGCGCGCGACACGGCATCTGGCATTTTGCGATCGGCATAAGATGCAAATTCCTTACCGCTCCAAAACCAGAGCTCATCGACATTATGCCCGCCCAACATCACGGCGGCGCGGTCCTTTCCGGCGACCGAAACAACGCGAGTGGCAGGATTAGCCGACTTCATTCGTTCACCCAGAGTGGGCACTTTTAGATGCTTGTCAGAAACGGTGTACTTAGATGATGTCGATCCTGCGACAGCTTCATCTTCCGCGCAATAAACCGTTTTGTCTTCGCGGCTTATGCTTAGATCGATCCAGTCATTGGCGATAATGCCGGCGCGGCCAGGTCGCACGCCCGTTAGTATAGTTGCATGGCCTGGGC
This sequence comes from Sphingomonadales bacterium, assembly GCA_031415335.1. GTDB lineage: Bacteria > Pseudomonadota > Alphaproteobacteria > Sphingomonadales > Sphingomonadaceae > Sphingorhabdus_B. Next base: position 8,875 of record JANORM010000007.1, on the reverse strand, counting down.
AGGTTTCGGTCGCTGATTGGCTTTGATAACCTGACGGGAATACTGCCCCGTGTTGCAGCCGTTTCAGGCCTCCGGTAAATTCGCCGCGATATTCTGCGAACAAGTCGGCAGACAGCTGGTCTACCGAAATCGCAACGATCAACTTTGGCGGGCCGTTGTCGCGCGGCGTGCTGATGGTTTTTGGCGTGCTGGTAAAAACCGTGGTTTGCGCGAACAAGCAGATGGGCGCGGATAGCGCCAACATAATAAGAGCAGAAGCCGCCGAACGTAACATGAGTAGCCTTTTGTTTTGGTGCCGATGCCATCATCATAAGCAAGGACGCTTGCTATGAAAGCTTTAGTTTACACATTTGTGATGCCGCGCAATTTTCATTTTATTTGGCGATGTTGCATCCGAACCGCATTTTCGCGCGTTACTCATGCGTAATACTAAAATCAAAGGAACAAAAGGAACAAATGCATGAAATTCACTACGTCAATGTTGGTAACCGCTGCTTCAATTGGCTTGTTCGTTGCGCCTGCAATGGCGCAATCAGACAGCAACGAATGGCAAGGCGGATATATCGGCGGATCGATTGGGTCGAATATACAGGGTAGCGATAGCGGCGAAACTGTTTTGTTCGACACGAACCGCGATGGAACATTTGGCGATACAGTTCGCACCGCAGCCGGCGCAGATGCGTTCTCGCCGGGCTTTTGCAACGGCGCGGCAAATGGCCGCACTCCTGCCGAAGGTTGCCGGGATGATAAAGATAAAGTCGCGTTTGCGGTGCGCGCCGGATATGACTGGCAGAATGGCAATTTAGTATATGGCATGGTCGCCGAAGCAGGCACATCGAATTCACGCGACAGTGTTTCGGCATTTAGCACCACGCCAGCATTCTATACCCTGACACGGGAACTCGATTATACGGTTAGCGCACGTGTTCGTGCTGGATATGTCGCTGGTCCCGCCTTGCTTTACGCCACAGGCGGCGTGGCATATGCGCGGATCGACAATAGTTTCACCACCAGTAACACCGCAAACAGCTTCGCCGATAACGGCAAAACTGGCAGCTTTGGCTATTCCGTTGGTGGCGGCGCAGAGGCGAAAGTGGCGCAGAATGTGTCCGTCGGATTAGAATATCTCTACACCAATTTCACAAAAGACAATTACCGTGTCAATGTCGGCCGCGGAACTGCTGCTGCGACTAATCCGTTTTTACTGGTATCGGGCGGCACTGATTTCCGCCGGTCAGACCGCAATTTTGACTCGCACGGTGTAAAGTTGAACCTAAGCTACAGGTTCTAAATTCCATAAAGTTGCCCCACGCAAGATGGGTCGCAAGGGGAGACGTCGGAGTGATCCGGCGTCTCCTTATTTTTGCGATTTTTGCGGAACGGCGATTAAGCCGCTTTGGCGCGCGATTGTTTCTTGCGTTCGTTGGGATCAAGGAACCGCTTGCGCAGACGGATATTCTTTGGCGTAACTTCAACCATTTCGTCATTGTCGACGTAAGCAATCGCCTGTTCCAGCGTCATCCGCCAAGGCGGTGTCAGGCGAATTGCATCGTCTTTGCCGGTAGAGCGGAAGTTGGTCAGCTGTTTCGATTTCATCGGGTTTACTTCCAAATCATCGGGTTTTGCATTTTCACCGATAATCATGCCTTCATATAAGGCTTCACCCGGTGAGACCATCAAAATGCCGCGTTCTTCCAATGGGCCAAGGGCGTATGCAACCGCTTCGCCAGATCCGTTTGAAATCAACACGCCGTTTTTACGGCCATCGATATTGCCCTTGTGAGGACCGTATTTTTCAAACAGGCGGTTCATGATGCCGGTGCCGCGCGTATCAGATAGAAACTCGCCGTGATACCCGATCAGGCCGCGTGAAGGCGCGCTGAAGGTGATACGGGTTTTGCCGCCGCCCGATGGACGCATGTCGGTAAGCTCACCTTTACGGATTGCCATTTTTTCGACAACTGTGCCCGAATATTCATCATCCACGTCGATGACGACGGTTTCATAAGGTTCTGTCGGCTTGCCATGCTCGTCTTCCGCAAACAGCACGCGGGGGCGGGAGATGCCGAGCTCAAATCCTTCGCGGCGCATGGTTTCGATGAGAACACCGAGTTGTAATTCGCCTCGGCCAGCCACTTCAAAACTGTCCTTGTCCGCGCTTTCGGTGATGCGCACAGCGACGTTGCTTTCGGCTTCGCGCATTAAACGGTCGCGGATCATCCGGCTGGTAACTTTGTCGCCTTCACGGCCAGCCATTGGGCTGTCGTTCACGGCAAAACGCATGGAAAGCGTTGGCGGATCGATGGGCTGCGCATGCAATGGCTCGGTCACACTTGGTTCCGCAATCGTGTCGGCAACGGTTGCGGTGGTCATGCCCGCGATTGAAATAATATCGCCTGCTTTGGCTTCTTCGACCGGAACGCGTTCCAATCCACGGAAGGACATGATTTTGGATGCGCGGCCCGTTTCAACGATTTTGCCATCCGGGCTAAGCGCGTGGATTTGCTGGTTCAGCTTGACGGTGCCCGACAGGACAAGACCCGTTAAAATCCGGCCCAAAAAGTTATCGCGGTCGAGCAATGTGACAAGCATTTTGAACTGGCCGTCTACATCCGCTTTTGGCGCGGGAACGTGGCTGACGATGGTTTCAAACATCGGCGTCAATGTGCCCTCACGCAGCGACGGATCAATTGACGCATAACCATTGCGGCCTGAGGCATAAAGTACTGGGAAATCAAGTTGCTCATCGGTGGCATCAAGCGATACGAACAGGTCAAACACTTCGTCCAATACTTCCTGAATGCGTTCATCCTGACGATCAACTTTGTTTACCACAACGATGGGACGCAGACCCAATGCGAGCGCCTTGCCGGTTACAAACTTGGTTTGCGGCATCGCGCCTTCGGATGCGTCAACAAGAAGAATAACGCCGTCGACCATCGACAATATCCGTTCTACTTCGCCGCCAAAATCGGCGTGACCTGGGGTGTCGACGATGTTGATACGGTTGCCTTCCCATTCAACGCTGGTGCATTTTGCTAGAATCGTGATGCCACGTTCTTTTTCCAGATCGTTGGAATCCATCGCGCGTTCCTCGATCCGCTGGTTATCGCGGAAGGTGCCGGATTGACGGAAAAGTTGGTCAACAAGGGTGGTTTTGCCATGATCGACGTGGGCAATGATAGCGATATTACGCAGTGACATTTCGGTATAAGCCTTATTGGGAGCTATGTTTCGGTAGCCAATTGCCACCAGATTCTCGCGCGCCTCTAACGCAAATTGTGTTGCGGCGCAACACGGTTAGTCTTGTCGGTGCGCATAATTTGCGCCAAACCGCCACCAATGCATCGTTTTATCCCCGATAGATTTGTCCTTATGCTGCTCAGCGTGCTTGTCGCCGCATGGGTGCGGCCCCTGCACGGCATATTTGCAGATGCGGCGCAGAGTGTGATTTATGCCGGTATATTTGCGCTGTTTTTCCTACACGGATTGCGCCTGCCACGCCGCGAAGTGGCACATGCGGCAAAGGCGTGGCGGTTGCAGGGGGCGATGCTGGGCTTTTGCTTTATCGCCATGCCGTTGGCGGGTTGGGGCATCGCAGCGCTTTCCGCGCCAGGGCTGCCGCCTGCATTGCTTGCCGGAATAATCTATCTGGCGGTGCTACCCTCCACGGTGCAATCGGCAATTAGCTACAGCGCGATTGGCGGCGGCAATGTTGCCGCATCGGTGGTTGGCGCGGCGCTATCCAATTTGGCGGGGATAATCTTGACGCCGTTGCTGGTGTTAGTGTTGCTGGGTTCATCGGCCCTAAGTTCGTCCGGAATCGCACTGGATTCAGGAGTGATAATTAGGATCGCGGTTATGTTGTTGCTACCATTTGCGCTGGGGCAGTTTGCGCAAGGTTGGTTGGGATCATGGACGGCGCGGCAAAAGCCGATGTTGGCGATGTTCGACCGCGCAGTGATATTGCTTGCGGTCTATATCGCGTTCTCGGGCGCAGTGGCATCGGGCGCTATGATGCGGCTGGATCCGCACATTTGGATCGGGCTGGTAATATCGCTGCTGACGTTGCTGGCGTTTGCCTTTGGCGGAGCGATTGTGCTGGGCAGCGTTCTGGAACTGCCGCGTGCGGACCGCATTAGCCTTATTTTTGCAGGTGCGCATAAAAGCATCGCAACGGGCGCGCCAATGGCGGCGCTGCTATTTGGGGATGCGGCCGGGCTGATTATCTTGCCCGCGATCCTTTATCACATGGCGCAGCTGATCGTCAGCGCGCCGGTCGCGGTACGGCTGCAAAAATTCGCCGCGAATATGCGCTAAAAACCGCAGAAAACCGTGCAAGTTCACACCCGATTGACGTTTGTCAAATCGCCGGTTGGTTGCATTATTTTGCTTCATATTGCTTTGCGGTTGCGCGCGCCGCCGCGCCGATGGGAAATTGGTTTAGACAATTCAAAGAGCCACCGTCATGCTCTCAAACTAAATCCTATATTTCAAGCATAATATGGTCATAAGCTCCTAAGTGCCTCGGCGGGCCTTGCGGCCAAAATCGGCAATGACCCCGCCAGCCCCAGCACGAATGTTATTCCCGCGCCGCCCACCAACGTCAGCGCCAGCACGCCGTAATCGGGCGCGAATTTGAAATCGAAGATTTGCGTGATGACATAATATCCGCCGCCCATACCCAGTCCCAGCGAAAGCAGCCCCAGCAATACGGCCAACAATCCATATTCCATCGCCTGCGCGCCCAATATCTGCGCCCGTGTTGATCCCAACAGCTTCAGTATCACGCTGTCATACATACGGCTCGCACGGCTAGCGGCAATTGCGCCGACCAACACGGCGATGCCTGCGAATATCGCGATCGATGCCGCCGCAGCAATTGCCTGTGCCATTTGTTTCAGCAGCGCGGTGACTTGGCTGACAACCTCTCCCACTTCGATCAATGAAGCTGATGGGAACGCAAGTGGCAGCGATTTAGCGAGCTTTGCCTCTGCAGCATCGGGGACGGTCAACGTCGCAACCATATTATGCGGCGCAGCGTCCAATGATCCCGGCGAGAATACCAGCACGTAATTCAGGCCAAAATTGTCCCACTCCACGCTGCGTAAGGATGCTATTTTGGCGGATACTTCGACGCCTAGCAGGCTGATCGCGATGTCATCGCCCACGCCAACGCCCAATGATGCTGCCACTTCTTGTTCCATGCTGACCAGCGCTGGCCCCTTATAATCCGCCGCCCACCATTTGCCTGCGGTCACTTTGCTGCCATTTGGCAAGGCTGCGCTATAGGTCAGCCCCCGGTCTCCGTTCAATATCCACGCGCCCTCGGGCAGCGTCTCCATTTCATCGACGCGCAAGCCCTTATAGCCAATAACGCGTCCGCGCAGGGCAGGGATCATGTTGATCGTGGCATTGGGTGCGGCATCGCGCACCATCGCCTGAAATTTCTGTGCGCCGTCTCTTGGCACATCTAGGACGAAGAAGCTGGGCGCGCGTTCGGGCACGCTGCGGGCGATTTCATTATTGATGCTGGTTTGAATGACCGCGAGAGTCACAAACAATGTCAGACCCAATCCCAATGCCACAACCAATGCCTGTGTCTGCGCACCGGGTCGGTGCAAGTTGCCAAGCGCGAGTCGCAATAAGGGCGCTTTGGGACGGGGCAGGCGGACCGCGATCCAGCGCACCACCGCCGCAGCAGCCGTCAGGATCAGCAGCAACACAAATGCCGCGCCGATAAAACCTGCGGAAAACAAAGGCTCTCTTGCCGTGCTTATCGCCATTATCATGATTGCAGAAATAGCGGCGAAAACCAGCAACAAAGTCCGGCGGTCAAACCGCTGGCCGTTTTCTACCACGGCACGAAACAATCCGGCGGCAGGGACGAAACGCGCGCGGGACAGCGGCGGCAGAGCGAATGCAAACGCGATCAGCAGGCCATAAACCGCGCTGGCAATCAACGGCGCGGGATATAATGCGAAACCGGGCGGAACAGGCAGGATGTCTCCTGCAATCGCGCCGATGGCCAATGGCAAGATGCTTCCCACAGCAAGACCCGTGATGATGGCGAATACGGCAACGGCAAAGATCTGCAACATATAGATGCGAAAAATGCTGCCGCTGTCAGCGCCGATGACTTTCAACGTGGCGATGCTGGATCGTTTGCTGTCGAGATAACTGCTGACGCCGTTGCCGACGCCGATACCCGCAATAACCAATGCCGCCAGTCCCACCAATGTCAGAAATTGTCCCATGCGTTCGATAAACCGCCGTGTGCCTGGCGCGCCGTTGCTGCGGTCGGTAATTTCTAGGCCAGCGGAGGGAAACGCCTTTGTCAGCCGTTGAGCGGCGGCGGCGGGCGCGATATTGGCGGGCAGCTTGATACGATATTTGGCATTATACAGGCTGCCGGGTTGGATCAGGCCAGTATCCGCGATTGCATCCATGCCAATGATTGCGACCGGGCCTAGGGTAAATCCTTCGCCCAAACGGTCGGGCTCTTCGCCAATGATGCCTGCGACTTTGAAGCGGCCTGCGCCAAAACGAACCGTGTCACCAACGCCAACGCTCAACCGATTGGCCAGCGTCGGCGCGATCAGGATTTGCCCGCGTGGCGGCGCTTTTGCGGCGCTGCCATCATCGAGCGTCAACGCGCCATAAAATGGGTACGCGCCGTCTACGGCCTTCAATTCGGCTAGCAAGCTGTCGTCGTCTTTGCCGCCAATTGCCATGGCGCGCATGCGGATGGTTTGCGACAATGCGCCTTCGGATTGGAACGCGGAAATCTCGGCAGGCGTGGCGCCGCGCTGGGCAATCTCGATCTGAATATCGCCCCCCAATATGGTCTGGCCGCGATTGGAAAGTTCGCTGGCGATGCCCGATGTCAAACTGCCAATGGCGGCCAAAGTGGCAACGCCCAGAAACAGGCACACGGCCAGCAACCGAAGCCCGCGAATGCGCGCATTCAAATTGCGCCGTGCAATGCGCCATAAACCGGATAACGGCATTGCGCTATCCGCGCTCACGCCTTGCTGTCCACAACCAGACCGTCCTGCATCGCGATCACGCGGTCGCACCGGCGCGCCAATTCTGGATCATGGGTAATCATCAACAAAGTTGCGCTCGACCGCGCATGACGCTCAAACAAAAGGTCGATAATGCTATGCCCCGTTGCTCCGTCCAAATTGCCCGTTGGTTCATCGGCAAAGATGATTTTGGGATCGGCGGCCATGGCGCGGGCAATCGCCACACGCTGTTGTTCACCGCCCGATAATTGCGATGGATAGTGGCTGGTACGGTGGCCAAGGCCAACTTCATTCAGCTCACGCTCCGCCTTGTCAAATGGATCGGGATGGCCCGAAAGCTCCAGCGGGATTGCGACATTTTCCAGCGCGGTCATGGTGGGCAGCAAATGGAACGCTTGCAATACAATGCCAATCCGCCCGCGCCGCGCCCGCGCCAAACCGTCTTCATCCAAGTTGGTGAAATCCACTCCGTCCACATGCACCGTGCCGCTGTTGGCGCGCTCCAGTCCGGCCAGTACCGCCATCAGCGAGCTTTTTCCCGAACCTGACGGGCCAAGCAATGCAACGCTCGCACCGTAAGGCACTTCGAGGTTAACCCCGCGTAAAATATGCACTGGAGCGGACGTTGCTCCGAGGCTTAGCGTGACATTTGTTGCGCGAATGGCCATATCCGTCAGCACGGCAGGTGATACAATGTCGGAAGAGAGCAAGGGAGAGCCTTTATGAACAAAAGTTTTGGCATATATGGGGCGCTGCTGATGACATTCCAAGCCCTAGTTGGCCAAGCCCTAGTTGGTTGCGGTCCCGCAGAGACACAGAAACCCGAGGCGGGAAAAATCTCCTCCGCCGAAACAGCACAAAATGTTGAGACGGGTCCGCTGGTGATAGCATTCGGCGACAGCTTGTATGCTGGATATCAGCTTGGCCCGAAAGACGGCTTTGCGCCGCAGTTGCAGGCGGCGTTGCGGGCGCGAGGCGTGGCGGCATCGGTGCTGAACGCAGGCGTGTCGGGCGATACAACGTCGGCGGGCAAGGCGCGGCTTACTTTTGTGCTGGACAATGCACCGCGAGCGTCAAAATTGGTGATATTGGGGCTGGGCGGTAACGATATGTTGCGCGGCACGAAACCTGCGGAAACGCGGGCAAACCTGACGTTTATGATGGACGAATTGAAACGGCGTAAAATCCCCGTGCTACTCACCGGTATGCTGGCCTCGCCCAATATGGGGCCGGATTATGCGGCCGCGTTCAATCCGATATTTCCAGATCTTTCGCGGCAATATGGAGCGCCGCTTTATCCATTTTTCCTCGATGGTGTAGTAACCGATGGCAAATTAATGCTGGCCGATGGTATCCATCCCAATAAGGAAGGCGTGGCGCGGGTCGTAAACGGGATAGCGCCGTTGGTCGAAACGGCACTGCGAGACGTAGAATAATATGCTCCGTTTTCGCTTGGCTGTCCTATCAAAATAATACAGTCAAAGGCTTGTAAACCGTTCGCAGTAAAGCCATGTTCAAATCAGAATCATTCTTGAGGGAAGTACGTAATGTCGACACAAACCGCCACCACCGATGCAACGGAATTGAAACTGACCCCGCCTGATCCTGTGCCAGTGGTATCGGCGGAGCGCGCAGCGGGCTTGGTTCCGGTGAGCGACGTGCAAAAAACCAAATTGGAAGAACGCGTTGAGGCGTATATTTCTGACTTGATAGCGCAAGATGTGAATAGCCCTGAATTTGGCAAACGCGTTGACCAGTTGACCAATATGGGCCGCAAAGAGATTATGGAGGCGGCGGGACAATCGAACCGTTTCCTTGACCGCCCTATCCGCCGCATGGATGAAGGC
>JANORM010000006.1:0-60966 GCA_031415335.1 Sphingomonadales bacterium | reverse complement strand
CAGAAGACTTTACCGCAGTAACAGCAGGCGGATCATATCGCGGCGACAGATATAGCTGGACTGGCCGCGCAGAATATCGCGCCGGTGACACAACTGATCGCTATGGCTTCAACACTGCAGTCTTGCGCCAAATCGGCGAAGGCAAGGCGATTGCTGGTGCGCTGAGCTGGTTCTCCGCCAAGCAAAAGGACGGTCCATCGACCAAAACGGCCTTGGCCGAAATCAGTTGGGCCAATCGTCCGGTTGGCAGCGACTGGTCGTTCCTGAATAAGTTCGAGCTTCGCTACGATGCTGTTAAAAAAGCAGTCTCAGGTCAGCCGGGTCCAATTGGTGGCGCAAATCTGTTTATCGATGGCGATGCCGTTTCGCGCCGCGTGATTAACAGCCTGTCGGTCAACTATACACCCATTGGTCGCGACGATGATGGCAAAGGCGATGATGACGGCAATTTCTTTGAACGCGGCGAATATGCTTTGTTCTGGGGCACGCGCTATGTTTCGGAACGGTTTGGCCGTGACGATGTATCGGGATGGAGCAATGTTATCGGCGGAGATTTCCGTTTTGACTTAAGCAAACATATTGACATTGGTGCAGCCGGAACTGTTCGCGTGGGCACTGGCGGCAAAAACGTGGCTTACTCGGGCGGACCAATCCTGACAATCGCACCTTTTGAAAATGCAAATATCTCGCTGGGCTATAATGTCGTCGGATTCAATGATCGTGATTTCGAAGACAGCCGGTACACCCGCAGCGGTCCGTTCCTGACGTTCAAATTGAAATTTGACCAAGAAACTTTGGCGAGCTTCAAGCCGAAATAAAGCACGCATAGTTTTGCAAATAACCAGTTGAGTAAGCGACCAAATAAACGGTTTGTAAATATCAATCTGGCATATTACGAATATGGCAGCGCTGCAAAAAAGATATGAAACTTTGGATACCACCGAGAAAGTGGTTGAAGATTTTGCGCCAAGTGAAATTTACGTAAAAAATTCTCAATCAGAAAATGAGTTGCGGCAACGATCCGCTCGCGCGTTTATAGCCAATCCGTGGTTGATGCTCGCCGCAAGTGAAATCATCATGTTCGGTCTATTTTGGTTTGCCCCGTTATTTTCGAATTCTTACGCGAGCCGAGAAATTCAGCAAGTCAGCAATCAATTTCATATTGTCGGCGGAATTTCTATTGCCATTTCTTGCGCGTTGCTTTTTGCAACGGCTGTATTCAACAGCAAAACCACAAAAAAAAGACCCTCGCTTGCTCAACGATTAGCAGCAATAAGTGTCAGCTTTATTCCATTCGGTTGGGCAATTGGGTTATTGTTAAGCGCAATGTCGCCAATTTTTATCGGCTCGCTTTCAATGACTTTAATTGGAGTAACTGGCGCAATTTCTGTTTTACTGAATAAAAATCCCCGATCATTAATCGCCGCGCTCGTAGCGACGTCGTTTGGTGTTGGCATGGGTTTTCAAAATGTCGGATTTTGGGTAATGTTCGGTGTGCTTGTCGGAATACTTGCCATGTGGACACCGCTATATTTGAAACGCAGCACCGACCAACGACATCAAATGGAACGGCAAATGCTGTCGATGAATCGCGCGAGTGCGATACTCACTGATTTTGAAAATTCAGGAAACGCCTGGTTTTGGGAGACTGATCGTCACAATCGAATCACATATTTGTCCGAACGCACAGCAAAAGTTCTCAACCGCGAAATTCAGAGCCTTATCGGAGAACCTGTCACGGTACTGATCGATGCCAGTCAACAAAAGGATGAAAACCAAGAGCGTACATTAAGTTTTCACTTAACAACGCGCGCGCCGTTTAACGAATTAAATGTGCGAGTTGCCACCGAGGGAGAAGATCGTTGGTGGTGTATTTCAGGTCGTCCAATATTTGATAAATATCATAATTTCCTTGGCTTCCGAGGGAATGGAACCGACCTGACTGAAATTCGGAAAAGCCAGGCAGAGGTATCGCGACTGGCACATTATGACTCACTAACGGGCTTATCAAACCGCCTTCATATGCAAACAACACTTGAACGTATGTTGGCATCGCCCAATCCAGCCAACCGCATTGGCTCGCTGCTATTGCTTGACCTTGATAGATTTAAGGAAGTCAACGATACTTTAGGGCATCCAGCGGGGGACGCATTGCTTCGTCAAGTTAGTCAACGACTGCAACGAATTATCGGTGATGCAGGGCATGTTGGCCGTATCGGCGGTGATGAATTTCAGTTGATATTACCAGGTAAGGACTCCAAATCGCAATTGGGTCCACTGGCCGACCAAATAATCCAGTCAATTTCACAGCCATATGTGCTTGACGGAAGCGCCGTGACAATCGGTGTTTCGATTGGAATAGCTATCGCGCCCTTGGACGGTGTTACCAACGAAGCGCTGGTGCGCAATGCCGATTTAGCATTATATGCGGCCAAAGGTCGCGGGCGCGGCGTCCACCATTTTTATGACCCCGACCTGCATAGCGATGCCGAAGACAGGCGACGGTTGGAAGAGGATCTGCGTGACGCGCTGGCAAATGATAGACTGGAAGTGCTTTATCAGCCTGTTGTTGCAACTAAAACTGAAAAGATTGTTGGTGTGGAGGCCTTGATCCGTTGGAAACATCCCACACGCGGCTACGTGTCCCCTGCCCGCTTTATTCCGATTGCCGAAGATACTGGGATAATTGGACCAATTGGCGAGTGGATATTGCGCACAGCATGTGCTGAAGTCGCGCAGTGGCCCGGCAACATCCGCCTAGCCGTTAACGTGTCCCCGATCCAATTTGCAAACCCGGGGTTAACTGCTGTCATCGCAAATGCTCTCGCTGCTAGCGGACTTGCACCAGATCGATTAGAATTAGAAATCACTGAAAGCGTTTTCTTAAACGACGACGCAAATACAGATTCGACGTTTCAAATGCTCAAAGGCCTCGGCGTCAGGTTGGCACTTGATGACTTTGGCACAGGTTATTCATCCTTAGGATATTTGAAAAAAGCTCCCTTTGACAAAATCAAAATTGACCAAAGTTTTGTGCGCGGCGCGACCCAATTGGGTAGCCGCAACGGTGCAATCATCCGTTCAATCGTGAGCTTAGCAGAAGCACTGCATATGGATACCACAGCAGAAGGCGTCGAAACGCACGACGAATTGGAACTGATCCGCAGTTTAGGATGCAGCCACGTGCAGGGATATATTTATTCAAAACCGATATCCGCAAGCGCGGTTATGGTCTTGTTGCTAAATGCAACAAATGAAGTTACAGCCCACGGCCTCATTACAAGCCGCGATGTCCGCAAAAAAATGCTTCGCGTCGTCAGCTTAATACATAACAAGAACCGCTATGAAGCACGGATAAGAGATATGTCCGCCAATGGCGCTTTAATTGAAGGGCTAAGCAATGTTCCCGTTGGAACCGAATTTTTGATTGATATCGGTGACGGCATGCTGACGCGAGCGGAGTGTCGTTGGTCCAAAAGCAACCGGATGGGATTGGCATTGCACGATCAAGTGAGCACGGTGGCTCATGTCGAGGCACGCAGCTCGATACACAGCGCTCCTTTCAAAACCACTCCCAAAGCCGCAAACGGTTAATCTAATCAATTGCTAAACAGCAACACTGGCGTCTCGATTAATTTCTTCAAAGCTTGCACAAAATTGGCAGCATCCCAGCCATCAACGACCCGGTGATCGCAACTTACCGACATATTCATCAGCTTGCGTGGTTCAATTTTGCCATCAACATACATCGGCCGCTCGATAATTTTATTTGGTCCAATGATTGCGACTTCGGGCCGGTTAATAACTGGCGTGGTGACTATACCGCCAAGTGGCCCCAATGACGTGATCGTCAATGTCGACCCCGATAACTCTTCACTCTTTGCGCTGCCATCACGCGATGCCGCCGAAAGCCGCGTTATCTCCGCTGCCAATTGCCAGATGTTCAAAGTGTGCGCATTGCGAATTACTGGGACGATCAAACCCGCGTCCGTTTGCGTTGCCATTCCCAAATGAACGGCACCATGCCGCGTAACCACCCCGCCGTCATCGTCGAACCGCGCATTTATCATCGGAAATGCAGGTATCGTTTTACAAATTGCGGTAATTAAGAACGGCAGCATCGTCAATTTTGGCCGATCCCCACGATTGCTGTTTAGGTCACTGCGCACCGCTTCTAACGCTGTCACATCCATTTCATCAACATAGGTAAAATGCGGAATATGCCGTTTTGATGCGGCCATGTTTTCGGCTATGCGGCGACGCATTCCGATGATTTTTATCGGCACATCGGGCCGCGTGGTTGGCACAGCCGCGCTATAACCCTGGGCCTGATTATAGCTGATATAGGCATCCAAGTCCGCGTGGCGGACATGGTTGCCCGGCGCCATGACGTCAGAGAGCTGCACGCCGATTTGAGCCGCGCGTGCGCGGACCGCTGGCGAAGCCGTTACTTTGCCGATTGGTTCAAGTATTTCTTCCCGCGCCGATGCAGTTTGTTCACTCGGTTCCGATGCAGCAACGGCCACAATATTGGTTTCCTCCAGAATTGCGGGCACTTCCGACGCTACAAAATTTGACGCCGTGACGTCACTTCCGGTCGGTACAATCGCAATTTTTTCCGCAGGCTCTGCCTCGGCAATTGCGTCTGTCTCTATCTCAATTAACATCGACCCGATTGGGATCACGTCGCCTGCCTCACCCGCAATAGCCGTCACAAATCCAGATACCGGGCTTTCCATTTCAACCGTTGCCTTATCGGTCATCATATCGGCAATAGGCTGATCTTCCTCAATCCGGTCCCCAAGTTTTATGTGCCATGCGACGATTTCTGCTTCGGCGATGCCTTCACCAATATCGGGCAAGTTAAAGATAAATTTTGCCATTGCCTTAATCCTTAAACATTTTTTCGATTGCCGTACGAATACGAATAGGGCCGGGGAAATACGCCCACTCCAAACTGTGGGGATAGGGGGTATCAAATCCCGTTACCCGCTCCACAGGAGACTCAAGATGATAAAAGCACCGTTCTTGCACAAGTGCTGACAGTTCCGCACCAAACCCGCTCGTCCGGGTTGCTTCATGCACGATCAAGCATCGACCAGTCTTTTTGACCGATGCCTCAATGGCCTCTATGTCGAGCGGCAATAAAGTCCTTAAATCAATAATTTCTGCATCAACTCCAATGTCTTCAACCACAGCGTTCGACACATGCACCATTGTACCATAAGTTAAAATTGTCAGATCATTGCCTTCGCGAACAACCGCCGCCTTGCCCAATTCAATGCGGTAATAACCGGTCGGAACTTGGCTGGCCGCATGTTTTGACCACGGTTCAACAGGACGATCATAATAACCCGAAAACGGGCCATTATAAATCCGCTTCGGTTCAAAAAACATTACCGGATCATTGTCTTCAATCGACGCGATCAATAATCCTTTCGCATCATATGGCGTCGCTGGGATAACCGTTTTAACGCCGCAAATATGGGTGAACAGGCTCTCCGGTGATTGACTATGGGTTTGACCGCCAAAAATTCCTCCGCCAAATGGAGAGCGAACCGTCATGGGGCAAATATAGTCCCCGGCGGAGCGGTAACGAATGCGCGCAGCCTCACTTACCAGCTGGTCAAGGCCAGGATAGATATAGTCAGCGAATTGAATTTCGGGCACAGGGCGAAGCCCATATGCGGACATGCCAACACCTACACCGATAATGCCGCATTCAGTAATCGGTGTGTCAAACACCCGCGTTTTCCCGTGCTTTTGCTGCAGTCCAGCGGTCGCACGAAATACGCCTCCAAAAAAACCAATATCTTCGCCCATCAAAACAACATCAGGATCGCGTTCCAGCATGATGTCCAATGCGTTATTAATGGCGTCGATCATATTCATCGTTTTTACAGATACATCATCCATCAGCTCGGTTCCCAATCAGGACCAAATTTGGTGCGTTGTTCTTGCAGCATTTGATCGCATTGCTCACGCAAATGCCATGGCATTTCTTCGAAGACATCTTCAAACATGCTTTCAAATGGATGGTGCAGGCCGTGGCCAAGTACGCCATTTTTCTCCGCTTCTTTTTGCTGCAATTTGACGTAATCGGTTAACTCGGCGGCTTGCGCCAGATGCCGGTCTTCATCCCACTCGCCTTCACCAATTAAATGCGCTTTCAGACGGTTGACTGGATCGCCAAGCGGCCATTTAGCGAACTCCTCGGCGGCGCGATACGCATTGGGATCATCGGACGTAGAATGCCCTTCGGCCCGATAAGTAAAATACTCAATCAACGTCGGTCCGTTGTTTGTGCGCGCACGGTTTGCGGCCCATTGCATTGCCGCATACACCGCCAACGGATCATTTCCGTCTACGCGAAGCCCAGCAATGCCATAGCCCACGGCGCGCGCCGCAAAAGTTGTCCGCTCGCTGCCGGCAAAACCTGAAAACGAAGAAATCGCCCATTGGTTATTGACGACCTGCATGATCACCGGCGCATTATATACCGCAGCGAACGTCAACGCGCTGTGAAAGTCTCCCTCCGCCGTCGACCCTTCGCCACACCAAACCGCTGCGATTCGGTTATCCCCGCGCGATGCCGACGCCATTGCCCAACCAACGGCCTGCGGATATTGCGTGGTCAAATTGCCGGATACGCTGTAAAAATTTTGATCCGGCGCAGAATACATGATCGGCAATTGACGACCCTTTAAATGATCGCCGCTGTTCGAATAAATCTGGTTCATCATGTCCACCAACGGACATTCACGGGCAATCAATATGCCTTGTTGGCGGTAACTTGGAAAACACATATCGCCGCGGTCAAGCGCCATTACCGCGCCAACCGACGTCGCCTCTTCGCCGGTCGACTTCATATAGAAACTGGTTTTGCCTTGGCGCTGAGCGCGAAACATCCGGTCATCAAATGCACGAAGCAGGATCATATTGCGCAGCATAAGCCGCAATTGGTCAGGCGATAGTTTGGGATTCCAACTTCCTTTCGCCTTGTCATCGAAATCCAGCACCCGCACCAAGCCAAATGCCAGTTGTTGCATTGCGGCAGGCTGCGTATTTTCATCTGGTATCGGCAGCGCATCTACGTGTGGCACAATCACATCGCTGAAATCCGCTTCATCGCCGGGCCGAAATTTGGGTTCGGGAATATGCAGCCGCAACGGCTCCAGATTCTCTCGCTTGATTGATGCCATCGTTACCCTCCAATATCGAAGTAGCCCGCGGGGCGACTCACATATATGTTATCAACGATTGTTATTTTATTTCAAACTGCCAAATAGGTCAATAATACTGGCCTAATAATAATAGAGCGTGATGACAAAAAGTGGGAACCGGTTTTTTGTCGCTAAATCGCGCGACGACAAAAGTTTAGAGCGGGCATTTGATTCAATCAAATGTCATCCCGCTCTAGATGACAAATCAAACGGCAACAGGCGCAGAAATATGCGCTTGCGGGGCGTAATTACGGACTTCGAAATCTTCGATGCGATAATCAAATATACTATCCGGCTTACCCACCAAATGTAACTCAGGGTTTCCCGATGGCGCGCGCGACAGTTGTTCTTCCACAAGTTCTGCGTGGTTCATATACAAATGCACGTCGCCGCCCTGCCACACAAATTCACCCGGCTCATATCCGGTCTGCTGCGCAAGCATCCGAATCAAGAGCGATGCCGAAAAAATATTGAATGCAAATCCTAAGCCAAGATCGCAAGAACGCTGAAACAACAACCCATTTAGTTTCCCGTCAGCGACTTGAAATTGATAGGTTTTGTGACACGGCGGCAATGCCATTTGGCCGATTTCAGCAACGTTCCAGCCTTCAATAATATGCCGGCGCGACCCTGGATTGTTTTTCAAACTTTCAACAAGTTCAGCGACTTGATTTATGCCCAACGCTTCCCGACTATACATGCCGTTACTTTCGAGGGAATATTGTGGCCAATTTACCCATTGCGCCCCGTAAACCGGACCTAGATCGCCCCATTTTTTGGCAAAATTTGCATCGCCAACAATCAAATCTTCAAATGCCTTTTGACTGATTTGGTCCCCCGTTTCACGGCGATACCGATCCAATGGCCAGTCGCTCCAAATACGGACATTTTGTTCCAGCAAGCTGCGAATATTTGTATTTCCAGTTAAAAACCAAAGCATCTCACGGGCAGCCGTTTTCCAAAATACGCGCTTTGTAGTCAGCAAAGGGATGGCATTGTTCGCCAATGAAAACCGCATCGTTGCGCCAAAAACCGCTTTTGTTCCAACCCCGGTTCGATCATGCTGTAACGTTCCTGCGGTCCAAACATGACGCATCAAATCAAGA
Organism: Sphingomonadales bacterium; assembly: GCA_031415335.1. GTDB lineage: Bacteria > Pseudomonadota > Alphaproteobacteria > Sphingomonadales > Sphingomonadaceae > Sphingorhabdus_B. The sequence continues at coordinate 52,637 of JANORM010000006.1, read as the reverse complement.
TATTGTTGCTCGTAATGGTCACTGTCCGTCATGCGCGGTTATTTCCAGAGAATTTGCCTATGCCTTTGGCTAGGGCTTGCTAATGCATTTGGCAACTGGACATTTGGTAAAATTTTTTCGGAAGATTTGCGTGATATGATCCGTAATAGCATCTAATATAATCGTTTTATGCTAACGGGTTTTGACCCTGCAAAATATTCCGTTAACCAATTCTTGACTAAGTTTGCTTACGAATAGCCAGATGCAAGCGCGCATTGTAATTGTTGATGATCGTGCCACGAACCTGCGGATATACGCACAATTTGTGGCCATGATGGGTCCTGGCTACACGGCCAAATGCTTCCACAGCGCGGTGGAGGCATTGCAATATCTCGACAAAGAGACCGCAGATCTTCTGATTGTTGACTTTAGAATGCCCGAGATGAATGGCGCAGAGTTCATCAAAGCAATGCGAAGCAAATCGATAGCATTCCACACTCCCGCAATTGTAATCACTGCGAGACAGGATCGAGAATGCCGCATCACTGCATTGGATGCAGGCGCAACAGATTTTTTACAAAGCCCCGTTTCGCACATTGAATTTCGTGACCGTGCGTTGTTGTTAATAAATCAACACAAAAAAGAGATCGAGTTGGCAGTATGCGCTCAGCATAGCGCCGATCATTTAACTGACGCGGTCCAATTCGACAATGTTTCGAGCGGCAACAAATCAATGCTTGAACAGATTATTGATACCACACCAATATTGATCAACGCGATAGACCGAAACGGCAAGATTCTATTTCTGAATTCATATAATTCGGGGCTGTTCTGTAAAGAGCCCGATGAGTTGGTTGGGCGCTCTATCTACGATCTTTTGGACGCTCCGTTCTTGGAGGGAGAGAGGCGGCGCAACAATGTCGTTTTGGAAACAGGCCAATCGATTCCAAATTTTGAAGACAAGTATTATAGCGATGGCGTGGAATTGACCTTTCAATGCAATAAATCGCCGTTGAACAATATTGATGGTCAAACCATCGGCGTGCTAACCACTGGCGTTGATATTACTGCGCGCAAGTTTGCGGAAGAACATCGCACACATCTTGCGCTGCACGACATGCTTACCGGATTGCCCAATCGGGCTTTGTTATCGGAACGTATGCGTCAAACCATTAAAGATTGCGAGCTGCAAGGTAACACAGCCGCATTATTGCTTCTCGACCTCGATCGATTCAAAATTATCAACGACACTCGCGGGCATCAGGCAGGCGATATGCTGCTGCGCCAAGTTGCAGAACGTATCAGCGGGACACTTGGCCCAAAAGACTTTGCATCGCGAATTGGCGGAGATGAATTTGCCGTCATCTTGGCCGATGTCAACGATGCCAACGAAATCAGCGGGCAATGTACAAAATTACTAAGTCAAATTGGCAGGCCCTACATCATCGACGGCGTGGAACAGTTAATAGGCGTCAGTATTGGCGTTGCGTTGATCCCAGAAGACAGCCGTTCAGCCGACGAATTACTGCGGCTTGCGGATTTGGCAATGTACGAGGCAAAGGCACAAGGACGTAATTGTCATTGTTTCTTCTCACCGCAATTGAACCAAATCGCTCAATTCAACGCAGGCGTGGAAGCGGACCTCCGCGCGGCATTGGTGAACGAGCAATTCTTTTTAGAATATCAACCAATCGTGGATACCAAAACTGGCCAATATGTCGGGCTGGAAGCTCTTATCCGTTGGAACCACCCATTACGTGGACGCCTGTTGCCCACTGATTTCATTCGCGTTGCCAATGACAGCGGCTTAATTGATCGCATGGGTCAATGGGTCGTGGAGGCGACATGCAAACAAATCGCTGAATTTGCACAAGCAGGGATCGATATTCCGCATATTGCAGTAAATGTATCACCTCGCCAATTTGAAAATCATGCGATGAGCGCGGGAATTTTGACAAATATTGAAAAATATCGCGTAAAACCAGGTAAGCTAGCAATCGAAATAACCGAAGAACTTTTGCTCGATCAAAATCAGCATGTGTTGCGAGAACTTGCCAGTTTACGCGCCAACGGCGTTCAAATTTCCATCGACGATTTCGGTACCGGATATTCCTCTCTGCAATATCTACGCGATCTGCCGGCAACACGGCTCAAAATTGATCGCACATTCGTATCCAGAATTGAAACGTCGGCAGCGGACCGTGCGATAATTTCGACGATCGCGCATTTGGCTCACGCACTGGGCATGCGCGTGATTGCGGAGGGCGTAGAGACCGATGCCCAATTTGCTCTCCTAAGAGCGTCGGGCTGCGATGAAGTGCAAGGATTCTTGATCGGACGGCCGCTTTCAGTCACTCAGCTATATGATCTTTTTCAAGATCATAATGCCATTTATCGCTCGGCAGTTTGATGGCAAATTTCTTAAATTCCGCGCTAACTCATATCAAGACTGCCAAGAAGTCGGCGACGCCTGAGCAAGAAATCTTGCTTAATCGGGTTGTTATGGGCAGCATAGCAGCAATCGTCTGCTATTTTGCGGGCTTTGATGCTCGGATCGTATTCGCATTTGTTGCGTATCTCTCCTTAAACGCCGGCCTCATCTTTATGGAGCGCCGATCGGTGTTCCAGCCTGAAAGCCGATGGACAGCTGCGATTATACTCGATGTAACAATGGCGACCACCACTATGCTTGTCGATGCTCAGGCAATGTCATGGGCCTATGCCGTCATATTGCGGATGGTTTTAGGTAATGGCTTTCGGTTTGGTATAAAATGGCTATCGTTTGCATCGCGGCTGTCGGCCCTTGGATTTGGCCTGGTAGTTGCGACGACGGAATTTTGGCAACAAAATTCAGTATTAGGATATAGCTTGGTCGCGGGATTAATACTTATTCCGCAATACTGCTCGACGTTGATAAAAAAAATCTCGCACGCTAAAGATCAAGCGGAGACGGCAAGCCGAGCTAAGAGCTATTTTCTTGCTAGCGTCAGTCACGAACTGCGTACGCCATTAAATGCCATTTTGGGATACGGCAATCACCTCCTCCAAATGCGGCTACCTAACAAGCAACACAATATGATCGACGCCAGCGTTCTGGCTGCTGAACATTTATTATACCTTATTGAACAGCTGATCCAAGTGGCGAAATCAGAATCTGGCTCGGTTGAAGTTAACACATCAACATTCTGTTCAACCGATATATTAAAAGAAGTACGTGATATCTTAGCGGTGCGCGCGGACGACAAGGGGCTATGCCTGCGCTTGCAAGCTGAGCCGGGAAGCGAGCAATTGGTTGAAGGTCCAACCGATATTATTCGGAACATCCTGTTGAACTTGATTGGTAATGCGATCAAATTTACCCACGCCGGAACGATTGACATAAGCTGCGCTATTCAACAGAGCAACGCGGGTCAAACGCTGTCGCTGCGCGTAACAGACACCGGAATAGGAATCGCGCAGGAGTCATTGGCGCGCATTTTCCAACCATTCCAGCAAGCGGACGAAAGCGTACTGGACAGGTTTGGTGGAACCGGATTGGGCTTGGCTATTTGCAAACAATTGACCGAGCAAGTCGGCGGAATGATTACAGTTGAAAGCACGATCGGCCAAGGCAGCAGCTTTCTGGTCACAATTCCCGTCACGATAGCAGAAAATGCGAAACACATCGCAGCAGATGATTCTGACGTGACTGTCCACATTTTGTCACTGGGCAACTTCAAGCCCGAGCTACTCACCAGCGCTCAGAGTGCAGGCAACTATATAGTCCGCCACGTTCAATGTGATAATGTTGTGGAGTTTTCGCGCGAAATTATCAACGTGGACTTGCGCCTTTATAATATTGCGTTGATTGATGCAGATATAGCGCGTCTGATCGAACCTGATGACGACATTTGGGCACTATTCAGCGCGGCTGATGTCGCACCTGTTTTAGTGCAAAGTCAAAGTACATTGGAGCTGGAAGACATAACATTACGCGCTGCGTTTGCTTCTGTTATCCCCGCCAGCCCAGATTTCCAAACATTGCGCAGCGCAATTCGCATAGGCTGTTCTTTCGCGAAACAATCTCGCGACGATGATAGGGACCAAGAAGATCTCGAACGGGCAAACGCGACTTTAACATTTTCTTCCCGCAGGATTTTAGTTGCCGACGATAATCGCACCAACAGGAATGTTTTAGCCACAATTTTGGAGTCCGCTGGCCATGAAGTCGAAATGGTCACGGACGGCGATGAAGCCATCGAAGCACTCGAAAATGGCAATTTTGATGTCTTGTTATTGGACGTAAACATGCCCAGACTTAATGGAATTGATGCCGCGTCAATGTGGCGGCAAATTGAGGGTGGGCGCTCCCATATGCCAATTATCGGCGTCACCGCCGATGCGACGGCAGAAACTGAAGCACGATGCTTGGCCGCAGGTATGGACATACGGATAACAAAACCGTTTGATGCTAATCACTTACTAACATTGATTGAACATTATACAGCAAAACTTAATGAAGAAGTTGACGTCCAAATAGAGAATGACCCGTTTTCCGTAATTGTTCCTATTGCGCCGACGCAAGAAAAAAAATACGTGGCGATCGATCCCGCGCAGATAGATTATCTGTATTCCATTGGTGATCAAAATTTTGTCGATGATATGATTAACAGCTTTTATGCTGATATCGATGAAACCATGGCAACAATGCGTTCATCTGTGTCCAACCGAGATCTGCACCAGTTCCGGTTTGCCGCGCATGCAATTAAGAGTTCCGGTCAGAATATCGGCGCAACAATCTTAACCCAATTAACCGGAAAATTAGAGCACACATCTGAGATTGATTTTCTGCAAAACTGCGATTCGCATTTAGCCGTTATCGAAACTTTGTTATTAGAAGTGCGTAAAGCATTGAGCGCCAGCGAACGCGATATTCGCGCCGCCGCAAACACAAGAAAATAGCTTAAGATACGGCGCGAAGGGTTCTCGAGATTCTTCGTTCCTGCGCATTTGCCAAACGCTCCATTTTTTTGATGTCAGCCTCGGTCAAAGTCATCGCTGTTTCTGCCCAAACTAGCGTTATATCTAGCAATTCTTGTAGCGATATTGGCGCTGCGATCCGGCGAGAGCGATATACAGCCCGCTCGGCGGCAAAACGCGTTTTGTGCCGCTGCGTATAATCAATAATTGCCGCCTCGCCTTCGCCATCCTCTACTAAAATGTCGACGATACCCATATTATAAAGCTCTTGAGCGGTATGAATTTTTCCTTCTAATATGAATTTCTCGGCAAGTTGCCGTCCAACACGCCGCGCAAGAAAGCTATAAGCGCCCATACCAGGAAACAAGCTGAATATAATTTCCGGCAAACCCATACGCGCGCTGCGTTCCGCGACCAGAATATCAAATGCCAATGCATGCTCAAAACCACCGCCGAGCGCATCACCTTGCACCAACGCCATAGTGATAATCGGCGCGCCGAACCCCACCGAATTCGCGTGCTGCATTCGCACACAAGTTTCGGCATATGTCCGCATAGCAGCAAAGTCACGTTGCCGAATTGAATCAGCAAAATGCCGCAGGTCGCCACCTAAATTATAAATCCCCGGCGTTTTTGAACCGCAAACAAAATACCTTAGATCGTCCAGCGCGCCATGTGCATGTTCCCCGCTGGTCAACACATTGCGTGCGGATGATCCATAGTTATGACCAATCCAGTCTTGCACCTGCTGAATTTCTTCACCTAATTCATATGTATAACTAGGGCGTCCTTTCTGATCCATAAAGCACCAGAAAATCTTGTCTTGAACATCATGTCGCACAGAAATCTCAGAAAAATGACGCTTTGAAATTGTGGCGGATTGATTGCGATCAATCAGCGGTAAAGACGACAGATTTGCAACTTCATTTATCGCACGGGTGTACACGGTCATAATGCCCTCAATTCGATTTGCGACCAGCCACCCCGACCGGAGATGTATTCATAGCATATTTTGCAGCTTCGCAAGGTAAAAAAAGGGTTAACGCACAAATTTGCTGATTTACAGATGTAAAAAACACGTTTGTTAACCATAAGTTATCGTCATGCATTAGAAAAAATCTGCAATTATCACGGCTGTAGCGGTTGCATAACTAATTTGCCGAATTTTAACGTGACTTCTACCGCATCAAAAAATCGTCTTAAAAACAGATATTAGAAATTGCCGTGCGCTATAAATGGCGGAGAGATAGGGATTCGAACCCTAGGTACCGTCACCGGCACGCCGCATTTCGAGTGCGGTGCTTTCGACCACTCAGCCATCTCTCCGCGTCTCGGTTTGGCTGGTCATGCATCCAGATTGGATTTGCCTACCGAGAAAGAGCGCAGCCATTAACGCAAGATTTCGCCTTTGCCAAGCCCAAGCTTGATTTGATTTGCAGAACATCCGATATACGAGTTTATGACAAAGAATCCGACCGCCCCTGATATTGCCGAAGCTCAGTTTACTATCGGCGATGTTGTTCGCCACCGCATCTTTGAATTTCGCGGCGTGATATTCGATATTGATCCGGTTTTTGCCAATAGTGAAGAATGGTATGACTCAATTCCGCCAGAAGTGCGGCCATCAAAGGATCAACCATTTTATCATCTTTTCGCCGAGAACTCAGATAATAGTTACATCGCGTATGTCAGCCAACAAAATCTGTTAGCCGACAATCAGCACGGCCCAGTCGATCATCCGGCAGTCAGCGGATATTTTGGCGAATGGAGCGGTGCAAGGTATGAAATCAAACGCGAGATGCGGCATTAGGATTTATTGATCAGCTTTCCGGCATTTCCGCGATCCATTGGCGCAATAAATCTGCGCCTTCTTTGTGGACGCTAGCGCGGCCGAGTTCGGGCATGGCGACGCCTGGATCAAGGCTTTCTAAACGGTAAAGCAAAATGGACTGTTCTGGCTTGCCCGGTACAATGACAAATTCTAACCCACCGCTGCCCCTGCCCGCTGCGACCGGATGCTTGCCGATTCCTTGCGCCGTCGGTCCGATAGCCGTTTCATCAAAAAATAACCCTGAATTGCTGGCAGAACCTGTGGGCCGGTGGCAATGCGCGCAATTTACATATAAATAGCTTTGTGCGCGCTGTTTTATGCTCGCAAACTTCGTGTCGTTCCAAGCAGGCATCGACTTTGCAGCACCGGCTTTATCCGTGCCCGTCAAAAAACGGCGCTTATCGGCTGCGCTATTGAACCGCATGTTACCCAGCAACGGTCCAATTGGTTGAATATCTCCAGCGGAACTATGACATTGCTTACACTGATTTTTATTCGGTACAGAATAGCTGACCTGTCGCGGCAAGGCGCCGGGCAATGTGAAAGAAATATCACGGCGCATACCACCGATACGTAAATCGGCATCGCTGCCGTCGGCATTCCAAACATATGGCAAGGCAACCCATCCGTCGGCGCGGTGCAGCAAAACGCGGGTTTCGATAATCTTCAACTTGCCGCTGTCTGCAGGATAGCCGAAGCTTTTCACGATAGCGGCACCAATGGGAAAAGTTACGCGGCCAAATCCGTCACCAACCGATATATTCGCCCCTTTGGGTAAATAGATAAATCGTTGTTTTTCGGCGTAATCTGAGAATAACGGCGTTGCTAGATCATAAGGTATTAAATCCGGCGATGGCGTATCCGCTGCCCCAGCGAAAAATCCAAATTCAGATAATTTCTTTGGCATCCCGTCCGCGAGAATGGCGGTGCTAGAGACAGATGCGACGTCTATGGCAGATAGCGATGCAGCAACTGGTAGCAATAATGCAATGACAAACAGCAGCCGCATTACTGGGTCACTGCTTCCATTTCCGCAGGCAATATAATGGCGGGTAGCGCAGGAGGTAGAGATTTCGAAATTGTTATCGGCGCTGGCTGGGCGGTTGACGTGTCGGCCAAAGGCTCAGCCAACCCCATTGAAATAGCCAAAACGTCATCCGCCACAATCGGTGCATTAGCCGGACCACCTGCGCCGCTCCAAAAAATCGGCGCCATGCTGCCCCCCATTGCCGCCGCCAATTCCTTACCGCCGCGCATTTCGGGCGCCCATCCCGCGCGCAGATGCTGATTGTCCCACATCGCCACATCACCGGGGATCGGATCATATTTCGCGTCATCATGCTTCAATGGATAGGCCACGATCATCACATTGGTTGTGCCATGGTCGCCAATTACATTGTCAAAAATATGAACATTGCGGTTCGCCATCACCATCACGCCTACACCTGTGGGAACGCTCGCCACAATATTGCCCTTGGGCGCAAAATTTTGTGTCATGTTATTGACCACAATATTTTCAAAAACCCGCACATTGCGGCCGCCAAGCTGCGGCAAATTGGGTAGGTCAAATACCAATATGCCCGCAGTATTGCCTGTTGCGACATTATCGTAAACATCGGCATCAAAACTATTCTCAATTTCGATGCCGGCCACATTTTCATAGACGACCGAGCCGCGCACAACAATATTACGCGATTGACCAACATAAATGCCCGCATCCGATGCGCCGCGCACGATCACTGAATCGATCAATATGTCATGACTTTCAACAGGATAAATACCGTATGCGCCATTGGTTTCTTTGGGACCGCCAGTCCATTCAACCCGTAACTTGTGAAAAACGATGCGGTCGGCCCCTTTTGATTTGATACCGTCGCCCCTGCTGTTTTCGACGGCGAATTCGCGTAAAACCACATCGTCCGATGTCACCAGCAGTCCTTCGCCGGCACCGGCTTGGTTGGTAAAATCAAGGATGGTTTGGTTTGCCCCCTGCCCCTTGACCACCACCTTATTAACATCAAGGGACAATCCGTCGGTTAGATTAAATTTGCCCTTGCCCAATTGCACGATGTCGCCGGGTTCGGCAGCGATCAGTGCTTCTTGCAATCGCTCCTGCGCATTCTCGCCTGCATTAACATCTATCGTCTTTGCCCACAGGGTAGCTGGGGACATCGCGATCAAAAATGCGGCGATGAGTGTCGTAAATTTTCTCTCCATGTTCATGATGATGCAACATGCAGGATAAATTGCCAATAGCCATTATTCGCGCATTACGGCGCGTCGGTTAGTATCCAACTGACAGCAGCATCGGCATGGATCGCGGTGCTATCATAAATGGGCAGGATATTGGCGCTAGTGTCCACTACGCGGCTCAATTCGGCGGCGCCCAGCACAATGGCCTCGACACCGTCCTGATCCGCCATCGTAATATATGTTTTCAATGTCCGTTCGGCGTCGCGGGTAACTATGCCCGGGATCAGCTCCTTATGAATAATACGGTCCAGTTCTGTCACTTGTACTGGATCATTGGGCATTAAAGTTACGCCGTGTTTCACAAGCCGCTGGCGATACCAGCTTTCGGCCATAACATTGCGCGTTCCTAATAAAGCCGCTGATTTGACGCCATCGGCTTTCATTTTTTCGCCAACGGCATCGACGATATGAATAACCGGCACGTCAACGCTCGCGGCCACTTTGTCGTGCACTTTGTGCATGCTGTTCGCACAAATCAGAATCGCTGACGCGCCCGCCTTTTCCATCCGTTTGGCCGACTTTACCAATATCTTGGCAAGTTCGTCCCAATCGGCGTCGCTGAAATCGGCGGCCATATCGCCGCAGCTTAGGCTTTCAAGGATGATGGGCGGGCTACAACTGCCGCCTATACGTTTTTGCACCTGCGTATTGATCCGGTTGAAATATAGCGACATCGCATACCAGTTTACTGCGCCAATAAGACCGATTTTACGCATCAGTGTTGCAACGCTTTCACAATATCTTCCACCATTTTCTTGGCATCGGCTAGCAACATCATTGTTTGGTCCATGTAAAACACGTCATTGTCGACCCCGGCATAACCCACGCCGCCCATACTGCGTTTAATGAAGAACACGGTTTTGGCCTTATCGACATCAAACACAGGCATGCCGTAAATAGGCGATGATTTGTCTGTTTTTGCCGCTGGGTTCACGACGTCGTTCGCTCCAATGATGAAGGCAACATCAGTTTGCGCAAATTCGCTGTTAATGTCTTCCAGCTCGAACACCTCATCATAAGGTACGTTCGCTTCGGCCAGCAGCACGTTCATATGACCTGGCATCCGGCCGGCGACGGGGTGGATGGCGTATTTGACGCTGACACCTTCTTTTTTGAGCACGTCACCCATTTCGCGAAGAATATGTTGCGCCTGTGCCACCGCCATGCCGTAACCGGGCACGATGATGACGCTTTCGGCTTGCTTCATCATATACGCGGCATCTTCGGCGCTTCCGCGTTTCCACGGACGGTCGGACTTTGCGTCCCCGCCAGCAGCAGCTGGAGCAGCGCCAAAGCCGCCTGCGATGACGCTAATGAAGCTGCGGTTCATCGCCTTGCACATGATATATGACAGGATCGCTCCGGACGAACCCACCAGCGCACCGGTGATAATCATTGCCGTGTTATGCAGCGTGAAACCCATCGCCGCCGCCGCCCAACCGGAATAGCTGTTCAGCATCGACACCACGACGGGCATATCCGCCCCGCCGATCGGGATTATCAGAAGGAAGCCGATGAGGAATGCGAGCGCGGTGATCGTCCAAAAAACCCAGGGGCTTTGGTCGATGGTGAAATAACCGATCAGGCCCAATATCGCCGCCAATGTGCCGAGATTGATGACATGACGGAGCGGTAGCAAGATCGGTGCGCCTGACATTTTTCCTGCAAGCTTCAGGAACGCGATGACCGATCCAGAAAATGTGATCGCGCCGATGGCTACTCCAAGGCCCATTTCAACGCGGCTGATCGGATTGATACCCATCCTAATTGTCGTTGAATCGCCATCGATCACACGACTAAGTTCAGACAGAATTCCGAACGCCTGCGGGTTCAGAAATGCTGCTGCTGCGACCAAGACAGCCGCCATGCCGACAAGACTGTGAAATGCTGCGACCAATTGCGGCATGTCAGTCATCGCAATCTTGCGTGCCGTCACCCAACCAATTCCGCCGCCAACCGCAATTGCGCCGAGTATTTCAGGCAAAGACGCAACTTCATGCGTAATCAGCGTGGTCACAACCGCAATCAGCATTCCGGCCATACCAAAACGGTTGCCGCGCTGCGATGTCGATGGCGAAGAAAGCCCGCGCAATGCAAAAATGAAAAAGACGCCCGAAATCAAATACGCGAGCATAACCCAAGCCGGAGGCGCTGCATGTTCCATGCGCTTAGCGCTCCTTTTTCTTGTACATGGCGAGCATGCGAGCGGTTACCGCAAAGCCCCCAAAAATATTCACGCTGGCCATCGCAACCGCAATAAGCCCGAGCCATTTTGCCGTTGGCGAACCCTCCGCCGCAGAAGCAATCAACGCTCCAACAATAATCACCGAGGAAATCGCATTGGTCACCGCCATCAATGGCGTATGCAATGCGGGAGTGACCGACCACACGACATAATAGCCCACGAAGCAGGCCATCACGAAGATGGAGAGAATTGAAATGAAGTCCATATGATGTTCCGTCATAATTTATGGTTGAGATACAGTTGCCGGGCTTGCGCGCGGATAAACCAAGAACCCAGTGATACGATAATCAAGCATGCCTTTTATATACTGAAATCTTAAGTCCAGCATTTCATCCGTCGGGGATACCTCGAAACTAAGCGCCTTGCCCTGTCTACCGACAACACGAATGTCGGCACCTGCCATAGAGCAAAACATTTTAGATGGCTCTCCCCCTTGCAAAATGTGAGATCTGCATTCTTGGCCTAGAGCATATAAAGTATCCACATGCGTATATACCAACAATTGTTGTTTTTTATCCGAAACATTACCAAAGTATAATTCCAACATGTTGGGATCAGTGAATAATTTGGGACTTATTTCTTTTATACTGACTGAGTTAACCGGCTTGAACGCATCTTCAAATCTACCGGCCAGAGCAAATTTGTGCCCCTCGCCCACGTAAAGCGAAGATCGAAATGCTCGTAATAAATAGCTATCAAATTCGCCGTCAGCATTTTCGTCAATCAAACAAACCCTATTTTTTTCCGCAATGCTGCCCTTAGGACCGCGACGTAGCGAACAAGCCATCAAGAACTTACTCTCCATCAAAACCAGTTGAACGTTTGGTAGCAATAGTGTTGAATTTTCCTTTGTAGTCACCTGACTTGTAGTGAGAAACAATTTCTGCGGTAACAATGGTATTGAGTATATTGATTTAAACGGCTTTATCAGTTCGTCTTTTTGTGGAACGATCGGTTCGCCTAACTGCCAAACTATTTGGTAGTCCAGCCAACTATTTATATGAGAATTTGGTATCGGTTGAGCAGAGCTTGGAGCCGCCAAACCTAATAAGATTGTACTGACGATAAGCAAATTCATAAACCTTGCAAATGTCACCCCAACAACCTCTCACTCACAACCTTGCCATCCTTGGTCAGCCGAATGGCATCGCCAATCTCTTCATCCAGAACAGGCTGCCCCGCTTCTTTGTCCCAAAACGCATTCAGGAAATTAAACAGGTTGCGTGCGAATAATGCCGATGTGTCCGCCGCCAAATGCGCGGGCGTGTTTGAATAGCCCATGATTTTGACGCCGTGACGCTCGACTATTTGGTCCGCCACGCTGCCTTCGACATTTCCGCCGGCGCCAACCGCAAGGTCGAACAACACGCTGCCGGGTTTCATTGTCGCAATCTGCGCATCGCTGACTAACCGAGGCGCGGCGCGTCCCGGAATGAGCGCGGTTGTAATGACGATATCCTGCTTAGCGATATGCGCGGAGATCAATTCGGCCTGTGCCGCCTTATATTCATCGGACATTTCGGTAGCGTAACCGCCTGCGCCTTCGCCTTCGATACCGGCGACATTCTCAACAAAAATCGCTTTAGCACCCAGGCTTTCGATTTGTTCTTTGGTTGCCGACCGCACGTCAGTGGCCGAAACCTGCGCGCCCATGCGCCGCGCTGTAGCTATCGCCTGTAGACCCGCGACACCGACACCCATGATGAACACCCGCGCTGCGGACACTGTGCCCGCCGCCGTCATCATCATCGGAAAGGCACGGCCATAGGTGCCTGCGGCATCAACGACCGCTTTATATCCAGACAGGTTTGACTGTGACGATAATATGTCCATCGACTGCGCCCGCGTGATACGCGGCATAAATTCCATCGCCAATGCTTGCACGCCCAGCGCGGCATATCCATCAATACGCGCGCGCTGAACAAACGGATCAAGCGACGCGACCAGCCACGCACCGGTCTTCACGGCCTTTAGCTTTTTGGGATCGGGCCCCTGCACACCCAGCAATATATCGGCATCTTTGATAACTCCGTCGCGGTGGCCGATGGTCGCGCCTGCGGCTTCAAAATCAGCATCGCTGACATTTGCCGAAGCGCCAGCGCCAGCCTCAACACTGACACTTGCGCCTAAGCCGATGTACTTTTTAACGGTCTCAGCCGACGCAGCGACCCGCGTTTCGCCAGCAGCGGTTTCTTTCAGGACGGCAATTTTCACGTCAGGATCAGCGCGATATAATCAAAACGACAATAGCGACAACCACAACTGAAACTGCAGTGCCCCACTTAAACATTTTCAAAAAACCGCCATATGTTCCGGTTGCTTCGGTAATATCGTGGTGTTCGGCCATATTGCCCTCCTGTGCCATGTTAACATGCTTTTGGCCTTAACCGCTGATTTCCGAATGCTCAAGTGTACTGCCAAAGAAAATTGCCGACTGCTTAATCGGCTATTTACCCATTTTTGCTAATCCGTTGTTTCGCGCGGTCAGAATGACCCAGCAATGGATGCCCATGACTGAAAAAGAGACACGATTATTGATGCTTGTAGACGACGAGCCGGCGCAATGCCGGTTGGTCGCGGCTATCGCTGGTCGTGCGGGCTGGCGCACGGTTTTTGCGCGCGACGCCGAAACCGCCATTGCGATGCTGGGCACGCAGGACGGCATGATGCTGGATGCAATTTTATTGGATCAATGGGTTCCCGGTTCCGATTCGGCCATGTTGATTACCGAGCTGAAATCTCGTCGTCCCGCTCTACCGATATTATTGATGACCGCCATGGGCTCCAACGAAAGCGCGATTGAAGCGATGCGCGCCGGGGCATCGGACTATATCATTAAACCCGTTGCGGCAGAGCGTTTGATCGCCGCCTTGAGTATGGCCGCCGACACCGCAAAGGATTTTGGCGAACTACAGCCGCTGACCGAAAAAATATCTCAATCGTTAGAGTTTGAAGAAATCATCGGGTCTGCGCCCGCATTTCGCACCGCGCTTGCCATCGCCGCAAAAGCCGCAAGGTCACGCGCGCCCATCTATATTGAGGGTGAACCGGGCGTTGGCAAGGAAGTCGTTGCCGACGCCATGCACGCCGCCAGCCCGCGTGCAAAGCAGCCGTTCCTCAAAGTGAATTGCGGGGCGATTGCGCCCAACTTGCTTGATTCTGTTTTATTCGGGCATGAGAAAAATGCCTTTACTGGCGCGTTTGATCGGCGCGTCGGGATATTCCAGCAAGCCGAAGGCGGCACCGTTTTCTTGGACGAAGTCGACCAGCTAACGCAAGAAACGCAGGTCAGGCTTGTGCGGTTGCTGACCCAGAATGAAATTCAGCCAATGGGCGCCAATCACAGCTTTCGCATCGATGTCCGATTAATTACCGCCTGCAACGGCAACCTTTCGGGAAAGCTGGAAAGCGGCGAATTTCGCGAAGACCTGTTCTACCGCTTGAACGTCGTACAGCTTACCATCCCACCGCTGCGCGAACGGACAAGCGATATTCCGGCGCTTGCGCGGCATTTCTTGGGCCGGATGGCCAATCAGCCGGGACTGCGCAGTTTAGGCATTACCGAAGAAGCGTTGAACATGCTGCGCGGCTATAACTGGCCCGGCAACGTGCGGCAGTTGCAAAGCGCATTATTTCGCGCCGCCGTGTTGTGTGACCGCGATGCCCTGACCCCCGATGAATTCCCGCAAATCGCCGCTACCGTGGGTCAGGCTGGCCATAATGGCCCGATGCTCGCCGGAAATAACGAAGCCATCGGCGTTACATTATACGAAGATGATGGCAATTTACGGCCCTTGGAACAGATTGAGGCGGACGTGATCCGCCTTGCCATCGGCCATTATCGGGGACGTATGACTGAGGTGGCACGCAGATTGGGCATTGGCCGTTCAACGCTGTACCGCAAACTATCCGATTTAGGGATCAGCGAAGTCGCTTAGCTGCGGCCAAATATCGCGTTTGTGACAAAATACCCCGCCGCAGAGGCGCTGCACGTTAGCACCGTGCCCCAAATCATATCCAATATAGTCACTTTCATGCTCCACTGCTTGAGTGTTGCCATATTGGTCAAATCATATGTCATATAGCAGAAGAACCCGAGCAACGCGCCTTGCACCAATGCCACTTGCCAGCGTCCCGCGGTTATTGCCGGACCGACCGCAAATATCATCATGCCCAATATATACAGCAAATAAAACGCGATCGCTGGGCCAAGGCGGAACCCACCTTTCATAAGCATCTCGCCGATTTCCGGCTGATATAATTTGGTATAAGCGTTGCGCAGCCACACGCTGTCAATCACTGCGAACGCGATTCCCGTCGCAATATAGGCGGTCAAATATTTCAAAAACATAACGCGTTACTCCATCGGCAAAGTCTAGAGCTTAAACTCTCGCCGTCAACGCACTATCGCGCAGTCCCCGCCATACGCGGATGGCCTGAACGGTTTCGGGCACGTCATGCACCCGCAATATTTGCGCGCCTTGTTCCACCGCCTTCATCGCAAGGAACAGCGAACCGCCAAGTCGCTGTTCAACATCGGCCTCGTTCGATAACGCGCCAATCATACGCTTTCGGCTCGCGCCAAACAACATGGCGCAGCCAATACCATGAAACATCGCCAAATTATTGATGATCGCCAGATTGTCGGCAAGCGATTTGCCAAAACCGATGCCTGGATCAATCAGGATAATATTGCGCGATATTCCCGCCGCGACGGCCGCATCGACCCGCGCCTCTAACCAGTCAAAAACTTCGGTGACGACGTCGCCATAGCCTTCGCCTTTATGCAGATCACTGCCTTGGCCGGGCGCATGCATTAAGGCAACCGGAACGCCTGCGCCGGCCGCAACGTGCAAGGCGCGGTCGTCGTATAGCAATGCCGACACATCATTAATCATGTGCGCGCCGCCCGCCAGAGCATCCTCCATCACGGCGGCTTTGCGGGTGTCGATTGACATGGCGGTTCCCGATGGCGCGATTTGGCGGATCACCGGACCGACGCGGGCAATCTCATCGCCCTCCCATATCACCGCCGCATTTGGCCGGGTAGACTCGCCGCCTATATCGATGATTGCGGCCCCCGCCACCGCCTGCGCGATGGCCGCGCTTGCCGCAGCAGCGGCATCATCGCCATATTTTCCGCCGTCTGAAAAGCTGTCAGGGGTGATGTTCAAAATGCCCATGACTTGAGGTTGATCGAGCCGCACGACGCGCGCGCCAAGTTGCAACGCAACGCGCGGCAATGTGAGACGTCCGAATAGGGACGCTGCGCGAACGGCGACCGGAGTAGGCATTGACGCAACCGCCGCTTCCCAATCTGCAACAGCGACAATCGAACGTGTGATCGCGCCGTCATGCTTCAACACCAATTCAACGCCCGAAAACCAAATCAATCCCCCTGCCAGACGCGCCGTCTCGCCGTCATGATGCTGTGGGCTCTCGATAAAATTGATCGGCCGCAGGTAGATTTTGGCTGCGGGATTGATCGCGCCTAAATTCAAGGTTCGGTCGCCAGTAAATAGGTTTGCCGCAAATCGTCGACGGGCTTCATCGCGCCGTCGGCAGCGGAATAATACCAGTAGGTCCAACCGTTACAGCTCGGCGCGTCTTGCACCAATGATCCGACCTTGTGGATTGAACCTGTATGCGCGCCGCATAATAATGATCCATCGGCGCGCACCGTTGCGCTGTGCTGACGTTTTTTGTCGGTCAGCACGGCGCCAGCCTTCACATATCCTGTTTCCACCAGCTGACCAAAAGCGACCCTTGGCGCGGCGCTGGGTGATTGCATCGTTTTCAGCGCGCTTTCGTCCAATGGCAATGCGGCGGCGATCCGTTCTTCGGCCACTTCACAGTAAACCTCTTCGCGTTCACAGCCGATCCAGTCGCGGCCCAATCGGCGGGCAACCGCGCCCGTTGTACCCGTGCCAAAAAATGGATCGAGCACAACATCGCCCGGTTTGGTTGTCGCCAGCATGATACGGTAAAGCAGTGCCTCTGGCTTTTGCGTTGGATGCGCTTTGGTGCCATTGCGTTTCAACCGTTCCTGTCCGCCGCAAATCGGGATCAGCCAGTCGGACCGCATTTGCAATTCATCGTTCAATGTTTTCATCGCGCGATAGTTGAAAGTGTATTTGGCCTTGTCGTTATGCGCAGCCCAAATCAGGGTTTCATGCGCGTTGGTGAACCTTGTGCCTTTGAAATTCGGCATCGGATTAGACTTACGCCAGACGATGTCGTTAAGAATCCAGAAACCAGCATCCTGCACTGCCGTGCCGACGCGAAAAATGTTATGATAACTACCGATCACCCAAAGGCTGCCGTCCGGTTTTAGAATACGCCGCGCCTCAGCCAGCCATTCGCGGGTGAATTTGTCATAAGTGGCAAAAGTGTCAAATTTGTCCCAATGATCGTCAACCGCGTCAACCGTGCTGCCATCGGGGCGCTGCAAATCGCCGCCAAGTTGCAAATTATATGGCGGGTCTGCAAACACCATATCGATACAGGCGTCAGGCAGGCTGCGCATAGCCTGTATACAATCCATGCGCAAAATCTGGTTGAGCGGCAAGTCGTGGCGGAGCGCCGGAATTGCCTTAATCATCCGCTTGGTTTGCGGCTGTATCCGCTCAATAACGCCCATATTTCGCCCTTTTCTTAAACCCGAAATATTACCGTTGAATCGCCAAGTCGTTAACGTCAAGCGCGTTAACCTACCGCATAGAGGCATCAAACTCACGATGTTGAGTAGAACAAAAGGAGTCACCCACAAGATGTAGAGTCATGGGATTCCGACAGGACTCAACGGGTGGTGGTGTTGCCAAAAGGACTCACACCTTAAACTTTACACTCCGTTACTTGTGTGATTGCTTTTACTGTTATTGATTGGGTGCAGACGGCGATCCTATGGCAAATGACGCAAATCAGCCATTGTCCTTTTTAAGCCCTTTTAAGCCATGCTAGAGCGCATCCTTGACCGCCGGGCTACCCTGGGTACCGAAAAGTCCTTAAGGGCCATTGTGGAGCATACATGGAGCATTTAGAGCCTATTTGGTTATATATTGTCCGCCGTCAGAAGTTCGTTTCGAATATTAGCAGGTGACGGCACTATACTGAGCCAAGCTCTGTTTGTGTTTTCCGGGGCAGGCCGAGACGGCGGGAAGACACTTGCGATTTTCGCAGCAGCCAAAATGACCTATCGACCCAGCAACCTGGCGACGGGCGCAAAACTGCGGCGGTGCAGCGGGGTCGGCCCTAAATCCTTAAGCGCCGCCACATGAACAGCGGCGCCATAGCCCTTATTAGATGCCCAGCCATAGCCGGGATATTGCGCATCGGCAGCCACCATCAAACGGTCACGGTGCTGTTTGGCGATTATGCTTGCCGCTGAAATACAGGGGTGAATCGCATCGCCGCTGATAAATGCTTCGGCCTTGTAACGCCAATTGGGTAATCGGTTACCGTCGACCATCACCAACGCAGGCTCGATCATCAACGCATCAACCGCTCTGGTCATTGCCAGCATTGTTGCCTGCAAAATGTTGATCTCATCAATCTCTTCGACGCTGGCAATTCCCACGGCCCATATACAGCTGGCCATAATTTCCGCCTCCAAAATGCCGCGCCGTTTCGCGCTCAACTTTTTGCTGTCATCCAGCCCGGTAATCCCGCCCGCGCATAGCACCACAGCCGCTGCGACGACCGGCCCTGCAAGCGGGCCGCGCCCTGCTTCATCAACGCCAACAATCATCGGCCCGCTAGATCCGCCACGCGGGGTAACGGCGATTGTCGCCGGCATGATATAGGCAAATCACATTGCCGTGCGGATCACGCAGCCGCGCCTCGCGCCAGCCCCAATCCTCCGATTGCGGCATCTGGTCAAATTTTACGCCAGCAAGCGCCAATTCGGACACCCAACGATCAAGGCTAAAACTCTCAAAATAGATTATCGCCCCTCCAGCATCGCCCTGCCCAACATCGCCCTGCCCAGCATGCACCGAAAACGTCGCGCCGTTATCTGCCTCAAACCGGGCATATCCATTGTCCGGACTGTCCACAATTTGCCTTAGCCCAAGCAACTTATAAAATCCCACTGACGCGGAATAATCGCTTGCGGGAACCGTAACTTGATTCAGTACTATGCCCGGAATAACGATGTCGTCGTCCCAAAAATCGCGCACGTCGTAATGGCCAATGGGTCCGTTGCCGTGACCAAATCCCGGTGCAGACAAAATGGCTATGCGGACAAAGCGCACACCATCGGCAAAGGCATCGCGCATCGCCATACCCTGTCCCAACCTGCAAGCAATCGCACTGGCCAATGTACACCCCGTGCCATGCGTATCATCAGTTTCAAATTTCTTGCCCTCAAGACTGTGGATCAAGCCGCCGGGCGACCATAGTTCATCAACCACCATCGGCCCGTCGGCATGGCCGCCCTTTATCAGCGCGTGGCAGCCATGCGCCAATACGCCGCCGCGTCCGCCGAGTGCCTCAAGTTCGGGCAAATTCGGCGTGACTAAGGACGCTATGGCCATCAACCGCTCATATGCTTTAATCGTCTGCGCGTCGGCCAGTGTCGCGCCGCTGGTCGCAACCATTACCGGATCAAATACAATGGGTACATCCATGCCAGCCAGATAATCGACAACGGCGTTGGCGGTGGCCGCACTGCCGATCATGCCAATTTTAATCGCATCAACGCCAATGTCGCTGACTACCGACTCAATTTGCGCCATGACCATTTCGGTTGGCACCGCATGCACCGCCTGAACGCCGACGGTATTTTGCGCCGTGATCGCGGTGATCGCTGTCATCGCATATCCGCCCAGCATTGTGATCGTTTTAATATCGGCCTGTATCCCCGCTCCGCCGCCGCTATCGGATCCTGCGATAATCAGGATACGCGCTGTCACCTCGCAAACCTTCGTTCCGTCGATGCAGGGTTTTTATCCAGCAATTTGTTTGACCGCGTTGGCCGGTCGGTCAGCTCGCCGCCGCAATTGGGACAACGATCATCCATATCGTCGCAGCAATCGGCGCAAAATGTACATTCAAACGAACATATGAAGGCACCATGTTCATGCGCGGGTAAATCGCTGCCGCATTTTTCGCAATCGGGCCGCATTTCCAACATCAGCCTGCGACCTCCGCCACTACGGCGCAAATGCGTTCGACGACTTCGTTGACCTGCACGTCATTGTCGCATTCCGCCATCACGCGGATGACGGGTTCGGTACCGGATGGACGAATGACCAAGCGCCCCGTCCCGTCCAGTTCCTTTTCCGCTTCGGCAATCACCGCTTGCACTCGTGGGTCATCCAAAGGCTTGCCGCCTGCAAAACGTACATTTTTCAGCAGCTGGGGGACGGGATCAAACAGGTGCAACAACTCGCTTGCCTTTTTGCCCGTATCCACCAGTTGCGCCAAAACTTGCAACGCAGCAATCGTACCGTCGCCAGTGGTTGCATGATCCAGCATAATCATATGACCGGACTGTTCGCCCCCCATGTTTATCCCGTGCCGCCGCATTTCTTCCAAAACATACCGGTCACCCACTTTGGCGCGGATTAGGTTTAGATGCTGTGTGCGCAAATACCGTTCCAGCCCCAGATTGGACATAACCGTTGCCACAATGCCGTCGCCGGTTAATTTGCCCGCGCGGCTCATTGACGTACCCAGCAATGCCATCAACTGATCGCCGTCGACTATTTGACCTTTTTCATCGACAACGATTAAGCGGTCGGCATCGCCGTCCAATGCGATCCCGATGTCCGCGCCCGATGCGACCACGGTTTCCTGCAATGTCTCGACATGCGTGGATCCAACCTTGTCGTTGATATTTTTGCCATTAGGCGCAATCCCTATCGCGGTTACTTTTGCGCCCAATTCCCAGATTGCGGTCGGCGCAACCTGATATGCCGCGCCATTGGCGCAATCGAGGACCACGTGCAGGCCATCAAAGCGTATATGTTCGGCCAGCGATGCTTTGATCGCGTGAATATAACGGCCCCGGGCATCCTCAATCCGGCGCGCGCGGCCAATATCGGGCGCACTGGCATGCTGCGTTGGCGCATCGATCAGCGCCTCAATCGACATTTCATCATCGTCGGATAACTTGAACCCATCGGGACCAAATAACTTGATGCCATTGTCTTCATAGGGATTATGGCTCGCGGAGATCATCACGCCCAAATCAGCGCGCATCGACCGTGTCAGCATCGCGACAGCGGGCGTTGGTATCGGGCCGAATTGGACAACGTCCATGCCAACACTTGTAAATCCAGCGACCAGCGCATTTTCAACCATATATCCTGACAAACGGGTATCCTTGCCGATTACGACGCGGTGCTTATGATCGCCGCGCAGAAAATGCCGTCCAGCGGCTTGGCCTACCTTCATCGCGATTTCCGGCGTCATCGAACCTTCGTTCGTCCGGCCTCTAATTCCATCGGTGCCAAAAAATTTGCGCATATCCGCGTCCATCTCCAACTGAATTTGGCCAATACCTAAACCAAGCCAGTCCCTAAACCAAATCGCGCATTGATGCTATCTGTCAAAATGCAAAATCATGCCAAACGCTTGCCAGAACGCGGCGCGGCTGTATCACAGCATGCAATTATCAAATTTGAGGATCGTCATGCGCAACGCCCTAATCATTTTAGCATCGCTTATTGCCGGTTTGTTGCTGGGTATTTTGATCGCAGGCAATGCGCCGTGGCTGATTGAAACCGCAAATGTCATCGGCACAATGTGGCTCAACGCATTGCGGATGACGATTATCCCGTTGGTGGTTTCAATACTGATTGTCGGCGTGGTGCAGGCCGCGGCGATGGCGCGCGCGGGACAGATGACGACCCGCGCAATCATTACGATGCTGATTATTTTGTGGTCGTCCGCCGCGATGGCAGCAATTGTTACGCCTGCATTGCTCTCGATATTCCCGCTCCCCGCTGAGGCAGCATCGGCGCTGCGCGGGGCACTGCTGACCGCTCAGCCTCCAGGCGAAGTTCCGCCATTTTCGGAATTTCTGCGCGCGATTATACCAACCAACCCTGTGGCCGCCGCCGCGCAAGATGCAATTTTGCCGTTAATAATCTTCACGCTGGCATTTGGCTTTGCGGCAACGCGGCTACCTGAGGCGAAGCGCAAGACGATTGCCGATTTCTTCGCCGCAATATCTGACACCATGCTGATCCTGATTAATTGGATACTTGCACTCGCGCCTGCCGGCGTGTTTGCATTGGCATTGGTCGTAGGTGCAAAAGCAGGCGCAGAAGCATTTGGCGCGCTGGTGCATTATGTGTTGATTGTATCTTCGGTCGGCGCGGTGGTGTGGACGGCGTCTTTTGTGTTGGCAGCAATCGGCGGGCGGATGAAGCCCTTTGCGTTTTTTCGTGCATCAATGCCCGCGCAGGCGGTTGCGATCTCCACACAAAGTTCGCTCGCATCCCTACCCGCAATGGTTAACGGGGTAAAATCAATGGGCGTCGGCGAACGATCTGCGGATGTCGTGCTGCCCATTGCTGTCGCATTATTCCGTGCCACCGGCCCTTGCATGAACCTTGCCGTGGCAATCTATGTCGCGCATTTAATGGGCATTGCGTTATCCCCAACTGCGCTTGCCATCGGTGTTGCCGCCGCCGCAATCACGACAATGGGAGCGGTCAGCCTGCCTGGATCGGTTAGCTTCATCACATCATGCGCGCCCATTTGCATCGCTATGGGTATTCCTATTGAGCCGCTCGCCTTGTTATTGGCAATCGAGACATTCCCAGACATCATGCGTACTTTAGGCAACGTGACGATGGACATGGCGGTAACTAGCACTGTTGCTCGATTTGAAAACGATGTGACTTAAAATATTGACGCAATTGGAGATTGAACATGCAATATCGTGAACTTGGCCACGGTCTGAAAGTTTCGGCCATTGGCGTGGGCTGTATGCCGATGATAAAAGATGGGAATATTGTTTACGGCAATGATGTTGATCCCGATGAAGCCATCAAAACGATCCACCGCGCCATTGATTTGGGTGTCACCTTTTTTGATACGGCGCAGATTTACGGTCCTTTTTCCAATGAGGAATTATTGGCTGAGGCCATTAAGGGCAAACGCGAGCAACTTGTTATTGCCACTAAGTTTGGGTTCAAAATACAAGATGGCGCGATAAAGGGTGTTGACGGATCACCGGCCAATGCGCGCGCCTCAGTTGAGGGATCTCTGAAACGCCTTAATATTGATTGTATTGATTTATATTATCAGCACCGTGTCGATCCAGCGGTTCCGATTGAGGAAACTGTGGGCACCATGGCCGATTTGATTAAAGAAGGCAAAATCAAACATATTGGATTATCAGAAGCCGGTCCTGACACATTACGGCGCGCAGCAGCAGTCGCGCCGATCAGTGCGCTGCAAAGCGAATATTCGTTATGGGAGCGCGATGTTGAGGAGGAGATACTACCCGCGTGCACCGAACTCGGCATTGGTTTTGTTCCCTATTCACCGCTTGGCAGGGGATTTCTAACCGGGCAATTCAAAAGCATCGACGATCTGCCCACCGACGATTGGCGGCGCAATGATCCGCGATTTGATGGAGACAATTTTGCGATTAATCTTAAATTGGTGGATGTGGTGCGCGCCGTTGCGGGCCGACATAATGTCTCGTTAGCGCAAATCGCGCTCGCGTGGCTGTTGGCCAAAGGGCCGAATATTGTGCCCATTCCCGGCACAAAGCGCCGACTGACCATGGAAGACAGCGTTGAAGCCACAGGCGTTGTATTGACTGCAGACGACATCGCCACGTTGGAGGCTGCTGCACCGGCAGGCCAAACCGCAGGTCCGCGTTATGGCGAAATGGGTATGCGGATGGTGCGGTTGTAGGCGCTAAATCCAGCGGAATAGCCCTGCAGCTGGGACAGCAAAAAAGCCGTGAACCCAAGTAGCGACAAGCCACAAAGATGCGCCGATAACCCAGTTCAATATTGGCACACGAAAAAATCCTGACAGTTGCGGGAAAAAACGGGTGCGCCGCGACCACATTTCCCACTCGACGCCCATGATATTTGACTTTTTCTCCTCTTGAGCCCGCGCACCAACAAGTGCCAAAAATATGATACTGCCGATAAATATCAGTGTGGCTGTGCGCGGCGCAATCAGGATATGGGCGGCGCCCCATAATGCGAATGACCACATCATTGGATGGCGAGTAACCTTAAATACGTCGCTTGGCTGATGCATAGCCAAGTTAGCAGCGGCGGGCGATGGCAGCGAAGGATTGCCGATTAATGATCCTGTAAACAGCACGGCGGCCATCAACGTCAAAAACGAAGAGAACGCCCATAATAGGTCTCCGCTAGGCCAAAGCGCCTCTGCATTGGGTGCAGAACGAAATGCCACGACCATCATGGCAAAAAAGCCAAAAGAGATGAGCGAATATACGCCTATAAATCCATTCTTACCAAACATGCGGACCATTTGTTTTCGCAAAGGATGCGACATCACAAAATGGCTTCCAACGAACGCGGCGCTTGCGATAATCAATCCAAAATAACCGGACACATGCTATCTCCTCCGCCCCCGGAATATATCATACCTATTTTTCGTATGCCTTTGGCAATGCTTTTTCGCTGGGTGAGCGGTACCTGTCACGCAGCCTTGCCTGACGATTATCTAGCGGCTGCAATATTCCATCAATATACACCGCTTCTGCGGCGCTTGACAGTTCAAGCGGGTCGCCATCCCAAATCACAACGTCAGCTGCGCGGCCAGATTTCAAACTGCCTAATCTGTCACCGACGCCCAATATATCAGCTGGCCCAGACGTGATTGCGGCAAAGGCATCGTTCCAGCTAAGCCCCGTCGCGCGCGGCACTTGACCCAGACTGACAAGATTACCCGCATATTGTGCCGAATACCGTAATTGGTGCGCGTCACGGTCATCGATCATGCCAATGGCGACTTTTACTCCGGCATTTTTCAGTCGGCCAATGTTCGATTGCGTCGCCGCCAGTTGTTCAAAACTTGCTGGCAGGTCATTCAGTGCCGATGCAATAACTGGAATTCCTGCCGCCGCTATCTCGCTTGCCACGCGCCAGCCTTCACTCGCACCAACGAAAACGATTTTTAATGCGGGAAAATCCTTGCGCAATTCCATGATGCGCAAAATATCATTGGCGGCTTCGGCGTGCACCAATAACCGTGTTTCACCGCGTAAGACGGGCAGCAATGCTCTCGCATCTTCAGCACGCAATAGTTGATCGTCAAACGTCCCGCGCCCTGCGGCATAATCCTGTGCCTCGCGCAGCATCGCACGGAATGTGGCATGGGACGCGGAGCGGCTGCCCCCTGACTTTTTAGCTCCATCTTCGCCAAATTCCACGAACTGAAATGCGCGCGCCTTGGTAACTGCGCTGCTGTCATCGCCCAAATCGGCAATCGCGCCCTGCCCCGCAAACATATTCGCTCCAGCTTCGGGGGCGACAACGGCGCGGGTTACGCCGGCCGCACGATTGACGGCAATCGGCGTGCGGAATGGGTCGATCGCCGGCGCAATATCCAAACCAGCATTAAACCCGCTCCGTCCGCCGCTTTTATCATTTGTACCTTCGACCGCGTCAACTTCGGCCAAGCCAAGCCGGCTGAATCCCGCAAAAATGCCGGGCGTTACCCATTTGCCTTTTGCATCGATTATGATGGCTCCGGCAGGAATGGCGACAATGCCGCCAGCCGCCAAAATGTTACCATCGCGGATGATTACGGTACCAGCATCAATCGGGGCGCTGCCATCGCCGATAATGATTTTGCCGCCCGTGATAGCAATGGTTTCGGCGTTAGCGGGCGCTGCATATGCGCACAGCGCACAGAATGTTAATAACAGCCGTTTCATTTCACATCCCCTGAACCGGGTTGTCCCAATTCAAAATCACTCACGGGTCTGCGCCCTGAATCGGCTGAATCATACAGCAATGCTCCGTCAATCCAGACCTTGGCGGGACGCGAATACACGCTGAACGGGTTGCCATTCCAAAGCACGACGTCGGCCATTTTCCCGGCCTTCAAACTGCCCGTCATTTTGTCGATACCCATCGCTTTTGCCGGATTGATCGTCAGCCAACGCATCGCATCCGCCTCGCTGATCGACAGGCCCATTCGCCTGCCATCTGCCATCGCTTTTGCCGCTTCTTGGTTCAGGCGCTGAATTTGGTTTTCATCATCACTGTGAATGATTGTGCATGCCCCTGCATTTTCAAGCAACGCGGCATTTTCTGGAATGGCGTCATACGCCTCCATCTTAAAGCCCCACCAATCGGCCCAAACCGCCGAACAGACGCCATTGGCCTTTAGCAAGTCGGCGATCTTATAACTTTCGACGGCATGGTGAAATGTCGAAACCTTATATCCAAATTCTTTTGCCATATCGAGAACCTGCGCCATTTCGTCGGCGCGGTAGCAGTGATTGTGTACCAGGATGTCACCATCAAGAACGCCTGCCAACGTTTCCATGCCGATATCACGAGTAAATTCTTTGCCGCCATCACGTTTCTTTTTATATTCCTGCGCCTTGATCCATGTTTGACGATTGACCGCAAAATTGCCCATCCGCGTCGATGGCGCTCGCCCCTTGCTGCCATATACTCGTTTGGGATTTTCGCCGCACGCCATTTTGAAACCGTAAGGCGCGCCGGGAAACTTCATTCCCTGTACCGTGCGCGAATACACGTTTTTTAAAGTTACTGAACGGCCACCCATCAGATTGGCCGAGCCCGGCAGGACCTGAAGCGAAGTAATCCCCCCATTGGCAAGAGCGCGGCTGAAGCCGGGATCTTGCGGCCAAACGCTATGTTCGGCCCATACCTCGGGCGTGGTTGGCGATGTCGCTTCATTGCCGTCATCATGCGCCGCGACCGAAGGCGTTGGATAATCGCCAAGGTGCGAGTGCACATCGATGATGCCTGGCGTAACAAACATGCCAGTACCGTCGACAGTGACCGCATCACCAGGGGTGTCGGCATCTGTCATCACAGCCGAGACCGCCACAATTTTACCATCGCGCAGTAGCACCGCACCTTTTTCAATGCGCCCACCCTCGCCATCCAATATCGTCGCGCCGCGGATAAGTGTAGTAACACCGGGATAAGCCTTATATGTCGAGGCGAATGGCGCCTCGGCAACGACCTTTGCGGCGGGTTTATCCGAAGCGCTTTGCGGCGTTTGCTTGCCGACATTGGCGCAGGCCATTAAGCTTAAGGGCAAAACCACCGCCACCCAGCGCAATCCAGTTAGACGCATGTAAGCCTCGATTAGTTTGTTGATACGGATTGCGGACTGACGGCGATCTCTGCGTCAGCTTCGGTTTCGCCCAAAGTCTCGAGATGCATCAGTTTCTTTATCAACGGCGATATTATGACCATGCCGATACCAACAGCAACCGCGATCCAGCCAATTTGACTGTAAACGCTGAGCACGATTTCTTTGCCTGCGCCCTCGCCCGATGCCGCCTCAGACCCCGTCGCCGCTGCAATCAACCCGGCCGCAAAATTGCCGGTTGCCGAAGCAAAGAACCACGTACCCATAATGAGGCTCGCCATATGTGCGGGAGCCAAACGGTTCATCGCGCTTAACCCCACCGGAGAAAGACATAGCTCACCCGTTGTGTGCAACAAATAAATTAGGAAGATGAAAATCACTGGAACCATTGCGCCGTCCCCTGCCGCTGCGCCAGCGACCAACACAAGGAAACCAAGGCCCAGCTGAATCACGCCAAGGCCAAATTTTGCAGGCGCGGATGGTTCGATGCCTTTACGCCCCATCCAAACCCAAAGCGCCGCAAACAATGGGCCAAGCAAGACGATATAAATTGCGTTAATCGACTGGAACATCGACGCTTTTGCTTCCATCCCCAAAATATTGCGGTCAACATGACGGTCTGTAAACAGATTAAGAGAAGAACCCGCTTGTTCGAACAACGCCCAAAATAGTATCGAACCAAAAATCAGCGTCATCGCCGCGAATATCCGGTCGCGGTCTTGCGGAGGCAATTTTACGACGGCGGTGAACAGGACATAAGCAACTAACGCGGCCCCAGCAACGCCAAGCAATGTTCCAACTATTGCCTGATTTTGCACCAGCCACCAGCACACGACAACGGCAACAAGTCCGACCAGATATATCAGCCATTCCAGTTTAATTCCGCCTACGGTCGAAGCAAGTTTCACTGGGTCCGATGGTTCACCGCGCCCAAGCAACAAAGGCTTAAAAACAATGAATACGATCAATCCAGCCAACATGCCAAATCCGGCAGCGCCGAAACCGTATGACCAGCCATATGTTTCGCCCAAATATCCGCACAACAGCGCGCCAATGGCTGCACCCAAATTAATGCCAACGTAGAAAATGGTATAAGCCCCGTCGCGCCTTACATCCGTACGTGCATATAGTTGCCCAACGATAACGGATATATTGGCCTTCAAAAATCCGGACCCAACGATGATGAATGCCAACGCCAACCAAAACACGTTCAGCGACGCAGCATCTTGTCCGCCCGATCCTTCAAATCCCATTAAAAAATGGCCAAATGTTAACAACACAGCTCCGTAAGTAACGGCTTTGCGCTGTCCTAAATATCGGTCTGCCAAATAACCGCCTAGAACAGGAGTAATGTACACCAGCGCGGTATATGCACCATATATGACGCCCGATTTTTCGTCCGAAAACAGCCAATGCTTGGTAAGATAAAAAATCAACAACGCACGCATGCCATAATAGGAAAACCGTTCCCACATTTCTGCAAAGAACAGAACAAACAATCCCATTGGATGGCCTAGAAACGTTCCTGCTGCGTCGCCATCCTGTGCATAGCCTAATGCCATTTAGCTAACCCTCTTTCAAAATTTGATGCCGCTCCCCTCGGTGGCGGCTTATGGCGCAACCCTAACGAAAAAATTGCGCCTGTGAAGAATATAATTACGCGGGCCACGGGATTTGGTAAAATGAGTATCTGGCATTGCTAAGTCATGCTGACTAAACACCCACTATGTTTAACGATCTAACTTCCCTTCCCGCTTATCTTGCCAGTCGCCGTTCGGGCAAAGCACGGGAACTTTCCGCACCCGGGCCAGATGCAGGCGTTCTTGCGGAAATATTACGTTTGGCGGCGCGAACGCCCGACCATGGCAAGCTGTTCCCTTGGCGGTTCGTGGTCATTGAAGACCGCGCAGCGTTTTCCGTGCTTTTGGAACGCGCATTCGTGGCTGAAAACCAAGGCGCGCGGCCTTCTCAGATTGATGCGGCTATATCACCCGCATTTATGGCTCCAACATTGATTTTGTTGCTGCACGCACCGCAACCTAGCGCGAAAATTTCAGAATGGGAGCAGCAACTGTCTACAGGTGCAGTGGCCATGAATTTGCTGCACGCCGCGCATGCTTATGGTTTTGCGGGCAACTGGATAACGGGTTGGGCCTGTTATGATCGCAACATTCAGGCCGAATTATGTGATAACCAAGAACGCATAGCCGGATTGTTTTTCATCGGCACAGTGAACACCGATTTGGAAGAAAGGCCGCGTCCCGATATGACGCAAATCGTTAGGCAGTGGCCGATGCCGACTGCATAGTTTTGTGCCCGATTGCATAGTTGACGCGCTCTACTGTGTTATGGCAGTAGGTATGTTATGAAAAATGACAGCAAACCAGTATATTTGAAACTGCGCGATGTTATCGCCGCGGCCATTTTGGATGGCGAATATGCCGAAGGAGCCATGCTCCCTTCTGTACGCGTATTCGCGTCGCAGCAAGGGGCCAACCCACTGACTGTGGCAAAGGCATATCAATTGTTTCAAGACAGCGGTTTAGTGGATGTGAAACGCGGTGTGGGATTGTTTGTGTCAAGCGGTGCCATTGAAAAGTTGCGCATGTTCGAACGCGATCATTTTTTGAAGCATATTTGGCCAGAGGTAAAATCGCAAATGCAGCGCGCCGGCATCCAAATGAAAGAACTCGTTTAGCGGGCTTTAACCCCGCTTTTTTTAACTTTGGCGCGCGCGGCTTTTAACCCCTTGATGGCATCACTATTGCCAGGCAACAGCGTACCGGCCTTTTCAAACAACTCAGCCGCTGCCTTTGGACGTTGCCCCGATTTCAACAAAACTTGTGCATATACCAATGTCACCATGGCGTTTGCAGGGTCGATATTATACGCCGTTTCGGCATTGAAAATCGCATCATCATGTCGCCCAGCACCCGAATAAGCGCGGGCAATATTCGCATTTAAGATGCTGTCATTATACCCCACACGTTCGCGTAGCTTTTCCAATAATGGCAGTGCTTCGGTCCATCGCATTTCGTCTAACATCAGATACGCCATCAACCTTTGCGCGGACAGATTATTTGGATTTAATACGGTAAATTCGGTTAGCGCCGCGCGGGCATTTTCAGGTTGGTTCAATCGCCGATAAGCATCTACTTGACGCAGCATGATCGCTTCAGAAAAATTGATTTGCCTTGCACGTTGGTAATCAACGACAGCGTCGGCATAATGGCCACGCGCCGCGTGAACATCGCCCGCCAACATATGTGCCGCAGGCACGCCCGGGTTAGCAGCTTGCAGTTGCTTGGCTACGATCAGCGCCTGATCTGGCATGCCAGCCAGCATCAAGGCGCGGATATAAGGAATTACATATTGTGCATTTCCCGGATTTTTTTGCGCTCCGTCAGCGGCCATTCGCAGTGACAATGCCGGTGAAATTGGTGCGGATTTGCGAACCCCAGTGCGCGACGATTCGGACAATCCAACTGCTGCCTTACCTCTTTCGCCCGTTGCCTCAAATGCGCGCGCTGCAATCATAGCGGTATAGCTGTCCGATTGCCCGCGATCGACAAGTGGTTTGATGGCATCCAGAGCATCAAAATTCTCTCCGGCGCTTTGCTTGGCCCGCGCTAACAGTTTCCGCGCTTGAAGGTTATTAGGCTGCATTGAAACCAGCCGTTCTAATATATCGGCGGACCTATGATGGTTACCCAATTGATATTCCGATATTGCCGATACCAGCATTGCACCGGGTGTTTCATTGACTTGCGATCCCGCCAGCAACAATATGCGCTGCGCCAGCCCATATTCTCCGGCGCGGGCGGCAATCACCGCTTGCATATAGAAGGCGCGTCCGTTTTTGGACTGTAGCGAATAAATTTTACGCACAGTTTGCAGCATGTCGGAGGCGCGGCCAAGTTCGCCCAAGGTTGCGGCATATTCCTCCAACACCGGCACATCATTGGGGTTAATTGCAAGAGCACTTTGATACCATGGCAGCGCCGCAGCCATGCCATATTGCGAACGCACCAACCTCGCTCGCAGTTCGAGTGCGCGGATATTTCGAGTGTCCAGTTTTACGGCATAATCTGCAGCGTCAATTGCGCCCATTTGATCGGCTTGGCTTAATCGAAATTGACCAATATCGGTCCACAAAGCACTATTTTGTTTGCCAAGCTTTAGCGCACTGTCAAATGCAGATCGCGCCTCGTCGATTTGTCCGCTTGCCAACAAAACACGCCCCAATATTCGCAGCGCATATGCTTTGTGTTTCTTGGGGATGTTTTGGTCGTCCAGCATTTGTTCGGCGCGTTCCAAATCGCCTTCAAGATATAGCGCATGGCCAATAAGATGCTGCACCTGTAATTGATCAATGCCCCGCGCCACAGCGTTTTTCAATGCCGTGCGGGCGGTCGTACCATCGAACATATCCAGAGCAACTTCAGCCTGCATAATCAGCGCGTCGACCAAGCGCGGATCATCTCTTACTGCGTTCATCAACTCTATGCGCGCAGCGGTTAAATCATTTTTTTCTTTGTATTCTCTCGCTTTTGCATAGGCTTCGGCTGCGTTTGCACGGTCATTATACTTTGAAATCAGCCTGCCGCTAAGCAAAACCACCGCAACGACGACGGCGATCTGCAGTAAAGTACGCAATTTAGGCAAATTATATGTTTTCATCGCATAACGATTGCTTAGATTTGCAGTTCATATTGTTTAAGCAAATCATATAATGTTGGCCGGCTAATCCCCAATAATTTGGCTGCGCTAGAAATATTGCCCTCGGTTTGCGCGATAGCACGGCCAATTGCTTTACGGTCTGCTTGTTCCCGCGCCGCTTTCAAATTCAACAATAATGCATCATCGTCACCGCCAAACTCCATATCCTCGGCAGTTATGTATTTACCCTCGGCCATAATCACAGCGCGCTTAACACGATTTTCTAATTCTCGAACATTGCCGGGCCATATCGATTGGTCTACCGCCGATAGACCCGATGTCGCAAAACCTTTAATGCTAGGGTTCATTTCTTTGGCAAATTTATGCAAAAAATGCTTAGCCAGCAACACAGCGTCTCCGGTTCGCTGGTTCAGCGATGGAATGTTCACAGTGATCTCTGCTAATCGATAATAAAGGTCGTCGCGGAACGATTGCTCGGCGATCATTTTGTTCAAATTTTGATGTGTGGCGCATACGACACGTACGTCGACGTTTATGCCTTTGCGGCCTCCTACACGCTCAATAACGCGCTCTTGCAAGAAACGAAGCAATTTGACTTGCAATGGTAATGGGATATCGCCCACTTCGTCCAAGAATAACGTGCCACCATCGGCTAGCTCAATCTTGCCCTCTGTGGTTTTGACAGCACCAGTGAATGCACCCTTCTCATGCCCAAACAACTCAGATTCCAAAAGATTTTCGGGAATAGCGCCGCAGTTGATCGCAACAAACGGTTTTTCACGGCGGTCGCTGGCATTATGCAATCCGCGTGCTAGCAATTCTTTGCCCGTACCACTTGCCCCCAGCAACATCACCGACACGTTTGCGGGCGCGACGCGCTCAATGGTACGTGCCACTTTCAACATTTCAGGTGAGCCCGTAATTATCGAACCAAGCAATAACTTACCCGAAGTATCTGGCACGCTAAGTTGCGCATTTTGTAATTCCAAAGCCCGAACATGGAATGCGCGGCGCACAATCACGTTAAGCTCGACAATATCAACAGGCTTTTGATAAAAGTCCCACGCACCTGCCGAAATCGCGCGCAATGCGCTTTCTCTTGCACCATGACCGGACGCGACAATGACTTTAGTATCGGGCTTAACCTTTAATATCTCATCCAGCGTTTTAAACCCCTCTGTCACGCCGTCTGGATCAGGCGGAAGCCCGAGATCTAAAGTAACCACATCGGGTTCTTCGGCCCGCAGTATCGCCATCGCTTCATCGCGCGTGGCAGCGCAAAAAACGTGAAAATCTTCATATGACCATTTCAACTGTTTTTGCAGACCAAGGTCATCTTCAACAATCAATAATTTGGGTTTGCCTTCGTTCATTTTACGCGGCCTCTTCTGCTTCAATACGTTCCATTGAAGTTTTTGTTGGTAATGACAGTGTAAATGTTGTGCCCTTGTCAACTCGGCTTTCGACACGAAGGTGGCCATTCATAGATGTGGCCAGCGTGCGTGCTTCGTACGCGCCGATTCCAAACCCAGCTGCTTTGGTTGACTCGAATGGTTTAAAAAGCTGATCAGCGATAAATTTCTCAGTCATCCCAACACCTGAATCTTGTATATTGATAACGACAAACTCTCCTTGCACTTTACCGCGAATTTTTACGGGGGCGCCGCTGTCGCTCGCTTCAATTGCATTTTGAACTAAATGCCCGATAATTGTCTCGACACGGTTCGCGTCCGCAACCGCAATAATTCCCGCTGGCAAGTCTGTCTCGATCGGGTAAATTAACCGTTTTGCGTGCACTGCTTTCATGATCGTCTCGCCGACATCCAAAAGTTCAGGTGCATTATGCTTGGCTTTGTTGTGTTGCGAGAGCCGCGCAAGTAATTCGTTCATTTTACTCACTGAAGAACGCAAAGTTTCTAGCATATCCGCCTGAAAGTCAGGGTTATTGGCGTGCTTCTCTGCGTTGCGCGCTAAAATACTTTGTTGACTGACTAAGTTTTTAATATCGTGCATAACGAACGCGAAACGGCGGTTAAACTGTTCGAACTGTCGCGCCTCGGCGAGTGCTTCATGACTGGTCGCTTCTGCCAAGTAACTGGCGACCTGTCGCGAAACAACGCGCAACATATCAAGATCTTCCCAGTCAAGCCGCCGGCGCAGCAACGGGCGTGCCAAAACGGCGAGCCCAGCCAATTTGCCGAAATGTACTAGTGGCACGACTACCCACGCTTTTTCCTCATCATATAACCATTGCGGCACAGCTCGCGGTTCGCAGCGTTCATCAGTGCCAGCGCGAACTTCATCCATCGACAGAATATGCCCAGTGGATTCGAAAAATGGACTTGTTTGAGGAGTTACGCAGTTTGCAGATATATTAGCAGTAGCCCAGTTCCAACGGCACTGCAGTGTCAGTTGCCCCTGGTCATCTGGCGCAAACAAAAGCCCGGCAGGGCTCTCAAAAATATCAGCAAGAGATTTAACCACACGCTCGTGAAACGGAGCGTTGTCTTTGCTAGGAAATCCAATCGTATCGGCGAAACGCATCCATTCAGATCGATAATCGTAACGATGTTGAAAGAAATTTTTCGCTACCACAACGTTAAGCCAGGCACGGAACCTACCCGAGGGCATAACAATTAAAGCCACTAGTGACATGCCAAAAACCAGGGTAATCTGCGCAAGCCGGACATATGTTCCACCAACAAATTCAATCAGTGCCGCCAGCAGCACCATGCCAACCAAATACGCCCCGATGACCGACAATGAAATTGATTGGAACGCCACAGTTCGCGATAATTGCAATCGCCAATTGCTATTGCGCTGCGACGCCAGCACGAAAATAGGGGCCAGTAATGTCATTGCTGCGCCGCGCGTCGCAATCAATTCCGCTGGAATTTCACGAGTCAAAAAGGCAATCGTGTACAGGTTCAAATCAAACGTCCACATCGCCGCCAATGCCGCTGTTGGCAAGCTGACGCTCCAACGGGATTCAGGTGCCGTTACTGTGTAAAGATTATGTACCAGCACCAATGCGCCAACAGAAAAAATCATCCGAAGCAGCAAAGCCGCTTGGATTGCTGCGCCGGACGGCGAATTTTCATAAATCAACTTCGCATTCACCATATCCACCGCTGGTTGGCACAATAACAGCAATGCCAATACAGCATAAATAATGTTGATCGTGCGCGGTTGCCGCCTGCCGTCGCCGCTTCGCAACAAAAAGAACATGAACCCAAGCCAAGCCAAGTTGCGCATTGTTTCAGCAATATAAGCGCCAATATCCAGTGGTCCACCAGCGACAATAGCCATGCCCCACGTCGCCGTCAAACCAAGTGCGGCAATAAGTATAATTTGCTGCCGGTTAGTGGTTCCATAGCGATGGAACGCCCAAATCGCGAGCGTTGCATAACTAAAGCCTACCGCTAAATGGCCCCAAAAATTCAGTGTGGACAGCAGTTCGATCATCTATCGGGCACCATCAGGCCACAAGACGACCCGCAACGTTTGCAACAAAATCAACAGGTCCAGGAACGGTGTGTAATTTTTGGCGTAATACAGATCATATTCCAGCTTTTGGCGGCTATCCTCGATCGAAGCACCGTAAGGAAAATTGACCTGTGCCCAACCAGTAATGCCGGGTTTTACCATATGGCGCTCTGCGTAATAAGACAGCTGGCTTTCCAAATCGGCGACAAATTCTGGTCGCTCAGGCCGTGGGCCGACAAAGCTCATCTCACCTTTCAGAACGTTCCAAGTTTGCGGCAACTCGTCAATCCGAACTTTTCGAATAAATTTCCCAACGCGCGTGATCCTAGGATCATCTTCTGATGCCCAAACAGCTTTGCCGTCACCTTCAGCATCGGCCCGCATCGATCGCAATTTATTTACGTAATATGTTTGACCAAACAGGCCGACGCGCTGCTGACGATAGAAGGCGGGGCCCTTGCTCTCTAATTTCACAATTATCGCAAACATTAATATCACAGGGCCAGCCAAGGCCAGTAACAGGGAACTTGCGATGATGTCGAAAACACGCTTCAATATTGTCGACATGCGGCGGCCAGAGGAAAATCCGTCAGAGAAAATCAACCAGCTTGGATTGACGCTATCTAAATCAACACGCCCCGTTTCACGTTCAAGAAACGACGAAATTTCATTTACGTGAACGCCCGTTGTCTTGATACGCAACAAATCGCCTAGCGGAATAGCGTTGCGCCGTTCTTCCAACGCCAAAACAACCTCGCTTGCTCCCATTTTCACTACAAAATCAGACAGGTTGTAGATCGCGTTTCGATCAATTGCTTCTGGAATGACGCGCTTATTTTCGTCCATTGCGATATAACCAACAACGATAAAGCCTGAACCTTGCTGGGCCTCTAATTCCTTAATTCGCTGCGCACGTTTGCCTGCGCCCAAGATAAGCACACGCCGCTTAAACGCTTCACCGCCGATTAAGCTGCCCAGTACAGCTCTGCTGAACGCCAGATATACGAAGGCAAGCCCCATGGCATATAATGAATTGGACCGCCACAACGTCATTCCTGGCAACATAAAGCCCATGACCGATTGAAATATGACGCCCAGTGAAACAGCAACCAATAATCGAGCAATGGAAAAGCGAAGCGATTGCAGCGCTTCCGAACTATAAACGCCAACAGCCATGGCGGCAACCTGAACCGATCCGGCGAATGTCGCGAGCGGCCAAAATCTATTGCCAATATAATCAACTGTCATGCCGATTTGATTGGCCCGAATGACCCACGCGGTTTCAGCCGCTGCAATCAGCAAAAATAAATCCACTGCCGCAAGGAAAATTACGGCATATGGAATATAATGTTTGAACAGCCGGATCACGCGAAATAAACTTTTTTCATGGTCATATCGGGCGGTATACATGTGAATGGTAAAGTGTCGGTTAAATTTACACATACAATGGATATCTGTTTATTTTTAGAATTTTAATACCATAATGCTATTTAGACCATTGCAATGCTTGCCGACATCGGGCGTTCGGTTAATATGCAGTAACACATAAATTGAGAGAGCTTAGCCGCCGTGCGCATTACACCTGTTATATTATCTGGCGGCGGCGGAACTCGGCTTTGGCCCATGTCGCGCCCTGAGCGTCCAAAGCAATTTTTGTCGCTAATGAGTGACAAGACGATGTTCCAAGCAACATTGGAGCGGACGCATAATTCATCGATGTTTGGACCGCCAATTATCGTTGCTGGCATGGCGCACCGTGAATTGGTCGAGCAACAGCTAAGCGAAATAGGCATATCTGATGCCCAGATCATTCTGGAGCCAAGCGCACGCAATACCGCGCCCGCAATCGCTTTGGCTGCACTAGCTGCAGAGGATCCAAGCACAGCTTTATTGATAATGCCGAGCGATCATGTGATTACTAATCTCGCCGCATTCCATCAAGCGGTGCGGGCCGCGCTAGCAGTGGTGCAAG
This sequence comes from Sphingomonadales bacterium, assembly GCA_031415335.1. Classification (GTDB taxonomy): domain Bacteria; phylum Pseudomonadota; class Alphaproteobacteria; order Sphingomonadales; family Sphingomonadaceae; genus Sphingorhabdus_B. Next base: position 14,927 of record JANORM010000006.1, on the reverse strand, counting down.
AAGGCTGGTTGGCAACATTTGGTATTACCCCGACCGGCCCCGAAACAGGTTATGGGTATATTCAAATGGCGCAGGCCATTGCCACGAATGTTTATCATGCCGCAAAGTTTATTGAAAAGCCGGACGCGCAGCGCGCAGCTGCTATGATTGCGAGCGGTGACCATGTTTGGAATGGCGGCATATTCCTATTTCGTGCCGATCATTACTTAGACGCGCTTGCGCGCTATGCTCCTGAAATGTTGACCGCCGCTCAATTGGCAATGCGCAATGCTGTTATTGAAGGCAATGCGGTATTACCCGATGCTGGCTCATTCGCAGCATCCCCATCCAACAGTATTGATTATACAGTAATGGAAAAAGCAACCCGTGTAGCGGTTGTGCCCGTGACGATGGGCTGGTCAGATGTCGGCAGCTGGGATGCTCTCTACGAACTAAACGCAACCGACGTTGCGATTGATACATTAGAAATAGAATCTAGCGGCAATCTAGTCCGCAGCGACGGCATCCGCATCCATTTGGCCGGAGTGGAAAATATGATTGTCGTCGCCAGCGGCAATGATGTTTTAATTGTCCCGCGCGGAAAAAGCCAAGACGTGAAGAGGATCGTTGAGGCGCTACAAGCTAAGCGCGATTAGTTAATAAGGGTACGATCGCGTAGCGTCTGAACTTAGGGTCCCTAACTTGGATATCCTTTTACATTATTCCCCTACAAACGAAAATGGTGTCGGGCCGCGCTCATTTTCATTGAACGATAACTTTCGGCCCAGCGGCGGTGCGCTGCGCTGCGGGCACCCAGTTCGCGCGCAATTTTGGCAGCCAAGGCCAATCGGGATCGCTTGCCCCGCTTTTAAGTCTACACCGCGTGTGGCCGTTAATGACGAAGCCAGTTTGGCATCTAAACCAAGACCAACCACAAATTCTGTTTCAACATTATTAGTCATACCCGCATTGCGACCAATTCCCCCTTGCGGATGAACTCCGCGAGACAGCGTGAACCATCGGCTTTGGTCTTCAAGGGTGACCAATTGGTGAATAATGCGTTGCCCTTGCCCAAATGCCTGATGCAACGCCCATAATGGGCAGCGTCCATCTGTCTCAACCAGCGGCGACGTGCTGGCCCCTGCATACCGTTTGCTGCTTTGCCCAGCGCGGTCGATCCGTATCATGAAAAACGGCAGCCCTCTGGCACCCACGCGCTGCATTGTTGTTAACCGATGCGCAATCTGTTCAAAGCCGCACCCAAAACGGCGCTGCAGTAATGCCAAATCATAACCCGTGCTCTCACACGCCCGCAGGAAGCGGGCATATGGCATCATCACCGCAGCCGCGAAATAGCTGGCCAAATGGCGTTGATACATTCCGTCGCTTGCGCGATCCACAAAAGACGCACCCTTTACCAAAGCTTCAATTTCGGCTTTTGACTCTAGCTGCGCCAATTGAAAAGCGGCCGCAAATGTTCGGCTGGATGGATCGAGTAGCTCCGACAATTGCAATTGCCGAGCGTGAAGATCCAACCGGCGCAATGTTTCGGGCATGACATCAACTGGCAAAACTCGGATTGAGATTTGATGCTTGACGCGCAGCCGCTCTCCAATTGCACCATATAAATCAGCCGACGTTAATCTTAAATCGTCGGCAAGGTTTTCAGCATGCGCGTCAAGATCGGCAAAATGATTGCGCCACCGTTCAATTTCAGTCCGCACCGCAGCTATGATGCCGCGCTCCGAATTGGGAGTAGCGCCGCTCGATGAAATGCGATCAAACGCGCGGGCAAAGGCTTCGGCGATGTCGGGCGCAGCAGCAATCCAATCATCGATTTGCATGCGGTCAATGTTCAAATCCGCAAATATCGGGTCAGACAGCCTGCGCCTAATTGCATCATGCCCTCCACCTGGTGCGCCACCGCCAAGGGTCCGTGCGTCAAAATCAAATCGGTCTGCCAGCCGCAACATTATTGGCGCGGTCAAGGGACGCTGATTGCGTTCAATTAGGTTCAGATACGATGGCGAGACGTCCAGCGCGCCCGCCATCACCGCCTGCGTCAGACCGTTGGCCCGGCGGATGCGCCGCACCGCGTGTCCCGCGTATAGTTTTTTGTCTGCCATGTTGGGCAGTTTGTAATGTTATTGACAATATGACAAGATATTTTGACTAAAATGATACGCTACAACAAAAAAATTGACAGAAATGACTCGTATGCCGGGCGGCAACGCGGCATCTTCGTGCGTAAGGTAATTAAGTTCTGCAAAAGATCTTACCGTTATTTATCAAAACTCTAGAATGTAGAAGGTTTCCTCCCATGACGTACCAAAACAAGCTCCCAAATATGAACCAGCTGATGAGTTTTAACGAGCACCTCGCTAGCACCGACCACCTGATTAAAGGTTATAAAGGCACATGGTCGAGTATCAACGCGGAATCTGTAGCGCGCATGCGCTTGCAAAACCGTTTTTTGACCGGACTTGACATTGCGCGTTATACTGCTGCGATCATGCGACAGGATATGGCTGCTTATGATGCCGATGCCTCGTTATATACGCAATCCTTGGGGTGCTGGCATGGGTTTATCGCTCAGCAAAAAATGATTTCTATCAAAAAGCATTTTGGCACAACCGATCGGCGTTATTTATATCTTTCTGGCTGGATGGTCGCAGCATTGCGGTCAGATTTCGGTCCTCTTCCAGATCAATCGATGCATGAAAAAACCAGCGTTCCTGCGTTGATTGAAGAACTATATACGTTTCTACGGCAAGCCGATGCCCGTGAACTTGGCATGCTGTTTCGCCAAGTTGACGAAGCCCGCGCCGCTGGTAATTCCGCCAAGGAAGCCGAGCTGCAGAACGCGATCGACAATTATCAAACGCACGTCGTTCCGATTATCGCCGACATTGATGCGGGGTTCGGCAATGCGGAGGCGACGTATTTGCTGGCAAAGAAGATGATCGAGGCGGGAGCATGTGCGCTACAAATCGAAAACCAGGTTTCCGATGAAAAACAATGTGGTCACCAAGATGGTAAAGTTACCGTACCGCACGAGGATTTTTTAGCCAAAATACGGGCATGCCGTTATGCTTTCTTGGAACTGGGCGTTGAAGATGGCATCATCGTGACACGCACCGATTCTTTGGGAGCAGGCCTGACCAAACAAATCGCCGTCAGCAATGCACCAGGCGATTTGGGTGATCAATATAACAGCTTCCTTGATTGTGAAGAAATTGATCCTGCTACTGCACGCAATGGCGATGTCATTATCAATCGTGATGGCAAAATGATGCGGCCCAAGCGTTTGCCATCCAATCTTTTCCAATTTCGCGCTGGAACTGGAGAAGATCGCTGCGTGCTCGACAGTATCACCAGCCTGCAAAACGGTGCCGACCTGCTTTGGATTGAGACGGAAAAGCCTCATGTTGAACAAATTGCGGGGATGATGGACCGTATCCGTGAGGTGGTACCCAATGCCAAACTCGTTTATAATAATTCGCCATCGTTTAACTGGACGCTCAATTTCCGCCAGCAAGTTTACGACAAAATGGTCGCTGAAAATGAGGATGTGTCGGCATATGACCGCGCCAATTTGATGAGCGTGGAATATGATGGCACGCAGCTAGGTGATTTGGCCGACGAAAACATCCGCACGTTTCAACGCGATGGCGCGAAACGGGCAGGAATTTTTCATCACTTGATAACGTTGCCGACTTATCACACGGCGGCATTGTCGACTGACAATCTGGCGAAGGAGTATTTTGGTGATGCCGGGATGCTTGGTTATGTTTTGGGCGTGCAGCGTCAAGAAATCCGTCAAGGCATCGCCTGTGTAAAGCACCAGAATATGTCGGGCAGTGATATTGGCGACGATCATAAAGAGTATTTTGCAGGCGAGGCCGCTTTGAAAGCGGGCGGCGCGCATAATACCATGAACCAATTTTGAACTGGCGTTGATAAGGAGTTTTTAAAATGAGTGAACCTGCTCGCGCTCGCGCCGTGCTTTCAACCGAAGACCTAACACTGCTGCGCACTGCACTCGCGCATTATATGCAAGCTATTCAAGACACGCCGGAATCAATAAAGTTTGGTCGTCTTTATCATCGGCTTGGCAGTGCGGGCGGCAAATAGTTAGATCGATCGCCGTTCGACCGAATTTAAAGTTTTCCTGGGGAGGAAAAACAACTGAGCCGCTGGCAGAAATGTCAGCGGTTTTTTTGTGCTAGAATGAACAGCATTTATGAATTGTTAATTGCCGCACGATAAGTCCAGATAATCGAATTCCGAAGATTAGGTGTTTAAGTGGACAATACACTAAAAGTTTTACTGGGCGTTTTGGGTTTTGCTGGCGTGTTGACGGTGTTAGCGACCACATTAAACGGCCCAGATGAGCAAATATCCCCCGCTTCGGTTGCAGTCGTGCCGGCAGCGGTGCAGGCCCCTGTCGCAGATACACCTGAAACAACCGAAGAATTGCCTGAAGTTGTCAGCGATGATGATGTGACCGACGAAGACCTTGCATCATTTGGCAAGCCGACCATCGAATTGCCGTTGGACGAAGACGAAGCGCAAGCCATAGCCGATGCAAGCGTGCAGTATAATGGTCCCGCTGCGGAAAATGACGGCCCTTTACCACCCCCACCACCCGGCGTGGCGGTAGCGGGGCAATAACATCTATTGCTTCATCAATTCCATTGCAGCAGCGGTTAACGCCTCTGCACCGACAGCGATGACTTTTTCGGCATCGGGTTTCCAATAGGGCGAGTGCAGAGATGGCAGCGGTTTGCCGCCTGCTTTTGCTGCATCAAAATCCGCCTGCGGCACGCCGCCAACCCAAAAAATCATGCTTTCAACATTGGCCTTATCGGCCCTATAAAACTGGCTAAAATCCTCGCCGCCCATCACCGGCGGAGTGTTGATTACCCGGCTTTCACCAAACCGGCTCTTGAACAATGTGGCCATGTCGTTGGTAAGCTTTGGCGTATTATAGGTTGCGGGTGTAAATTCATCCTCGGCGATCGTAATGATAGGCATGCGGTCTTCAGGCACTCCCGCCGCGATTGCTTCACCTTTCGCTATCCGCCTAATCCCGTCGAGCAACAATTTGCGCGTTGCATCGGAATAACTGCGCACAGTTAACAGCAATGTCGCTTCATCCGCGATAATATTATGTTTGGTACCAGCATGAAAGCTGCCAACCGTTACGACTGCGGCATCTTGCGGATCAACTTCGCGGCTTACCAATTGTTGCAACGATCCGACGATACGGCTGGCAAGTAATATGGGATCTTTAGTTGTTTGCGGATAGGCCCCGTGGCCGCCAACGCCGCGCACTTTAATATCGATACTATCGACATTGGCGAGCGCGAAGCCAACGGAATAGCCAACATTGCCAGCCGCAAATTGTGCAGCATCGTGGAAACCAATCACATAATTAGGCTTGGGGAACCGAGTATATAATCCATCGTCCAGCATAGCTTTTGCGCCTTTGCCAATCTCTTCGGCTGGTTGTAAAATCATAACAATTGTGCCGGACCATTTCGTTTTGTTGGCCGCCAATTGCCGCGCTGTTCCGACCCATGCCGACATATGGGTATCGTGGCCGCAGGCATGCATAATTCCAGATTCGGTTCCTGATTTGCTGATGCCGCGCTGTTTAGAGGCAAAGGGCAAGCCTGTTTGTTCCTCGACAGGAAGGCCGTCCATATCGGCGCGGATCATCACTACGGGGCCTGCGCCATTTTTCATTACCGCGACCACGCCGGTTTGACCGACCTTTTCGGTGACTTCAAATCCCAACCTGCGCGCTTCAGCGGCCAATTTTGCGGCTGTCTTAAACTCTTGAAAGCTTAATTCAGGAGTGGCGTGCAAATCACGGTAAAGCTGCATAAGCGATGGCATGTCAGCCGCGACCGCATCCTTGATTGCATCGGCATAAGCGGCATTGGGCAGCCCCATTATTGCCATTGCTGCAGCGCCCATTAAAGTCTTATTCATAATCTACTCCCCAAATAGCATAAACGATATCCTATACCGAATTACTGCGCCGTCCAGCCGCCATCGACGGATAGATTTGCGCCGGTGATCGCACTGGCTTCATCGCGACACAAGAATAGCCCCAACGCCGCGACCTGTTCAATCGTCACGAATTTTTTCTGCGGTTGATTGGCGAGCAGTACATCATTCATAACTTGTTCGCGCGTCAATCCCCGCGCTTTCATCGTGTCGGGAATCTGCCCCTCAACCAACGGCGTCCAAACATATCCGGGGCTGATAGTATTGGCGGTGATGCCCAACTGCGCCACCTCCAACGCGACCGTTTTGGTAAATCCGTCGAGGCCGTGTTTTGCAGCATTATAAGCCGATTTATAGGGGCTGGCGACCTTGCTATGCATTGATCCCGTGCTGATTATACGGCCCCACCCCTTCGCCTTCATACCCGGCAAGGCCGCTGCGGTGGCGTGAAACGCTGACGTCAAAATGATCGCAATAATCGAATCCCATTTGTTAGTAGGAAATTCATCTACGGGCGCGACATGCTGTATTCCTGCATTGTTGATAAGAATATCAGGGCCGCCCAACTCGTTTGCGCAATCGGCGACCATCGCCCGTATATCATCGGGCCGCGTCATATCAGCAGGGGAATGCGCCGCGCCAGCACCGCTTAACGCCGATAATTCGCTGACATATCCGGCAATGTCCGCCGCATCGCCAAATCCGTTCAGCATGATGGCGGCGCCCTCAGCGGCCAAGGCGCGGGCATAGCCTAGGCCGATGCCGGACGTGGAGCCCGTAATCAATACGGTTTTTCCGGATAGAAACATGGGAGATTTTTACCTTTCTGGGACGTAAATAGCTTTTGTTATTCCTTGCGCTTTTCTCTCAAAACCGCAATGCTCTAAAGAACAGTTTTTGGGAGAATATGTATGCGCCTCGACGATCTTGATCCGAGCGATAACGTCCGAGATTTGGGCGCTGGCGGCGGCGGTTTTGGTGGCGGTAGCTTTGGCGGCGGCGGCGGTATTGGTTCCTTGCTGATCGGACTATTGCCGCTATTAATGGGACGCAAGCTAGGCTGCGGCACAATTGCGATAATTGGTGTCGTCGGCTTTTTCCTGCTTTCCAGCGGTGTCTTAAACTTTGGCGGCGCAGGATTACCGACCGAACAAGTGGGCGGGCAAGCACCGAGCGGCCAAGCGGCTTGCGATACGCAAGATGAGCTGTTCGCATGCAAAGTGCTCAAATCCACCGAAGACACATGGGGTGAGCTGTTCCGCGCTGGCGGTCAACAATATGTGCCGACGACGTTAAGTTTCTTCTCACGATCGGGTCAATCGGGTTGCGGCGCGGCGCAATCGGCAATGGGGCCGTTTTATTGCCCCAGCGATAAGGGCGTGTATCTTGACACCACATTCTTTCAACAAATGCAGCAGCAAATGGGCGCTGGCGGGGATTTTGCGCAGGCATATGTTATCGCGCATGAGGTTGGTCACCATGTCCAAAACATAACGGGCGTTGCCGACCGCGTCCGCCAATTGCAATCGCGCGCCAGTCAAGAACAGGGCAACGCGTTGCAAGTGCGGATGGAATTGCAGGCAGATTGTTTTGCCGGGGTTTGGGCTGCGCGCAATGTAAACCGTATGGAACCTGGCGATTTGCAAGAGGGTATGACGGCGGCGAACGCGATCGGCGATGATACATTGATGCGCAACGCCGGACAGCGCCCAGTTGAAAGCATGTTTACGCATGGCACGTCGGAACAACGGATGGAGGCGCTGAAACGTGGACTGCAATCGGGGCAGCCCAATTCGTGCAATTATTTCCAAGGGATCATTTGATTTAGATCCATTTATCATGCGTTTATCCGATTGCCACAATGTGAGTGACTTCCGCCGTCTGGCGAAGGCGCGTCTGCCATCGCCGATATTTGATTATATCGACGGGGCGGCGGACGATGAACGAACCAAGGACCGCAATACGTCCGCATTTGACGACTGCTATCTTGTGCCCAATGTGCTGGCTGGGGTGTCTGACATAGATATGTCCGCCACGGTAATGGGCAAGCGGATCGATATGCCGCTGATGCTATCCCCCACCGCATTGCAGCGCCTGTTCCATTGGCAGGGGGAACGCGCCGTTGCCCGCACGGCGCAGGATTTCGGTACATGGTTTGGCATATCCTCGCTCGCCACCGTCAGCATCGAGGAAGTGGGCGAAACTATTTCTTCACCCAAAATGTTTCAGCTGTATATCCACAAGGACAAGGGGCTGAATAGTTCGATGATCGAGCGGTGTAAGGCAGCGAAGTTTGATGCCATCGCGCTGACCGTTGATACGATCGTTTCGGGAAACCGCGAACGATGCCTGCGCAGCGGATTTACATCGCCGCCGCGCTTCACCGCTGCATCCGTGCTAAGTTACGCCATCCATCCAATGTGGGCGCTGAATTACCTTTTTCGCGAAAAATTCGCGCTACCGAATTTGCAAACTCACGTCGATGCCGGAACCAATGTGGCGGTGTCGGTGGCGGAATATTTCAATACGATGCTCGATACGTCAATGGACTGGAAAATGGCAGAGAAAGTCCGCAGCGATTGGGGCGGCGAGTTTTGCCTGAAGGGTATCATGTCGGTCGAGGACGCACGGCGCGCCGTCGATATCGGCGCGACCGCGATCATGGTAAGCAACCATGGCGGCCGGCAATTGGACGGTTCGCGCTCCCCCTTTGACCAGATAGCCGAAATTGCCGATGCCGTCGGCGGCAAGATCGACATCATCTGCGACGGCGGCATCCGGCGCGGCAGCCACGTTCTAAAAGCAATCGCCGCGGGAGCAACGGCATGCTCCGGCGGGCGGTTATACCTATACGCACTCGCCGCAGCAGGCGAGCCTGGTGTGCGGCGCATTGTCGGGAAACTGCGTGACGAGATCGAACGCGACATGAAATTAATGGGCGTCCGGTCGGTCGGCGCGCTTACGCCCGAAATGGTACGCTGGCGGTAGCGCACCGTTAATATGCTGTTTACCCGCCGGTATTATGCAAGATTATCGAGGGCACGGCATGAAAACATATTTGGCTATCGCTGCGGCAACGGCGCTTTCTTCCGCAGGACTTTACGGAACTGGCGTCATTTGGGGCAGCGATCAAACGAGCCTTTTCGAAGCCGAATTGGCAGGTGAGCAAAATGCCAATGCCGTCTATCCGATGGCATTGGACGATGTGTATTCCAAATTGATTTCCACCCCAATCATTGATGCTGTCGGCCAAAACAGCCAAAATGATTTTGCGCCGCAAATCATTATTTCAACGCAAAACAATCGCCAAATTACGTGGCAGATGAAAATAGAAAATGTTCCGGTCGCCGATGTCATCGTCAACCTGACCCCAGAAAGTGACACAACACGGGTAACATTCGATATCAATATTGCCGATAACGCCATCATCACCGCCGCTGCCGCAAGTAACGATACCAGCGTAGCCGAACTGAATCGAATGTCGCGCCTGCTTGTCGCGTTGGTCGTTGACTATCGTTTAACCGAAAAACAAATCGATGAAAGCCAGATTAGGCAAGCATTTTCGGCTTATGACGTTGCAAACTCAGCTAAAAAGCTTGCCGCGATCAGGCAGGCTATGGGTCCAAGTTTCGGTGCGCAGGAGCCGCAAATTGAATATGTCGTCCCCGATGAACAATTTGATGATGTTGACATTGATTATTCGCCTGAATCTATAACCGATCCAACCGATGGGACCATCGGCGAAGTGGCCGAAGAAATTGCGGCACAAGATGGCGCCGCCGATGCGGCAGAACGGGCGGCGGCCCGGGCCATACGGCGTGCGGAAAACGATGCCGAACAAGCCGCCCAAATGGCGGAGCATGCCGCGCAGCAGGCGGAACAAGCTGCTCATGCCGCACGCAGAGCAGCGTATCGGAATTAAAAAGGCACTGGCCGAAAATAGACACACTACTTCCGGCCCGTCGATCATCTTAAAACCCAATCAAATACTGCTTAAACTTTCGCCATCATCCTTCTGCTTATTCCCCCAATCGATCGCACGCGTTGCCCACATTACAACGGCAAGGGCCACGAACAACAGCAGCGATCCGATAATCAACGAGTAAGCCTCCAAATTCAGCAGCACGTAAAGCGTGGCATAAAGCCCCGTCAGCAATCCGCCGATCACTTTTGCGCGGCGCCAGCTTTTCAAAATCGCCGCCGAATATGCCGTCAACAATCCGGTTATGCCGCCCGCCGCGATCAAATACGCCCACATGAAACCCACAACTTCGGCAAAGGCGAGCAACAGGACGAAGAACAATACAAGCCCTGCACCAGTCATCAGATATTCCGCAGCAGCCACCTTTGCGCCGGCGATTATATCGAACATCAAGAACGCGAGAAAGGTGAAGCCGATGAACAAAAAGCCGTATTTCACCGACCGGTCAACCTGGCTGTATAAGTCAACGGGTTCGATCAAGCCAATGGTTGCGGCTTGGCTGATGCCAGGTTCGCCAGCGGCTTTAGGTGAGGATGACACATCCAAATAATTGCGGCCAATGGCTGGTTGCGGGGCAACGGGATCGTCCGTTAACACCAGCGCCTGTCCAAGCGCCAAATTGGACACTGCATGGCTGGCCGTAAATCCGGCTGGTTTTACTTGACGTTTCGTCGGCAAGAAATCGCCCTCAAAACTGGGGCTGGGCCATGCCGAAACGACATCCCATGTCGTCTCCCCGCCGCGCGGAACCATAGTGATCGATTTATTACCGCGAATCGCATAATGATAAGACACCTCAATCGGCGCGACCCCGTCCCAATCGATGAAGCTGAAAAAGCCTGAACCGTTCGAAGCATTCAATCCTTTACCCGGTTGCAGATCAAGTATTTTGCCGCCGACCTCAACTTTGCTGTCTTTCTGCAATCCGCGTGCATCGGACACGCCAAAACGCAGCTCTGCACCCGTCAAGTTCAATGCATCGCGGCTGATGCCATAGCGCGCAAAGTCAGCGGGTAATGCAAAACGGGCTTTCCCGCTATTCTGAGCAACAAACAAAACACTCTCGTAGATGGATTTTTTCTTCCGGTCCGGTTTCAAATTGGTCTTAATCGCATTGGTTTCGGGCGACAGGAACAGTTCCTTATTCACCGCCACCGTTCGCGTCGTTTGCTTGCCGTTAACATCCACTGTCTCAACGCTGTTCGCGGTATATGGAATGACCAGCACGGGCCCAACAATCGTCTGCGGCCCGCCCCACCCCGCCGCGATAGATGCCTGCGCTGTTGCCGACTGTTCCTGACGGTCACCAATAAGTATGTAAACCATTATTAAGGGTATCACGAGGACGATACCGATTATTCCGGCCAAAAATAGCTTGAATCCCGGAGAGCGTTCGGTTGAGCGTTCAAATGTCATCGGTTGAATTCCTTCGAAGTTACAACGGCTCGTCTACAAAATAGCACGTTTCGCCTACAAATCGTAATATGAACGCCAGATGAATGTCCATTAATCATGCGGTGCCAATCAAAAACCATATTGCAATTGCGGCCAACATTATTGCAAATACCCGGCTGACAACTCGGCTTCTGTTGCCTGCCGATATCCAACCATGCGCATCTCCAGCGAACGCAACAATGATAACGTGAATTGTGGTGGCAATCACAACATAGCTTACCGATAGCAAAGCGGTCTGCGGTGCTATTGAAACATCCGCCGATATATAGACGGGCAGCACGGTGATAAAAAACATGGCCGCCTTCGGATTTAGCAAATTAAGCAACAAGCCATGGCGGAACCAAGCACCAAGCGCATTTGTTTTAGCGATGCCAAGAGACTGTTCATTTTCACCTACCCACGCTTTCCACGCGAGCCACAACAGATAAGCAACCCCTGCGTAACGCAGCAGGTAAAGAGAAAATGGCGATCGCACCGCCAATTCAGCCAGCCCCGCAGCAGATGCACATGCCAGCAATGAAAGTCCCAATGCAATTCCCGCCACAGCAGAAAAGCCCGAACGTTTGCCATAACTTGCGCTGGTGATCGCAAGCCACGCCATATTTGGGCCAGGCGTCAGCTCGATCAACAACGTCGCCAATAGGAAGGGTGCGAATAATGCCGTTATCATTGACCCAGCTATGCCATCGCAAGCAAATAAAGTCGATTGCACTTGGCCTTGGCAAATGATGGCCCCATCTAATGCCTATGACCAAATTTTCGATCCTTGACCTTGTCCCCGTTGCCGAAGGTAGCACTATTGGTAAAGCGATTGCCAACGCTACAGATATCGCGTGCCATGCCGAAAACCTTGGCTTCACGCGTTACTGGATAGCGGAACATCACGGTATGGCGGGTGTGGCGGGTGCAGCGACTTCAGTTGTGATCGGCCATATAGCGGCGGCAACCAAAACCATTCGCATCGGTGCGGGTGGTATCATGTTGCCCAATCATGCGCCGCTGGTAATCGCCGAACAGTTCGGCACGCTTGATGCGCTTTATCCTGGACGTATTGATTTGGGATTGGGACGTGCGCCCGGTAGCGATCAGCGCGTAGCGTCGGCAATCCGCCGGACGCTTGACAGTGATCCCAAAGCTTTCCCGCGCGATGTTATGGAATTGCAGGGCTATTTCGCGGATGCCAATGGCTCTGGGGGCCAGACAGGCATTGTTGCAACGCCTGGCGCGGGTGCCGATGTGCAACTGTATATATTAGGCAGCAGCCTTTACGGCGCGCAAGTCGCGGCGGCGCTGGGCCTAGCCTTTGCCTTTGCCAGCCATTTCGCGCCGCAAATGCTGGATGAAGCGCTACATATCTATCGCAGCCATTTCAGGCCAAGCGCGGGGTTGGACGCGCCATATGCAATGGCGGCGTTCAACATCATCGCCGCCGACAGCGATAAAGAGGCTGAATTTCTCGCCAGTTCAATGCAGCAAAGCTTCGTCCGCCTGCGCACTGGCAACCCCGGCCAAATGCCGCCGCCCATTGCAGGCTATAAGGCCACCCTGCCCCCGCAGCATGCCGCGATACTGGACGGCGTGCTGGAATGCAGTGCGATTGGCGGGACTGATAAAGTTGCGGATGGCGTGGCTGCGTTCTTGAAGCGGACGCAAGTTGACGAGGTTATCGTGACGGGCTCGGTGTTTGACCATGCGAAACGGCGTCGTAGTTTGGAGATCGCGGCGGGGGTTTTGTCACGGCTGAATTGACATGTTACCAAATATTGGTAACTTAATTTTATGACCGCCAAAAATACTTCAATCGCACTGGGCAAACCTTTTACGGATTTTATTTACGAAAAGGTCGAGTCCGGAGAATTTGCAACTGGCAGCGAAGTGGTGCGTGAAGCGTTGCGGCAATATATGCACGAGGATGCTAAGGTCACAGCATTGCGCACCATGATTCAAAAGTCGCTTGACAGCGGCCCCGCCCGTCCGTTCGATATTGATGCATGGTTTGAGGAAAAGTTCGGCGACGGATGAAGCGGAAACTGATCTTCCGTCCCGATGCATTGGCTAACCTAAATGAGATAGAAATCTATGCTAAGCAAGCTTGGGGGAAAGCACAAGCAAACGTTACGCAGCGGCACTTGTGGCAGACATCAAGACGCTGCGCATTTCTGCCCTGCGCCATGCTTTATACAATGACGTCTATCCGGGTCTCCGCCGTAAGCGTAGTGGGATGCATCACATTTACTATTTCGCCAGTGACAAACGTGTCGAGATACTCAAAATCATCCACGTCCAGCGCGATCGAGGACTGCATTTGAAAGTGAATGCGTGGCCGGATAACGAGTGAATTGAGTGTGATGTCGCTGAGTTACAATACTTTTGCTGGCCCCAAAATCGCAGCACGGCATGACAGCGTGAGATAGATTGCCAATATGCCCGGCCCCACGATCAAAAAATCGGCCGTCGGGAAGCTATCGATTATCATCCAGAACCAAAACAAAGCGATTGCGCCAAATATGATGGATACGACGATTGAAAGTTTCGGTTTTTCTGAATTCCATTGCCACAATGAGGCAGGAAGCGGCTTGAACCAATGGCTAATGCCCCATCCAACTAAAACAGCCACAAGCAAGAAGATCAACGTAAAGGGAATTAGTCCAAACATAGGAATTATAATCGAGTCAGCGCACCACGGCAACATTTGCCGTTCTAAATCAAGGTCCAATCCGACAAACATGCCAATTAAAGTAGAAATAATGGCCACTATCCCAACGGCAAAGAAATGCCACTCCTGACTTGGAGTTCGCAGTATAGTATGTCCTTCGCGCCGTGTTCTCCACAAATATCCAAATAACAGAGCCAGCGTGATAGCAGCGACAATCATTGCACAACCCGCATTTATCAGCGGATATCTAAGGGTTCTAGCTTCGTCCATTTTGCGATACCAAGTGTACCGAGCTTGGTCGTCATTGCGACCTTCTTCACTAGTGCACGGTGGGTCAGCATAAAGTGCACTACCCACTTCCTGATCAACATATTGATCGAGCGTACGGCCATATTCAATTATGCCTAAGCCAATGACGATGGCAGCGGCAAAAACTAGCCACCAAAAAACGGGCCGTTTTATCCAGCCCGCAAACACCATCAATAAACCCGCTTTTTGGGCTTTATATACTCCACCTCATCGGTCAGCGTAAACTCATGCACAGGCCGCGAGTCTAACTTCACTGCGCCGCCCTTGCCGCCCCAGCCTTCGAACGTCGATGTGGAATGTTTCATCCAGTTCACGTCATCACGGGCTTCGTAATCTTCGTGCATGTGAGCGCCGCGGCTTTCTTTGCGGGCTTCGGCGCTGTGCATGGTGACCATGGCCTGCGCGAGCAGATTGTCGAGTTCCAGCGTTTCGATCAGGTCGGTGTTCCAGATAAGGCTTTTGTCGGACACGCTGACATCGGCCAGCTTGGCATACACCTTGTCCATTTGCGCCACGCCTTCGGATAGC
>JANORM010000005.1:0-90234 GCA_031415335.1 Sphingomonadales bacterium | reverse complement strand
CGACTTTGGCCTTTACCGGACGCCGCGTGATCGAAAATACGATACGCGAAAAATTGCCTGACGATTTCCAGACATCCCAATATCTGCTCGATCACGGGATGTTGGATATGGTGGTTGCGCGCAAGGATTTGCCGGAAACTTTGGGCATGCTGATTGGGTATCTGATGCCAGAAAAACTGGCCGCATAGCCCCGCACCGATGGCCGATCACGCCCGATCCGATGATCCCGCCGTGCAAGCGCAGCTGGATCGCTTTGCTCAATTGTCGCCGGGACGGGACATTTTGGGGTTGGAACGGATTACCGCGCTGCTCGCCGCGCTTGGCAATCCGCACCGCACTATGCCGCCGGTATTCCACGTCGCAGGAACGAATGGCAAGGGATCAACCTGCGCCTTCCTGCGCGCTGCGATTGAGGCCGCTGGGATGACGGCACATGTTTATTCCAGCCCACATTTGGTGCGGTTCAATGAGCGTATTCGCGTTGCGGGAAAGCTGATTGATGACGACGCGCTTGCCGCATTGCTTGCCGAGGTGTTGGACGCTGCCGAGGCACATGGCATCGGCGCGAGTTTTTTTGAAGTCACGACGGCGGCGGCTTTCCTCGCCTTTGCCCGCACGCCGGCCGATGCGGCGATCATCGAGGTTGGCTTGGGCGGACGGCTGGACGCGACCAATATCATTATGACCCCAATTGTATGCGGTATTGCATCGCTCGGCATCGATCATGAAGCGTTTCTGCTCGCCCCCGAAACGGGAACGCCGGATGACCCACTGACCCGCATTGGTTGGGAGAAAGCTGGCATCGCCAAGCCGGACGCCCCCATGGTAACGCAGCATTATCCGCAAAAAGTGACTATTACTATCGCGGAACATGCGGCCAAAACGGGTGCGCCCTTGTTTGCGCGCAAAGTGGGTTGGGATGCGGCAATTTATGATGGCCGCCTGCATTATCGTGATAGTGCCGGAAAACTGAATTTGCCCCTGCCCCGCATGACAGGCGCGCACCAGGCGGACAATGCCGCGCTTGCGGTTGCAATGTTGCGGCACCAATCGGCGATCCCCATCGCCGAGGTTGCACTCGCCGCTGCTATGGAATGGACGCACTGGCCAGCGCGTTTGCAGCGGCTTGGCGCGGGGCCATTGACTGCGCTGGTGCCGCAATCACAGCTTTGGCTCGACGGTGGGCATAACCCGGATGCGGGCGCGGCGATTGCCGACAGCCTTGGTGATAATCGCATTCACCTGATAATCGGGATGTTAGAAAACAAAGATGTTCTTGGGTTTCTCAAACCGATTGCAGGCAAAATCGCATCCATCCATGCGGTATCAATTCCCGGTCATGTTAGTCATGCGCCCAACATCATCTGCGACTTGGCGAAAAATAGTTTAGGCATATCAAACGCGACTTCGGCCAGCGACGTCGCTGCGGCGCTCCAAGATATTACCGCGTCGCTGACTTATCTCCCCCCGGTGACGATATTGATCGCCGGCTCGCTTTATCTTGCTGGAACTGTTTTGTCACAAAATGGTGAAATTCCCGCTTGACTCTCTTTGTTGATAATGGTTCTCATTAGCTATCATTGATGGAGCGACGAATATTATGAAAGCCACGTTAAAAGGACCGCAACAGCTCATCGGCCCGATCCCGCAAAACGACGATTTGCGTTTGTTATTGGTAACTTTTCGCCGGATGGGCGCGTATGGCCTGAAAGATGCCAGCGCATGCAACGCGATAATGCACCGCTTTGGCCAAAGCTATCGCCAGCCCTATTTGTTAATTCAGGCGTTGATGGTCGACCTGTCACGGCATTGCCGCCTAAGCTTTACCATCGCGCCATGTTGTTGCCGCCAAATGACCACGGACGAGGCGCAGCTGCTATCGATATTTGCCGTCAGCCAAAGCAATCCGGCTCGCGCTATGATGTTGCTGTCCGACCTAACCGGCAACCGCGAATGCCACTCGGTACTCGCGACCATCGATGCTGTGCGCGGCGCGTTTGCCTCGCATGGGATGGCGTTGGGGTTGGATGAAACCGCTTAGCCGCCTAGCTATTAAGCTGCACCAGCCGTTTCGGGCACCCTGCGCACGCGAATGGCTTCGATGATACATAGTATGACGGCAATGAGCCCTAGCCCAGCGGTCAGGTAAAACACATGCGTGTAGCCATCTGTCTCGATCATCTTGCCAATCGCGCCGCGACCCAATGATCCCACAAGGAATGTCAGCGATGACAGCAATGCATATTGCACAGCGCTGTATGATTTGGAGGTGATCGTTGACAGATAAGCCACAAACGCAGCCCCGGCCAGTCCACCCGCCAAATTTTCGCCAGCAATCGCAAGCAACAACCTTGAGAAACGCGCGTCCGACCCGAACAATTCGGCTAACCAGTAAAATCCGCTATAGTTTCCGAATATGTCAATTCTCGCTCCACCCTGAGACAAATCGGCATAGAGAAGATTAGATGCCGCGGCGACCACCGCACCCAGAATCAGCGTCTTCATCCGGCCCAATGTCGCAAAGGATATGGCGCCCAATGTGATGCCCAACATGGTCATGCCAACGCCGAAGAATTTCGACGCAATGGCAACTTCGTCATTCGTGTATTTCAATTCCTGCAAATAAAATGGCAGCGCAAATGGCCCCCACACGGCATCGGTGAAACGGTAGGTCAAAATGATCGACAGCACCAATATCGATGCCCAGCCCAACCGCCCGACGATCTCCGCCAATGGCATTAACAAGGCGCTGTAGCAGTGATCGATGAACCGGTGCAGACCAGTGTGCACGGGCTGTGCCTCGGCCAAGACATATTGCCCGGATCGTTTGAAATAGTTCAACATGGCGGCAACAATGGCGGGCACGATCACCGTCGCAATGACGATCAATGGTCCCTGAAACTTGATGAAATCGCCGCTATCCGGCCGTGCTTCCGGTGTTGCACCCAGCGACTGGACCATGAACGAAATAACCGAATACAACGCCCATATCCAGCAGGCACCAACCAGCGCCATCGCCAATCCACGAACTTGGATCGACAGTTCACCAGCATCGGCAAATTTGCCAATATCTGCCGTGCTTTCGGGACGCGGCGTGTCTGGCGCAGCCAACGTCGCCAAAACAACGAACAGCAACGATATTCCCATAATCAAATAAACCTGCGGCCAGCCAATGCGCGATGCCATAATCAACGCCAAAGCGCCCCCGGCCAACGCAGCAATCCTATAGCCCAGTTGATAAATTGCCGACAATATCTCTAATGTCGCGGTTTCATCCGCCACATCGACCCGCCATGCATCGATCACGATATCCTGCGTCGCCGATGCGAAAGCGCACACGCCAGCAATCGCCGAAAAAAGTCCCAATGACGTTTGCGGGTTCAACTGCGACAATAAAATAAACGAAAGTCCCAGCAGCAACTGAATTGGGATCAACCACGACCGCCGCCGTCCCAACCGTCCCAATATTGGCAGCTCCACACGGTCAACAATTGGTGACCAGAGGAATTTGAAGGCATAGGCCAAGCCAATGAGCGAGAATATTCCCATGGTTTCAAGGTCAACGCCCTCCTCGCCCAGCCACGCATATAATGTTCCGAGCAGCAACGCGTAGGGCAGTCCTGCAGAAAACCCAAAGGCCAACATGATACCCATTTTCCGGTTGGAAAACGCTGCTTTCAATAACCTCCAGCCCTTCAGCTTTGGCTGTTCTGCTGCCGCAGTTGCGTTCATAAATGCTCCCTCATTATCGTTAACAACGAAACTAACGCCATTTGCGCGAATGACCAGATTTTTAACGAGTTTAGGTGACTTTTACCGCAAACTGCGCCAAGGGCCGCAAATGGTAAAACCTCCGTCCCGTCCGTCCGCACCGCGAGGTGCCGAAAATCCTCCCCGTATTCGCTGGGACAATAAACCTGTGCGGCGCGCCCGTGCACCATCGAATGTGCCATCCAAAGGCGCGTTGGAGCGCGATGACGGCGATGCGCGCATTGCCAAATTGCTGGCCCGCGCCGGCGTGGCGTCGCGGCGGGAAGTGGAACGGATGATCGCGGACAAGCGCGTGACCCTGAACGATGTTGTCGTTGAAACCCCGGCAACGTTGCTCAAAAATCTGGACGGTGTTGCGGTCGATGGCAAACTGGTCGGCAAACCAGCACCGACAATGTTGTATATGTTTCACAAGCCCGAAGGCTGCTTGACTGCTGAACGTGATTTTTCGGGGCGCAAGACAATTTACGATATATTGCCGCCAGAAATGCCGCGCGTCATGCCGATTGGACGGCTTGATCTCAATACAGAGGGCCTGCTGTTGCTGACCAACGATGGCGAATTCAAACGACAAATGGAATTGCCGTCCACAGGCATAGAGCGCACCTACCGCGCGCGCTGTTTCGGCATGGTCAGCCAAGCTGAGCTGGAAGAACTGATCCACGGCGTCGAAGTCGACGGCGTGCAATATGGCAAGATTGATGCCAATATGGAACGGCGCACCGGCGCCAACGTGTGGATCGAAATGACCCTAACCGAAGGCAAAAACCGCGAGGTTCGCCGCGTGCTTGAGCATTTGGGCTTAGAGGTAAACCGCCTGATACGGACGCGATACGGACCCTTTGTGCTTGGTGATCTGCAACCTGGAACAGTTGGCGATGTGCGCAAATCCGATTTGATTACTTTCCAGAATTTGTTGAAAAAACAAGTGGTTTGATAGATTTTTCAACGGAGCAATTTATACTAATTTAACGCCTGCTGCGTATTGATCGCAGATATAGGCGATGAGAGCAAAGCGCATTTTTGCGTCCGTGGTTAGGTCCGCTGGACTGTTTTACACCAGCGATGAACTCGCCAGGGAACAGTTTCGCGTACTCTCAAAACTTATCCCCGTTATGTATTCTATACTGCTGATAAACAGCCTTTTTATGGCATTTGCGGTCTGGGAAGGCGCAGGCGCGCTTTTAACATTTTCGTTTCCCGCCGCTGCTGCGCCACTGATGATTTTGCGCTTGTCCATTTGGCGCAAGCACGCAAAAAGTGATCATGAATTGCCCATTGCCGCTATTCGCAAAACGTTAATTGGCAATGTTGTGGCCGCGACATTGATGGCTATCTTGCTTGGTAGCTGGGCCGTTGCAATCATGCGGGCAGCGCCGCCCGAATATTTTGCCTATATCCCGCTGTTTACGATATTGAGTATGATTACATGTTCATACTGCCTGAAAGCGCTTCCTGCTGCGACGCATGCCGTTATAATCACGGGCACATTATATATCGTCATCGCTATGTTAATGACGGGCGACTCCATGATGATAACGATGGCTGCGAATATGACAGTGATCACTTGTCTGATAATATACATGGTGGCGTTGGAGTTTAATCAACTCTGTCACCTTGTCGATTCGCGTAGCAATTTGACCGCACAACGGCGCGATGCGCAACGTTTGGCGAACCGTGATCCTTTAACGGACATGCCGAACCGCCGTGCGTTTTTGGACGCCCTTGCCGTTCACAAACACGGATCGCCCAATACACAAGTTGCCGTGGTGATGGTTGATATGAACGGATTCAAACCCATCAATGATACATATGGTCACGCGGCTGGCGACCAGATTCTCATCAGGATGGGCAAATGTTTGACCGCAATTGTTGGAGATTCTGGAATTGTTGCGCGACTTGGCGGCGACGAATTTGCCATATTGTTTACCTGCGACAAAGACGTGGTCTGGGTGTATCAGCGCGCTGAACAAATGGTGCAGGAAATATACAAGCCCGTTATTTTGGGGCAGCATGAAGTGCGCATGGGCGCGGCCTTTGGCATCGCGCACGAAACGTGCATCCCCGATGACCCCATGGTGCTGATCCAACAAGCAGACGTGGCGTTGTATGAAGCAAAAACGCGCAAAACCAGCGCCATCTGCATATTTGAAGAGCAAATGGCGGAGCTTGTGCGCCGCCGAACAATGATTGAACAAGCGTTGTCTGATGAATCACAAATGTCACAGATTATTTTGCATTTTCAGCCTATCTTTGACCTGCGCAGCGGCACCCATATTGGATTTGAGGCATTGGCACGCTGGGACCATCCGCAATTGGGGGCAATCAATCCGTCAGAGTTTGTGGATTCCGCAGAGCGGAGCGGCCTCGCAACCAAATTAACGGTTCATCTGCTGCGCTGCGCTTTGATGACCGCGCGGCATTGGGACACGGACAAGCGACTTTCCTTCAATATTTCGGGTAGCGGGCTTGGAACATCCAATCTAGACCGGATCATTCCCGAAATGCTACGCGAATTGCAATTCGATCCCGCTCGGCTTTCAATTGAGGTAACCGAAACTGCGCTGCTGCGTGATACCGCTGTGGCACAGCGGATTTTGGGCCGGTTACAAAACCTGGGCATTCACATTGTGCTGGATGATTTTGGCGCAGGCTATGCCTCGGTTGGATATTTGCAGGAAATGCAGTTTGACCACATTAAACTGGATGGCAGCTTGATTGCCAACATAGTGGATGACAAAAAAGCGCGCGATCTGTTGATCGGCGTTCTGCATCTTTGTTCAGCGGTGCATGCAAAAGTCACTGCGGAGATGGTCGAGACGACTGAACAGTTGGCGTTGCTGCGCACCTTGCCGATTGCGAATGTTCAGGGATATCTGCTGGGAAAACCCGTCCCTGCAGAGGCAACATTTGCAGCAGACCCTATTCTCACTGATTTGCGGGCGCAGCTGTTCGCTGTTCATTGAAACCAATAACTAACCGCTTGGCCGGGACGCAAAATAAACTATAGCGCGGGAATGCGCATTATTTCTGGAAAATGGCGGTCACGCCCGATCACCGCGCCCAAGGGCGACACTACCCGCCCCACCGCCGACCGTACGCGGGAAACGTTGTTTTCCATGTTGACCAGCCGCTTGGGGTCGTTTGAGGAGTTGGCGGTGCTTGATCTGTTCGCTGGATCAGGCGCGTTGGGGCTTGAGGCATTATCGCGCGGCGCAGGCCATTGTATGTTTGTTGAACAGGACGCAGCGGCATTGGCCGCGCTCGACAAAAATATCGACACGCTGGACGCGAAGTTTGTGAGCGAGGTACGCCGAACATCGGTCATGTCGCTGGGCCGCGCCCTGAAACCCGCTGACCTGATCCTAATGGACCCGCCCTATGGCAGCGGCGCAGGCGCAGTTGCGCTGGACAAGCTTTCGCGCCAGGGCTGGATCGCGCCCGCCACATGGATCAGCATCGAAACAGGCCTGAAAGAATCGCCCGACGTTGCAGGGTTTGAGGTCGAAACGTTGCGCAATGTGGGCAAAGCACAGTTGATATTGCTGCGACCGATTGGGGAGTAGCTCGCGTAAAACATACGCCCTTGCCCTTACCCAACATGTTCCCTAATCGTTCGCGGGTGAACGACTCTCCTACATTTACCGCGCCAAACGCACCGGCCGCAAACGATCCGCCATGGCTGTCGGGCCTGAATCCGCCGCAACGCGAAGCCGTGCTCACTACTGAAGGCCCCGTGCTTATGCTGGCTGGCGCTGGTACCGGCAAGACGGCGGCGCTGACGGCGCGGCTGGCGCAGATTATTGCGACGCGGCTGGCGTGGCCGTCCGAAATCCTGTCTGTCACCTTCACCAATAAAGCGGCGCGGGAGATGAAGGAACGGATTGGCCGGATGATCGGCGACGCGGTGGAGGGCATGCCGTGGCTGGGCACATTTCACAGCATCGGCGCAAAAATGCTGCGCCGTCATGCCGAGCTTGTGGGGCTGCAAAGCAATTTCACAATCATCGACACAGACGACCAAATCCGCCTGTTGAAACAGCTGATCCAGGGTACAGATATCGACGACAAACGCTTTCCGGCCAAGGCGCTGGCCGGGCTGATCGATAAGTGGAAAAACCAAGGATTATCGCCGGCCGACCTGTCGGCGGGCGATAGTGAGGCATACGCAAACGGCAAGGGTCAGGAAATGTACGCGCTGTATCAGCGGCGTTTACTCGCGCTCAACGCCTGCGATTTCGGCGATTTGTTGCTGCACAGTTTGAACCTGCTGAAAAACAACCGCGACGTGCTGGAACAATATCAGGCGCGGTTCAAATATATCATGGTCGACGAATATCAGGACACCAACGCGGTGCAATATCTGTGGCTGCGGTTGCTGGCGCAGAAACGCAAGAATATCGCGTGTGTCGGCGACGACGACCAAAGCATCTATTCCTGGCGCGGCGCAGAAGTTGCTAATATCCTGCGGTTTGAAAAGGATTTTCCGGGCGCAAAGGTTATCAAGCTGGAGCAGAATTATCGTTCCACCCCACATATCTTGGCGGCGGCATCGGGGTTGATTGACGCCAATAGCGAACGTCTGGGCAAGACATTATGGACCGAGCTGGACGACGGCGAAAAGGTTCAGGTTATTGGCGTTTGGGACGGCCCCGAAGAAGCGCGGCGGGTGGGCGAAGAGATAGAGGCGGCGCAGCATAAGGGCGTCACGCTCGACAATATCGCCATATTGGTGCGCGCTCAGCATCAGACGCGGGAGTTTGAGGACCGGTTCATTTCAATCGGGCTGGCGTATAAAATCGTCGGCGGTTTTCGCTTTTATGAACGCGCCGAAATCCGCGATGCCATTGCGTATTTGCGCATCGTCAATCAGCCCGCCGATGATCTGGCCTTTGAACGCATTGTCAACACGCCGAAGCGCGGCATAGGCGACAAGGCGGTGGGCAAAATCCACATTATCGCCCGCGCCGCTGGCATCCCGCTGTCTACTGCCGCCGCACAGATGACCGGTACGGACGAGCTGACTGGCAAGGCGCGAGCGTCGCTTGCTGGCCTAGTTTCCAGCATCGCCCGCTGGCGTGATGAGGCGTCGCGGCAAACCCCGTCAGAGCTCACCCAGATGATCCTCGATGAAAGCGGCTATACTGGCGTATTGCAAGCCGAACGCAGCGTCGAGGCATCGGGGCGGCTGGAAAACTTGACCGAGCTGACCCGGGCGATGGAGGAATATGAAACGCTCGGTGATTTTCTGGAACATGTCAGTTTGGTGATGGATAATGAGGCGCAGAATAGTGGACCGCAAATCACGATCATGACGATCCATGCCGCCAAGGGGCTGGAATTTCACAATGTGTTTCTTGTCGGATGGGAAGAAGGCCTGTTCCCATCTCAGCGGTCACTGGATGAGGGCGGCCTCGCCAGTTTGGAGGAGGAACGCCGCCTTGCTTATGTGGCGATCACCCGTGCGCGGACGAAATGCACCATCCTGCACGCCGCCAACCGCCGTATTTATGGCCAATGGACCAGCAGTATACCGTCGCGGTTTATCGCTGAGCTGCCGAAGGATCATATCGAGGCACAGGACAGCATGACTGGCGGCGCATCAATGTGGCGCGCCAATTGGGCAGAACGCGATGACCCGTTTGCGCATCTGGCTGCCGCCAACCAAGGGCGCAGCAACGCGCGCGGCCCAGGGTGGCAACGCGCGGCGACATCGGGAGGATTTAACACCGTCCCTGCGCGCACGCCGGAAAACACCCGCAGCGCCGCGAGCTTTGCACAGCCGGGCCGCAAGGATTTGGCCATCAGCATGCGCGTATTCCACGAAAAATTCGGCTACGGCGAGATTATGGAGATTGAAGGCAATAAGCTGGAGATCGAATTTGACACCGCTGGCAGCAAACGTGTGATGGACAGTTTTGTGAGGGTGGGGGACACATGACCAGCCCACATCCATTATCAATCCCCGCGTACCGCCTGTTCTGGTTTGCGCGGTTTTGTGCTGTCATCGGAACTATGGCGATGGTCGTCGTTATCGCGTGGCAGGTATATGATGTTGCGCGCAGCGATTACGGCATGCCACCAAAGCAAGCTGCGTTTTTGTTGGGATTTCTGGGACTAGCGCAATTTATTCCGCTGTTCGTGCTAACTCCCGTGGCGGGATGGGCGGCTGACCAATTTGAACGCCGCACCGTGGCGCGCGTGGCCAATATGATCGATATGCTTGTGGCATTGATGCTAGCCGCGCTTACATATAGCGACGCGCTCACCCTGCCCTTGCTGTTCATCATGGCAGCATTACACGGCGTGGCGCGGGTATTTGTCGGGCCAGCCATGTCGGCAATTGCCCCCAATATCGTGCCCCCTGCCGCCCTGCCGCAAGCGATTGCTCTCAATTCAATCGCATGGCAATCGGCATCGGTTATAGGGCCGGCGGTGGGCGGTTTGCTCTATGCGCAAAGCCCAAGTTCGCCCTATTGGGCCGCAGCGGCACTATTGGCTTTAGCCAGCATCGCGATCAGTTTCGTGCCACCTGTATACCCGCCCGCCAATGATGGTTCCCGCAAACCGTTGCAACAAATGGCCGATGGCCTTCGTTATGTTTGGTCCGAACGGTTTTTGTTGGGCGCGATCAGTTTGGATTTATTTGCCGTCATCTTGGCAGGAGCAACCGCTTTGCTGCCCGTTTATGCCCGCGACATCTTGCACGTCGGTGCGCAGGGATTGGGCCTGATGCGCGCCGCGCCCGCGTTGGGCGCAGCTGTTGTGGCACTATATTTGGTATTCCGGCCATTGCGACATAATGTCGGGGCAAAGATGTTGGGCGCAGTGATATTATTTGGCCTCGCCACCATCGGATTTGGCCTGTGCGATGTGATCGGCAAAGCGTTGTTCAGCGCGCCTGCGGCTGGCCAAATGGCGGCATCAATGATTATCGCACTTTCTATGCTGGCGATTTTAGGTGCAGCAGACATGCTGTCGGTGTTTGTCAGGTCTGCTTTGGTGCAGATAAACACTCCTGATGACATGCGCGGACGGGTCAGCGCGACGTCGGGATTGGCAATATCGGCGTCCAACGAACTGGGCGAATTACAATCCGGCGTGGCGGCAGCAATACTCGGCCCTGTCGGCGCGGTTGTTTTTGGCGGCGTTGGTGCCATATTGGTGACAGGCATTTGGTGGCGGATTTTTCCCGAGCTGAAAAATGCCAAAACATTTGAACCGCAATTCAAGGATAAGATGACATGAAAGCGCAATCGATCTTGGAAACCATTGGCAATACGCCGCATATCCGTATCAACCGATTGTTCCCAGATGCCGAGGTTTGGATTAAATCCGAACGATCAAATCCCGGCGGGTCGATTAAGGATCGCATCGGATTGGCGATGATCGAAGCTGCGGAACGCAGCGGCGCGTTAAAGCCGGGCGGCGTTATCATTGAGCCAACGTCGGGAAATACCGGTGTCGGCCTTGCAATGGCGGCGGCGGTAAAGGGATATAAGCTCGTGCTAGTCATGCCCGAATCGATGTCGATTGAACGGCGGCGGTTGATGCTGGCATATGGCGCAAGTTTTGATCTGACCCCGAAAGAAAAAGGGATGAAGGGCGCGATTGAACGCGCACTGGAATTGGTAGAACAAACGCCAAATGCTTGGATGCCGCAGCAATTTGAAAATGCCGCGAATATCGATGTTCATGTGCGGACAACCGCGCAAGAAATCTTAGCCGATTTTGCCGATAGCCCGATTGACGTGATGATAACAGGCGTCGGTACCGGCGGGCATATCACCGGATGCGCCGAAGAATTAAAGCGACATTGGCCCGCGATGAAAGTCTATGCCGTAGAGCCAACACTTTCGCCCGTCATCAGCGGCGGGCAGCCAGGGCCGCATCCCATTCAGGGGATCGGAGCCGGTTTCATACCGGCCAATTTGCACACGCAAGCGATTGACGGCGTCATCCAAGTGGAACCTGATGCCGCCAAAGACATGGCCCGCCGCGCCGCTGCGCAAGAAGGCATGTTGGTCGGCATATCATCGGGCGCAACATTGGCGGCAATCGCGCAAAAACTGGCTGAACTGCCCGCAGGTAGCCGCGTACTCGGGTTCAACTACGACACAGGTGAGCGGTATTTATCGGTCCCAGATTTTCTGCCGGTGGAATAAGTGGGCAGCAAGGGACACAAAAAAATCGCCGAGGCTGACCAGAGACCTCGGCGAGTTATTTGCCCCTTATATTTCAGATATTCCTACCGGATTGGTGCCTCCGGTTCAGCCGATGGCGCAGGCGCGGATTGGTCGTCGGGTTTACTATCACCATTGTCATCGACTTGATCGGGCTGCCCATCACCATTGACATCCCACGCATCGGGCATGCCGTTGGCATCGCGGTCCCATGCGTCCATTTTACCGTCATTATTGGTGTCAATCGTGGCCGCTGGCACTGCCTTTTCAGTTACTGACATTTTATCCGTTTTTTCTGTATCAGCGGACGGTTGCTGGGCGATGGCATTACCTGCCAATGCTATGGTTGCAGTTATGATACTGGCTGAGAGTGCGACCCTCAGGGATTTATTCGGAGAGTATTTATTCAACATTGGTTGCTCCTTGCGAAAGCCAACCCCCTGTCTGGTTTTGTTATTAATCGTTTTTACGATGAACGCGAGCGCGGTGCGGCAGAAAGTTGCTGCAAAAAGCTTAGCCGATAAATGATATCAACGCATCGCAAATGAGGGGCGGACTGACTTTTCAACGCACATTTTCGCGCATTACCGCACAGGCAATTATTTTCCGGTCAACCAATATCCCGTGCCCTCCGCTTGCCAATCCTTCACCGCCTCAATGGGCGATACCAGCATCAATATATTGAGCGTCAAATTGTCTCGGATCAAATATGCGGTCATTATTTCAAATGATAAAGCCAGCGCCAAAGTCACTTTCCACGGCAACCGCGATGCGAGGAACAAGCCGCAAATCATCCAAAAAACATCGGCCATGGAATTCACTACGCTATCGCCAGCATAGCCGTATGAAATGGTTACTTCGCGGTAACGGTCGATGATTATCGAGGAATTTTCGAGGATCTCCCATGCGCCCTCAACCACGATTGCGAGGCATATGGCAATACCAAGCGGGAATAATGTCGGCCATTTGCGGCGAAGCAAATGACCTGCGCCGTAAAACAGAAAGCCGTGGATGATGTGGCTAAACGTATACCAATCGGCCAGATGCTGACTGTTTTCAGCGCTTTGTACGATGCCGTGCCACAATTTCACACTGCCACATGCGCAAATTGGTGGGCGCCCCATCCCCAACAGAATCGCGGCAATGGCCAAGAAAAGTATGAAAGCCAACAATGCGTAACCTTTGCTGATCCTTAATGGCCAATGCATATTTTACCCCATCCAAATCTCTTGACGCCGATACCCTGTTTGCGGCAGGTGCGATTATGTCTCAAGCAAATAATGGATCAATACAATTGGAGCGGCGCGGGCTGTTGTTTGTGCTGTCATCGCCGTCTGGTGCGGGCAAATCTACGTTAGCCCGCAAACTATTATATAGTGACAGTCAAATAGAATTGTCGGTATCTGCCACAACCCGCCCGCCCCGCATCGGCGAACATGACGGTGTTGATTATCATTTTGTCGACGTTCCCACGTTTAAGCAAATGGTGGCGAACGGCGAACTACTGGAATGGGCGCATGTTTTTGGCCATCGTTACGGCACGCCCAAAGGACCTGTTGAGCAGACGTTGGCACAGGGGCGCGATGTGTTGTTCGATATTGATTGGCAGGGTACGCAGCAATTGTATCAAGAGGCAGGGAATGACATTGTCCGTATCTTCATCTTGCCGCCCTCAATTAGCGAATTGGAAAAGCGGCTACGCGCACGCGGAACAGACAGCAACACCGTAATCAACGAACGTATGGCCCGCGCCAAATCTGAAATCGGCCATTGGGATGGATATGATTATGTCCTAATCAATGACGATGTCGAGGCATGCTTTGTCAAAATCCAGCATATATTGGCCGCAGAGCGCCTGCGCCGATCACGACAAAAGGGGCTGATTGGTTTTGCGCGGAGGCTGATGGAGGGGTGACGACGTATCGTCATTGCACCATCGGTGCGCAATATTCCAAAAACCGCGCCGCCGCGATGTAATCGGCCTGCCGGTCACGGCGATTTTTCAGCGCAAAATCATCTGCGCCCCATTTTTCCTCTTGCCACAATTCATCCAGTACCAGATCAGGCCAAAGCTCCTCAGCCGTAACTTCGCCGCTCATTAATGTTAGAAATGCAATAAGCGATCCTGTGATCGGCACCATTTTTGATGCGGCGGCCAATTGCCAGTTGTCCAGTTCCGCAACAGCGGATTTCAACCGGGCCAGCGTTGCGGGTGGCTGCGGCTGATGCATTATGCCCGTCACAACCACAAAATGGACATCGAAACGCGCCTGCGCCCAATGCAAATGGCGGTCCCAAATTTCGGCCTGTCGCTGCACCAATATGTCAGGCTCTTCGGCGCGGTAGCAGAATAAATCCGTTTCACCATATGCCGCGATTGCGCCGATAAATCCTTCGCGGTCCGCCGCAATGCGGTCAATCGCGGCATTGGCAAGACCCGTGATTGGCATCATCATCGGATCAATATCATCGCCAACGGCGTCCCATTCAGCGCGAACAGCCTCGGCAATTGCCATATTGGGCAGCACAAGTTCGGCGCGCATGGGGGTTTTTACAGGCCGGCTATCCAAACGGATCGCATAACCCCCGGATGACGGTTCAATTAATACAATTTTCCAAAACCGTTTCATTTGTTAGGCTGGCTTTTCCATTTGCGCGATAAAATTGCGGGCAGCGCGATGAAATCAAACACGCCAATTGCAAAGAATACATAGCCCGCCAGTACTGGCAAGCCCATGAAACCATTGGCAATAATCGCGAGGCCAAATACCAGCATCGCGCCGCCAAATATCCGAACGCTGCTAATCAACGCATATCGTTTTCGCGCCAATGCTTCGCTGCCGTCATTCTCATTCATCGCATTTCTTTCAAGTGAAATTGCAGCTCGTCCATATTTTCAGCGATCGCATCGGCCCCGGCGGCACGCAATTCATCGGCGGGATGATACCCCCATGATACGCCAATCGTGCGGCACCCAGCGGCATTTCCCATCAAAATGTCATAGGTCGTGTCACCGATCATCGCTGTCCGATCTGCCACAGTTTTCGCTTCGTTAATCGCCTGATGCACCATTGCCGGATGCGGTTTTGATGGATGTCGGTCCGCCGTTTGCAGCGTGACAAAATGCGCGCGAATACCATGGTGGTTCAAACAATTGTCGAGACCGCGATCCGATTTTCCGGTCGCAACCCCCAATGCCCAATTGTCCGCGAGAAGCGTTTCCAAAAGGCGGCCCATGCCTTCGTATAATGGCTCTTGTATCAGGCCGTCGTGTCGCAGTTTATGAAACGCGGCTTTATATTGTTCGGACAGTTCAAATTGCACATCATAGGCGGCATCGGGGATCAACGCGCTGGCGGCCTCAAATACGCTTAAGCCGACGATGCGGCGAATCAGGTTGCGGGGCGGGGCGGGCAATGACAGCGCGGCAAATGCATGTTCCATGGCCATGCAAATATTGGCCTGGCTATCCACCAATGTGCCATCACAATCGAACAGAGCCAAATATTTCATGCCTGCGCCTGCCCCCGCATTAGCGCCGCCATGGCGGTATTCCCGCGTTGCTCCAGCGCGTCTGCCGCAAATTGTTGCGCGCTGGCGGGTTTGTTCTGCCCTAGCTTTGCTGTGCTGCGCCATGCGGTGATGGTCATCTCAAAACCAACAATCGCGCCCAGCATTTTATCAAACAAACCATCCGACATTTTACCGCGCGTCCATTCGGGTTTGGGCGCAAGCTGCGCCTCATGCTGCGCCGTCAACGCATCGGTTTGCGCCGTCAACTCCTCAGCCGACATCCGGCGTAGCGTGCCCTCCATCTCCAGCGCCAGATAATTCCACGTCGGCACCTGGTCGTCCATTTGATACCAATCGGGGCTGATATATCCATCCGGTCCGTTGACGACGAAAATCCCCTGCGCCGAGTCCAGATGCTTGGTAAGCGCATTACCCTTCGCCAAATGAATCCCGATCCGATCATCGTCCAGAAACACAAAGGGCACATGCGCGGTACGCAGGCCGTCCGGTGTTACCGCGCAGACCATGCCAAAGCCGATTTCGCGGGCAAATTTTCGAAGGGCATCGCGGTCATCCCACCTAAATGCGGCGTTGGGATGCATTATTTCTGCTTACCCCGGGCCGCAGGCGCACCACGTTTCAAACCACCCTTCATTCCGGGCTTTTTCGACGTCGGTTGCTTGGCAATCGCCTTACCTTTGGCCGCGCCCTTTACCGCGCTCTTGCCCCTGCCCCATTCTTTACCGGCGATCGCCTTTGCTGTGTCCTTCTTACTATCACTGCGCGCCTTTTTAACCGGCTCGCTGCCACGCGCACGCCGCTCGCCCTTGCGCTCTTTCCGCGCGGTTTTGGCGATATTGGCTTTCAGACGGATTTTTCCCTCCAGCGTATCTTTGGCCTTGGGTGTCACCATCGGCAACAAATTGCCAAGCGCCATATCAAAGCCCAAATCTTCGAAGCTTTCGGCCATATGCTGCGGCAGATTTGCAGTCACATCTAGCGCCTCTCCTTTGGGATGGTCGATCCGGATGCGGCGCGCATGCAAATGCATTTTGCGACTGATTGTTCCCGTTAAAAATGCATCCTTGCCGCCATATTTGCCGTCACCCACAATCGGATGCCCAATCGCCGCCATATGCACGCGCAGCTGATGCGTGCGGCCCGTATATGGCTGCAACTCAACCCAGGCGCAGGTATTTCCGGCACGTTCGATAATCCGGTAACGGGTTTTTGCCGACTGGCCATTGTCGGGATCGACATGCATTTTCTCGCCGCCTGATCCGGGCTGTTTCCCAATCGGCAGTTCGATCAGCCCATCCTCAATCGCAGGCACGCCGACCACCAATGCCCAGTAAACCTTGCGCGCCGTCCGCGATGCAAACGCCTTGGAAAAATGCGCCGCCGCTCGCGATGACCGCGCCAACAAAAGCGCGCCCGATGTGTCCTTATCCAGCCGATGAACCAGTTTAGGCCGCCCATCGACATCAAACCATAATGCATCCAGCAAGCCGTCAACATGCTCATGGGTTTTCGTTCCGCCCTGCGTCGCCAGCCCCGCCGGCTTGTTAATCACCAGCGCGTCCTTGTCCTTATGAATGACCAAGCCTTGGGCAAAATCGATCATATCCTCGGTCAGCTCGACGCGCTTTTTAACCCGCGATGGCCGTGCATCGGGATCGGCATTCGGGTCAGACGGGGGAACGCGGATAGACTGGCCCGCCAGCACCCGGTCGCCGGGCGATGCGCGTTTGCCATCGACGCGTATCTGTCCTGTACGCGCCCAACGCGAGACATCGTTAAAGCTCGTGTCGGGCAATATACGGCTGAACCAGCGGTCAAGCCGGATGCCATCATCATCGGCGTCGACAATAAATTCACGAATGCCCTGCGCGCCCGATTGATTGTTCGATCCGCCCTTTTGTGCCGAAGCGGCGGTTGATTTTGTTTTTGCGGGGCTATTGGGCGTCCGTGCCATTGGAGCGCGCATTGGCGCCTTGCTTTTAATCGGCGGCTTACTCATGCAAAAACTCCTTTGCTGATGGCTAGGCCAGCGAACACCGCACCCAATGCCAGACCAACCGTTAGCATCGCATATACCGCCGATTGCCAAATTTCACCGCGCTGCACCATAAGCGCCATTTCCATACTGAATGCGCTGAAGGTGGTAAATCCGCCCAATAAGCCAACGCCCAAAAGCAATCGCAGGTCATGGTCACTGCCCCTGCCGCTATGTGTAAGCCAGCCGATCAGCGCGCCCATCAACAAACCGCCAGCCACATTTGCCGCAAATGTGCTCCACGGCCAGCCCGCCAAGGCAGGCGAGCGCGACGCGGCCATGTTCAATCCATGCCGCAGGCCAGCACCAAAGCCGCCGCCTAGCATTACAATGATTAGAGATTTCATAACGCCGCCTTAGCCGCGCTTTACAATTAAGGGAAGCGGTGGGATTGCACGCTCACCGATATACAGGGTCAGCGACCGTTATTGGCCACAATGTCCACGGCTGTCGCGCCGCCAGGTGCGGGGTTAAAGGTGACGACATAGGCGCCGCCATCGACATCGCGCACACCGCCCAACGTATGTTCGCCAGCGCGAATTTCATAGTCAGCGGTAAAGCGAGCGTTTTTGGCGCGGCTGTAATAATAATCAATCACGTCTTTCATTTTAGCCGATGTGGTAAAGCTGACGACGCGAATATCGCATATTCCGCCCTCAACACCGCCCGCCTCTTTCACGCGGCCCTTGGGATAGACTGGAAACTCCGGTGGCATACGCGTCGCCCAATTCGCCCCATATTGCAGTTTGGCATCGCAAGTACCCTTGCCCCGCCTTACGCCTTGATCTTCGGCTAACCCGCCCAACGTCACTGCACGATTTTCGCCGCAGCTTTTGCAATCTTCCTTGGCTACAATTGTCGGGCTGGGCGCGCTCATCATTTTGGTATCTTGCAAATCGGACGCAGCGGGCGTCGAACCTTCATAACCGTTGTCGGCGGGCAATGCGCCATTAAGCGGCTGATCCGCCTCGCGCACATTGGCGATGTTCGCGCTATCGGTTAACGCCGGGTCGACCAAAATCCGGTCATCGAGCGCAGTATTCATAGCAG
The DNA here is from genome assembly GCA_031415335.1 of Sphingomonadales bacterium. Classification (GTDB taxonomy): domain Bacteria; phylum Pseudomonadota; class Alphaproteobacteria; order Sphingomonadales; family Sphingomonadaceae; genus Sphingorhabdus_B. The sequence goes on along the minus strand of JANORM010000005.1, from coordinate 71,661 downwards.
GATCGCTGCCTTGGCCGGTAAGTTTTTCATCAAGCGCGGCAACCGCCGCTTCATCCGATGTTTGCTGACCACAAGCAGACAGCGCCAGCGGCAAGACGAGCGCAGCCGCCATGATGGCAATTTTGCGAGTGGAGTTGATGGTGGCACGCATATTGTGTTCCTAGAATAGTTCGCTCACATTGCTGCGCGTTCACGCGGGTGATAGCCACCCATAAAGAGGGTTAATGTAGCGCAATATGACGAATTTACAGGCGTTAAAGCGGCATTTGTTCCATCGCGGGACAGGCACACCGTAAAGGTTAAACTAATGCGGTACAGCGGTGCAATAATGCCTATTTAACAATTCCAATATACGAGATGTCGCCGCTGCCACCTGCGGGGATGGGATCGATGAAGACCCAGCGAACATGCGTCACGTCAGCTTCGATCGCCGCTCTGCTCGCGGGAATAGCCGCGACGCCAGCCTCGGCTTTTGGTAAAACAGTCAGTGCGGATAACTTGCCCCAAGTTGTGCCGCCATCAACCGATACTTCGGCCCATTCTTCACGCACGGACACGAACTGAACCGGGGCTGGCATCGGGTTCGTTGCGCGGAACCCTGTCGCCGCCTCTGCACCATTATTTTTATATGTCGTTTTGAAAACGATTCGGTCGCCCGGCACAACAACGACTTCGCTAGGTTTTTTCAGTGAGACTGATTCTACGCCAGCAGAATTGGTGGATTTGCGTTCGACAAACACTTCGCTGGAAAGCGAAACCGCTGGGGCGCTTTGCGCAGCAGCCATGGCCGCGACCGACACCTGTGCGTTGGCTGATGTCGCCGATGCCAAAAACATGCCCGCGCTCGCTGCGGCCAACAACGCCGCTGCATATGTTGTTTTCTTGGTCAAAATCGTTTTCATCAATTGTGTCCCGTAAAATTATGTCCATCCAGACCCGATACACTATCGCTGATAAGTGGTTAACAACATATAAACGCCGCGGTGATCGCATGCAAAAATGCCACCACATAGCCAGCATATAACTTCGCAGTTAAAATCTTAATTGATTGGTTGCACCCCTGCGCGCTTTTCGACAATACAAGCATCACGAAAAACCAGTCAGGAGATCAATATGTTCAGTCACATCATGCTCGGCGCAAATAACATCGAGGAATCAAAAAAGTTTTACGACGCTACATTGGGTACCCTGGGATATAAGCCTGGCATCATTGACGATAAAGGTCGTTGTTTCTATTTTGAAAAAACGGGTATTTTCTCTCTGAGTAAACCAATTGATGGCGAGCCTGCATCGTGCGGCAATGGCAGCACGGTTGGCTTTGCAGTATCGGGTCCAGAACAAGCCGATGCTTGGCATGCCGCTGGTCTTGCCAATGGCGGAACCGCAATCGAGGACGCGCCGGGTTTGCGTGAGGGCAGCGCGGGCAAATTATACCTTGCCTATTTGCGTGATCCATCGGGAAATAAAATCTGCGTGTTGCATCGCGTGGGTTGATAGTGAAGCGCTGGGACTGCCCATTCGGGGCGGTCCCTCGCCCGTTTAAGCAACGCTACGTTGATATGATTTAAACAGATCCATGCTGTCGGCGAAACTCATTGGCCGCCCAAAATAATAGCCTTGAATTTTTTTGCAGCCCAGCTGCTTGATCAGCGCAAGTTCCTGATCGGTTTCAACGCCCTCTGCCGTCGTCGAAATATTCAAGCTTTCGGCCATTGCGACAACCGCACGGATAATCGCCAAGCTTTCCGATTTATCTTGCGCCGCCCCGCGCACAAAGCTGCGGTCGATCTTGATCGTATCAAACCGGACGCTGCTCAAATATCCAAGCGAAGAATATCCAGTCCCGAAATCATCAAGCGACAGCTTTATCCCCAGCCCGCGAATTCGGTCCAACACTTGGATTGCAAGGCCGCCGTCGCGTAAGAATATACTCTCTGTGACTTCCAGTTCCAGCCGCCATGCGGGCAGGCCGCTATCATGCAGCGCAGAAATAACGGTTTCAACAAACGATGTGCTGGTCAATTGATCTACCGAAATATTAACCGCTACTTTTGTTGTTTCTGGCCAGCTCATCGCGTCCTTGCATGCTTGACGCAGCACCCATTGGCCGATCGGCACGATCAACCTAGCATCCTCGGCCACAGGAATGAATTTTGCTGGCGAGACATTACCGAATTTAGGATTTTTCCACCGCAGCAGCGCCTCAAATCCGACCAAAGTATGGTCGTCGGCCGCGTTGACGACAGGTTGATACTCGACATGGAATTGCTGTTTTTCCAGCGCATTACGCAACTCAAATTCCATCAGCCGCTTTTCTTCGGCGCTGGCATGCAATTTATGTTGATAGCTGTTGTGGCTATTGCCGCCCATTTCTTTCGAGCGATATAGCGCCAAATCTGCGCTGCGCATTAACAGCTCAACGGTGCGGCCATCGGCCGGACCCAGCGCGCTTCCGACGCTGGCACCGATGAACAACGTGTTTTGATCCACTTCATAGGGGCGTGAAATGGTTTCAATGATTTTGCGTGCGACATTATTGACATATTGCAAGTCCGTTGCATCTTTGAGCACGATCGCAAATTCGTCTCCGCCCAAGCGGCAGCATAATTCGTTTTCGGACATTATCATTTGCAGCCGTTTGGCCACCTGAGCGAGCAAACGATCACCAACTGGGTGACCCAAGGTATCATTGACCGCTTTGAACCTGTCTAAATCGATCATCATGAAACCGCATCTACGGCGCCATTTATCTGCATCCTGCAATGCCGATGCCAAGGATTCAGTTAATTGTAAGCGATTGGGTAAGCCAGTAAGCGTATCAAACCGCGCCAGATGCGAGATTTTATCGGCAGAGTTACGTTGCTCTGTCACATCCGAACCGACGCCGCGAAAACCCAGAAATGTTTTATCGTCGCCATTGCGCGGTGATGCCGAAAGTTCCCACCAGCGGGTATCGCCTTTGATCGTAACCGGCACAATAAGATTGCTGAACGACTCGCGCCGTTTCAGTCGGTCGGCAAGCTCATGCAGCGCATCGCAATATTTGCCATCTTCCCAGCTATCGCCAGCAATTAATTTCAGCAAAGGCTGTCCTTCAACTGCTTTGGCGTCTTCTCCCAAAGCAAATGCGAAACGCGGGCTGACATGCGTTGCGCAGCGCGATGTATCGGTCTGCCATAGCCAATCGGCTCCGCTATCCTCAAATTCGCGCAGCAACAGGCTGACCGTTTCCGATTTTTCCTGCAGCACTTTGCCCGCCACCTCGAACAATATCTGCGCGCGCGCCGACCGCAGCGCTGCTGTAATTAACAACGCGCCTATGCCTCCTGCCGCAACCGCAAGATAATAGCCACCTTGGTATACAAATCCGACAAAAGCACAAACGCTGGTCACGCCGATGAACAGCGTTGCCGACATGGGCGCAGTGGGCAACAGCAAGGATGAATATACCATCATAGCCAAGACTATCGACCAAAGGCCAAGCATCTGCATTATGTCGCCATATGATCCGAGTAAATAAAATGCCGCACCCCAAACCACCCCCGTTGCCGCTGCGTGAATGTTTGTTTGCCTAACTTCGGCCTTCCCAAATTGTGATGGCGACCATGCATTCAACATTCGCGTGGAATGAAACGCATAAAAATTGAAGCTACCAAAAATCGCAACCCAAGTTGCCGCAGCCCATGTCGGTGCAACGTTGCTGTAAAGCGCAACGGCCACAATCGCGAAAAACAAATGCAGCGATATGCGCATGAAATTGCGATTTTTCATCGATCTTGCCTGAATGTTTCGCATGAACGTGCTGTCCACGCCAACGGGTTCGGCAAGCCCTAGCAACGCTCGGTAGGAGATGTCGGCAGGCAGTTCAGAATTTTGATCGATTATATTCACAGCACAGGAGTATCGGATAGTCGTTACTTTTTCGTAAGCATCTGGTGCATTATCGGGAATAAATTCAAAAATTTTTCAGCAGGTGCCATTTCAGGGACGCAAAAAATCGGTGAATTTTCAGCGACAATATTTACGCCGCCACCGCATATGGCTGAATTTCACCAGACAAATACAAATTTCGCGCCTTTGCACGGCTCATTTTGCCCGAGCTTGTGCGCGGCAATGTGCGCGGCGGTACGAGTTCAACCACGCAGTTCATTCCGGTAACCGAACGCACTTTGTCGCGGATTTGATCGCGCAGCTTTAATCGCTCAGCCTCATCCGATGTTCGGCATTGTACCAGCACCGCAGGGGTTTCTTCGCCGCCCGGGGTCGTGATTGAAAATGCGGCAATATCGCCCGATTTGAACCCCGGTAATTGCTCGACGGCCCATTCAATGTCTTGAGGCCAATGGTTTTTACCGTTGATGATTATCATATCCTTGGCGCGACCAACGATGAAGATGTAACCATCTGACAAATATCCCATATCGCCAGTGTCTAACCAACCACCAACCACGCAAGCTGCTGTGGCTTCGGGATCGCGAAAATATTCTTTCATCAACGATGGACCGGAACACCAAACCTTGCCGATATTCTGTTCGGGCAGCTTATTTCCGTCCTCGTCGCGGATCTCGATTGTCATGTCCTTTACCGCTTTGCCGCAATTTACGATTGCGCGGTAACGCGTTGGCCGGTCGATGGCTCCGGCGTGTCCGGTCAGGTCGGTTTCCTCAACCAGCTCAACCTTTATCCCCTCGCCCATCGGCATGATCGATACCGCCAGTGTTGCTTCGGCCAGACCATAGCTTGGCGCAAAGGCACGCGCATTAAACCCTGCCTCGCCAAACGCATCGACGAAACTTTGCATGACATCGGGCCGGATCATATCCGCGCCATTACCCGCAAGCCGCCATTTTGAAAGGTTGAAGCGATCGGATACATGGCTTTGGCTGGAAATGCGGCGCGAACAAATATCGTATCCAAATGTCGGTGAATAACTGATGACCGTGCCGTCAGACGCGCTGATCATATCCAGCCACGCCAATGGCCGCCGCGCAAAATCCTCTGTTTTCATGTAATCAGTTGAAACCTGATTTGCGACAGGGGACAGAAAACATCCAACCAGCCCCATATCGTGATACCACGGCAACCAAGAAACACAGCGGTCGTTCGCTTGCACTTCCATCCCGTGAGAGTGCGCAGACAAATTGTTGAGCAGCGCATTGTGCGTTACGGCGACGCCGTGCGGAAACCGCGTCGATCCGCTAGAATATTGCAGATAGCAGATTTCGTGCGTGTTTGCTGGCGGTAAATTCGTTTTCAACGCGATCAGATCGGCAAAACTGGCCCAATCGATGCCTTCAACACCGCAAGCAGAGGCAGCAGCGCCCGCCATTTCGGCCAGTTCAGGTGGAAAAAACAAAATCGATGGGTCGCTGCTTTTCAATTGCACCGATAATTGTTCGATGTAACTTTCTTTGCCGCCAAAACTGGTAGGTAGCGGCAGGGGTACAGGCCAAGCGCCAGCATAAACGCAACCAAAAAACAACGCCGCGAAATCTGGGCCGGTCTCGGCGATTAACGCAATTCTGTCTTCTTTTTTCACGCCATGACTGATTAAGCGATACGCCACATCCATGGCATCTTTTTGCATCTCAGCATATGGATATGGCCGCGATAATTTGCCGCGCATATCGTGAAAATTCAATCCGCGCTTGCCCGTGGCCGCATAATCAAGCGCCGCACCCAATATTTCAAAGTCAGACAATCTGCGCGGAAGGTCATCCAATGTTGGTGTCGAGGCAAGTTCGATCATTTGCGGTCCCAATTCGTTGGTTTTATCAGCATATCTGTAGCTACGAGCGTGTGCCCGAAAGAGATTTCTCTACCGTCAGCATTACACGCCTTTCCGCGTTCAAATTTCGACCCGACTGTGGCACAAATAGGGCGTGAAAACGCGTACGACTCAAAAAAGGCCCGCTCCGCCGCTGGATAACCGTAGGTTGCGCGATCTCGCGCTGCATTATGCTGGGCGTTATGCGACGACGCGGGCGAAGCTAAGCAGTTATTTGCAAAGAAAAATTCGCGATCGAGGGTGGAAAGAGGGCGAGCCCTTTGCCGATTTGGCAGAAATGATGAACCAGTTCGCTGAACTTGGATATGTAAATGACGCCGCGTTCGCCGATTCCAAGGCGCGTAGTTTTGTTCGGCGCGGCTATGGTGCGCGGCGATTAGAACAGGAGCTGCACGCCGCCGGAATTGAAGACGGTGACGCAGTGGGCGCGCGCGCGCAAACCGCCGCCTGCGCGCACGCCAGCGCGGAGGCGTTCGCCCGCCGCAAACGAATCGGGCCTTTTGCTGCCGAAACCGCCGATCCAGACATAAAGCAAAAACAACTCGCCTCGTTCATGCGAGCAGGTCATAGCTTTGATCTGGCGCGGCGGTTTGTCCAAGCTGCGCCAGGAGACGAAATCGCTGCAACAGATTGAATATTTGCCTTTCACTTTAATTGCAAAACAGCAATTATCATGCAGCAGGTAAGACGTTTACGATTCAATACCTAACGCAGAAAATTTACTTCGAGTCGCTCGGACTTCCCAAAACGCCGCTTATCTCGCCTGCATTAAACTTGTCGGTATGGATATTCAGCACCAATTTCCTCTCCCGCGCCGCTGCGACAAATGCATCAAACGTCATGGCTGGATCCGCCAATTTGCTGCGTTCCGCAAAATCCACCCCCTCTGCTTCCAGGGCAAATCCATTAGGCCGCTCGCTATATTGCGCGCCATACGGGAATGTCAGTGCCAATGCCGACACTTGGTCGCTGGCATATTGGTGAACATGCACCGGACCAATCGGCGCTGCGACCAAGTTATCGGCGAGATCAGCAATCGTGATGCCATCAATAACCGCCGACAAAGTCACCTGCTTTGCGGCCACATCAATGTTGACAAAGGCCACGCCAGTTGCCGCCGAGCCTGTGGGACTATATTCGCCTTTGCCATCGAGCTTTACTGCCAAGCATATATTTGGCTCGGCGCATTTGGCCGCGGCGTCGGATGCCTTGATTGTGGCGCAGGCCGATAGCGATACGGCAATGGCTGGCAAAAGTGCGGTTATTACAATCCGATATTTCATAATCTTCTCCCGTAATCCCTTCCGCGGCGACCAAAGTGCAGGATTTTTGCGATATATGCACGAACTTTTGGATGGTCCCATGCCGCGCGGCGTAAATAAAAAACCCCGCCGTTTGAAGGGCGAGGTTTTCGGGTGTCCTGCTGCGCCTGCTAGGGGACTTTTGGACAATCAAACTATGTGGGTCGAACTACATCCAAATTGTTACGGCAATATTGCGGTCTCTTGCTGTTAGCTACGCACAGGATCGTGATAAGATGCAAAGACGGCATCAATTGCCACACGACAATGCCGTCCCGCCACGCTAAACTCAGAAGATGCCCATAAACCTGCTTTCCACCGCACTCAGCGACGCTACCGCCGATTTGTCGCACGTGTCCGATACGCCGCGATTGGATGCAGAATTGCTGGCGGCGTCTGCGTTGGGGATTACGCGCGGCGAAATGCTGCTGCGCATGCGTGATCTTGCCTGCCCTGCAACATTTCCGCCGCTACTGGCCCGCAGAATGGCACATGAGCCGGTTGCCTATATCACCGGAACAAGGGCGTTTTGGGATTTGGAATTGGCGGTGACCCCAAGCGTTTTAATCCCGCGTGCCGATAGTGAGGCCTTGATTGAAGCGGCGCAAGCGGCATTTGCGGCGCGCGTCGCACCGGACCGCATACTTGATTTGGGCACGGGGTCGGGCGCGCTGTTGTTGTCGGCATTATCGCTGTTTCCGGCTGCGCGCGGGATTGGCATTGATGCAAGTGAGGCGGCTCTGGTCGTGGCGCGCGGCAATGCGAAACATTTGGGCTTTGCTGGCCGGGCGGACATGCGGCGACTAAGCTGGCATGATCCAAACTGGCACGCGCCGCTGGGCGATCCGTTTGATCTGATCCTATGCAATCCGCCTTATGTTGAGGCAGATGCCGAATTGGCAAGGCAAGTGCGCGAATACGAACCGCATAGCGCACTATTTGCGGGGCATGATGGCATGGATGATTACCGGATATTAATCCCTGCCCTGCCCCAAATCCTATCCGCAGGCGGCGTTGCGATTGTTGAAATCGGTTATACGCAGGCGGAGTTGGTTGGCGAATTGGCACAAGTTTCTGGTCTGTCATCACAATTGACGCATGATTTATCGGGCAATCCGCGCTGCTTGACGATGCGTAGGCGCTGAATTTACGTTTTTGCTTGGAATCGCCTTTATCAATCGCTAGACACAAACGTGTTACGCAGCATCTTTGTCTTTCATAAGGCAGTTGCGCGGATCCGCCCCCAGCGAGAGATGGAAATTTTCAAGGCCAGCCGGGCCTTGACGCTAGCCAAACAGAAATATGGCAAGGGCTGGGCAAACTCATTATTTGAAAACAAAACAGGATGGATCATCCCAAATGAATAACAATCGCCAACCAAACAATAACAATAGGCGTCGTGGCCGCAGCAACAACAATAACGGTGGCAGCCGTCCACAAGGCAATAACAGTAGCCGTAATGGTTTTGATAACCTGAACCGGATCGACAACCGCGCGCGTGGCAATGCCAGCCAAATGCTGGAAAAATACAAAAAACTCGCCGCTGATGCGCAACATAATGACGACCGCGTAAACGCCGAATATTATTTGCAATTTGCCGACCATTATTTTCGCGTTCTCGCCGATTCCAAAAGCCGTCAGGAGGAACGTCAGGAAGAACGCCGCCCGCAGCGTGATGAGGCCCGTGAAGAGCGTTATAATAGCCGCGATGACAGCGAAGAGAATGGTGAAGCGGCTGAAACGGTTGATGTAGCTGAAACCGACAATGATGACCGCGACGCGCGGCCTGCTCGCACACAAGAAAACCGCCCTCAGGAAAACAGGCAGCAAGAAAACCGCCCGCCGCGCAAAGAACGGACAGCGCGTCCGCCGCGCCGCCATCATAGCGAGGAAGCCGCCGACGAAGTGTCATCTGGCTTAGATGTGTCGATTTTACCGCCCGCAATTTCGGTGTTACCAAACGATAGCGAAGACAATGATAGCGAAAACGACGCCAAGCCCGCGCGCAAACCCCGCGCCCGCCGCGTAAAACCTGCGAGCGAAGACAGCATCGCAGCCGCAGCGGAATAATTACGGCGTAAAAATTACAGCACAAAAATTACAGCGCAAAATTTACAGTGCAAAATTTCTGCGCCAGTTAATATGCTGGCAATGTTGCGCAAACTAATCCACTCTCCATGACATTGGTTTATGGGGGAATTACGATGCGTGGTTTGATATTATGCGGTTTGGGCGGTGTGCTGGCCGCATCATTGGGTGCGCAAGCCATATTCGCACAACAAAGCGTGGCCGAGGAAACCGCGCAAGGTGACCTGTCCGTAACCATCTACAATAGCAATCTGGCGCTGGTGCAGGATATTCGCCAAATAAACCTGCCCGCCGGAACCTCGCGGCAGGAATTTCCCGATGTGTCTGCTTCTATCCGGCCTGAAACGGTGTCTTTGACCGGCGCAGATTTTGGCATCGCCGAACAAAATTTCGATTATGATCTGTTGTCACCCGGCAAGCTGATGGAAAAAGCTGTGGGTCAGACGGTAACCTTGTTGCGCACGAATACCGCCACGGGCGCAGAAACGCGGGAGCGTGCCAAAATATTGTCGGCCAATGGCGGCGTGGTCATACAGGTGGGCGACCGGATCGAGGTGCTGCGCGATGATGGCCTGCCCGTACGCGTCATATTCGACAAAGTGCCGCCCAATTTGCGCGCGAAGCCCACTTTATCAGTCACCGTCGATTCGGTCCGTGCCGGGGTCCGGCCATTGACGTTAAGCTATTTAACCACAGGCCTTGGCTGGCGCGCCGATTATGTGTCGCTGTTCGATGAAAAAGCGGGCACGATCAATATGCAAGGCTGGATCACGCTGACCAATTCCACAGGCACCACATTTTCAGCAGCCGAAACATTGCTGGTCGCAGGGGAAGTTGGCCAGGTCCAACAAAGCTATGACCGCGGGCAATATAACCGAGGCGGCCCGCAACCGCTAGGCAATAAAGCGGGCACCGAAACCGGAAGCCGCGAGCAATTGGGGGATTTTTATCTCTACCCAATCAAGGGCCGCACAACAATTGCGAACGCGCAAACAAAACAGGTCAGTTTCCTCGATGTAATCGGCGCCAAAGCCGAAAAGGCGTATGAATACCGGAATGGCTGGCTGGGCGCACAGAATGATGCACAAAGCGCGGCGAATGTCCTGAAATTTAGCAATGCCCGTGACGGCGGCATCGGCGATGCCATGCCTGCCGGAACGGTGCGGGTATATATGAAGGACGCACGCGGACAGGCCCAGTTTATCGGTGAAAACGCCATTGGTCATACACCCGGCGGCTCGAACCTCGCACTGAAAACGGGTGAGGCATTTGATGTTAAGGTGCAACCTGTCGTTGAAAAGCGCGAAAAGATTTTATCCGACGAGTGGAACCGCTCCGTGCGCTACCGCATCACCAAAGCGAACGGCAAAATTGAAACTGTGACTATCGACACGCAAAAGGAATTTTGGCGCACGACGATGAAATATATTGTCACCAACGCCAAATCATCCGCCGTGTCGGTTGATGTCGTCCAGTCTGGTCTGAATTCATATTGGTACTGGGCTGATGACCGCGTCGTTAGCGAGAGCGTCACCGGTGAGCAGTTGAATGCCAATGAACGGGTCTGGAAGGTTCCGGTTCCCGCCAATGGGGAAACCACGCTTACCGTTGTTTTCGATACGCGTTATTGATCGCCATAAACATGCGGCTTTGGCTCGTCTTATTGGGATTGATATTCGCGGCGCCAATCGCGGCGCAGGAAGTCGTGACATCGGACGGGCCAAAAACCGTATCCGTCTCGCTTTACCGCAACCCAGACCGGGGCGAAAATGATGCGATCGACTTGGAATATCTCCAAGGCTTTGCGCTTATCAGCGAAACCCGCGAAGTTAATTTGCCGCCGGGAAAAGTCATCATCCGATTTGAGGGCGTGGCCAGCGGCATCCAGCCCGAAACTGCGATTGTAACGGGCACCGACGTGGCCGAGAAAAATCGTGACCGGATGTTATTATCGCAGCGCGGTTTGCTCGATGCTTTCACCGGACAGCGCGTGACGATCAGGCGCACCAATCAAGCAACGGGCAAAGTCACCGAAGAATCGGGCACGATCCGTTCGGGTTCAGAACGCGTTGTTCTGCAAACAAAGGACGGGTTTGAGGCGCTTTATTGCAATTACCAGAATGAGACTTTGCTCTATCCGAATGTGCCCAAGGGATTGACCGCAAAGCCCACTTTGTCGGTTACCACCCGCGATCAAGCCGGCGGCAAACAGACGATTACCCTGACCTATTTGGCGAGCAAATTTGACTGGCAGGCCAATTATGTCGGCGAGCTTGCGCCCGATGCCAAATCGATGAACCTGACCGCGTGGCTGACCATGGCCAGCGGCGATGACACCAGTTTTGCGGATGCCAGCGCCTATGCCATTGCCGGAAAACTGGAACGGCAAACGCGCGATGATGCCGAGAATGAAAATAGCGAATATAGCGCCGACAATATCGGGGTATATTTCAGCTGCTGGCCCTATGGCACGACCACCAGCGATTTGGGCCGCGAACCGTCACCGCCAATAAATATTCCGCAAATCGCCTATGCTGCCGCGCCTGTTATGATGCGAATGGAGGCGATGTCTGAAGATGCAATTATCGTCACCGCAACGCGCCGCGTGGCCGAGCAGGAGGATTTGGGCGATCTCAAACTATACCGGATCCCTTTTCCGGTGACGGTTGCAGCGCGCGCGCAAAAACAGGTCGCGTTTCTGAACAAGCCATCGGTCGCTGGTGAGATGATCTATCGCAGCCGCATTAGCGGCAATAATTACGAAGACGTGGAAATGCTGTTCCGCGTCCAAAACAAAAAAGAATCCGGCCTAGGCGAGGCATTGCCCGCAGGCAAAATTGCGTTCTTTCAAACCGCCGCCGGACGCCGCATGCTGGTCGGTGAAAGCAATGCCACCGACAAAGCGGTGGGCGAAGAAGTGGAATACCGGTTTGCCAGCGCCGCCAACGTGACCGTCGTGGTTGACGAAAAAGAAAATGGCAAAAAATGGGACCGCTATGTGATGACAGTGTCCAACGCCAATCCGTTCCCGATTACTTTCGAAGCTGAATTTGATGCCGGCGGCTATACAAAGCACGGCAGTTTCACAGACAAGGTCAAACGCAAAAAGGGCAAGGACATCTGGCGCGCCATCATTCCGGCGAACGCCAGCGCAGACATCGGCTACCGCGAAAGCGAAATTGACGCGGAATGACAAAGATCAGAAATTCAAAGTATAATTACGAATATCGGCGCGACTTAACACTGTCATCCTATTTTAAACCGTAAGCAAATCAGCCATTGTTCGATTTAAGCTGATTTTAAGCGCGCTGGAGCGACTTCATGGCCGCTTGGCTAGTTGGGGAGGCCCGGGTTGCTCAAGGGTCATATTGGATCATCCTAGAGAGTTTTAGAGCCTATTTGGTTCGCCATTCACCCTACGTCCCATTCAACCGCTCGAGTGGACGTGGTATAAAACGGCACCCCTGCCCGCTCTAAATTTTTGTTATCGCGTGATTTAGGGACGAAACCGGTTCCCACTTTTTGTCATCACGCTCTAAATTTTTGTTATCGCGTGATTTAGGGACAAAAACCGGTTCCCACTTTTTGTCATCACGCTCTATACTGGCGGTAATGCCCTTGACTTGTGATCTTCGTCCAGCGCAACAAAGGTAAACAATCCTTCTGTCACCTTTACATCTTGCTGTTCGCGATCACGTGTTGCGATCACCTCAATGCGAATAGCCATGGACGTCCGCCCTCGGCGTTCTAAATGCGCATAAACAGAGATAATGTCGCGCATCAGAATCGGTGCAATAAACTCCATCGCTTCGATCGCTACGGTTGCTGTTGCCCCTTGCGCTATACGCGCTGCAACTATCCCGCCGGCAATGTCCATCTGACTAAGCACCCAGCCACCAAAAATATGGCCGTTGGCGTTTATATCCGTCGGGCGCGGAACCACACGCAATACGGGGTCTGGACGAGTCGGCAGGTTTTTAACGTCTTGGGTCATTTATCGGCCTCATCCTTGAATGGATCTTCGATACTATCGTCATGGCCCGAACCGCTTGATAAAAATACCAATCCCATCAACGCGGCGGTCAACAATATTGCCCCGACAATTGCGCCAGCGGTGGCAATGTACAAGTGGATGGAAACCATACCATATTTAAGGTAAAACGCGCCAAGAACCAACGCCGTTATCAACAGCGTAAATCCAGCCATCCACCGCATCAGCCGCCAATAGCGTTGCCATGCAAATTTGGAATATTCGGGGTCATCAAGACGCGAGTGTTGTGTCATTTTATCCTTCGCGCCTCTATGCTATGATGATCGCCGACACGCAAGGTCAATAGGAGGACAGAGATGACAATAGCGACAATAATGCAGAGCCATCAGGGTGAGGTTTTTACAACAACGCCGGGCGAGACCGTGGGCACCATGGCGGCGCGGTTGGCTGAAATGCGTATCGGGGCGCTGCCCGTTCTGGATGATGACCAGATCGTCGGCATCATCTCTGAGCGCGACGTCATTTACGGCCTTGCGAAGCACGGCGCGGCGATTTTGGAAAAAAGCGTGGGCGAAGTAATGACTTCACCCGCCATCACCGTGACGCCCGACACCGCCATTTTATCTGCATTATCGTTGATGACCAAACGGCGCATCCGCCATTTACCCGTTGCGGCGGATGGCGCGCTGATCGGTTTTGTATCCATCGGCGATTTGGTAAAACATCGGATCGAAAAGATCGAAGCCGAAGCATCGGCAATGCGCGATTATATCCAAATGGCGTAAATTAGCTTCCCGGCGTAAATGTCACTGGCGCAGGCTGCGCCAACGGATCAGCGGCCAAAGAAGCGGGGCGCGGGGCGTATTTTTGGTTCCAATCCGCCAACGCCACTTCGTAGCGGCCATATGCGTCGAAAAACCGGATGAATATGCCATCAATATCATTTAGCGCGCCGAAACTATATTCCGGCAACGCCGCCGACGGGATAGCCAACACTTCGGTACTTTTCGTCAAGGCCGCGTCACAATATTCTTGCTTGATCGTCGGCAGCGAAAAATAATTATACAGATCGGTCATTTTGGTATCGCGAACACGCAGGCCGTTCTCTCTGGGATAACGTAACTTATATTCGCCGTCGACGGTCCTACTGGCGGTTTTCAAACGCGTTTTGTGCACGATGATATATTTGTTGTAATTATCAGCAATCGCGTTCCAAACAGGGCCCTGACAATTGAGCGCCGCCACGTTTATCGCCGCGCGGAAATGCCAAATGGACTCGTCGCGGGAAATACCCCGATTGGGCGTCGCACGCACCCCATCCGCACCAACGGCAGGCAAAGCCATCGTCGCTGAGGCACCCGCCGGCGGCAATGGCTTGGCTGGCGGCAATTTGGGTGCGACAATCACGGCAGGAGGAGGCGGGATTGGCACAGGTTTGGGACCACATGCCGAAAGCGCCCCGATCAGTGTAATAACTCCGGCCAAATGTAGGCGTGAACCCATGACTTTATGCTCTCCATCGCTATTCGAAGAATGCTTCAACACCATATTCATTCAAAAATAAAGCCACGTTCGATCAAGTTACGTAAAAAAAAGCCCGGCAGTTTCCCGCCGGGCCCGTTTTCTTTGTTGTCATAAAAACTGCAATTTATTCGCGGCTGCCCATGAAGCTAAGCAGGAATTGGAACATGTTCACAAAATCAAGATACAGGTTCAATGCGCCCATAATAGCGGCCTTGCCTACCATGTCCGACCCCTGCACTTGGAAATAATAGCTTTTGATCTGCTGCGTATCATAGGCCGTCAGGCCAGCAAAAATCAGCACGCCAAGCGAGCTAATGACCCAGCCCATTGTTGCCGAGCCCAAGAATATGTTGATGATCGACGCGACCACTAAACCGACGACGCCCATGAGCAGGAAGCTGCCCCAACCGCTCAAATCCTTCTTCGTGGTATAACCCCACAGGCTAAGCCCGGCAAAGGCCGCTGCGGTTGCGAAGAATGTTTGCGCAACGGACTCGCCGCTGAAAATCATGAAGATACGCGCCATCGAAAGGCCCATTAACACCGCGAAGCCCCAGAAAACAGCTTGCAGCGTGCCTGTCGACATCCGGTTGATACCAAAATTCATGGCGAGCACTGCGGCCAGCGGCGACAGGATGATGACCCAGCTTAACAGGCCACCATTGACCATCAAATCTTGCGCCAGCTCGGTACGCGCAAACATCATTGCCACAAGACCCGTGAGCAACACTGCCGACGTCATGTAGTTGTAAACTTTTAACATATGTGCGCGCAAACCAGCGTCGACTGCCGCTGATACGCCGCCATCGGCAGTCCGCGCTGCCGCCGCTGCTGCCGCTTGACGTTGCTGCGGATTAAGCCAATCAGACATGTCTATTCTCCTATAAAAAACGCCAAAATAAGCGCTTATGAGTAATATCGTGAGAATCGTAACGGAATTCAAGTGAAACCCGACATTGCACAGAACAAATTCGACCAACGCATATTTATTGATCTGCGCAACGGCTGGACAGAAGCTTCCGAACACGTCATCAACTCTTTGAGAGAGCAACAGCGGGAGCATTCACATTATGGCGCAAATGAACCAATCGCAATCGGCGGAATCCCATTCCACAGGACAGGCATTTGGCACCCCCGCCTATCGCAATTATGTCTTGTTAGCCCTGACTTTTGTCTTCACTCTGAACTTCATCGACAGAATTTTGATCGGCGTTGTGGCTCAGCCCATAATTGATGAATTCCAATTGAAAGATTGGCAATTTGGACTTCTTTCTGGCTTCGCCTTTGCTCTAATGTACAGCGTTGTAGGCATACCAATTGCGCGCTTGGCCGAACATGCCAACAGGGTCAAAATCATCGCCGCCAGCATTATATTATGGTCGGCAATGACGGCATTGTGCGGCGTTGCCGGAAGCTTTGCCTCGCTTTTGATATTTCGCATCGGCGTTGGCATCGGAGAGGCAGGTCTTACGCCGCCCGCAAACTCAATTATCGCTGACTATTTCCCGCCGCGCAGCCGCGCCCGTGCAATTGCGACTTATGCCATGGGTATCACGCTTGGCGGCGTGCTGGCCAATTTGTTTGGCGGTCCAATTGCCGAAGCATTTTCGTGGCGCGAGGCGTTTTTAATATTGGGCATCCCCGGGGTGCTCGTTGGGTTTATTGTACTATTCACAATAAAAGAGCCGCCAAGGGGCTATTCTGACCCAGTCGGCACGCCGCATCTGGAAAAGCGCGGGATTGCCGATACGCTGTCATTGCTTGCAGGCAAGAAGACATTTTGGCTAAACGTCACTGGTGCGACATTGACGGCATTTGTGGGATATGCTGTCAGCAATTTTTCCGCGCCTTTCTTTCAGCGCGTGCACGGCATGTCTGTGGCAGATGTTGCTGTCACTGTATCGGTACCCATCGGGCTCGCCGCCACTGCGGGTACGTTTCTTGCCGGTTTTCTGACCGAGAAAATCAGTAAAAAGTACCCTACATCGGTCGCTTGGATTCCTGCGGTAATGCTTATCGGTGCTGTCCCTTTCTACTGGATTGGGTTTTCAGCAGCGACCCCCGTTATGGCGACTGCCTTTGTGCTTGTCGGATCATTTCTGCATTACGGATATTTAGGTGCTCAATATACCATCAGCCAAAGTGTGGTTGATGCGCGGTCGCGAGCCACCGCCGTTGCAATCATGTTGTTTATCGTCAATTTTATCGGATACGGCCTTGGTCCATTGGTCGTTGGATATATGAGTGATGTGTTTGCTGGGTCATTATTAAGCGATAGTAATCTAACTCTTGCCATGTGCAAAGGAACCGATGCGGAATTGCTAACTGCCATAGGCGCTTTGCCAATGGAAACCTGCAAAACTGCCGCTGCCGAGGGCCTACGCCAATCATTGCGATTGGCTACTACGATATACGGACTTGCCGGATTATTTTATTGGTGGACCAGCCGAACATTGGACAAAGACATCGTCGCCCGCATGGATTGAGTTTAACCGGTCAGTTAAAAACCGATTGACGCATTCTGCAATCTCGCCCAAAAAAGCGAGACAATCCCAAATAGCGGAGCAGTTCATGTCACTCGATATTTTATCGCGTTCAGCGTATAATGAAGACCACGAAGCATTCCGCCAAACCGTGCGGCAATTTGTTGCCAAAGAACTGGAGCCCAATGCGGCGCAGTGGGACGATGACGGGATAGTCCCCAAATCTATTTGGCCAAAAGCTGGTGAGCTGGGTTTGCTATGCCCAACTGTGCCCGAAGAATTTGGCGGTCTGGGCCTTGATTTTGGCTATAACGCAGTCATCGATGAAGAGATTGCCTATGGCACTGACCTTGCCACTGGTTTCACACTTCAATCTGACATTATCGCCAATTACCTGATCCGATATGGCAGCGATGAGCAGAAGGCCGAATGGCTGCCCAAAATGGTATCTGGCGAAATTGTGACCGCTATCGCGATGACCGAACCAGGCACGGGCAGCGACCTGCAAGCGTTGAAAACGACTGCGCGCAAGGACGGCAATCACTATGTCATCAACGGCAGCAAAACATACATTACCAACGGCCAGACTGCGGACCTGATATTGGTTTGCGTCAAAACCGACACTGATGTGCAGCCCGCGTGGAAGGGCGTTTCGATTGTGCTGGTGGAGGCGGACCGCGATGGTTTCAAACGTGGCCGCAACCTTGATAAGGTGGGGCTGGACGCCGCCGATACATCTGAGCTTTTTTTCGAAGATGTCCGCGTGCCTATCACCAACTGCCTGGGCGAAGAGGGCAAGGGCTTCATCTATCTGATGAGCGAATTGCCGCAGGAGCGCCTTAGCATTGCGGTATCATCGCAGGCGGCGGCGCAGCGTGCATTTGACCAGACCGTAACCTTTTGCCGCGAGCGCAAGGCGTTTGGCAAATCCGTGCTCGATTTTTAGAACACCCGCTTTGTGCTGGCCGATCTAAAAACCAAATTACAAGTCGGATGGGCGCATCTCGATTGGGCATTGGCACGTCATATGATAGGCGAGCTGACCGCAGAAGAAGCGTCGGGCGCTAAATTGTGGCATACCGATTTGCAGAATGAGCTCGTCGACAAATGCCTACAGCTGCATGGCGGCGCGGGGTATATGAACGAGTATCCGATTGCAAAGCAATGGCGCGGGGCGCGAGTAACCAAGATATTCGGCGGCACAAATGAAATCATGAAAGAGTTGATCGGGCGGAGCCTTTAGCGAAATGTCGAAACCTGAACCTTGGCAAATCAACCCCGCCAGCTATCCTTTCGCCCATTTAACCGAGACGCGTTTTGCCGACCTCGATATGTTGGGGCATATCAATAATGTGGCTATGGCGGGGCTGTTTGAACATGGCCGCGGCCTGTTCAACCACGCAATGGAGGTGCAACGCCGCGCGCCCGGCCAACGCTGGTTAATCGTAAAGGTTGAGATCAACTATATCGCCGAAAGCTATTTTCCGGCCCCCGTTGAAATCGCCAGTGGCATTGGCCGCATCGGTACCAGCAGCTGGGATATCGCATCGGCGGCGTTTCAAAATGGCAAATGCGTGGCGACGTGTATCACCACAATCGTGCTGACCGATGAGAAGGGGCCATCGCCGATTAGCGCCAATTTGCGCGCCGAATTTGAACGGCTGCGAGTGAAAAATTAGTTTGGGGTTGGCGTGGGTAACTGGCGTAAGTCAGGCGGAATGAACCTGCGCCGCGCATCCACTGAAAACAGCAAATCCCTAGAGTAATATTGCAAAAGCCAGTCCCGTTTACCTGCGGGAGATTGCAACACAATATTGACGGCTTGATATAATGCCAGGTCATCAGCGCATGATGCAAGCTGGCGCCGCACCGCGCTTATATAGTGTTGCGTGATGGTTTCATGATATCCTTGTATATCATCGTTTATCCCGCCCACCGATTCATTATACGCCCTGATGATACCTGGCATTTCTAATTCAGGCGTAATTTCCGGCCGTTCGCGGATTAGCCAGCCGCAAGCCGCAATATGCGCCTCATGCGTCCAATCGGAGCGCGGCAAATGACATGACAACAATCCCGCGCCAATGCGGCGGACCTCTGCATCATTCGAAAATAACCGCGGCGTGAAATCGGGCATTGCTTGAAAATTCCTTTGCCCGATTGCCGCGAACCTAAATCATGCGGTTTTTGGTGCCGCTAGACGAACGGCTTCATCTACATGATCGGAAAACTGAGCAAAATTGTCAACAAACTGTCCTGCCAATTTGCTTGCGGTTGCGTCATATGCTTCCTTATCCGTCCATGTGGAACGCGGATCCAATATTTTCGCATCGACGCCCGCAACGGAAACGGGAACTTCAAAGCCAAAAGTTGCGTCGGTGCGATATTCGGCGCTGTTTAAGCTGCCGTCCAATGCCGCGTTCAACAATGCACGAGTAGCTTTAATCGGCATGCGATTGCCCACGCCATATTTGCCGCCAGTCCATCCGGTATTAACAAGCCAGCATTGCACCCCGCCCTTGGCAATGCGTTCTTTCAGCAAATTACCATAGACGCTGGGGTGGCGCGGCATGAACGGCGCACCAAAACATGTGGAAAATGTCGCTTCCGGCTCTGTCACACCGATTTCCGTGCCAGCAACGCGCGCGGTATAGCCCGACAAAAAATGATACATGGCTTGTTCGGGCGTCAACTTCGCAATCGGAGGCAGAACGCCATATGCGTCTGCCGTCAACATGATTACGTTTTTGGGAACGGGGCCAAGGTTTTCGGCGCTGGCATTTGGAATGAAGTCTATCGGGTACGACCCACGGCTATTTTCCGCCAGACTGGCATCATTGAAATCAAGCTCGCGGGTCTCCGGATCAATAACGACATTTTCCAGTACCGTGCCGAATCGCTTTGTAGTGGCGAAAATTTCGGGCTCTGCTTCGGGTGAAAGCCGGATCATTTTCGCGTAACAGCCGCCTTCGAAATTGAAAACGGCGCTGTCGGACCAGCCATGTTCATCATCGCCAATCAAGGTGCGGCTTGCGTCTGCGGACAGGGTTGTTTTGCCCGTTCCTGACAAACCGAAAAAGATTGCAGTGTCGCCCTCTGGCCCGATATTTGCGGAACAGTGCATCGGCATGACGCCTTTGGGCGGCAACAAATAGTTCAAGATGCCAAATACCGATTTCTTCATTTCACCGGCATAGGCGGTGCCGCCGATCAAAATCAGCTTTTCCGTAAAATTGACTGCAACCACGGTTTCGCTGCGGCAACCGTGGCGTGCCGGATCGGCCCGAAAACTTGGCAAATCGATAATCGTATATTCGGGGTCAAATCCCGCCAATTCGCTTTGCTGCGGCCGCACCAGCAATGTCCGGATGAATAAATTATGCCAAGCCAGCTCGTTAATGACGCGCACGTTTACGCGGTGTTCGGCCTGGCTACCGCCGAACAAGTCGGCCACATATAACTCTGCCTTTGCACCAAGAGCCGCGTAGAAATCTTTTTTCAACGCCTCGAAATGCGCTGGTTCCATGCCAATATTGGTCTTGCCCCACCAGATCGTGTCTTCAGTTTGCGCATCGCGAACAATAAACTTATCTTTCGCTGATCGGCCAGTATGTGCGCCCGTTTCTACGACCAATGGGCCATCCTTCGCCAAAATACCTTCACCCTTGGTCAGTGCCGTCTCAACCAATTGCGCCGTACCCAAATTCCAATGCACATTTGCTTCGGTCATAATGCCTTGCGCGGATAGTGTTTTGTTGGGTGTGATCGACACAGGTGTCTCCTCTAAAAATGCTTACAAAGTGTGCGGTATCACAGATAGCGAACCGGCGTTTGACTTGGCCCTAGGGCGGCGTGCTCGCTTGGTCAAATTTATGACGCTCAACAAAATTGCGGACATCGTTGTCATATTGTTGCAAAACAATGTAATGCAATTGCGCAAACAGGAATTAGAGTTCTGCGCCGACTGAAAGCATATGATTGAACGATGCGCGTTCGCCGCCTATAGTCGGTGTATGGAAACCAGCATTGCCCTTGTCGATGACGACCGGAATATTCTTACCTCTGTGTCGATTGCGATGCGCGCCGAGGGATATGTTACGCGAATTTATTCCGACGCAGAGTCCGCCCTGAAGGCGTTACAGGAACAACCTGCCGACTTAGGAATTTTCGACATTAAAATGCCGCGCATGGATGGCTTGGAGCTTTTGCGCCGATTGCGCGAAAAATCAGCGATGCCGGTGATTTTTTTAACCTCAAAGGATGAAGAGCTCGACGAGGCACTTGGTTTGGCAATGGGAGCCGATGATTATATAACCAAGCCATTTTCGCAACGTTTGTTAGTAGCCCGAGTGAAAGCAATTTTACGAAGAGCGACTTATGATCAAACGGTTAAACGCGATGGCGAAGCAGTCGAGCCCGAACCGATGATACGCGGCAATTTGGAAATGGACCCTGCGCGCCATCACGTGAAATGGCGCGGACAACCGCTGACGCTGACGGTCACTGAATTTATTATTTTGGAGGCACTGGCCAATCGCTCTGGGGTGGTGCGAACACGCGATCAACTGATGGATGCAGCATATCAGGATGATGTGTATGTAGACGACCGAACGATCGATAGTCATATCAAAAGGCTGCGCCGTAAGTTCCGCGAAATTGATGCGGAATTTTCGGCAATCGACACTTTATACGGCGCCGGATATCGTTTTGCTGAAAAATGAGCCCGAAGAGCTTGCGTTATCTTGGAGCCGCGGTTGGTCATTAACTGCGCGGATATTGGCCGTTAACATTTTTGTTCTGGCGCTCTTTGGATTTGGACTGTTTTTTTTGGACAGCTATCGTGGACGGTTGATTGATGGCCGCCAATATGAAGTTGCGCGCGACGTAGAATTAATCAGCAGCAGTTTTGATATGATCGCACCAAACGACCGCGCCGTGTTCTTGGCGCGTTTTGGCAAACTTAACAACGCCCGGATCCGTGTCTATGATAAAGCGGGTCGCAAGATGCTCGACAGTTTCGTGGTAGCGCCGCCAACTTATGAAATGCGCGATCCCAAAGCAGAGCCGTGGCAAAAGCAAGCTGCGCGCAGCATCGACAAGGCTTTCGATTTTTTAGTCGGCGCAAAAAGATTCGGTACATTTGTTGAACCCGAAATTGACCGTGCCGGGGAATGGTCCGAAATCACCAAAACACGGCCGGGCCAAATCACGTCAATTACCCGCCTTGCCCCGGATTTGACGTATATGGTAAGCGCGGCGACATTTACGCCGCGTGGCCAATTGGCCATATTATTGACTTCAAATGCACGGGATATTCGGGCCAATGTGCGCGACGAACGGTTTCGCGTCGGCATTTTCTTCCTGCTCGTGTTGGGCATCGGTATAACCATGTCGCTATTTTTGGCGCGCACAATCGTGCGGCCATTGCAACATTTGGCGAATGCAGCCATCAAAGTGCGGCTAGGCCGCGCGCAAGAGGTTACCGTTCCGCGATTGCCATCGCGCCGCGATGAAATTGGCATGCTGGCGCGGGCATTATCGGACATGAGCACGGCATTGCGGCATCGGATTGACGCGACAGAAGCGTTTGCGGCGGATGTAGCGCATGAAATTAAAAATCCTTTGGCGTCGTTACGTTCCGCATTGGATGGCATGGATCATGTAAAAAACGATGACTTGCGCGGCGAACTGATGGATGTTGCAAAGGCCGATGTGCAGCGGATGGACCGCTTAATCAGCGATATCTCAGAGGCAAGCCGTGTAGACTCGCAACTTGCAAAAGCCAAATTTGAGTTGATTGATGTTGGCGATATGGTCGAGCAATTATTGCACGCGCGCGAACATCGCGGCCATGACGGCAACGTACAAATCGCATTTGCCCGTCCGCGTAGGGGCGTTGCAGTGATTTTGGGCGAAGATATACGATTGGAACGCGTGCTAAACAACTTAATCGACAATGCAGTTTCTTTTTCTCCGCCCACTGGAATTGTTGAAATTTCGGCCACGCGCACCGACCGCGAAATAATCATAAGAGTGACGGATCAAGGTCCGGGTGTCCCCGTATCTGAGCGCCAGGATATCTTTCGCCGATTCCACACAGAACGTCCGCCAAGCGAGAGTTTTGGCAAACATAGCGGCCTTGGCCTTGCCATTGCGCGAACGATTATAGAGGGCCACGAAGGCACAATCGAAGTGCGCGACCGCGAAGATGGCGCCCAAGGCGCTTGTTTTGAAATTGCCATCCCGGCACCGGAAACGAAACTTGAGTGATGAATGATACGCTCACCAACATTCATGCCACCGCCATCAGTATCGGCGGTAAAGGCGTGTTGTTAATTGGCGCATCGGGCAGCGGAAAATCGGATTTGGCATTGCGATTGATTGACCGCGGTGCCGTGTTAGTCAGTGATGATCGGGTATTGATTGAACGTCTAAACGGGCAAGTAATTTTGCAAACTGCTCCCAATATCGCAAATATGATCGAGATACGCGGCGTTGGCATCGTTCACATGCCCTCAGTGACGGGCATCGCATTGGCTTTAGTGGTGCAATTATCGGCAGATGTACCGCGCTTTGTAGAAGCATTGCCTGCTTGTGACATTGTGGGCCTTTCCGTCCCATGTATTGCGGTCGCAGCATTTGAGGCCAGCGCAGCAATCAAAGTAGAGCTGGCCCTAAGTCCGTTATTGACCAAGCCGAAGCGTAAGTGGCAAAGCACTGGCGTGGAGCACAAAAGATAATATGTCGCAAAATATCGGCGGAACCAAAGAAAAAACTATCTTGTTTGTCACCGGGCTTTCGGGTGCGGGAAAAACGACTGTGCTGCAAACGCTCGAGGATTTGGGTTGGGAGGCCGTTGACAATTTCCCAATTCGACTGGCTGTGCCCTTGCTGGCCCTGCCGACACCTGAGGGCCGAGCGGATGATGACATCCCGCTGGTTTTAGGATTTGATAGCCGTACGCGAGGTTTCAAACCAGAGGAGTTGATTCAACAAATAAAGCGGCTCGATAAACGCGGCGGCACCAAGATAATGACGTTGTTCCTCGATTGCGCCGGAACCGAAATTGAGCGCCGATACGCCGAAACGCGCCGCCGCCATCCGCTGGCCCAAGATCGCCCAGCGATTGACGGTATCGCACAAGAACGCAGTTTGATGGAGCCATTGCGCCGCTGGTCCGATATGGTGATCGACACAAGCAAATTGTCCGCTAGCGATTTGCAGGCGGCTATACGGGCACAGTTTCGGTCCGATTTAACGGCAGGCATGAATGTCGGCATCAGCAGTTTTGGTTATTCGCGCGGCATCCCGCATAATGCAGATTTGGTATTTGATATGCGGTTTTTACGCAATCCGCATTGGGATCCGCTGCTGCGCCCATTAACCGGATTGGACAATGCGGTCGCAGAGTTTATTTCACAAGACGCCGCCTATGATGAGGCACTGATTAAGATACGCGACTTGCTGCTTTACCTGCTGCCGCTTTATGATGGCCAAGGCAAAGCATACGTAAATATTGCGTTTGGCTGCACCGGCGGAAAGCATCGTTCGGTTCATGTCGCAGAAACGTGCGGCAATTGGTTGCGCGAGGCAGGTTTTTCGCCCACTATCACGCACCGTAATTTAACATCTCGGTCAATCGATGCCTTAGAGGGTAAGACAATAGAGCCAAAATGACCGAACACATTCAGAAACAGGGCTGCGTTTAATAATGATCGGACTAATTTTGGTCACCCACGGCGATTTGGCCCAACAATTTGTGGTGGCGATGGAACATGTTGTTGGCGTGCAAAAACAGATTGCAACCGTCTGCATCGGACCGCACGATAATATGGAAGACCGCCGGCGCGAGATTGCAGAGGCGATAAAAACCGTCAATGACGGGCGCGGCGCGATTATTTTAACCGATTTATTTGGAGGAACGCCGTCGAATTTGGCAATTTCTTTGCTGGATCCAGGCCGCGTTGAGGTGATCGCGGGGGTAAATTTGCCGATGCTCATCCGGCTCGATAGCGCGCGCAAAGTTATGACGGTACGCGAAGCCGTCACCGCCGCCAAAGACGCCGGACGCAAGTATATTAGCGTAGCATCAGAAGTATTGGAGGCGTCGAAATGACCCAATTGAGCCGCAACGTCACGATCGTCAACGACAGAGGATTGCACGCACGGGCCAGCGCCAAATTCGTAACTTTGGTATGCCGGCTTGATACTGGCTTGCTCGTCGAAGTAGAAAAGGACGGGCAAAGAGTTACCGGAACCTCCATCATGGGCCTGATGATGCTGGGCGCGGCCAAAGGCAGCGAGGTTACCGTGCATGTAAAGGGAGATGGCGCGGAAAAGGCATTGGATAAGTTGGTCGGTTTGATCGTCGATGGCTTTGGCGAAGATTAAGTTAGCCAGCTGATATGCGCCGCGAAATAACGGGATTTTCCAACCCCCTGTTGAAAGACGTTCGGGCGCTGCGAGAAAAAAAACTTCGCAAACGTGCGGGCCAGTTTTTGGCCGAAGGCCTGCGCATCATGACCGAGGCGCGCGATGCGGGTTACTTGCCCGAAATGCTATTCCGGATTGGCGGACGCGACACACACCGTCTTGAGGACATGCTGGAATCCGAAGTGCTGGCGGCGGGAGGCGACGTAATCGAAACCAGCGCCGAGATCATGGCGAAACTATCTGGCAAAGAAAACAGCCAAGCCATTGTCGGTGTTTACCGTGACCATGCCACCGCATTATCAGACATTGACCGCACCAGCGCGCCAATATGGCTGGTGGCACAGGCGATGCGCGACCCCGGAAATTTGGGTACGATGTTGCGCACGGGCGACGCAGTGGGTGCAGGCGGATTGATCCTTATAGATGATTGCACCGACCCGTTTAGCGTCGAGGCAGTCCGTGCCAGCATGGGTGCAATATTTACCCAAAAGATCGTGCAATGCCGTTGGGAAGAATTTGTGCCGTGGCTGCGCAGCGCAGCCGGGCAATTGGTCGGTACATCGCTGCAAACCGTTATTGATTACAAAACGCCAAATTATGCCGCGCCTTGCTTCATCCTAACGGGTAACGAAGCGCAAGGGTTGCCCGATGAATATGAAGCCGAGTGCGATGTTCTTGTCAAAATGCCAATGTACGGCAAAGCGGACAGCTTAAACGCAGCGATTGCAACCGCAGTTATGGCCTATGAAGTGCGGGGACGGATGGAGCGTTAACTGCCGAAGTTCACGTCACTCGCCAAAATAACTTCAGCAAAACTGCCATTAAGCGTATGGTTGTGATGAGCGATGATCTGACTTGCTGTCATGACCGGAGTGTCGAATGTCGTATGCCCGTCTGCGACCAGACGGATGTCAAAATTGCGCTCTTTGGCCGCACGAATGAACGTATCGACACAATAATCCGACTGCATTCCGGTGACCGTCACACGCTGTATTCCAGCGGCGCGTAGCTTATTTTCCAGGCCAGTTTCCTGAAATGAATTGCAATGCCGTTTGATTGTGACAAATTCTGATACCAGCGGGGTCAATGCTTCGTGGATTGCAAATCCGGGCGTTCCAGATTCGAGAGGGTGGCCCGTTTCGCCTTCATGTTGCACAAAAAATACTGGCGTTAACTTTGACCGCGCTTGAAAAAGTAAAGCCTTTATCCGAGCCACTGTTGCTGTGCCGTCATCCGGCTGCATTTCGGGAAATCCAAACATGCCGCGTTGAACATCAATTATCACCAGCGCCTCAGTCATCATAATATCTCCTGGCTTAACCCTCCCCCTCAATCAACGCTTGCTCCCCTTCGCTGCCATAGCGCGGCAGGGCCTCAATCGGTGAGACATTTTCCAATTCGCGTTTGCCGGTTTCAATGTTTAGCTCGGCAAATTTGCGCCCAGTTGACACTACGTTGCGTTCGAAACTGCCGACGAATTTATTATAGTTGTTGACCGCGCTGCTCAGGCCCGATCCCACTGATTTAAGATGTTGCGCCGCAACCGCGATACGGTCGTACATTTCTTTACCCAATGCGCCAATTTTCTGCGCCTCACGCGCCAATCCTTCTTGCCGCCAAACGCCTGCAACCGTCCGCGCGATAGCGACCAAATTGGTTGGCGTGGCTAGCAATACTTTCTTGTCGAATGCAAAATCCCATAATAGCGGATCATGCTCCAATGCCGCCGACAGGAAATGTTCGCCGGGCACGAACATGATGACATAATCTGGCGTATCGGCGAATTGATCCCAATATGCCTTGCGCGATAACCCGTCGATATGCGCTTTCATCGACGCACAATGCCTTGCCAGAAACGCGAGGCGCAATTCATCGTCATTGGCCGCAAACGCGTCTTGATAGTCATTCAGCGACACCTTGGCATCGATCACAAGGCTACTGCCGCCGGGAACTTTCAGGATCGCATCGGGGCGCAAGCGGCCTTCGGCCGTATCGACGCTGACCTCTGTTACAAAATCGACATGCTGCGACAGGCCGCAGCTTTCGAGGACGTTTTTAAGCTGTTGTTCGCCCCAACGCCCCCGCGCTTTGGGCGCATTGCGCAACGAATTCACCAGCTTTGCCGCCTCGGTTGAAACCCGTTCCTGCCCCGCGCGCATCTGGTCAATCAATCCGGTCAGCTGTCCATATGCTTCGTTCCGGTCCTTCTCCACCCGGCCCACTTGCTCTTCATAAGCTTTTAATTTCTCGCTGACGGGCGACAATAATTGTTTCAGCCGTTCTTCATTCTTGTTTTCGGATTTGTTAAATTGATCGCTGGCCTCGCGCAGAAATTCCGAACGCGCCTCCCCCAGCAATTTCTTGCCAACCTCGCCAAATTGAACCGTCAGCGCGTCTTTGGCCTGTGCCAACACTGCGATCTGTTCATCGAACGATCGGTCGCGCTCCTCCAGCGATGTTTCAAGCCGGGCCAAGCGGTCTTTTGCGCTGTCGCGCTCACCGACAACCGCATCCAGCATATAACGCAATTGCAACGCGGTTTCCGCGCCTGCTTGCGTGATCTTTGCGCCCAAGAACCAGCCAATAAGGCCGCCGAGCAACAACGCCAAGATCGCGACAATGACAGTTACCAACGGATCCACTGCCCAATACCTTAATAAGAACGAATTGTGAACATAGCCGCAAAATCTGCCGCGTCAAGCCGCTTGGCTGATCTTTCGTGCACGCTTCACTTTGGCGTAGCCGGCAACGCTGAATGGCAAAATCCCTAAGTAAACCGCGGTAATCAAAATCAAGCCGATCCACGGCGCTGCGATGCATATGGCGGCCATCAACCCCAAAGCGGCCAGTGCAAAAAACCTGAAACTGGAGCGGATACGGATTGACGACCAGCTATATGTGGCGACGTTGGAAATCATCAACACCGCCGACAGCAATAGCCACGGTCCGACAATACGGTAATCGCGCGCCAAATCGCCGACCCATTGCATATTGCCGAGCTGGCCCTGCGTTTCCAGCCAGATTATCAGCGGCAGCAACGCCATACCTGCGCCCGCTGGCGAGGGCATTCCTGTATTAAATCCAGCGGACTTGTGAGGTTGATCGTCATTGTCGATGCGCGCGTTAAAACGGGCAAGCCGCAACGCAGCACACAACACAAAGAAAATGCAAATCGACCAGCCAAAGCGCGGCATATGCTGCAACGCCCAGCTGTAAAGGATCAAGGCGGGAGTCACGCCAAACGCGATCACATCGGACAGCGAATCCAACTCTGCGCCAAATCGGCTTTCGCCCTTTAACAACCGCGCAATTCGTCCATCCAGCGCGTCCAATATACCTGCAATTACGACGGCAGCGACGGCCGCATCCCAGCGTTGTTGCATCGCAAACCATATGCCAGACAGCCCTGTGCAAAGCGCCATTGCGGTCACGGCATTCGGAGCAAGCGCACGTAATGAAATACCCGGAAGTGGCCTTACGTTCATTGAAAAGCCCTATTGATTATGGCCAAGAAGTTCTTGATCCACGCCGATTTCAGCAATTATCGTTTCACCAGCTACGCAGCGTTGCCCCTTGATCACCAGTGATGCTGTTCCTGCGGGCAGGAATACGTCAACACGGCTGCCAAAACGGATCAGTCCGACCCGCTGCCCATTGTCAACCTCGTCACCGACTTTTACAAACGAAACGATGCGCCGCGCCACTAAGCCTGCAATCTGCGTGAAACCAATGCGCACGCCATCGGAACGTTCGACCAAGAAATGCTGTCGCTCATTTTCTTCGCTGGCTTTGTCCAAATCGGCGTTCAAGAATTTGCCCGCGATATATGCGACGCGTTTTATCGTTCCGCGAATGGGGGTGCGGTTGATATGAACATCAAACACGCTCATGAAAATCGAAACGCGAACCATCGGCGCTTCGCCTAAGCCATCGGCACCTGCCAATTCCGGCGGCGGCGACACTTTTTCAATTAACGTGACCAAACCATCGGCGGGCGAGACCACAAACCGATCATCAATCGCCGTTGTGCGGGCGGGATCGCGGAAAAAAGCCAGCGTCCAAGCGGTAATTGCCGCCATCGGCCACGCCAATGTCTCCCACGCCATGAACGCAAAGACCAAAGTAACAGCGCCTGCGATTAGGCCAAATTTACGGCCTTCTGGGTGGATAGGAGGAAACGACCATTTAGCGACGCCGTCGCCGCGATTTGACAATACAATTTTAGACATAAATCGTTATTAAGCGTCTACGGGTTATTTTACAACCGATCTATGGTGCATAATTGTGGGTAAAGGCACAGGGTGCAAGCAGTGCCCGCAGCCGTTATGTATGGTTGAACAAACTACCGATTTTGCTATGGCCTCGCCAAGCACATCATAATCCTTAAGGAAAGTAGCTCAAAAATGGCGAAAATCAAAGTCAAAAATCCCGTGGTCGAACTCGATGGCGATGAAATGACCCGGATCATTTGGCAATGGATTCGCGAAAAGCTGATCTTGCCCTATCTTGACATTGACCTGAAATATTATGACTTGAGCGTCGAAAAACGTGATGCGACGGATGATAAAATTACCGTCGATTCCGCCAACGCTATCCGTGAATTTGGCGTCGGCGTAAAATGCGCCACCATAACGCCAGACGAAGAGCGCGTTGTTGAGTTTGATCTGAAGAAAATGTGGAAATCGCCAAACGGAACAATCCGCAACATTTTGGGCGGCGTCGTTTTCCGCGAACCAATCGTTATAGATAACGTACCGCGCTTGATCCCAGGCTGGACCGATCCGATTGTGGTTGGCCGCCATGCATTTGGCGACCAATATAAAGCAACTGATTTCTTAGTCCCAGGCCCCGGCAAACTGCGCCTCGTTTGGAATGGCGATGACGGCAGGACAATTGATGAAGAGGTATTCCATTATCCCTCGCCCGGCGTCGCGCTGGCGATGTATAATCTCGACGATTCCATCCGCGATTTCGCCCGCGCTTCATTGAATTACGGCGTCAACCGCCAATGGCCAGTTTATTTGTCCACCAAAAACACAATTCTGAAAGCATATGACGGCCGTTTCAAAGACTTGTTTCAGGAAATTTACGAAGCGGAGTTCAAAGAAAAGTTCGCGGAAATAGGCATTGTGTATGAACATCGCTTGATCGATGACATGGTGGCCAGCGCCCTTAAATGGTCGGGTAAGTTTATCTGGGCATGCAAAAACTACGACGGTGATGTGCAGTCGGACCAAGTCGCGCAAGGATTTGGATCATTGGGATTGATGACATCAATATTGATGACGCCCGACGGCAAAACCGTGGAAGCGGAGGCGGCGCACGGCACGGTGACGCGCCATTATCGTCAGCATCAGCAAGGCAAAGCGACTTCGACCAATCCCATTGCGTCGATTTTCGCATGGACAGGCGGCCTGAAATTCCGTGGTAAATTCGACGACACACCCGAAGTAACGCGGTTTGCCGAGACTTTGGAACAGGTGTGCATTGAGACCGTTGAGGCTGGCCATATGACCAAGGATTTGGCGATACTCATCGGCCCCGACCAAAGCTGGGAAACCACCGAACAATTTTTTGAAAGCGTTCGTTCCAATTTGGAAACCAAAATGGGCAGCTGGCAGTAAGCGGCAGCAAGCGGCAATAAGCGGCAGTAATGTTTTACAAAAAGGGCGTGGGCAGCAATGCTCGCACCCCTTTTCTTTGCATAGTTCTTTTCATTTGGAGCAGCCTATGCGTAATAGACGAATATGGCGGCGACTATTCAAAGCGAAGGAATTAGCGACCTAATCGTTATTTTGGGCGCGGCAGGTATTGTCATCCCCGCATTTGCCCGCCTTCGCATCACGCCAATTATAGGTTTTATTTTGGTGGGTGTTCTGGTTGGGCCCTTTGGGCTTGGCGCATTGGTTGCAAAATATCCGGCGCTGGAATGGTTCGCGATTTCTGATGCGAAGGCAATCACCCCCATTGGCGAATATGGCATTATTTTGTTGCTGTTCTCGATCGGACTAGAGCTATCGTTTCGGCGGCTATGGAAAATGCGGCAGCTGGTTTTTGGTGTTGGCGCAGCGCAGCTATTGGGCGCAGGCACCATCATTGCGCTCGGATTATTAGCCGCTGGATATGACCTGACGGCGGCGGCTGGCATCGGCATTGCGCTCGCTTTGTCTTCCACTGCATTGGTATTGCCAATATCAGGCACGCAATCGGCGGTTGGCAAATCCGCACTGGCAATGTTGTTGTTCGAAGATTTGGCAATTGTGCCGATCATTTTCATTTTGGGCGCGCTTGCCCCCAACGCCGATAATGGTTGGAACGCCATCATTAGCACCCTGTGGCAGGGCGGCGCGGTCATCATCGGTATGCTGGTATTGGGCAGGTTTTTATTGCCCCGGTTGTTCGGCCAAGCCGCGCGTACCAAAAGCCCCGAATTGTTCGTAGCGGTCAGCTTACTGGTCGTGATCGTTGCCAGTCTGGTAACGGGCGCAGTCGGATTATCGCCTATTGTCGGCGCGTTGATCGCCGGATTGCTGATTGCGGAAACCGATTATCATACCGAAGTCGAGGTAATGACTGCGCCGTTTAAGGGTTTGGCGCTTGGCGTATTCTTGATCAGTATTGGGATGCAGATTGACCTACGCTTTGTATCGGAGAATTGGATTGCGCTTGTCTCTGCGGTCGCCGCGATCATCGTTGTAAAGGCATCGGTTACCGCAGGCTTGCTGAAATTAAACGGGGCGCGCACCGGAACAGCAACCGAAACAGGTGTGTTGATGGCAAGCCCATCGGAAACCACATTGATCGTTTTGGGAGCCGCAGGTGCCGCCGCGATAATTGACGCCGCCACCATCAATTTCTGGCAAGTTGCCACCGCCATCGGATTAACAATCACGCCGATATTGGCGCGGATTGGTCATGATATGTCGCGGCGCATTGAATTGCGCGAAAGCGATGATGAAGTGCATGAACAAACCGAGTTCAAGGAACCACGAACGGTCGTTATCGGGTTTGGCCGCGTTGGGCGGTTGGTCGCCGATATGCTGACCACCCATAATCAACCCTATATCGCTGTCGAATCCAACATTGATGCCGTCGCGGTTGCGCGCCGCGAAGGGTATAAAGTGATTTTTGGCGACATATCTAGCCCGACGACGCTCGATAAACTGAGCCTTGGCCATGCCCGAGCCCTGATTTTAACAATGGACCAGCCCATCTTGGCCGAACATATCGTCAAACGTGTGCGGCAATGGTTGCCCGATTTAACAATTGTGGCGCGAGCCCGCGATCCAGATCATGCCGCTAGACTGTATCGCGCAGGGGCCAGCGATGCCGTACCCGAAACGCTGGAAAGTTCGCTGCAATTATCTGAGGCTGTTCTGATCGATTTGGGCGTGCCAATGGGTCCGGTCATCGCATCAATCCACGAAAAACGTGACCTTTATCGCCGTCAGATTAAAGAGGCTGGAGGCTTAGACACCGCACCCAAGCTAAAGTCTGCGCAGTAAACGATTACACAGCCAACGCAGCTTTAATCGCATCAATCGCCGCCTTTGCATGACTTTCTCCTGCCGGGCCGCCGCCTTGCGCCATTTCAGGACGGCCGCCACCGCCCTGCCCGCCCATCGCCAATGTTGCCGCGCGGACCAGATCGGGAGCGTTGATTTTGTTCAGCAAATCCCGTGAAATGCCCACCACGACTGTATTGGCATTTTCATTCGCCGCGATGATCGCCACTATTCCTGATCCAAGCGCCTTCATTTGCTCATCCGCCAGACCACGCAGCGCCTTTGGTTCAATCCCCGCGATGACCTGGCCTAGGAAATTGACACCGCCGATCGTTTCAGGCTCAGACTTTTGACCGCCGCCCGCGCCGCCCGAAATCGCCAGCGCGGTTTTGGCGTCGGACAGTTCCTTTTCCATGCGTTTGCGGTCAGCGAGAAGCGTTTCCACCCGTGCGGCAACTTCGTCGACGCCCGTTTTCAAAAGGCCCGCCAAATCTTTTAACTGCGTTTCGCGATGTGACAGATGTTGCCGTGCGGCCTCGCCCGTCAATGCCTCTATACGGCGAATACCACTCGCCACGGCACCTTCAGAAATGACGGTAAATAACGCGATGTCACCCAACGCGCGCACATGCGTGCCGCCGCACAGCTCGACCGAATAATGCTTTGCATCGGCATCGCCCATGGAAAGCACGCGCACTTCGTCGCCATATTTTTCGCCAAATAACGCAAGCGCACCAGCGGCAACGGCATCGTCCGGCGTCATCAACCGTGTGGTTACATCCGGATTCCCCCGAATTTGCGCGTTTACTTCAGCTTCAATTGCCGCGATGTCCGCAGGCTCAACCGCTTTATTATGCGAGAAATCAAATCGCAATCGGTCCGCCGCCACCATGCTGCCTTTTTGGCTAACATGGCCACCCAGGCGGTTACGCAGCGCCGCATGTAGCAAATGCGTCGCGCTATGATTGGCGCGGACAGCATCGCGGCGCGCCACATCGATCACCAATCCGACAACATCGCCAACCGCCAATTCGCCAGCCTCAATTTTCGCGTAATGCGCATGCAGTCGGCCCAGCGGTTTGCCCGTATCCGACACGGCAGCGCGCAATCCCTTTGCCGAGCTGATGGTTCCGGCATCGCCATTTTGCCCGCCAGATTCGCCGTAAAACGGCGTTTGATTGGTGATGATGATTATGTCTTCGCCGGCGCCTGCGTGTGCAACCTCAGCGCCGTCTTTTACCAAGGCGAGCACCTGCCCCTCGCCTTCCGTCGCGGAATAGCCGGTAAATTCTGTCGAGCCAGCCCGCTCGGCAATATCGAACCAGATTTCATCGGATGCCTTCGCGCCGGACCCTTTCCATGCCGCGCGCGCCATAGATTTCTGGCTTTCCATCGCCGCTGCAAACCCAGCCTGATCAATGCCAAAACCATTGGCGCGCAAAGCATCTTCCGTCAGATCATAGGGGAAGCCGTAAGTATCATATAATTTGAACGCCACTTCGCCCGGCAATATGTCGCCAGAAGTCATGCCAGCGGTGGCTTCATCCAACAGCTTGATGCCTTTGTCCAAGGTTTGCCGAAACCGCGATTCTTCTTGCCGCAGTGTTTCTTCAATCAACGGGCGTGCGCGCAGCAATTCGGGATAGGCCGCGCCCATTTCGGCTACCAAACTGCCAACGAGCCGGTGCATCAAGGGCTCTTTCGCGCCCAAAATATGCGCATGCCGCATCGCGCGCCGCATGATCCGCCGCAAAACATAACCCCGCCCTTCATTGGACGGCAATACGCCATCGGCAATCAGGAAACTGGTTGATCGCAAATGATCCGCAATCACGCGGTGGCTGGCCATTTGTTCGCCGACCGCCTTGGTGCCTGTCAGTTTCTCTGACGCTTCAATCAGCGCCCGAAAAGTGTCCGTATCATAATTGTCGTGAACACCCTGTAATACCGCAGCAACCCGCTCCAGCCCCATGCCAGTATCGATGCTGGGTTTTGGCAGACTGGTCTGGCTGCCATCTTCATGGCGCTCAAACTGCATGAAAACCAGGTTCCAAATCTCGACAAAGCGGTCACCATCTTCGTCGGGGGAACCCGGGGGACCACCGAAAATATGGTCGCCATGGTCATAAAATATTTCACTGCACGGCCCACATGGACCTGTATCGCCCATTGACCAGAAATTATCGTTGGTCGCAATTCGAATAATGCGTTCTTCAGGCAATCCTGCGACTTTTTGCCACAGGCGATGCGCTTCGTCGTCGGTGTGATATACGGTCACTAGCAACCGCGCCGGATCAATCCCCCACACTTTCGTTAGCAGCGTCCACGCGTGGGTGATCGCGTCCTCTTTGAAATAATCGCCGAAGGAAAAATTGCCCAACATTTCAAAAAACGTATGATGCCGCGCGGTATAGCCGACATTGTCGAGATCATTATGTTTGCCACCCGCCCGAACGCATTTTTGGCTAGATACCGCGCGCGGAATGGCGCGGCTTTCAAGGCCCGTAAACACGTTCTTAAAGGGCACCATGCCCGCATTGACGAACATCAATGTCGGGTCGTTATACGGCACTAGTGGTGCAGATTGCACAACATCATGGCCCACACCTCCAAAATAATCGAGGAAAGCGCGGCGAATATCATTAGTCGAGGTCATGCCAGCGACTTAGGCGAGCGCAAACGCAGTGACAAGAGGCGTTTGCGCGCAAAGAGTAGCCGCGTCATCCAGGCCAATCATGCAAATGCATACGGGCCGCCCTTGGCCAAGGCGGCTTGATAACTTGGCATCGCATGAACCATTTTCACAAACGCGGTTAGTTTTGGCATACGCGCGCCAAATCCTTGCGCTACCGCAATTTCGGCCGGGAATATCAACATAATATCTGCTCCCGTCAGATTATCGCCGACAAAGTAGCCCGAAGGCTGGATATTATCCTCCATAAATTGAAAATGGCTTTCCAGCTGCTGGTTGATACGAGGGTTTAGCGGCTCTGCGGCATCACCTAAACGTGCCGTATATAAACGCAGCAACACGGGCGTCATTACGGAACCTTCTGCAAAATGCAGCCATTCCAAATAGCGCACATGATTTTCAGTACCGCGCGCGGGCACAAGATTTGCGCCGCCATGGCGTTCACACAAATATTCCGTGATCGCGCCTGATTCAAAAACGAATTTGCCGGAATCCTCGATCATTGGTGACTTGCCGAGCGGGTGCAACGCCGTCAGGCTGGACGGCGCAAGATTGGTGACCGCGTCGCGCTGGTGATGTTGTATTTCATAAGGCACGCCCAGCATTTCGAGCAGCCACAATATCCGCTGTGATCGGCTGTTATTCAGATGGTGGACTGTTAAGGTCATAGGATATTCCTTTAAAAGGTGGATTAGATCGAATTGCGGACAATCAAGGATGAGATTTCGCGCACGAGTTTAGCTGCCAAAATCGCGGTGACTTCGTTTGTGTCGCGCGCCGGGTTTAGCTCAACAATATCTGCGCCAATTATCGGTGCTGTCTGGCGATTTAATATGGTTAGCAGCTCGCGCACCGTAATGCCGCCAGGCTCAGGATGCGACACGCCCGGCGCCTCGGATGGATCGATGCCGTCCAAATCGATAGTGATGTATAATGGCTCCGCTATCTGAGGAACTTTATCGGCGGCAAAGCTGGACATGGGGATGATGTTCACATCAAAACGCTCCGCCTGATCGCGGCAATGACGGTTCAGGGTGCGAATACCAACCTGAGTCAAGGATGCGGCCAGCCCCGCCTCCATAATCCTTGCAAATGGCGACGCGTGAGAGCGCGGGTTCCCTTCAAAATCATCGTAGAGATCGGGATGCGCGTCAAAGTGTAAGATATGAACCGGTCCGTGCTGCGCCGCAAGTGCTGCAATAATCGGGAAGGTGACGGCATGATCTCCGCCCAGTAGAACAGGAACCCCACCTGATGCAGCCGCGTTGCAAACTGCGGACTTAATAACTTCATCATCGGCGGCGACATCAGTATCGCTCAGCGTCAGATCCCCTTTGTCATTGAGCACAATGTCGACGCCAATTTCCATACCGTTTTCGCTCGACATATTGCCGCGATCACTCCAGAGCGCCGCGCGTATCGCAGCAGGACCAGCAGCAGCGCCACGCTCAAACGAGCTATTGCTGTCAGTTGGCAATCCGATGAGATGAATTTCAGGTGACATGTCGGCACATGAGCCTTTGATGATCGCTTAGTCAATCGATGTTTGAAAGCGGCGATTTTCCAGAGCAAGTTGATAGTCTCATGCGAAAATATTGGCGACAAAAACAGCCATTGAGTTCGGCACGACGGTTAATGGTATTTGTTTTCATCATCCCTTTGAAAACAAATTGGCCCGCCTCGGGGTGGGTCGAGGCGGGCCGGAGTGCAGTCATCCTGACGGATGGCCGCAAACTTCACTCCACAGGGGATGGGAGGAAAAGTATATCGTTAAATCTGCCTAGGCTAAGGCCAAGCCTATGCCTTAAGCTTCGGTTTCCAATTCTCCGCCCTCCTCGGCGCTGGGACCGACGAGCATTTCTTCGGCGACCTCATCCATCTTGCCGCGAATGGCGGCTTCTAACTTTGCGGCCAATTCAGGATTTTCCACCAAGAAGGTTTTCGAATTCTC
Source organism: Sphingomonadales bacterium (assembly GCA_031415335.1). Taxonomy (GTDB): domain Bacteria; phylum Pseudomonadota; class Alphaproteobacteria; order Sphingomonadales; family Sphingomonadaceae; genus Sphingorhabdus_B. The sequence goes on along the minus strand of JANORM010000005.1, from coordinate 33,905 downwards.
CCTGCCCTGCCCAATGCGGACCGAATCATAACTGAACCAGCTGCCGGATTTTTCCACCACGCCCGCCTTGACGCCCAAATCGAGCAACTCACCTGTCTTGGAAATACCCTGACCGTACATGATATCAAATTCGACTTGTTTAAAAGGCGGTGCAACTTTGTTCTTCACCACTTTCACGCGGGTTGCATTGCCAACAATATCTTCACGATCCTTAATCTGGCCGATACGCCGAATATCAAGACGAACCGACGCATAAAATTTTAGCGCATTGCCGCCGGTTGTGGTTTCTGGCGAACCATACATCACGCCAATTTTCATACGAATTTGGTTGATAAAAATAACCATACAATTCGATCGGCTGATCGAACCTGTAATCTTGCGCAGCGCCTGACTCATCAACCGGGCTTGCAAGCCGACATGGGTATCTCCCATCTCGCCCTCAATTTCTGCGCGCGGAACCAAAGCCGCGACCGAATCGATTACCAATATGTCCACCGCGTTCGAACGCACGAGCGTATCAGCGATTTCCAACGCTTGCTCGCCCGTGTCAGGTTGCGACACAATCAGATTGTCGATATCGACGCCCAATTTCTTGGCATAGGATGGGTCAAGCGCATGTTCCGCATCAATAAATGCCGCAGTACCGCCAGCCTTTTGACATTCGGCAATCACATGCAAAGTCAACGTTGTTTTGCCGGAGCTTTCCGGGCCATAAATTTCGACAACGCGTCCCTTGGGCAATCCGCCAATACCCAGCGCAATATCAAGGCCCAATGAACCGGTTGAGATCGCCTCAATATTCATTGCCTCTTTGCTGCCCAATTTCATGGCGGAGCCCTTGCCAAAGGCCCGATCAATCTGCGCCAGTGCCGCTTCTAAGGCCTTTTCGCGTTCGCTATCTTTCATTTTCGTTTGATTTCCTGATTCTATCACTTTGAGACTTGCAGCCATTTTCCCACTCCTTAGCGTCGTTTCGTGAAGACCCACCCGGATCGTCTAAGACAGTTTGTATGCTATTTGTTCTCAAAGAACAAGAGTGGAACATAAATTTTTAAGCTATTTTTTTCATTATCTTACGTTGAAAGTGCATCGCGTACCGCTTCTGAGATTTGTTGAACCGAAAAAGGCTTGGGTAAAAAATACACATTTTCCAAATTTATCGATTCTCTGAGCTGTTCTTCAGCGTATCCCGACATGAACAATATTTTTACATCGCCATATGTCGCCCGCAATTTTCGTGCCATTGCCGGACCATCCATATTCGGCATCACGACATCAGAAACGATTAAATCATATCGCTTCCCTTCTGCGAACAATTGCACGCCTTCTTCGCCGTCGCGGGCGGTTTCTATCACATATCCTTGCCGCGCCAACGCGCGCTCTGCGACGGCGCGAACCATATCTTCGTCTTCCACGATCAACACACGCCCGCTGCCCCATAAATCACGCGGTTTTTCCGCTGGCTTCAATGCTGGCGCTGGAACAATAGGAGCGCCAACATGCACGGGCAAGTAAATGTCGAACCGCGTCCCCGTGCCCAAAGCCGAATCGGCGAAGATAAAACCACCCGACTGCTTAACAATGCCGTAAACGGTGGAAAGGCCAAGGCCGGTGCCTTTGCCGACTTCTTTGGTGGTGAAGAAGGGTTCGAATATCTTAGCCAAGTTTTCCTTGGAAATTCCGGTGCCGCGGTCTGTCACGGAAAGCTGCACATAATCCCCAATAGGCAGAATATCACTGCCCATGGCGCGCACATCGGCTTGTGACACTGGTTTGGTGGAAATGCTCAAAACGCCGCCATTTGGCATCGCGTCGCGGGCATTGACTCCCAAATTGACGATCACTTGTTCCAGTTGCCCCGGATCCGCCCTTACCGTTCCCGTGCCGCGTCCATGATGAACCTCAAGCCGGACTTTCTCACCCAGCAAACGTTTGAGCAAATTAGACACCTCAGCAACGACGTCTGGCAATTGCAGAACCTGTGGCCGCAATGTTTGCTGACGCGAAAATGCCAGCAGTTGCCGCGTCAGGCTAGCGGCGCGGTTGGAGTTGCTTTTAATCTGCTGAATATCATCATAGTCGCTATCGCCCGGTTGATGGCGCAGCATCATCAGGTCGCAATAGCCGATAATAGCGGTTAGAATATTATTGAAATCATGCGCCACGCCGCCCGCAAGCTGCCCCACCGATTCCATCTTTGTTGCCTGTGCCACTTGGCGTTTAAGCTTAGTTTCTTCGCTATTGTCCTTCAGCCCAATGAGCACCGAAGCATCACCCAATCCCCGAACCCCAGCAATCGACAACGCGATCACCTCATCGGGGCGATCCTTTAATCGAACAGCGATGTCGCCTGACATAGATTGGCCGCGCGCATATCTGCGGATACTCTCCGATACAGCAGCTTTATCGTCGGTTATTACCAGATCGCCGGGATATGGCGGTAACTTATTTATGGCCGTATCAACGACGCGGGCAAACGCATCATTGGCGAACAGGAACCGGCCATCACGGTCGACCAGCGCCAATCCCAAGGGCAATGTCGATAGCAATTGTTCGACATGACTTAGCGCGGATGCGCGGTCGATTGTCGCACCGTCGTCATCGACCGCAAGCAACATGGATGCGCCAGGTTGCGCCACTCCGTTCAGCGGCACATGCATGAGGCGAACCGGCAATCCCTTACGCCCTTCGCGTTCGAAGAATATCTGTCCTTTCTCATCCATGCGCATGAACGCCGCAAATTCCTTGCCGATGATATTGCTATTTTCGGTTCCGGTGGAGCGAAGTGCAAACGCTGCATTGGCCGAGCGAATCCGGCCATCGGCGCTGATTGACGCCGCCATTATTCCCGATCCCGCCATCGCATAGCCGATACGTCCGGAAATCAGATCGGCGGCGCGCGATTCAATGTCGCGTTTTTCTAACGGAGCGAACCACCACAACAGATATTCATCTCCCGCGCCGGAGCGAATGGCCTTAATCCTGTATTCAATGCCATTGTGCCGCATGCCATCCGCCGCAGATTGACCATCGCGCCACGCCGTTCGAGCCAATTCAACCAGCATTTCGCGGCCCGCGGCATCGACATTTATATCTGGCGGCGCACTTAAACCCTCAAACCACTGTGTAAACAACCCGTTAGCGCACACCAACCGGCCCGCACGGTCGCTGATGGCGACAGCAGCGCCGGATAGCGACGCAGCAGCGCGCGTTACCGACCAATCGGGCGGCATCGTTGCCGTTTCAGCGGCGGGGGCCGACGTTTTTCGCGAATATTCAATTAAAGCCCAAATCGAAATTTGCGCCGCAGCGAAACTGGCAATTAAAATCAGATTGTGGGTGGCCACCCATATCAGCGCCAACGAAAGCAGAATCGCGCCGAATAATATTACGATTAACTTTCGGTTTTGAGCGCCTTGCACCGCTTCATCTCTGCCAAATAGCTGCAAGGAAGTGGGGGAAGACAAGCCTGTCAAAATACATCCTTAATAAGGTACCGATTACGTGCCTGATTTTGCAGTTCGCAATGATTATCAGGTCTGGTTTTGGCTGGAACGCATCAACGCGTTTGTCAAGGTTTCGCGGGCGAAGCTGTTTATCCAATTGCAGCAACAGATTTGGAACGGCGGCGCCATTTTGCGCTTATCCACAAACGCCAGAATAACGCAGAGATTACATAGCCTATAATGGCGGCAACCACCGAAATAATCGCCAATCCCGCAATGCCCTCAACTATCGCGGTAGGCGCCTCGGACATTGTCCAATCAATCCATGCCGATAATGGCGCGCTGCTCTCAATCAGCGCAAGAAATCGGCTTGATCCGGTGCCCAGTTGCAACAAGGAATTGCCGACATATACCGATGCTGCCAAAATGAATGGCGTGGTTGCGGGCATGCTTAAAAACGTCATAGCTGCGCCGATCGGAATATTGGCGCGGACGGGCAATGCCAGCAAAGCCACACCGACGATTTGCACGCCGGGTATCAAAAAAAATATCCCAACCAGCAATCCCAAAGCGACACCGCGCGGAACCGAGCGCCGCGTAAACCGCCATAATGCAGGGTGAAACACGCGCTTTGCAAAAGGACGCAGAACCGCGCTGCGTTCAAAACTATCGCGTGTGGGCGCTTGGCGCATAATCCATTTGCCTAGGCGGCTCACCCTTTTTCCCTCATCACTCGCCCTTGCTCTCGTTTCCAGTCACGTTCTTTTTCGGTCGCGCGCTTGTCGGGTGCCTTTTTGCCTTTGGCCAACGCAATTTCAACCTTGGCACGGCCTCTGTCATTAAAATAAATCGACAGCGGAACAACCGTCATTCCCTGCCGCATGACTGCTGCGTACAGTTTATTTATTTCACGGCCATTAAGTAACAGTTTACGCGGCCTTTTCGGTTCATGATTGTAACGATTGCCGTGGCTGAATTCAGGGATATTGGCATTGACCAGCCAGACATTGCCGTCTTTTACCTCGGCATAGCTATCGGCGATATTGCCCTCACCAAAGCGCAGTGATTTTACCTCTGTACCGGTCAGCGCAATTCCTGCCTCGAATTTATCCGTCAGAAAAAAATCGTACCGTGCGCGCCGGTTTTCGGCGACAGTTTTCACTTTCACAAATGCTTCGGGTTTAGGACGCACCATCAGATTAGCCCTGCATTCTCCAAAGCGGCATCGACAAGTCGGCAGCTGTCCGCACTAGGCGGCGTCATTGGCAAGCGCAATTCGGTTGGAAAGCCCTCAATCACTTTGGACATAGCATATTTAATCGGGCCCGGCGATGCATCAGAAAACAACGCCTTATGAAGAGGATATAGCTTATCATTCAATTCTAGTGCAAGGTCATAATTGCCCGCTGAACATGCTGCTTGGAAATCTGCGCATAACCGCGGTGCGACGTTTGCGGTTACCGAAATGCAGCCAACACCGCCACTGGCGTTAAAGGCCAATGACAATTCATCAACGCCAGTCAGCAAGCAGAAATCTTTTCGGCAATCCAGCCGATGTTCGGTCACGCGGGACAGATCGCCGCTGGCATCCTTGATCCCTGCGACGCCGGGCAACCTCGACAGCGCCGCGACTGTCTCTGGCTTAATATCGGTGACAGTGCGCGCTGGTACGTTGTAAAGGATTAGCGGTAGGTCGTTCTTTTCGGTCAACGTTGAAAAATGCGCATAGATACCTTCTTGATTCGGGCGGTTGTAATAAGGTGCAACGACCAATCCCGCCGCTGCGCCGCACTTCTTTGAAAAATTAAGATGCAACAACGCGTTAGTCGTATCGTTCGAACCGCAACCTGCGATAATTGGAACCCGCCCTGCGGCCTGCTCGATGCACACCTCGATCACGCGGTGATGCTCCGCGTTCGACAATGTCGAACTTTCGCCTGTTGTTCCGCAAGGTACCAGCGCGCTCGATCCTTGTTCGATTTGCCAATCGACTAAGCTGCGAAAATGCTTTTCGCTAAACGCTCCGTCCCGAAAAGGAGTCACTAGAGCCGGAATTGAGCCGGAAAACATGGATTTTGATCCTTACATAGATTCAATACGTAGCTATATGCCAAACGAACAGTTTGTTCAGCGCCCGATAAGGAAGCATCCCTTAATATGTCCAGCATGGTAAAGCATCTGATTTCGACAACCGCCCTCGTTCTGCCTGTGTTTTTTATGGCAGCCCCCGCAATTGCGCAACCCACGGAATGGCGCGCTGGCGTTGGTAATGGTCAAGTCGCCTTGCCCACAGCGCAAATTGACCGCAGCCAAGGCAACATTCCGGCCGCGTTGCAACGCTGGCGGATTCTCAGCCAAGCGGGCAACTACAGCTTCGATGAATATGCTTCCTTCTTAATCACTTATCCGGGTTGGCCGAGCGAAAAATCCATGCGTCAAAACGCGGAACAGGCGATAGATTTACTAAGCTATTCACCCTCGCAAACCGTCGCCTATTTTGACCGCCTAGAACCCGTTAGCAACATTGGCCGCGCCAAATTTGCCATCGCGCTTGCGGCGAGCGGCGATAATGCGCGCGCTGAAATGTGGGCACGGCGGGCATGGCGTGAGGGCGCGCTGACCGATGACGATGAAGCGCGCATCTTGGCCATGATGGCTACAAAATTGAACAGCGATGACCATGATGCCCGCGCCGACCGGCTTTTGTGGTTAAAGGCGACGCGCGCGGCTGAACGTGTGCTGCCCTATACATCGGGTTCACGGCGTGCTGGTTTTGCTGCGCGCATTGCCCTAAAAAACCGCACTGGCGACGCCGATGGCTATTTGGCGGCACTCGGCAATGATGCCAATGCAGATGCTGGCGTCCTTGCCGACCGCGCGATGGCAATGCGTGCCGCTGGCAACCCATGGGGCGCGCGCGATTTAATCGCCGGACGCAACGCCCTGTCACGTCCCCCCGCCGATGCAGAAGAATGGTACGAGGTGCTGCTCACTCTTGCACGTGAAGCGGCTGTTGATGGCCAAAATGACGTAGCGTACCGGATTGCCTCCCGGGTTGATGACGGCATTCCCGCAGGATCAGCAGTGCGCGATATGTCGATTGGCGTGCGCGATGATTATACCAGCCTAACTTGGCTCGCAGGTCAGCTGGCCTTAGACAAGCTCGGCCGTCCCAAAGATGCCGTCGCTATGTTTGATCGGTATAGCCAAGCAGCAAAATCGCCGCAAACGCGCACCAAAGGATCCTATTGGGCGGCCATTGCCGCAAAGCGTTCCGGCGATGCGGCAGCTGCAAATCGTTATTTTGAAGCTGCTGCTCCATATTATGACCAATTTTATGGTCAACTTGCCAATGAAGCACTGGGCCGCCGACTGGTTCCCAATACCACCATTGCGGCCATCCCACCTGTACCCACTGTTGACGCGTCATCGGTGTTTCAGGCGGCGCGGTTGGCGGCGCGCTATGGCGACCATAAGGAGCAGACCCAGTTCCTGCGCGCCATCGCCAATTCGATCCAAACAGAGCAGCAATATGCCGATGCGATCAGCCTTTCGAAATCCATTGGCCGTCCAGATTTATCAGTAATGGCGGGGCGTAACGCCCGGATTGACGGCCATAGCAGTTTGATCCCATATGGATTTCCAACCGTCGGTGTTCCGGATGGGCATGGCCAAAACTGGACAATGATCCATGCGATCACGCGCCAAGAAAGCCAGTTTGACCGCGAGGCCGTTAGCCACGCTGGCGCGCGCGGCCTGATGCAATTGATGCCCGGTACGGCGAAGGAAACGGCGGGTAAAATTTCGCTGGGCTATAGCCGCGATGCATTGACGCTTGACCCCGATTACAACGTCAAATTGGGATCGACATATATCGAACGCATGATGAATTATTACGGGGGCAGCTATCCGTTGGCTGTGGCTGCTTACAATGCGGGCCCGGGCAACGTGAACAAATGGCTTCGTGCAAATGGTGATCCGCGCACTGGTTCGATTGCTATGCTGGATTGGATCGAAAAAATTCCCATTTATGAAACGCGCAATTATGTGCAGCGCGTTTTGGAAAATGCGGTCGTCTATGATTTACAAAATCCTGATAAGGCCCATATAAAATCGCAGTATCCATTAAGCGCCTATTTGGGAAAATCGACGCCGGGATGATCCGGTTACGGCCCGAAAGGCAATTGGAAGAGCGCAGCAATCCGATAAGCGCAGCGGGCTATGCCGCGCTGCGCGCGCGCTATATCGAGCTGTTTGAGGTCGAACGGCCAAAGTTGGTAGAAACCGTCAGCTGGGCCGCAGGCAACGGTGACCGCAGCGAAAATGGCGACTATATTTACGGAAAAAAACGTCTGCGAGAGATCGACCGCGAAGTTCGGCATATTTCAAAGCGAATGAAAGCAGCCAATATCATTGATCCATCGCAGCAGCCCGACCAAGAACATGTTTATTTCGGAGCGACAGTGACGCTGGCCGATGAAGACGACAATCAGCGCATAGTGACGATCGTTGGTGATGATGAGGCCGATGCTGGTGCAGGCCTGATCGGATGGAACGCGCCGCTGGCAAGGGCGCTGCGCAAAGCCGCCTTGGGCGATGTACGCACGGTGACGCTGCCGTCAGGGCCAAAAGAGTGGGAAGTGGTGGCGATCGGCTATCCTGCAATATGATCCGGTAACGCCCGAAATCTAACAACCGATTTAGCGGCACATTGCGAGCAAAACACTATCCAAATGCTGCCTTGGCCAGTTCAGCAATTTCATCCGTTACCTCTGGAAACTCCTGCGGGACATGCGATTTTAATTCGTTCAATATATGCCGTAAAACCGCAATTCGCGCCGCTTTTTGATTATTGCCATCAATCACCGTCCAGGGTGCCCAGCGGGTGTTTGTTTGTGCAAACATTTCAGCATAAGCGGCGAGATAAGCATCGCGTTTAGCACGATTGCGGAAATCATCGGCGGTGACTTTCCACCGCTTTGCCGGTTCCTCCAATCGTTCTTTCAGGATCTCGTCCTGCGCAGATTGCGTTACATGCAGGAAAATCTTGATCAACTTTGTTCCGATTTCCACTTGCTGTGATTCGAACTCGTTAATTTCATCATAGCCGCGCCGCCATTCCACTTCGGTGCAAAATTCTTCAACGCGTTCCACCAAAACACGGCCATAATGGCTGCGGTCTAGGATATGGATTTCTTCGCTGCGCGGTAATTTGTTCCAAAACCGCCACAGGAAATGCTTGTCCTTTTCTTCCACCGTTGGCGCGCTGACCGGAAATACCTCAAAATAACGCGGATCCATATTGGCGGTCAGCCGTTTGATCGCGCCGCCCTTGCCCGCCGCGTCCCAACCTTCAAAGACTATCAGCGTCCGGCACTTGTGCAAAATATGCAGCGATTGCTGCTCCGCCAATTGCTTCTGCAAATCGGCCAAGTCTTCGGCATAATCGCCGTCATATTTTTCGCCAGCTTCGTAATTGTATAGATCAATGCTCATGGAAGCATTTGAGCATCAATAGCATCCACAAACAAGCCGCCGAATCACGATGTTCCAGCTAGGGACAATCAAACTTTCGGCGGTTGTTCGACAATCCGGATGTTCAACTCGCGCAATTGCTTTGCAGAAACTGGCCCCGGCGCGCTCATCATCAAATCCTCGGCCTTTTGGTTCATCGGGAACACAATCACCTCGCGGATATTGGGCTCATTGGCCAGAAGCATGACGATACGGTCAATGCCCGGCGCGCTGCCGCCATGCGGGGGAGCACCAAATTTGAACGCGTTAATCATGCCTGAAAAATTCTCATCGACATCGGCCTGCGTGTAACCGGCGATTTCAAATGCCTTATACATGATTTCGGGGCGGTGGTTGCGGATTGCACCGGACGACAGCTCAACGCCGTTGCACACGATGTCGTATTGATAGGCCAAAATATCTAGCGGATTCTGCGTTTCCAGCGCCGCCATCTCGCCTTGCGGCATGGAGAATGGGTTGTGGCTGAAATCAACCTTTTTGCTGTCCTCATCATATTCGAACATCGGGAAATCGACGATCCAGCAAAATTCAAATGTGCCTTCTGGGATTAAGCCCAATTGCTCGCCGCAACGTGTGCGCGCTGCACCGGCCAATTTGACGGCCTGTGTTTCCTTGCCCGCGGCAAAGAAACAGCCATCGTCTGGACCAAGTCCCATCGCGGCATACAGCGCGATCATCGCCTCTTCGCCGTGGTTCTTTGCAATAGGCCCGCCAAATTCGCCGCCCTTGCGTGTTACATAACCAAGTCCAGCATGCCCCTCACCGCGCGCCCACTCATTCATATCGTCGAAAAATTTGCGGCTTTTCTCAGCAGTTTTAGGGGCAGGTATTGCGCGAACCGTTCCGCCCTCGCCCACGATCCGTTCGAACAGGCCGAAACCGGATTTGGTGAAATGACCGGTCACATCGTGGATGATAATCGGATTGCGCAAATCGGGTTTGTCATTGCCGTATTTCAACATAGACTCGCGGTATGGGATTCGAGGGAATGGCATTGCGCTGACTTTACGGCCATTTGCAAACTCTTCGAATATACCATGAAGCACTGGTTCTATCGCGTTGAAAACATCATCTTGCGTCACAAAGCTCATTTCAAAATCGAGCTGATAAAATTCGCCTGGGCTGCGGTCAGCGCGGGCATCTTCGTCGCGGAAACATGGTGCGATTTGAAAATAGCGGTCAAAGCCCGCGACCATCAACAACTGCTTAAACATCTGCGGCGCTTGCGGCAGCGCATAGAATTTGCCCGGATGTATCCGGCTAGGCACCAAATAGTCGCGTGCCCCTTCGGGCGATGATGCGGTCAGGATCGGCGTTTGAAACTCGGTAAATCCTTGGTCAATCATCCGGCGGCGGACGCTGGAGATAACATTGGAACGCAGCACGATATTGTTATGAAGCCGTTCACGCCGCAGATCGAGATAGCGATATTTCAACCTTGTTTCTTCGGGATACTCGGCGTCACCAAATACGGGCAAAGGCAATTCATCGGCGGTGGATTGGACCGCAACTTCGCGTGCGCGCACCTCAATTGCCCCTGTTGGCAGATTAGGGTTCACCGTAGCCGCGTCGCGCGCCACCACGTCTCCAGTTATCGTCACAACCGATTCGCTGCGCACACGGTCCAGCACCTTGAATGCCTCTGAATCGATGTCCGTTACAATTTGCGTCAGACCATAATGATCGCGCAAATCGACAAATAACAGCCCACCATGGTCGCGTTTGCGGTGAACCCATCCCGATAGGCGAACCTGCTCACCGACATGATCGGCACGCAATTCAGCGCATTTATGGGTACGATAGGCGTGCATAATAGTTTTCCGTCGATTGAAATTGTTTGAATTTTGCATGAACGCAACAAAAGCTGCGCTACACAAGTCACCGCCCCCTTTGTCAAGCCGCAAAGGGCTGCTAAGGGCTTCAAACATGATAATCCATCCACTGATCACTTCCAGCGCACAGCTTGCCGAATTTTGCGAGCGTTTGGCCCAGGCACCCTATGTCATCGTCGACACCGAATTTATGCGGGAAAACACGTATTATCCCGACCTCTGCTTGGTTCAATTGTCCGATGGCAAAGAGGCCGCAGCGGTTGATCCCAAGGCCGAAGGCATTGATTTGAAACCAATGCTGGACCTGATGACCGATAATGAAGACGTCTTGAAAGTGTTTCATGCGGGCGGACAGGACATTGAGATATTCTATCACCTGACCGGGAGAACACCGCATCCTATGTTCGACACGCAAATTGCGGCCATGGCGCTGGGTCAAGGGGAACAAGTTGGCTATTCAAATCTGGTTGATCTTTGGCTGGGCATTCAACTTGATAAAGGCGCACGCTTTACCGATTGGTCGCGCAGACCGCTGGACAAACGGCAACTTGATTATGCCGTCGCCGATGTCACGCATCTGGCTGAAATTTTTCCTATGATGCTGGAAAAGCTTAAGGAAACTGGGCGCGGACAATGGCTCGATCATGAAATGGAGCGGATTTCTGATGTAGAGAATTACCGCAACGAACCGGAAAAAGCGTGGGAACGAGTAAAGGTCCAATCGCGCAAACCTGAGGTGCTGGGACGGGTCCGCGCGCTTGCCGCTTGGCGTGAATTAGAGGCGCGGCGTAAAAATATTCCGCGCGGCCGGATAATGAAAGACGAGACATTGGGTGACATCGCGTCGCACCCGCCAAAAACGCAGGCTGATTTGCCAAAGGTCCGCGGGCTATCGCCTGCATGGCGCGACAATGAAATTGGCGGACGGTTGCTACAAGCTATTGCCGCCTCAACGCCAATGGAACGCGATTTGATGCCCGACCGTGCCCGCAGCGGGAATGGCGGCGGCAAAGAAGGCGCGCTGGTAGCTGATCTGCTGAAGCTGCTTTTGAAAATACGGTCGCGAGAAATCAATGTAGCTTCGCGGTTGATCGTGAAAACTGAGGAATTGGAACGCCTTGCCGCCGGTGAACGCGATGGCTTGGAGCTGCTTTCTGGCTGGCGTTTTGAACAATTTGGCAGCGATGCACTCGATTTGGTAGAGGGAAGGCTGGCGTTTGCTGTTGTGAACGGAAAGCTACAAATGACTCGCACGTTAAAAGCGGATGTAGCAATTTTACCGGAATAAGTTCAAGTAATCAGGCGTTTAACTAAAGCCATATTAACAGGTGCGTGTTCCGCCAGCGCCAACGCATTGGCATCGCGCGCAAAATTTTCCACATCGCTATACTGGCGCGTTATCCGGCGCGTTGCATATTGCAGCGCTTCAATACCCATTGACGTGCCGCGATCTGCCAAATGTTTTTGGATAAGTTGAGCGATCATTTCGTCGTCAGGCGGCGGAATGGCGATTAACATTGCGCTGGCAAGCCGTGACCGCAAATCGGGCAAGCTGATCTGCCAATCTGCGGGAGCAAATTGCGAAATCAGCAGCAAAGGCCGTAGCGTTTCTTGCGACCGATTCCATGCGTTAAACAAAGCGGCCTCGCCTACTTTTTCTGCATTCTCGATTACCACACCATCAACTTTTGTCGCAAAATACCGCGCCATCAGGCTTTTGCCGCTGCGCACGGGTCCATATAATATCGCGCAGCGCCCGGGCCATTGCGCCGAATTACTCAAACTGGCGGCACAAGCTGCGTTTGATTCGGTGATAATCAAACTCGCGGCGTGTCCAGGCCGCAGCTCATCAAGTGGCAGTGCGATTTGGCGCATTATTTCAGATCACAAATCGGCGTTCGCATATCCGCCCAGCAAAAAAAATTAATTGTCGCCGCCATTCGCTTTACGCTCTTCCTTGGCACGGCGTTCAGCCTCCTTGCGCGCTTTTTTCTCTGCCTTCTCACGTTCGCGCTCTTCTTTTTTCGCGGCTTTCGCGAGCTGCTTAATTTCTTTTTCGGTCAACTGCACTGGCGGCGGTGGCGGCGGTGGGGGCGGAGGCGGCGGAGGGGCCACGGGTGCCACAGCATTGTCGAGGACATCAATTGGAACCGTGTCCAATCGCCTTATGGTGCTTGAACTATTTCCTGCGCCTAACGTAGCGGGCGCGGTAACAATCGGAATATCGTCCAGCGATTCTGCATCAATCAACGCTTGTTCGAATATCAGCGAAGTATCCGCACGCAGCCGTCCTGCGGCGAGCGCGTTCTGAAACAATTCATCCATTTTTTTGACACCCGATGCCATCATCGCTGGCACGCCGCGACCATTAGCCGCGTTCAGTGTAAAGCTGCCCAAATATTTATTGTCAGGACCATAACGCGCTGAAAAATATCCGGTAACAGGTCCGCCAGGCCATTGCCGCTCCAGTCTGACGATTGGCATAACCACGTCTGCTGCGCCAAATTGGTCCAAAATAGTGCGCCACCAATTGCGGCTGCGGCGGTCCATTTGTCCGGCGTTCAATAATAAGGATTCAGCACCAATGCCGCTGGGCCGGACATAATCAATCCGACTATCGGCAGTGCGGAACTTGGCCCAAGCGTCTTGCCACGGGTTGCGCTGTTCAAAGACAATTGGCGCGCCGCCATCCCAGATAACGGGCAACACAAGCAATGGTGCGGAACGCCGCGTGATACCGCTGACACCAAGCAACTGCCCGGCGCGGGCACGATCAAATACAACGCCCAGTGTTGCAATATACCGGCGCGGCCCCATTTGCTCTTCTTCGACAACAATCGCGGAGACAATGCCGTTCAGCGACGAATCAGATAACGAACCCTTGGCGCCGCCGTGGTTACGTCCCCACAGTGAACTCCACGCCAATCGCTGCGCTTCTTCCCAGCCTTTTTTGCGCGCGTCATTGGCATTATCGCCCGTGGTTTCAACGCGAATACCCGCAACCTCAAAGTCACCGGAGCTGGCTATCGGCATAATTCCGCGCTTTGGACCCTCAATTTGGGCAATGACCACCGCGCTGCTAGCGAGAAGCAACGGCACAGCAATGGCGGCACCATAAGCGCGTTTTCGGTTCGATTTTGCAGGTGTTTTTTCCATACTAGCGCCTTTTGGCGACATTGGCATGGAAATCCAAGCGTCTTCTCGCTAGCAGCATAAAAATGAACTCAAAAGACAATCAGGCCGAACCCTATACTTATGCCAAAGCTGGCGTATCCATCGATGCCGGAAATGCGCTTGTTCGCGCTATCGCACCGCTCGCCAAAGCCACGCGAAGGGCAGGGGCAGACGCTGATTTAGGCGGGTTCGGTGGATTTTTTGATTTGAAGGCTGCGGGTTTTAACGACCCATTATTGGTGGCGGCCAATGACGGCGTCGGAACAAAACTGAAACTGGCGATTGATTCGGGCCGTCACGACGGCGTGGGCATTGATTTGGTTGCAATGTGCGTGAACGACTTGATCGTTCAAGGCGCCGAACCGTTATTCTTCCTCGATTATTACGCCACGGGTAAACTCGACATTGATGTCGCCACCGCTGTTGTGGCGGGGATAGCCGAGGGATGCAAAATTGCGGGCTGCGCATTGATCGGCGGCGAGACGGCGGAAATGCCGGGCATGTACAGCGATGACGATTATGATCTAGCCGGATTTTGTGTCGGCGCAGTAGAGCGCGGCGATGTGTTGACTGCAGATAAGCTTGCCGACGGCGATGTTTTGCTCGGGCTGGCATCATCCGGTATTCATTCCAACGGCTTTTCGTTGGTGCGGCGGTTGGCGGCGGACAAGGGATGGAAGCTGGACCGTCCGGCGTTGTACGATCAGAATATCATCTTGATCGACGCGCTGATGGCGCCAACGCGGATTTATGTGAAATCACTGCTTCCTTTGGTTCGTGGCGGCAAAATTCATGCCATGGCGCATATCACAGGCGGCGGATTGCTGGAGAATATTCCGCGCGTGTTGCCAGATGCCCTGCATGCGTTTGTCGATGCAGACGCATGGCAGCAACCCCGCCTGATGGCGTTCCTGCAAGCGCAGGGCAATATTGAACCCGAAGAAATGGCACGCACATTTAATTGCGGCATCGGCATGGTGCTTGCGGTCGCACCGGGCGACGTAGCCGATGTTACCGCCGCGTTAGAAGTCGCGGGCGAGAGCGTGCACCAGATCGGTCATATCGCCGCAGGAGCCAAAGGCTGCACCGTTTCGGGCAGTGCGGAAACATGGAGCGCGCGTGAGGACTGGACCGCAACACATGCGGGGTGATGGTGCTTTACCGTTCGTCCTGAGCCTGTCGAAGGACGGTTTGCGCAACTTGCACTTCGACAAGCTCAGTGCGAACGGTTTTTGTTGTGACTAAGGCCAAAATTGCCGTCCTCATCTCCGGCGCAGGCACCAACATGGCGGCTTTGCTTTACGCCGCCAAACAGCTGGATGCGGCCTATGAAATCATTCTGGTCGCCAGTAATAATCCAGCAGCGGACGGCCTGATCCTCGCCGCCGCCGAGGGCATCCCTACCTTTGCTCTCGCCCACAAAGGCATGACCCGCGCCGACCATGACGCCGCGATGCACGCTGCAATCACCGCCGCCCATGCCGATTATGTCGTCCTTGCGGGCTACATGCGTATCTTGACCGATGGCTTTGTGACGCAGTGGCAGGACCGGATGCTGAATATCCACCCGTCGTTGCTACCCAAATATAAGGGACTGGATACGCATCAGCGCACCATTGATGCAGGGGACAGTTTTGGCGGCTGTTCGGTTCACCTTGTCACGCCCGAACTTGATGACGGCCCTGTGCTGGGTCAGACCGAGGTGGCGATCCTTGCGGGTGACACGTCCGCTGCGCTCGCGGATCGGGTGAAGTTTGCCGAGCATCAATTATATCCCCATGTGCTGAGCGATTATGTCAGCCGGGAATTTAACACGTATTGGCTGATCGAACAGGTCGCGGTGCGCGCCCTCGCCCTGCCCGAAAC
The DNA here is from genome assembly GCA_031415335.1 of Sphingomonadales bacterium. Lineage (GTDB taxonomy): Bacteria > Pseudomonadota > Alphaproteobacteria > Sphingomonadales > Sphingomonadaceae > Sphingorhabdus_B. The sequence continues at coordinate 18,052 of JANORM010000005.1, read as the reverse complement.
CAGTTTCCGTGAAAGCCACGGGTCGCCCGCATGGCGTGTGGGCAGCGAAAGCGGCGGCAAATTCTTCGCTTATGTCTCCGTCAATCACCACGGCGACGACCGCACCGCATTATTGGTAAAATGCAGCGGCGCGGATGAAATGGCCTCGCTGATTGAACAAGACCCCGAAATATACCACCGCCCGGCCTATTACGGCGCATCAGGCTGGATCGGCATCCGGTTAGACCGCAGCGGCGTGGATTGGGGCCATATCAGCGAATGGCTGCAACGCAGCTGGGCGAGTGTCGCGCCAAAGCGGTTAACGAAGATGATGGACGTGGCGGGGGAGTTTTGATGACTGAAGAGCAATTTGGCCGTACCATCCAGCTGTTCCTTGTAGATGGAACCGCTAACGGCTTACGGAAAGCCACAATACACGGCTGGACAGGCCTTACTTTTGTAGCAACTGGAGCAACTTTTGCTGCCTTGACTACAAGAACAGAACTTGATCGCACGGGCATTTATATTTTGTCGGGACCGGACTCAGAAGCTGTCGGAGGAATACGTGCGTACATCGGTTCCGCAAACAGTGTGCGCGAAAGGATAAAGCAAAGTGCGCAACAAAGGGACTTCTGGGAAACCGCAATTGCTGTGACAACAAGCGATGACGACTTATCAAAAGGCCATGTCGAGTATCTTGAAGCGCGATTAATCGAAATGGCGCTTGTTGCCGACCGGGTGACTTTGGACAATGGTACCAATCCGGCAGGAGGCAGACGGCGTTTACCCGAAGCTGACCAAGCAAATATGGAACAGTTTCTTGCGAATTTGAAAATTATCCTACCAGTTATAGGACTCGACTTATTGAAGCCTCAACCACGTGCCGTTGCGCTAGTAAACACGCCAGTAGGTCAGAGAACAGCATTAGAAACGACTTTTGAAATTAGACACAAATCAGGAGTTAGCGCGCAAGCGGTCGAAGAGGACGGCGAATTCATAGTCCTTGAAGGATCGCAGGCGCTAGTTAACACTGGCTACGTTCAGCAAAGCTACGGAAGCCTGAAAGAAAACCTAATCAAACTCGGCGTACTCGTTCCGAACTCAAAAACAATGTATGTGTTTACCAAGCCTTATAGTTTTAATAGCCCTTCGGCTGCTGCTGCTGTCGTTCTGGATCGCAACAGCAACGGACGGTCTGAGTGGAAAGTAAAAGGTGACCGCCGGACGTATCATGAGTGGCAGCAAGCAAAAATACCGTCAACGAATGATGTCGGAGCAACGCCACTTACCCAAAATTCTCGTCCAACCTGAAGCAATCTCTATCGCTGCATTTTCGTCGCTGTCCGAACCGTGGGCTGTTCGCTTCGATGCTCTCGTCAATTTCAGCTTTGTCGTTAATTACATTTAAATATGAGACATCTAACGGTGTTTGATGCGCGACAGAGACTATTTTAAAATTTTCAGCCTTAAATGGCCGGTCTGGATGATATTACTTTTCCTACCTAATACTGTAAACGCGCAAACATTCAGCACACCAGGCACTTGGTCATATACGGTACCTGCGAATGTAAATTCCGTTCAAGTGGTGATCTCAGGAGCAGGTGGAGGAGGAGGCGGAGCTGATACAGGAAGAGGCGGTAATGGCGGCAATGGCGCATCGATAACCCTGATAGTTTCTGTTTCAGCAGGACAGGTTTTGTCAGGCACAATTGGCACTGGAGGCCTGACTGGATACACTTCCGGCGCCGCAAGTTTCGGATTTGGCGCACGTTGTACGGGCAATGGCGCTGGAGGAGCAGGTGTTGGTAGCGGCGGCAACGGCGCAGCAGTGAATTGCCCTGGAAGCGGTTATAGTGGCGGAGGCGGAGGCGGTGGCGGCGGTACAACTTTTGCCGTTGCGGGAACCGTTTTTGCACAAGCGAGCGGCGGCGGCGGCGGCGGCGGCGGCGGCAACAACAGGCCAGGGGGCAATGGCACAACTAATGTAACGCTAACCAGCACGGCAACTTGCGGAACGAGTCTTAACGGCATTTCTGCGACATCGTTTAACGGTGACGGCGGCGGTGGAGGCGGCGGCGGCGGCGGATTTACAGCTGGCACAGCCGGTATCAGCAATTCCGACGCAGTTACTGCAACCGGCGGCGGCGGCGGCGGCAGTTGCCGGCGTAATTCGCCATTGGTGCTCTATAATGCAATAAATACAACAGGGGGTTCAGGAGCAGCTGGCCGGACAGCAGTAAGCGGGGCCATCGGTCCGCGTGGAAACGCTGGATCAGTAGTTATAAGTCTTGCTGGAATAGACGTCCAAAAAACATCCAGTGTAACATCCGACGCGATCAGCAGCCTTAATCCCAAAGCCATACCGGGTTCAACCGTAAGTTATTGCATTTTGGTTACAAATGTTTGGGCCTTGACTGCAACAAACGTAATTATAACAGATACATTACCATCAGAAACAACTTATGTTGTTAACAGCCTGACCTCTGGAACAACCTGTATTAATGCGACTACTAACCCAGCAGTTGGTGCCTCCATCACTGGAAGCACCATTACTGCTAATATTGCCTCATTTGCGCCAAGTGCTAGCTATGCAGTTGCGTTTGTTGTTACCTTGAATTGAGAATTACCCAACAAGCTCTTCCGGCTTAAAGAAATAGGCAATCTCAATCGCTGCATTCTCGTCGCTGTCCGAACCGTGGACGCTGTTCGCTTCGATGCTCTCGGCCAATTCACCACGGATAGTTCCGTCGGCGGCGTCTTTTGGGTTGGTTGCACCCATGATGTCGCGGTTGGCTTGCATCGCGTTTTCGCCTTCCAGAACCTGAACCACAACTGGGCCGGAGATCATGAATTCAACCAGCTCGCCAAAGAACGGGCGTTCGGCGTGGACGGCGTAGAAACCCTCGGCTTGTGCGCGGCTCATATGGATGCGTTTCGACGCGACGACGCGCAGGCCCGCTTCTTCCAGCATTTTGGTGACGGCTCCGGTCAGGTTGCGGCGCGTGGCGTCGGGCTTGATGATCGAAAATGTGCGTGTAACTGCCATGGGAGAATTCCTCGCGTACGTTATATTTGATGATGGAAGTGCCGATAGCGGCTAGGCGATGTCAAGGCAAGCTGGTTAGCGGCAGGTCGCGCCGTGCATATTCCGTCGTCCTGAATTTGGAAAACCATGCAAAACTGCCATTGTCCTCGAGAAGCGGGTTCTAAGCCACGTACAGAGCAATTGAGCTGGCCGGGCAGCTCGGTAGCCAAGGCATCGAGATAGCACCTGTATGGCGCTATAAATGGCAAATAAGAGCCTATTTGGTTATACATCTAAGGTCCTTCGACCCAACGTCCGCCCTCTTGCCGCCAATATTTTCGGACAACGCCGTCCTGATCGCCGAGTGCGCGCCACGCCGTGCGCGCATTTTCGGTGCATTCCGGCGGGAACAGGTAAAAGGCACGGTCAAATCCCAGGGCTTCATCGCGCCATTCGCCATCGGCCAGCGCAATATACCGCGCACCATTTGCTGCCTCTGGTTCAAAAGACAGCAAAATTGGCTGCGCTGCGTCCCCCGGCCCGCCATCAGCAATTGCATGCGCCAAGAAGCTGCCGGGTTTCGCCGTCCAAAGCGCCGAAGAAATGACTGTCAGTTGCGCCTCATCGCTGCTCACCACCAACAAACGGCCACCGTCGCTTAGTATTTTTTGGGCAAGCGCAGGCAGGATTTTTTCGGCAGGATCGCGGGTGAGTTGGTAGAAATCGGCTTGCATGAACCCGTTAACCTCCCTCTAACCGCCTTATCCCTCAAAATTATCCGCGATGAATCGGTCGAGCAACCGCACGCCATACCCGCTTGCGCCCTTGGTCCATGTTGGTCCCGGCTTTGGCGTGAATACCGTGCCCGCAATGTCAAGATGCGCCCATTTCACGCCGTCTTTGATGAAGCGGTGTAGGAATTGCGCAGCGGTAATCGATCCAGCGCCTTTTTCGCCAACATTCTTCATATCGGCAATCGCGCTATCGATCATCTTGTCATACGCCTTGCCAATCGGGAACCGCCACAGGGCATCGCCCGATGTTTCCGCCGCCGCATTCAGCTTGCTGGCCAGTTCATCGCTGTTGGTAAACATCCCGGCATATTCATGCGCCAGACTGACGATGATCGCACCTGTCAACGTGGCCAGATCAATTACATATTGAGGATTGTATGTTTCCTGCGCCCAATGCAGCGCATCGCACAGCACAAGGCGACCCTCGGCATCGGTATTGATAACCTCAATCGTCTGTCCAGACATGCTGGTCACCACGTCCCCTGGGCGCTGCGCATTGCCGTCGGGCATATTTTCCACCAAACCGCAAATACCGACGACATGCGCGTTTGCTTTACGCCCCGCCAACGCCTTCATCGCGCCAGCAACCGCGCCTGCGCCGCCCATGTCCCATTTCATGTCTTCCATACCGCCAGCTGGCTTTATCGATATACCGCCAGTGTCAAACGTCACGCCCTTGCCAACAAAGCATACGGGCCGTTCTTGCTTTCCGCCCGTGCCGTCCCATTTCATCGCGATCATCCGCGATGGCCTGCGTGAACCCTGCCCCACGCCCAGCAAAGCGCCCATTCCCAAATCAGCCATTTGCTTTTCGTCAAGCACCGTGATTTCAATGCCTAATTCCGTCAAATGCTGGCAGCGCTCAACAAAGCTTTCGGGATAGATGATATTGGCGGGTTCGGTGACGAGTTCTTTGGTAAATGTAACGCCAGCCGCAATTGCGGCATAACGCGGCCATGCTTGCTCGGCTGCTGCGGGCGCGCCTACAATCCGTATTTCTGCAACGCTGGGCAAAAACGTGTCCGGTTTTTTGGTAAAATATTTGTCCATCCGCCAGCTTTTCAGCAACGCGCCATATGCAACCTCTGCGGCGTCCGTTCCCGCTAAATTTCCGCCATGAATTGCAATGTTTTTTGCGCCGCTTGTTTGCACTTTTGTTAGGATCTCGCCGCCTGCCTTTTGCAGTTCGTTGGCGTCCGCTGTTTCGGCAACCGCGGCCAAAATGATCCGCGTCATCTTGCCGCCAATCGGCGCGATCAGCAGGAACGACTGTCCGCTGCTACCGTCAAAGCGCGCAAGTTTCGCGGTTTCCAACAATTGCTGCGGGTTATCGACCGGATAGGCGAAATCGGCAAAGCTTGCCTTGGTCACAACAAATGCAACTACATCACTGGCATCGGGATATTGCGCAACAAATTCAATTTTCATGCTATTTTTGGCTTTCTTGCTAATCAAATAATGGCCCGTTCAAAACATATACGAATGGCCGCGTAAAAAACCTATAAGCGCAATCTGCGGCAGGGTTAAAGCAAAACCTTGCAATCACGATTGCCTTGCGAGAAAAAGCGGACGATAGAGACGCGCAGTACCAACCCGAATGTGTTCAGGGGCAAACCGGGCAACAAAGGACGATACAAGTTTATGAATGCCCCGTTGCAATTTTTACCTGATAAACCAAAATATGCTGAATATTCGGTACTGCTTTCGGCATTGCTATGCTCGGCAATCGCATATTCGCCGGCATTTTCGCAAACAGCCGGTGTGCCTCCGATTTCGGAAAAATCAGCGCCGCCTGCCGAACCTGTCATCCAATTTTCAGCAGATAACGTGGATTACGATTCCAATGCTGATCTGGTAACCGCCATCGGTGATGTCGTACTGAACCGCGATGGATATTCGCTGCGCGCCGACACCATCATCTGGAACCGCAAAAGCGGCGAAGTAACTGCGCAGGGGAATATTCGGTCCGTCGGTCCCAATGGCGATGCGGCCTATGGCGATTCAATTCAGCTGACGGACACATTGAAAGACGGCGTGATCGAGAATTTCTTGCTGGTTATGGCCGATGGCGGCCGATTGGCGGCACAGCGCGGAGCGCGGAGCGACGGCGCAATTGATCTCGATCTTGCCGCATATACACCTTGTGCGGTTGAACGCCCCGATGGCTGCCCCAAACGCCCCAGCTGGCAGGTCAAAGCCATTAAGGTCCATTATGACCCGATCAAGAAACGCGTCACATATCAGGGTGCAAGGATCGAGCTGTTTGGGCTGCCGGTTATTCCGCTGCCATTCCTATCACATCCCGCAGAATCAAAAGCGGGTAGCGGATTTCTGGTTCCAAATCTTCGGTATTCCCGCAACAATGGCGCAGAGATCGAACTGCCATATTATTGGCGTCTGGCCCCCAATCGCGATCTGACCATTTCAGGAACTGTTTTTTCAAAAGTTGCGCCGTTGCTCCAGACACGGTTCCGGTCGCTCGAAACCAATGGTGCAATCGAAGTCGCAGCATATGCGACCTATAGCAGCCGTATTTCGACGGCAACCGGAACAACAAATGCCGCTAATCGGCAATTTAGAGGTTATGTTGACGGCGTCGCAAAGTTTCAACTTGATCCCTATTGGTCCGCCAGTGCGTCGTTACGACTGACCACTGACCGCACGTTTCTGCGCCGGTATGACATTAGCAATGATGACAGGCTGCGCAGCACGGCCAGTTTAGAACGCATTGAGGACAACAGCTACTTTGCGCTGACAGGTTGGGCTGTGCAAACCCTTCGGACTGGTGATAGCCAAGGTTTGACGCCGATTGCGTTGCCAGAAATTGATTACCGGCTGCGGCTGAGCGATCCGATTTTGGGCGGAAAAGTGCAGTTGCAAGCCAATAGCTTGGCGATCAGCCGAACCGCTGGCCAGGATACACAGCGCGCATTTGCGTCGGCGCGCTGGGACCTGCGAACTATAACGGGACTAGGTCAAGAGGTCAGTTTTACCTTGCTGGGTCGCGGCGATGTGTATCACAGCGATGAAAACGAAAGCACGCTAACCGCGATTTACCGCGGCGATGGCGGCTGGCAGGCGCGCGGTATTTTTGCAGCAGCCGCCGATATTCGTTGGCCATTTGTGGGACAAGCATTCGGGGGAACACAAATTTTAACGCCGCGCGTGCAATTCGTCGCAGCGCCCAAAGTTTCGAACTTGCGCATCCCCAATGAAGATTCGCGCGCCGTGGATTTGGAAGACAGCAACCTGTTCGCGCTAAATCGCTTTCCCGGATATGACCGGTTTGAAGATAATTACCGTGTAACCGTTGGCGTAGATTGGGCGTTCCGCGGTAAAAATGTCGCCATCGACGCCAATGTCGGCCAAAGCCTGCGGCTATCAAACCGCGAGACAATTTTCCCAGATGGTACCGGGCTCTCGGAAAAAGTTTCCGATTTTGTTGGGCGCACCGAAGTGCGTTTCAAAGACATTGTTAAAATCAATCATCGTTTCCGCTTGGACAAAGACAATTTGGCCATTCGCCGGAACGAAGTTGACGCGACAGTCGGATCAAAGGGGACATATGCCCAAATTGGCTATTTGAAACTCAACCGAAACATCGGCGCAACGATCGAAGATTTGGCAGACCGCGAAGAAGTGCGCGTTGCTGGCCGAGCAAAAATTGCGCGATATTGGTCCGTGTTTGGATCAGCCATTGTTGATTTGACCGATGGCAGAGAAGATCCGCTTGTAACATCGAACGGCTTTTCGCCGATTAGGCACCGGCTTGGCATATCATATGATGACGACTGCCTAACCATTGGTTTCACGTGGAAGCGTGATTATCAAGACAGCGGAGACGCGCGGCGCGGCAACAGTTACTTGTTCCGGCTGGCATTTCGCAATCTGGGTGTGTAAGGAACAATTGTCTTTGGGGGAAGAGACGCTGCCTGCTCATCTGCCGTTCAGCCCGGCTCGTCTATTTTTGATATCACTTAAATTTTTTGGACTTCATCAATGAAACTTAATTCGCGTATCCATTTTGCAGCTGCCTTGCTTGCCACATGCGTGTGGGCGCCAATAAACGCGCAAACTGTCGCAGATGAAACGTTACCCGAAGCATTGCTGGATGTTCCAGGCGGACAACAATTATTTGCAGTAAACAACCCCAACGTGCGCCGTGCAACAGCCATTGTGAATGGCGAAATTATTACAGGTACTGATATTGATCAGCGTTTAGCGTTGATTTTGGAAGCCAATAAAAACCCAATTACGCCCGAAGAAACACAACGGTTGCGCGGGCAAATTGTGACAAACTTGATCGATGAAACCCTGCAAATTCAAGAAGCGAAGGCCAATGAGATTGAGATTTCCGATGCGGAGGTTAACGAATATTTTGGCCGCATCTCGCAACAGAATTTCAATCGCACCCCAGCGTCAACCACGGAATATCTAACGTCGATCGGTTCTTCTCCGGCGTCATTGAAACGGCAGATCAAAGGTGAGTTAACCTGGAGCCGCTTGCTGCGCCGCAATGTCGAACCGTTCATCAACGTCAGTGAGGACGAGGTGAACGCTATTGTAACGCGGATAAACGCGACCAAGGGTTCAACCGAATATAAATTGGGCGAAATTTACCTGTCGGCAACGCCGGAAAATCAGGAACAGGTCAATGCCAACGCCGTAAAGATTTTGGAACAATTGCGCCAGGGCGGATCATTCCAAGCCTATGCACGGCAATTTTCCGAGGCATCGACTGCAGTTGTTGGCGGCGATTTGGGCTGGCTTAACTTGGGCCAATTGCCGCAATCATTGGCCGAAGCTGCGGTAAAAATGAATGCGAATGAGCTAGTCGCGGTGCCGTCGCCGGGTGGCGTTTCGTTGCTGGTGCTAATCGACAAGCGCCAGGTTGCGACCGCCGACGCGCGCGATTCTGTTTTGAGTTTGAAGCAAATTGCCATTACTTTCCCGGCTGGTACCACGGCCAAGCAGGTCGAGCCGCTGGTCAAGCAATTTAGCGATGAAACGCAAAAGGTAAATGGCTGCGGCGCTGCCGATGATATGGCCAAACGTCTTGGCGCGGATGTCGTCAATCGCGACGGCGTGCGTGTGCGCGATTTGCCGGGCCCGTTGCAACAGATCATGTTAGACCTGCAGGTTGGTCAATCCACACCGCCTTATGGATCGCTTGCCGAGGGCGTGCGGGTTTTCGTAGTCTGCGGCCGCGATTTACCGCAAAGTGCGGCTGGCCCCTCGTTTGACCAGATCCGATCAAATATAGAGGAAGAGCGGGTTAACAAGCGCGCCAGAATTTACCTGCGTGATTTGCGCCGCGATGCCGTTATCGAATATAATTGAGCCGCAGCAATGGCGGGCGCCCCCTCCGTTTTGCCAATGGCGATATCGGCTGGCGATCCGGCAGGCGTTGGCCCTGAAATAATCGGCAAGGCATGGAAACTACGTAAGTCCAAGGCCTTGCCGCCATTTTTTGCAATTGGCGATGTGAACAGCTTTGCCCCCCATTGGGATGGGCCTGTGGTGCGCATCGACGATCCCGCCGATGCCGCCAAGCATTTTGGCAAGGCGCTGCCGGTATTCCATGTCCATGATTGCGTGGCCGTCATTGCGGGCCAGCCAGACCTTGACGGCGCGCATTGCGCATATCAATCGCTTGAACTTGCCGTCGGTTTTGCGCGCGCGGGCAGCGCCGCCGCCATGATAACCGGACCGGTTTCAAAGGCGCAGTTATATGCCGTCGGCTTCACACATCCGGGCCAGACCGAATTTGTCGCAGAACGATGCGGCATAGCCAAGAACAACGCAGTGATGATGCTGGCTGGACCTGATCTGCGCGTTGTACCAATGACCACGCATATCCCGATCAGCGAAGTCGCGGCAAAGCTTGATGGCCGCCTGATCCGGCAACGCGCCCGCGCCACGGCAAAGGGCCTGCATCGTAATTTTGGCATTAAAAGCCCGCGCCTCGCTATCGCTGGATTCAATCCGCATGCCGGGGAGCGCGGCAATATGGGGCGCGAAGAGCTCGACATATTCCTGCCCGCCATCGCGCAGCTTCGCGAAGAAGGCTATAACATCACCGATCCCCTGCCCGCCGACACGATGTTCCATGCCGAGGCACGAAGCCAATATGACGCGGCCCTGTGCGCCTATCATGACCAAGCCTTGATCCCGCTCAAGACGCTTTATTTCCACGAAGCGGTCAATATGACGCTCGGCCTGCCTATCGTCCGCACCTCGCCCGATCACGGCACTGCATTCGGCATTGCGGGGCAGAATAAGGCCAATCCGGGATCAATGATCGCCGCGATTAAAATGGCGGCAATGTCGGTGCAGAACCGCGCGGCTGCTGAGGCATGACGCAGGCGTTGCCACCAAAGCTGCCCCCCTTACGCGACGTCATCAAACGCCAGGGCCTGTCCGCCAGCAAGGCCTTGGGCCAAAACTTCCTGCTCGACGAACATCTGCTCGACCGGATCGCTGCCATCCCGGGATCGCTCAAGGGCCAACAGGTTTACGAGGTTGGCCCCGGCCCCGGCGGGCTAACCCGCGCGCTGCTCCGCGCTGGCGCTATCGTGACTGCCGTGGAGCGCGACCGCCGCTGCCTGCCTATCCTTGCCGACTTGGCGGAAGCGTTTCCGGGCCAGTTGCGCGTGATTGAGGATGACGCGATGAAGGTTGATCCCGTCAAAGAGATCGGCGCGCCCTTCCACATCGCATCGAACCTACCCTATAATATCGGCACCGCGCTTGCCGTCGGTTGGCTCAGCGCCAGTCAGTGGCCGCCGCCTTGGCTGTCGATGACATTGATGTTTCAGCGCGAGGTTGCAGACCGCATCGTCGCGTCCGCCAGCAGCGACGCATTCGGGCGGTTCTCCGTCTTGAGCCAATGGCGCAGCGCCGCGAAAATCGCGATGCCCGTCCACCGCAGCGCCTTCACCCCGCCGCCCAAGATCATGTCGGCGATTGTCCATTTCACGCCAGCAGCCCAACCCGAAGGCGCGAGCATGGCAACCTTGGAAAAGCTAACCGCCGCCGCGTTTGGGCAAAGGCGCAAGATGCTGCGGCAAAGCTTAAAAGGCGTAAACGGCGCGCTGGAGGCGTTGGCCGCAGCGGGGATCGAAGCCGACCGCAGACCCGAAACCGTGGCGATTGGGGAATGGACGGCGTTGGCACGGGCGATGGATGCGGGATGCTGACTTTGGTAACATGGCCTGACTTTGGTAACATGCAATGCGGCTGAATTTGCCAATATGGGGATGAGGATGGTTGATCCCTCTGGATAGGGGGTGATTGAGGGGTTTCGATGAGGTTTTGGTCGTTTAGTGAGACTGATAGACCCTAAAAATTTGCAATACGTTCAGCAATGGGGCGGAACCGGAATTGACTCCATCAAAGCCAAGCTAGACTCTCACGTCAGGTCGTGTAGCGATCTATGTCTAGAGTCCAATTTGGTCAGAGGACAAATTCACAAAATTAGGGGATCTTGGTGCAGCTTAATTCAATAGCGATTGAAAAATTCAAGCGGATTGATTCTATCCATCTGCCGTTAGCCGATCTCAACATACTCGTTGGCTCGAACGGAAGTGGAAAGTCTTCGGTACTTCAAGCACTGCACCTTGCATCTTGCCTTATGCGACAGGCTGATCGAATTCGATTAGATTCTACGTCAATGGTTCGAGTTAGTGATCTGGACTACCTACCCTCAGATGAATACTGGCGGCTAGGTCACGGAGCAGACTGGGGCAACCGATCCACCACACCATCTTCCAAAGTGTCTTTTGAGTTCCGAGACGTTGATGGCATGCAAGCTATGGCTAAGCTGGAAATGCGATCAGCAAGGAATGCTGGCATTTCGGTTCAAGGCGAACTCCCGGAATTGGTCCGCACTAAATTTCGAGGAGCCGACACCTTTTTCAGCGGTTTTATTCCCGGAATATCCGGCATACCTAACGTTGAACAGAAGAACTCAAAAAGAGTGGTTTTGAAAGCCTGCTCCTTTGGGGACTCTAATGTTTACCTTCGCAATGCGTTGAATCTTCTGTCGCTCGGAGATTTGACCCAAATCGAGTCATGGTTGGAGCCGCTACTTGGGCAGATCAAGCTGAAAGTTGAATTTGATGAGGCAAAAGACTTTGAAATCCGCGCAGAAGCAGAAATCGATGGCCTTCCTATACCGCTTGAATTGCTGGGGACAGGTTATCTGCAGTTGATACAGATATTCTGTTATATTTTGCTCTTTAGACCTCAAATGCTCTTGATAGACGAGCCGGATATTCATCTGCATCCGGGTGTGCAAGAGAAGTTGGCTGCAAGCCTTCTGGAAATTGCTCGCGACCAAGGCATTAAGATCGTCATGACCACACACTCTCCGTTTATTGTGAGGGGTGCTCCGGCTGATACTAATGTCATATGGTTGGCAGATGGCCAAAAGAAGACAGATGATCGCTCGGTAGTGGAACTTGCCTTGGGTTGGGGAGCCTTCGGCAAAAAGGTGATCGTGGTCAGCGAAGACGCAAAAAATGTGCTGCTAAAAAAACTAATCCGGCAATGGCCCGGGATTGAACGTGCAGTAACGGTGCTCCCCGGTAGGGGATTCAAGGATTTACCAACCAAAGAACAGGCAGAGGAGTTGAGGGCGTCACTCGGCAATACGTTCAAGGTTTTGGTGCACCGGGATCGCGACTCTTTAACGGACGATGAAGTCCTTGCACTAAAAGACTCCTACAACAGCGATGGAATCCGGCTCTGGGTAACCGATCAATCGGACATTGAGGCCGAATTCTGTGACCCCGCTTTTCTATCGTCGTTGACCGGTGAGCCCTTAGAGGCCTGCCAGAACTGGCTGGCAGAAATATTGTCTCAGAATCAAGTCGTTATTAAAGAACAGTTTGCAAGTCAACGCGTGGCACATAACCGCGAGCTGCACGGGGCTGGCGGGAGCCCTCTCAACGATGATGTTTGGGCAGCGCTGCAGGCGCTGCCTCTAAAGGGAGCCAAGGGGAAAACCGTTTTTAAGCAACTGAAAAATAAAGTTCCTGCTAAAAAGTTTTCAGAGGCTACTGTGGAATCCCTTGCTCAGTATCCGGAACGAGCAGCAAGTCTGAAGGCTAACTTGGAAGACTTAATATCCTAGCGGGTTCGCAGCAAATTATGGAGCGGCTGCTAACCAAACTGTCGTTCCCAAAACCCGACAGTCCGCTCCCCCCAACTAAGCTGCCATTCAATCACCAGCAATCACCCGCACTAAATATCCGCCCTCCAACTTGGCCAAGGCTTTGCAACCGCAACCCGCCGCCAAACGCTTCGTGCCTAAGGGGGTGGAATAACATCCCTGCCCCCGCTATACCCTAAAGATGCAAGCTCTTACCCCCACCGAAAACGCCACCATCGACCATATCGAGCAGTCCCCCATGCTGGCGCAGGTTCAGGCATGGTCTGCGGTTAACAGTGGCTCCGCCAACCTTGCGGGCCTTGCCCAAACCGCCGGGTTGCTGGCCGATGCGTTTGCGGCGCTGCCTGGCGCGCTACAACTGGCCGATGCGCCCCCTACGGAACGCGTGCGGGCAGATGGCGTAATCGAAAGCATCGATCATGGCCGTCATCTGGTCCTGTCCGTGCGCCCCGATGCGCCGGTGCAGATGCTGTTTACCGGGCATATGGATACTGTGTTCCCCGTGGACAGCGCGTTTCAGGATCAGCGGTGGTTGGAGGATGGCATCCTAAACGGCCCCGGCGTTGCGGATATGAAAGGCGGGATTGCGGTGATGCTCGCCGCGTTAACTGCCGTGGAAACCGCGCCTGAGGCTGGGCGCTTTGGGTATCAAGTGCTCATCAACAGCGACGAAGAAGTCGGTTCGCCGTCGTCTGCGCCTTTAATCGCGGCGCTGGCCAAGGGCAAATTGGCGGCGCTTACTTACGAGCCTGCTTTGCCCGATGGCACATTGGCGGGGGCGCGGGCGGGCAGTGGGAATTTCTCATTCATTATCACGGGCAAGTCGGCGCATGCTGGGCGCAATCCGCATGAGGGGCGCAATGCATTGCTCGCGGCGGCGGATCTGGCGTTGCGGTTAAAGGCGCTGACCACCGATACGCTGTCGGTTAATCCGGCCAAGATTGAAGGCGGCAGCCCGAATAACGTCGTGCCCGATCACGCCGTGCTGCGCGTCAATCTGCGCCCGCATATGCCGGAGATGGAGAGTTTTGCGCGGCAAGAAATCGCCCGCTTGGTTGCGTTGATTCAGGCCGAGCATCAGGTGTCGATCCACAGCCATGGCGGATTTGGCCGTGCCCCCAAACCGATAAGCGACGATGCGGCCAAGCTATTTGGCCTCGTCAAACGGTGCGGCGCGGATTTGGGACTGCAAATTGGTTGGAAATCAACTGGCGGCGTGTGCGATGGCAACAATATCGCTGCTTGCGGCGTGCCCGTGGTTGATACTATGGGCGTACGCGGCGGCAGCATCCACAGCGCGGACGAATTTCTGATAACCGATAGCCTGAGTGAACGGGCACGTTTATCCGCGCTGACAATATTACGGCTCGCCGCAAAGGGAGGAATATGACTTTCATCATCCGCGCCGCGCGTCCAGACGACGTGCAGCAAATCTATGAAATGGCCAAGCGCACGGGTGGCGGGTTCACCAATTTGCCGCCGGATAAAAAGGCGCTGTCGGCCAAGCTGGATAAATCGGCGGCGGCATTTGCCCGCGATGATGATGAAGTTGCCGATGACTTGTTCGTGTTTGTGCTGGAAAATGTGGCGACCGGCGAGGTGCGCGGCACATGCCAGATATTTGCGCGGGTGGGCCAAAAATGGCCGTTCTACAGCTATCGTATTGGCGCACTGACCCAGCATAGCGAAGAATTGGGCCGCACGTTCCGCGCCGATATATTGAACCTGTCCACCGATCTTGAGGGCGCATCAGAGGTTGGCGGATTGTTCTTGCACCCGGGTGAACGCGCGGGCGGGCTGGGCATGTTAATCGCGCGCAGCCGTTATTTGTTCATCCGCAACCACCGCGCCCGCTTTGGCGACCGGACGCTTGCCGAATTGCGCGGCGTGATCGATGAAGCGGGCGGATCACCATTTTGGGACGGGGTTGCTGGGCGCTTTTTTGGCATGAGTTTTCAGGATGCTGACGAATTTAACGGCAAATTCGGCAATCAGTTTATCGCCGACCTTATGCCCAAACATCCGGTCTATATCGCGATGTTAAGCGACCATGCCAAAAGCGTGATTGGCACGCCGCATGTCTCTGGCCGCGCCGCGATGCGGATGCTGGAGGATGAGGGCTTTGCTTGGGAAAACTATGTCGACATATTTGACGGTGGCCCGACAATGACCGTGCGCACCGACCAGATTAAAAGTGTGCGCGATGCCAAAGACGGCGTGATTATGGCGATAGATGATACGCTTGGCGACCATTTAAGCGGCGACAAAATGCTGATTACGCATGGCCGGTTGGGCGCGTTCAAGGCAGCTTATGGCTGGGTGAAGCCCCATGATGGCGGGATCGCACTTGATCCTGTGGGCGCAGGCGCGCTTGGCCTGTCCACGGGCGATTGCATCACATATATTCCAAGGTCTTAATGTCATGGCGCTGATAGAAATTAATTTCGATGGCATCATCGGGCCAAGCCACAATTATGCGGGATTGAGCGCCGGAAATCTGGCATCGGCGAATAACGCAGGCGCAGTGTCCAGCCCGCGTGCAGCAGCGTTGCAAGGCATTGAGAAAATGCGGGCGAATTTGCGGCTGGGGCTGGTACAAGGGTTTTTCATGCCGCTGGACCGGCCGAACCTTTGGTGGCTGGATAGTCTTGCTACAGATATGGCAAGCGCAGAACCGCATATCCGCGCGGCAGCTTTTTCCGCGTCGGCAATGTGGGCGGCCAACGCGGCTACTGTGTCCCCTGCCCCTGATTGCCGAGGTGGCCGATGCCATTTCACGCCAGCAAATCTTATTACGATGCCGCACCGTAGTCATGAATCACCAGGTACTTTAGCACAACTCAGCGTGGCCTTTGCCGACGAAGATCATTTTGCTTTGAATATGTCAATCCTCCCACCATATGGCGACGAGGGCGCGGCCAATCATATGCGACTGTGCCCAAGCCATGGTGAGCCGGGCATCGAGATATTTGTGTATGGCAAAACCGGAGGTCCATTTCCAGCGCGCCAACATATTGAGGCGTCCAAGGCGATTGCGTGGGCACACGGACTGGATCCGGCGAAGACGTTGTTCATCCAACAATCCGAACGCGCGATTGCGGGCGGTGCGTTTCACAATGACGTGGTTGCGGTCGCCAATGAAAATGTGCTGTTCACTCATGAGGCGGCGTTTGAATATCCAGATGCAACCTATGCCGAAATCCGCGCCGCGATGCCTTCTGCCGAAATTATCGTCGTCCCGGAAAGCCGCGTGAGCCTGTCTGACGCCGTGCAAAGCTATCTGTTCAACGCGCAGCTTGTGACGTTGCCAAATGGAGCTGGCATGGCGTTGATCCTGCCGCTGGAGGCACGGGAAAATACGGCAGTTTGGACTTGGCTGAGCGAGATGATTGCAGGCAACGGCCCGATCCGAAAACTGGTTCCGGTCGATGTGCGCGAATCGATGGCCAATGGCGGCGGTCCGGCCTGTTTGCGGCTGCGCGTTGTTGCCGATCCCGCAACCATCGATCCGCGCTTTATTGCCGATGAGGCCAAGCTTGATGCGATGGCGGCGGTAATTGCGGAGCATTGGCCCGAACATATCGCGCCCGATGAATTGGCAAATCCGGCACTGGTGCAAAAAGTGCAAGATGCCCGCGCTGCGTTGCTGGCAACATGCGGGCTATCCGAATTGCTTTAACTGCCGGAATTTTTTACATCTTGGCCATCACGCAATCCTTAAAAGCGCGCTAAACGGCATAACACAGCGCTTGGCACAATGGTTGCTAAGTTATTAACATGAAAAAGCTCACCCGCCTGTTCCAAGTCAAAACCAAGGTCGAAGTATTCATGATCACCTATGCTTTGGGATTGGGCGCGGTAAAACGCGGTGAGGATTATTTGTTACAATATCCCGGAAAAATGGGCTGGGTGTTTTTTGCATTATGCACCGGCGCGGTATTTTTCGCGAGCGCCAAAATGCTGGAAGCGATTGATTACCATTCCGCATTTGGCGTTGATTAAATCTGATTTTTTAGAGGCGTTGACAATAGAGCACATCGTGAACCGTTCGTCCTGAGCCTGCGCGAGTACAGATTGCTTGCCTCATCGTTGACCTACGGTCGCCTTCGGCTCGACAAGATCAGGACGAACGGATAGAAACGATACAACTTGATATTTTACCGCTTAACTTGAGAAAAAAAGGTCCGCAGGATTCTGTTGCCCGGCTCCTGCGGAGGCCGCTGTAACTATTCTGTTGCCCGGCCAGTCCAGCCGCGTTCTGTTAGCTTAATTTAGGACCGTGAGGCCCATAGAATTACGCTGCGAGAGCAAGTGCTTCGTTATCGTTTGCACCTATTGGTTTTGAACGGTTTTACGGCGCATTCAGGCCGGGCAAAAACAGCGCTTTTCAACACACGTCGATCCTAGTTCGGCCCCGTCAATCATCCCGGATTTCCCCGAAACAAATGGTGGAGCCGCCGGGTACCGCCCCCGGGTCCGCTGCATCTATTACACACCGCAATTTATCACCATAGTCGGGTTACCCCGACCCGCATTACATAGGCGGAGTCGCGCCAAAATGAAAGGGGCACTGGCCTTAAGTTCAAAAAATGGCGCAAAAGGGAGGCCAAAGGGTTGTTTTAATCTCCACTGAATTGTAGGGTGATTAAATGTTAACTCAGCGTTCCCGTTACGGCCTGCGCGCCATGCTGCTTCTTGCCAAAGAACCAAAAGGCGCCCCCCCCGTTCCGATGAGCCGGATAGCCAGCGAAGCGCAGGTGCCGCGCAAATTCCTTGAAATTATTCTAACTGACCTGCGCGGGGCAGGCTTTGTTGAAAGCACGCGCGGCAAACAAGGCGGCTTTCATCTGGCGCAGCCGCCCCATATGATCTCGTTTGGCGATATTATTCGCGTCATTGAAGGTCCGCTGGCGCTTATTCCGTGCGTGAGCAGAACCGCGTATAAACGCTGCAAAGACTGCCAAGATGAAGCGACATGTGCCATCCGCCGGGCGATGATGGACGTGCGTGATGATACCGCGCGTATCCTTGATGGCCGTAGCCTTGCCAGCGCCCTTGCTGACGCGGACGCCGGTGATT
>JANORM010000004.1:0-10503 GCA_031415335.1 Sphingomonadales bacterium | reverse complement strand
ATATTGAATTTCACTATGATTTGGGCAATGAATTTTATGCCGCGTGGTTGGATGAGAGTATGACATATTCCAGCGCGCTGTTCGCACAGCCAATTTTGCAGAGCGAAACGTTAGAACAGGCGCAGGCAAATAAAAATGCGGCATTACTCTCCCGGCTGGCCCTGAATGACGGCAACAGCTTGCTGGAAATCGGGTGCGGTTGGGGCGGGTTGGCGCTGACGGCGATGCAACACCGTGACGTTGACTATCACGGGA
The DNA here is from genome assembly GCA_031415335.1 of Sphingomonadales bacterium. Lineage (GTDB taxonomy): Bacteria > Pseudomonadota > Alphaproteobacteria > Sphingomonadales > Sphingomonadaceae > Sphingorhabdus_B. The sequence goes on along the minus strand of JANORM010000004.1, from coordinate 10,248 downwards.
TAACATTGTCGCGGGAACAGAAAAATTACGCGGATGCGCGACTGAACGCTGCGGGATTAACTGGCCAATCCAAAATAACGATTACCGATTACCGCGATGTAACCGGACAATATGATGCCATAGCCAGTGTTGAGATGGTTGAGGCTGTCGGGCAGGAATATTGGCCCGATTATCTGGACAGCATATCACGCAATCTGAAATCTGGCGGCCGGGCGGCAATCCAGTATATCCGGATCGAGGATGATATATTTGAGGCCTATGCCAGCAGCGCCGATTTCATCCAGCGGTATATTTTTCCCGGCGGAATGTTATTGTCGGAAAGCCGGTTTCGTAAACTGGCCGAAGAACGCGGGTTATTGTGGAGCGATCAGATAGATTTTGGCGCGCACTACGCCGAAACCTTGCGGCGTTGGCACATCCGGTTCAACGCCGCCGTTTCTGCCGGCAGGCTGCCAGCTGGATTTGATGAAAAATTCATTCGCCTTTGGCGGTTTTATCTGATGTATTGCGAAGGTGGATTTCGCGGCGGCGGCATTAATGTGGCACAAGTGACGCTTATCAAGTCAAAATAGTGACATCCGCAACGCAATTTTGCAGCATATGAAAGGGAGAGAATATGTGGAAATGGGTCGGTGGCATTTTGCTGTTAATTGCAGCTGGATTGGGAATTACGTATTTTTCGTTAGACAAGAATACTCGCAATCTGATTGCCAATCTGCCGACGGATCGTAACGTGTTATTCTGGACAATTCCGCAACGCGACGCCGCATTCCGCAATATGGACGCGCTTCCCGCGCTTGCCAAAGCCAATATTATTGACGCAGGTGACGATGTTTCACCGTTACCGATTGGTGCACCGCTTGATATCGCAATGAATGTTGATGCATATATGAAGGATCAGCGCACAGCGGGTCTTGTCATCATTCAAGACGGAAAAATCCGTACTGAAAAATATGGATTGGATTTTAGCGCACAGGGCCGGTGGACCAGCTTTTCGGTAGCAAAATCGTTCACGTCAAGCCTTGTCGGCGCAGCGATTAAGGACGGTTATATTAAGAGCATTGATGACAAGGTCTCGGCCTATATCCCTGATTTAAAGGGCTCTGTTTACGACGATGTCACTATCGAACAACTGCTGACCATGACATCTGGGGTAAAATGGAATGAAGATTATGAAGACAAGAATAGCGATGTTGCACGTTTTAACGATCATAAGGCCGAACCGGGTGTAGACGTAACCGTCAGTTATATGCGCAAATTAGAGCGAGAAGCGCCCGCGGGGACGAAATGGGTATATAAAACCGGTGAAACCAACCTTATCGGCGTGTTGGTAAGCAGCGCTACTAAGAAGCCATTATCCACTTATTTGTCCGAAAAAATCTGGGCACCTTTTGGCATGGAGCAAGACGCTAGCTGGTTGCTGGGATCAACAGGGCACGAGATCAGTGGCTGTTGCATGCAGGCGTCGACCCGCGATTATGCTCGTTTTGGTCTGTTTATTTTGGGGGGCGGCATCGCACAGGGGCGCGCTGTATTCCCCGATGACTGGCTGTTACCTGCCACAACCAAGCAAGCCGATATCGGCGATGCGGGAAAAGGATATGGATATCAATGGTGGACAAATGATGACGGCAGCTTTGCCGCGCAAGGCATTTTCGGCCAAGGCATTTTCATCGATCCAAAACGCAAATTGGTAATCGCATCCAACAGCAACTGGCCCAAAGCAACAGACCGCGAGACAGTGGGGGCGCGGCGCGAGGTCTTCTATAAATCAGTGCAAGCTGCTGTGGATGCGGAACGGTAGGCAGGACCAGTTGCCTACCTTATTCTATTACCGTTCTTCGATCGCGACGTAATGGTGTAATATCGCGTTCAAGACGGCTTCATTCAGCAAGTCGTTGAAACTGCATCCGATCATCACGCCGTCATTCCATGCGATTTCGGCTTGCAATGGCACAAGGCTAGGTATCGCAATCCAGATGCGCGTGCCTGGTTTCATGCCAGTCAATGCCTCGGCGGCGAATCCAGATATAGACAAATCCTTGATCATCACGCGAAACCCGGGGCAACCCGATTGGCGCAGCGATGCAGGAATTCTTATTTTTTTGCGCGGCGCACAGCGATCTTCAAGCGATGCCATCGCATAACTGGTTGCTTTTTCTAATGTGGGGCAATCATTGGTCATTAAACTATCTCCATTGTTGGCGAATCCTTTCTAACAAAGCACGGTGAATTTGGAGTTCCAAAAGGCGATTACAGAAATTTTAAGCATGAATTTATTGGATAGCGGAAATGAAAAATGCCGTGCGCCTGACCGCAGGCTTGCATTCGTCGGCGTCCTTCGCCATATCGCTGCGCGGGAGTCGGATGGGCGTGGCACTCGCCAATCTGGTCAGATCCTGACGGAAGCAGCCACAACGAATTCGCTGCGGGTCGTCCGGCTCCTATCATATGCTAAATGACACGCGGTAAATGGCACAGGCGCGAATTTACGTATAGAATATAACTTCCCTTCGACAATAAATGCGGCGGCATGTAATGTTCGGCGCTATGCATGATTCATCTGAAATAGACTTGCCACCGCGTGACCCCGATATGCCCGACGACGCACTTGGGTTGGGGCTGGATATGCCGCCAGCGGCGCAAATTCCCGCTGCATCCACTGGCGGGGCGGCTTACCGCGTGCTGGCACGGAAATATCGCCCGCAGACCTTTGCCGAGTTAATCGGGCAGGATGCAATGGTGCAAACGCTTGGCAACGCGATCAAACGCGACCGGTTGGCGCATGCGTTCTTAATGACTGGCGTGCGCGGCGTCGGCAAAACATCGACCGCAAGGCTGATTGCGAAAGCACTGAATTGCATAGGGCCGGACGGGCAGGGTGGCCCTACGATTTCGCCATGCGGTAAGTGTGAACCTTGCGTTGCCATTACTGAAGGGCGTTATTTAGACGTCATCGAAATGGATGCTGCTAGTCATACTGGCGTCGACGATGTCCGTGAAATCATTGAGGCCGTTCGATATTCGGCGGTATCGGCGCGATATAAGATTTATATTATCGATGAAGTGCATATGCTCTCCAAAAATGCTTTCAACGCGTTGCTGAAAACGTTGGAAGAGCCGCCGGGTCATGTGAAGTTTCTGTTTGCCACTACGGAGGTCAATAAAGTTCCGATTACCGTTTTGTCGCGATGCCAGCGGTTTGATTTGAAACGGATCACGTCCGAATTGTTGGTCACGCATTTTGCCGAAATCTTGGTCAAAGAAAGCATTAAGGCCGAGGATGAGGCGCTATCGCTTATCGCGCAGGCAGCTGAGGGTTCGGTGCGGGATGGGTTGTCGATACTCGATCAAGCAATTGCCCATGCCGATTTGGACGGGGATGGCACGGTTACTGCGGCGCAGGTGCGCGATATGCTTGGGCTTTCCGACCGGGCGGCGGTTCGGCGGTTATTTGGGCTTTTGCTGGGCGGCAATGCACAGGCGATGTTGGCCGAAGCACGCTCACAATATCGGCTGGGTGTTGAACCACTGGCAATGATGTCTGGTTTATTGTCCGAAGTACACAGATTGACGTTGCATAAAATCGGCGCGCCGCATGACGCGGGATTGGATCAAAGTGCACGTGCAACTATCGAAGAATTGGGCGATCGACTCTCCTTTCCGTTGCTGCACCGGCTTTGGCAATTATTGCTGAAGGGACACGATGAGGTAAGCCATTCTGCGATGGCATTGGAAGCGAGTGACATGGCTTTGTTGCGGGTGATCCACGGCGCGAGCATCCCTGATCCCGCTGAATTGGCGCGTTTATTGGAGCAGGGGGCAAGTTTTGCGGTAACGCAAGCCGCACCGCAAATCGGTGCTCCTGCCGCAACAACTATGCCTACGTCCGCGTTGCCAACCGATTTTGCTGCGACGTTAGAATTGTTGGGCGCGCAAAATTTCGTCAATCTGGAATCGACGATGCGTGATGTTATGCGCGTGGTTGAATTTGCGCCGCCGCGCCTTATTTATCAGCTGTCTGGCCCAGTAACGCCCGGTTTTGAAAACGAGTTGCGTGATGCCTTGCAAAAAGTAACCGGCGAACGCTGGGATCTGGAGCGGCGCGATGGCGGCGAGGCAGCCCCCACAATGCTGGAAACCGAGCGTGCTAACGAAGATGCAGAGCGCAATTTGATTATGGAATCGCCACTGGTAAAGGCGGCGTTCGCAGCCTTTCCCGAGGCCGAATTGCTCGACAACGATATTAAAGAGATTAAACGGAGCGCCAACGCATGAAAAGCATGGAAGAAATGATTAAGGCAGCACAGGACGCGGCGCAAAACATCCAAAAACAAATGGAAGAGGCGCAATTCACTCTCGACAAAATCGAAGTAGAGGGCGTTTCCGGTGGCGGTTTGGTAAAGGTTCGCGCATCGGCAAAGGGCCGGATCATTGCTTTGATGGTCGATGATAGCTTGATTGTGCCGAGTGATAAACAAATGATGGAAGACCTGATCGTTGCGGCATTTAACGACGCACGCGAAAAGGCTGATGCCGCCAGCAATGCCGAAATGGGTAAGTTGACGAGCGGTCTGCCATTGCCAGCGGGTTTCAAACTGCCATTCTAATTTGTGCGTGCCTGCTGGTTTTGCACAGATTATTGCGCAATCGGGACGGATAGGCATTGAATGCGAAGTGAATAGCCACATATTGCAATGTGAAGGCTGGCGCCGAAAAACTGGGCGCGCCTGATATTGGAGTGTTTATGGAACAGGTTTTACCGTTACTGCCGTTGCGCGATATTGTCGTATTTCCCGGCATGATTGTGCCGTTATTTGTGGGCCGTGATAAATCGGTGGTCGCACTGGAAAAGGCTATGGCGGCGAACAAAGAGATATTTCTGGTTGCGCAGCTGGACCCTGCTGAAGATGATCCCGGCACGGACGACCTGTTTGACGTCGGCGTAACCGCGCAAATCATGCAGCTTTTGAAACTGCCGGATGGGACGGTCCGCGTGTTGGTTGAGGGGAAGCAGCGGGCGAAGCTGTCGCAATTGCTTGATCGCGGTGATAACTATGTCGAGGTGTCGGTCGCGCTGATCGAAGAAATGGCGGCCGAGGGACCCGAAGCAACGGCGCTGATGCGTTCGGTTGCCGACCAGTTTGAAAATTATTCAAAACTAAACAAAAAAATGCCGGCTGAAACGGCGGTACAGCTTAGCGAGATTGATAATCCATCGGCTCTGGCAGATGCGGTTGCGGCCAATATACAATTGAAGGTCGCGGACAAGCAAACCTTGCTGACCGAAACCAACCCATTACGCCGCCTTGAAATGGCATTTGCCTTCATGGAGGGGGAGCTGGGCGTATTGCAGGTTGAAAAGAAAATTCGCGGCCGCGTGAAACGGCAAATGGAAAAAACCCAGCGCGAATATTATCTGAATGAGCAGATGAAGGCCATTCAACGCGAATTGGGCAACGACGATGGCGAGGGCAGCGATGAGCTGACCGAGCTGCAAACCCGAATTGATACAATGAAGCTAAGCAAGGAAGCCAAAGCTAAGGCGCAAGCTGAATTGAAAAAACTGCGCGGTATGGCACCGATGTCTGCCGAAGGAACGGTAGTGCGCAATTATCTCGATAATTTGCTCGGCATTCCATGGGGCAAAAAATCAAAGTTGAAGCGCGATATTGGTAAAGCGCAAGAGGTGCTCGATGCCGATCACTTTGCGTTGGAAAAGGTTAAGGACCGGATCATCGAATATCTGGCGGTACAGGCGCGCACCAACAAATTGAAAGGCCCGATATTGTGCCTGGTTGGGCCTCCCGGCGTTGGCAAAACGTCATTGGGCCGTTCAATTGCCAAGGCATGCGGACGTGAATTTATCCGGCAATCGCTGGGCGGGGTGCGTGATGAGGCGGAAATCCGAGGTCACCGGCGCACATATATTGGTTCAATGCCCGGCAAAATTGCGGCCAATCTGAAAAAAGCCGGGACGATGAATCCGCTATTTTTGTTGGATGAGATAGACAAATTAGGTCAGGATTTCCGCGGTGATCCGGCATCGGCATTGCTTGAAGTGCTCGATCCGGAACAAAATAACAAATTTGGCGATCATTATCTTGAGGTCGATTTGGACCTGTCTGATGTGATGTTTGTGACCACGGCAAACAGCATGAATTTGCCGCAGGCGTTGCTCGACCGGATGGAGATCATTCGGCTTGAGGGCTATACTGAGGACGAAAAGCTGGAAATTGCCAAGCGCCATTTGCTCGATAAGCAAGTGAAGGCGCATGGTTTGAAGGCCGAGGAATTTTCGCTAAGCGACGACGCGCTGCGTGATGTTATCCGATATTACACCCGCGAGGCCGGCGTTCGTACGTTGGAACGCGAGATCGCAAAACTGGCGCGTAAGGCGCTGCGCCGGATATTAGAAGGCAAAGCGCAGAGCGTGGCGATAACGCCGGATAACTTGTCGGAATTCTCTGGCGTTCGCAAATTTAGCCATGGCGTGGGCGAGGAAGAAAATCAAATCGGCGCGGTGACTGGTTTGGCGTGGACCGAAGTTGGCGGCGAATTGCTGACCATCGAAGCGGTAACCGTTCCAGGCAAGGGCCAGATCCGTACCACCGGCAAACTGGGCGAAGTCATGGGCGAGTCCATCCAAGCCGCGCTGAGCTATGTTAAGGCGCGCGCGCCCAGTTACGGAATTAAACCCAGCCTGTTTGCGCGCAAAGACATTCACATCCATTTGCCCGAGGGCGCGGTTCCAAAAGACGGTCCATCGGCGGGCGTGGGAATGGTGACGGCGATAGTCTCGACGCTTACTGGCATTGCTGTTCACCGTGATGTCGCCATGACCGGCGAAGTTACGCTGCGCGGCAGAGTGTTACCGATAGGCGGATTGAAAGAGAAATTGCTCGCCGCGTTGCGCGGCGGCATCAAAACCGTTTTAATCCCGAAAGAGAATGAAAAGGATTTGGCCGACATTCCCGCGAATATAAAAGCGGGACTGGAAATCATCCCTGTTTCGCATGTCGATCAAGTGTTGGCACGCGCATTGTGTGAACCGTTGGCGCCGGTGGAATGGACAGAAGCAGATGAGCTCGCGGCATTATTGCCAGCGGGTTCAAACGCTGATTCATCGGCGACGATTACACATTGACCAGCAGTTTAGGCAGTTTCGGTGAATTTTACATGTTTGGCCCGAAATTTCGCAGTTTAGCGCGGGTTTTTCTTTGACAAGTGGCATTTTCTGCGCATTATCCGGCCACGGCGTAGCCGCGATTCATTCGAAAAATTAAATGCATCTACAGGAGGGGTTCCACAATATGAATAAAGCAGATCTCGTAAGCGCAGTCGCTGATGCAAGCGGCTTGACCAAGGCAGATGCTAGCAAAGCCGTTGAAGCAGTATTTGATTCAATCACAGGCGCGTTGAAGGACGGCGGTGACGTTCGTTTGGTAGGTTTTGGTACCTTTGCCGTTGCAAAGCGCAAAGCATCAACCGGCCGCAACCCGCGCACCGGCGAAACAATGACAATCAAAGCATCCAACCAGCCGAAGTTCAAAGCTGGCAAGGCTTTGAAAGACGCTGTAAACTAAATCGTGTTTGGGGCGTTCCGCTCCATCTGTTTAGGAATAGAGATGGGCCATCCGCAGGGGTGGCCTTTTTCTGTTTGGGGACGAGTGGATTATGCCGCACGACTTACCCTTTGTTGGTTGCAGGATAGGTCAGTTAAACTATTATGCGCATACAATTTTAGCCAATTTAGCGGCATATTTTCCCGTGTAAAATGGGTTAAAATATTGGCCGCTAAGTAGACAAAGTAGACATATTTTAGGTACAATCGAAACAACGCAAAACATGGGTTTTGAATGTTGGATTTCTGTAGGAGAATAGTCCTACAAAAACCGCTCAAATTCACATTATATTGTGATGGTGTGAAACGGTGATATTCGCCGATGTCAAAGAGCCATATGCGTTGTTTCAAATGCAATCCAACATTGCAATCCAAATGGATGCCAAATGCAGGATTGCGCTTGATATTGGTTCACGCGGAGGCGCGGAGGCGCGGAGAAATTGCGTCAGCCCGAAGGGCCATTTTATAAACGGGCCAAAGTATAAATTTAGGGTGCAGATATTACGCAGCACAGAGTGAGGCTACTTCGTTCTCCGCGCCTCCGCGCCTCTGCGTGAACAAAATTATTTCACGCAGAGTCCGCGAGTTTCCGCAGAGACGCAGAGGAAGGTTGCGCTAATAAACGCCCTCTAAAAAATCTTTACGGCCTTCGCGTGAAACCAAAACGCGGCAATGCAATTCGTATTTAGTTAGGGGTTAACGTACTTGTCGCTGAAATACCTCGAATTGTGAGGTGGTAATGTTAGGAACCGACAAGATTTTGGACGTTTCGACAAGCATTTCTATTCAACAAAAGCGGTCGTCGCCCCGCACTTGATGCGGGGCTTGGCTTTTAACTGGTACCTAGCAAGCGGTTCACCACGATATAAACCCAACCCACTTTTTCCATGCCGATTTATTCAAAAACTGTGGCGCAGAGGAAAAGCCAAGCCCCGTGTCAAGCACGGGGCGACGGGGCGGGGGATAGCAGATTACGACAAGATTTCGGTCGTTTGAGGGTTAAACGAACGAGACAAAAGCTGCCACTGGTGCAGCTTGAGTATTTGAGCCGTGTTTTCAATCCTGAAGGATGCAGACGCGGGTAACCGTTACTCAAGTGACGGCGAACAATCCACGAAGCGGCGCTAGCAACTGGGCTTCGTGTCGGCATCCCGGCTTTGTTCCGCTGCGTTGATTTGGCTGAATACCGCATCTGCGATTGGTTCGAGATGTTTCTGAACCAACCAATGGCCCGCCTGTAGCTTGAGTTCGGAATATTGCGGGCTCACCAGTTTTCGTTGGTGCTCAAGGAATTGCGCAGTGACCCAGAATTCCTTGTCTCCGTAGATGAACATAGTGGTGATGCAAATCTTGGCATTCTTCGCGTCGAGCAGGCGCAGGCTCTCTTCAATTGCTCGATACCAATTCAACGTAGCTGTTGATGCGCCGGGTTCGGAAAAGACCCGCAGATACTCGGCTATCTCCTCTTTCGATTGCTCAGAGTAGGCGTTCCGATACCCAGAGAGACCGTTGAACAGGAGCATCGTCTCAGGCACCCAAGGTAAGGCAAACAGCTTCACATATGCCGGGGTGTCATCAATGACCTTCTTTCTCAACGTCTGAGGGTGCGGAATTGACATCGCCGTAAGGCTGGACACGCGCTGAGGATGGAAGATCGTCGTTGTCCACGCAACAACTGCCCCCCAATCATGGCCCACCAAATGAAATTCATCGAAGCCGACCTCATTCGCGACTGCGATCACGTCGGACACCTGATTGTCCGTTTCGTAAGCCTCTATGCCCTCCGGTCGGGCTCCTGGGCTGTAACCGCGCTGATCAAATGCAACGACTTTGTAGCCATGATCGGCCGCTTTGGTGGCAAGCGCCTGCCACATAATCGAGGTTTCTGGATGACCATGCAGCATGATGATGCCCGCGCCGTCGTTTGCCGAGCCGAAAATCCTTGCGCGAAAGACCAAGCCGTTGGCGCGCATCTGGTAGAGGCCGTCTGGCATGCCTGATTCATAGAAGGGCAGATCAGCGGTCGCGCGTGTGTGTCTTTGGTCCCAATCGAGAGCAGTCCAGATATTGAACGCGACAAAGATACATGCGCCGATGATGACAACGGCTAAGCCAAATGTCAGGCGTTTCATTTTGTGCATAACAGCAACCCTCAACAAACACAGACAAGCGCAGCCACGACCTCTAGGGCTTTGCGGCGCAAAGCATCAGCAGTCATCAACAGTTGGAGGGTAGCAACCTGATCCATGCAAGGCATTGTAGCCGCTTCCGTTGATGACCACTTTCCTTTTTTCGCCACTGAAACCCGACTGTCCGCTCCCCCCAACTTTCCTGCCGCTGCTATATAGCCAACCACTCCCCATCAAGCCGCCAGCTTAAACTCCCGCTCCACCGCCATCGCAACCGGAAACGCAACTACGTCTGCGGTGCGCAACACTTGATGCTGTTTCACCGCGCCAAAGTTAATCTGGCGTTCGCGGCGCGGGGTGGGGGCGAATTCGGTTTCGATTATTTCGGCGATGCGGGGCAGGGCGCCGCTGATGTTATTCAGGATCACGCCGATGGACGCGGCCATTGCGGTGGTGAAGATGAGGATCGTAAGAAACGTCATGAATTGGTCCTTT
>JANORM010000003.1:0-7019 GCA_031415335.1 Sphingomonadales bacterium | reverse complement strand
CCGTACCCCGTTCCGTGTTCCCCGTTCGTCCTGTGCCTGTCGATGGACGAATTGGAAATGTGATCTCTTCCTTCGACTGGCTCAGGACGAACGGAAATGTTTGTCCCCCCCTCATTCCCTCTTCTCAGCCTTGCTCCAAATCCGACCGAGCTTTAGCGGTTTATCAACTCGTTTCATGCCATCTCGTCCGCCATGGGAAAAATTGTTCGGTTTGATAGCTCGCGGCGGCGGCGCGGCGCGCAGGTGCACCCAAACACTATCACCGCAAAGCCCGCCTTTGGAACCCCTCAAACCAGTTGATTATCAGCATCGGGATTGCAGCTTTCGTGCTGTTTGTGGTGGGGCTGCAATTTGCGCCAGCCAAATATATACCACCTTTGGTACTCGCAATAGAATTGCCGGCAATGCCATCCGGCGATTTTGATTTTTGCCATGCAGGCGGCGGATTTAACTGCGTCGTCGACGGCGATACCTTTTACTATCGCGGCGACAAAATCCGTATCGCCGACATCGATACGCCCGAAACCCATGATTATGGCTGTGACAGTGAACTGGAACTGGGCAACGCGGCGCGGGTGCGGTTGCAGGAACTGCTCAACATTGGAGCATTCGATCTCGCATCCACGGACCGCGATACCGACCGCTATGGAAGGCTGCTGCGCATAGTCGAGCGTGACGGGGAAAGCCTTGGCGGTGTGCTCGTAAATGAAGGTCTGGCACGTTTGTATGAGGGCGGACGGCAACCATGGTGTTGATGTTGGATTTTAAAACCACGCTGCTCCAGCGCAGGCTGGAGCCTATCGCGCCTATCGTTTTCAATCGGCGTTAGTTTTTGTGGAACGACGTCATAGGCTCCAGCCTGCGCTGGAGCAGCGTGGTGTAATAATTGCCGCCTCGCATCAACTACCCCGCATCCTTCGCCAACCGCCGCTGCGCAAGCTCGTCAACCGACGCGGCGCGCATGAAGGGGTTGGTGGCCCGTTCTAGGGCGATGGTGGTTGGCACGGTTGCTTCCCCCGCAAGCCGCATGGCATCAACGCTGGTCATACGCGCCACTAACGCTGCATTATCCGGCTCCACCGTCAGCGCGAACCGCCCGTTGCTTTGCGTATATTCGTGGGCGCAATAGATGACAGTATTATCGCCCAACGCCTCCAGCTTGCGCATATTGTCGTACATTTGCGCGGCGGTTCCTTCAAACAATCTGCCGCAACCCATGGCGAATAATGTGTCGCCGACAAAGGCGATGCCTTCATTGCCGAAATGATAGGCGATATGGCCGGCGGTGTGGGCAGGGACGTCGATAACCACCGCTGTGGTTTCTCCTAATGCTACAGTATCGCCGCCGCGCACGCGCACATCCAGCGTGGGAATGCGCGCGGCTTCATCGGCTGGGCCCGTGATGATGCATCCTGTAGCTGCCTTGATCTCGGCATTGCCGCCGGTATGATCGGGATGCCAATGCGTGTTCCAAATCTGCGTGATTTGCCAGCCGAGCTCGTCCGCTTTGGCCAACACGGGCGCGGCAACAGCGGGGTCGATCACCATCACTTCACCGCTGTTATTTTCACGCACCAGCCAGATGTAATTGTCGGTTAAGACAGGGATGCGGATGACTTCTACGGACATTACCATTCCCCCACATTGGGCATGCTGGCCCATGGTTCGCACGGCGGCAGGTTGCCGTCTTGCAGCAGCTCAACCGAGATGCCATCGGGGCTGCGCACAAACGCCATATGCCCATCGCGCGGCGGACGGTTGATGGTGACGCCGCCATCCATCAGCCGCTGGCACGTCTCATAGATATTCTCGACGCGGTACGCCAAATGGCCAAAATTGCGGCCGCCCGAATATGCCTCGCCTGCGCTGCCATCTGACGGAGGCCAGTTGTAAGTCAGTTCAACCTCGGCCACGTCCGCTTGTCCCGGTGCGGCGAGGAATATCAATGTGAAACGGCCAGCCGCACTGTCGAAACGCTTAACCTCTTCCAGCCCAATCAGGTTGAAGAACGCGATAGTCGCATCGGGGTCGGTTACGCGGATCATGGCGTGTAGGAATTTTGTCATGGGGTGGGCCTTGGTTTGGGGTGATTGCTATTCGTTTTGGTTACTATCGCGTGATGACATTTAATCACAACAAAAACCGTTCGTCCCATCGGGAGACAGGTCGAACGGATAGGGAAGTAGCACTGAATAAAGTCATCCCACTCTATCGCGTATCCGGCGTTGCAATATAGGGCTGCGCAAGTGGCAGCGCAGATGGTGCCGTATCCCCCAAACCCTGCTCCGCCAGTTGCGCCAACAGCGCCTTTGCCGTCGCGGCCTGTGCACTGTCTGGAGCAAGGCGCAGCACTTGTTGCCATTGTTCGCGGGCTACGGCAAATGCGCCAGCGGTCACCGCGATATTGCCCGCCTCCAACGCCACACTGGCATCGCCGGACGACAGGCCAGCGGCGGTGATGATGAAGTTTTGCGCGTCGGCCAGCGTCCCCATGCGCCGTGCCAATGTTGCAGACAGCAACCATCCCGGCGCGTTGTCGGGCGCGATCCGGCGGACCTCGGCCAAGTCGGCTTTGGCATTTTCAGGATCACCCGCCGCAACATAAGCGCGGGCGCGGTCGATTAAGATGTTGGCGCGGACGGGTTTGGTCAGAACGGAAAAATTGAGCGCCCTGCCCAAAAACTGGACCGCGTCATTTGGCAGCGATGCGGCAAGCGCAGCGTTGCCCGCTTGCGCCCAATATTGCGACGCTTGCGTGCCGCCAGATGATGGGGCCGATGCCGTGCTCGGTGATGTGGCGGAGTTTGCCGCCAGCACAAATTGCGCGCTGGCCTCGGTAAATTTGCCTAGCGCGGCATACGCGCTGCCTAGGCATGCGGCGGCGCGGTGGCCGCCATTCGCCCGCGTCCATTCGCCGGCGTTGACAATTGCAGAGGCGGGATCGGCGGCGACCAAGGCCGCGCAATCGCGGGCCTTTACCTCGTCAAACGTCGGCAGGTCTTGTGGTAAATTGGGCGTGCTACTTTGCAGCAGGAGTAGAATGGAAAGCATATTATGTCCGTTCAATATGGCAGCGCGCGTATCACATCCAGCAACAGCGCGATGTCACTGTCCCGCGATAGCCGGTGGTCGCCGTCCTTAACCAAGCTGATCTGCACATCGGATGAACGCAGGGCTGCCGCCAATTGCATGCTGATGTCCCACGGCACATCGGCGTCGCATTGGCCGTGCAGCAACCGGACCGGGCAGCTGATGTCAATGTCACGCGTCAACATGCGGTTTGCTTGGCCAGACTTAAACAGCGACGCAAATGTCGGCGTGGCATCGGGGCCGTAGGGATTATCCTGATAAATCACGCCGTCGCGCATAATCGTCGCGCGCTGAAATTCGCTAAATCCCCAGTCGGTAAAATCGGGCGCAGCGGCGATACCTACAAGCGCCTTTACGTCATTTTTCAGGATCAAAGCGACCATCAGCATTAGCCACCCGCCCATCGATGATCCAACAAGGATCACTGGTCCAGCCACGATCTGCCGAATTATTGCGACCACATCATCGCGCCAAATTTCGAACGTGGCATCGGCAAAATTGCCCTCGCTCTCTCCGCATCCGACATAGTCCAGTCGTAACATCGCACGGCCATTGGCCGCCGCCCACGCCGCAATCGCCAGTGCCTTGCCGCCGTTCATGTCGGACATATATCCCGGCAGAAACACGATTGCGGGACCGCGTCCTTTTATGTGCCGAAACGCTAGCCGCACGCCGTCGGCGCGGGTATAATATTCAGGCGGTTGGGTGAGGGCGTCGTTCAAGACTAAACCCGCATCATGTTTCAAAATCCAAACCGAAACCAGATTTCACATCGCGGTCCTGCGCACACATGGTTTTCAGATCGGTCCATTCGCTTGGCTTCAGCACGGGCTTGTAATTTGTGCCTTTGACCACGCTGTCTTCGAACGCTTTTTTGCGGACATTTGATTGCGGGTGGCTGGATAAATATCCGGTTACCGCTTGCAACTGGTCATCGGCTTCTGCGCTGCCATCCAGTTTGGCCAGCCGCTGGAAAAAACTGGCGGTGGCGATGGGCGATATGTTGGCGCGGGACAGGGCCGCTATCGAATATGTATCCGCCTCGGTTTCGGCGGCGCGTGTGTATGTCGCGCCCAACGCGCCATTGACGACGCTGCCCGCGTTGCCGTCCACCCCGCCGAGCACCAACGATAATCCCATTTGCCGCAGCAAGGACTGCATAACATGGCGTTTGCGAACATGGCCCATTTCATGCGCCAACACACCGGCAACCTCATCGGGGGATTTTGCCTGATCCAGCAATCCTTGAAAAATGATTATCTTGCCGCCGGGCAAAGCGACGGCGTTCAACATATCGATATTGGCGACCTCAATCTGCAAATCGCTAATGTCCGTATCCAGCGCGCTGGACAGTTTTTTCAACGCGGCGCTGCCTTTGTCGCCATTGCAAAACCGGCCCCCAAAATCACCGATCAATGCGTCACCCAAATGCCGTTCAAAACTGCTTGGGATAATCGGGGCCAGCCATTGCGGCGTGAACATAATGACCGCGACCACCGCGATGCTGGCAATACTGAACGCGGCTGCCGCAGGGCCAATGCCCAGCCGGTCGATCCAGCCGCCATATTTTTGCGTGGCGGGCAAGTGCGCTTTGATTTCGCGCGGGACACCGCCTGTCAGCCCCAGCCGCCAACCATCGCGGCCATCATATCCATATATATCGGCGCGGCCAACTTTGCCCGTGTACGTCATCGCATCAAATTCAAACGGTCCGTGCCGCCGTTCGGTTTCATCCAGGTAAAAAACATGACCAACCGTTTCAAGCGTAACATCGCGCTTTACGGCTGATTGACCATCGTAAAAATAGGCGCTGAAATCATCGCTCATGTGAACACCACCACAGCGTCAAATTGCCCCGACATCAAACGCATCCAACAGGCCTTCACCATGCCGTGATGTTTCGGTTTGCGATTGGGTCAGATCGTCCAAATTAACCTCGCCATAGGCCTGCATATAAGTGATGAAAAACTTCCAATGACGATACCGGATGAAAGGCCCGACAAGCGCAAATGGCACAAATGCCAGCAGGAAAAATGGCAGTAACGCGAGATATATTTGGGCAGGCGTTGCGCCGGGCGCGGGCGGTGTGAATCCGGTGCTTATGCCGATAAATGCCGCAACTCCGGCAAAGGGTATGGCGACGGCAATCGCCGCGACAATCCACAATGCAATGTCCCCCAGCAGCAAGATCAGCCAATCCTTTGACCGCGCAGAAAATTGAAAATCCAATGTGCTAAGCGACAGTCCGCTCACGGCAACGCGGAAAAATTTGGCATAGAATATCAGCGCAACCGCGCCAAAGCCGCCATAAATTAACACGACAATCGGAATGACGGCCAAGGCCGCTGCAGCGCCTGCGCTCTCACTATTGTCCGCATTCGCCGCTGCTACTGATATGCCAATTACGATACCCAATATTATCAATAGCACGGGCAAAATATAGAATAATAAGAACCGCTTATAGGTCTCGCGCTCATCCCCTACCGAGACAAATTTATGCGGTCCAAACGACATGCTCTGCCAGCGTTCGTTCCACAATGTCATCATCGCCCACGGTGTCAGCAAATACAGCGGCAACGCGCCCAAAAAACTGCGCCAGATATGTGACCAGCCATAGTGGAACCCTTGCGCGTCGCTGCCACCGCGAATGCCGTGCCAATAGGTGCGCGATAGCTTGTACCGAAGCCCGCGAAACCGCGCGATCCCCGTCAAATAGAATATCAGGCCGAACATGGTGAAGGTTAACAATGCTGCTATGCCCTCATGCCCGCGCAAGGCCAATGCTTGCGCCGCCATATTGATCGCAAAAAACGGCAATAATATCAGCGCCAGCACCATGACAAAGCCAATCAGCAATTCCTTGCCCGTACCTGTCCATTCCAGCCGGTCGTCGATAAACTCCGTCTCGCTCCACAGATATTGCCGTTCACGCGTGGTCGCCCAAAACCGGTAAATGCCCAGTGTCACTAGGGTCAGCAACAGGTTGGTCAGCGCAATCGGCAAGAAAGCCTGCCAATTCCCATGAAACCGAAATGCACTTGCCGTTTCGCCGCGATCTTCATTCATATTTTGCGCCCCTTTCCCCGTAGGTAGATGGCGTTAAAGAACAAGCGGTGTCAAGCTGTTGGTGGTGAATTGGCGCCTGCGATTTTTAGCAGCGGTCACCCTTAACTTGTCTCAGGGTTCATCTTGTGGCCTTTTTGCTTTTTGCGAACCCAAGTCATTCGCGCAAAAACACTTCCTCAATTTTCATTGCGATGCCCTCATCCCTCGCTACGACTTTCCCGCCTGTTGCGCATCTCTGTCAATCTGGCGATCAAATCAGCCCGCATTTGTTTTTCCCACTTCGCTTTAATTTCCTCCATTTCATGCAATGCATCATCGTTCCGGCGGGCTTCGTTGGCCCCCGCGCCGTAGCGGCGGGTAAGGGTTTGCTGCATCATAAAAATCAGCAAGCGGTTATCAAAGCGCCGCCGTTCGCCGACCATTTCGCCTTTGTAAAAATAAGGTATCAATTCGCCGTTGATGGCGCGGTCCATGGCCATGTCTTGCAGTTTTTCAAAACCCACTTGTTGCGCGGCATCCCACGCGGCGGAAAAGGATACTGCGCCGGGTTTACTGCGCAAATTATACACGCTGGCGCGGCCCATTCCCGCGCGGTTTGCCGCGTCTGCGACTATTCCCAATTCGGCCAAAGCCTCGATAAAGATGATTTGTTTTTTCGGAGTCCAGCCATCAGCACGGCGGCGCTGCGAGGGGACGGGTGAAAAAGAGAAAAGACTTGTCATTGGTCATAAATAACCATATAGGTTAGTATATGTCAAGTAAATTGTCCTCATTGAAGTGTTGCGCAAGTTCCGTTAGGAATCTTGTTAGGATTGGAAATGAAACGCATCGTCATTCCCGCGAAGGCGGGAATCCATCACCTG
>JANORM010000002.1:0-7785 GCA_031415335.1 Sphingomonadales bacterium | reverse complement strand
CTGCATCCAGTTTGCGCTTCAGATTGTCGATGTCGCTTTGCGCGCAATCCGCCTGCGGATGGGTTTCGGGATAGGCGGCAACCGAAATATCGAAATCGGCAATTTCCTTCAAACCCTTGACCAATGCTGCTGCGCTTTCATATCCGCCCGGATGGGGTTTGAAAAACTCTCCCGCTGACGGCGGATCCCCGCGCAGCGCGACGATATGCCGCACGCCCGCCTCCCAATAGGCCTCGGCGACTTCGCGGATTTCAGCTTTGCTGCCTCAACGCAGGTCAAATGCGCGGCGGCAGGAATGCCCGTTTCCTTGATGATACGCGCCACAGTGGCGTGCGTACGCTCGCGGGTCGACCCGCCTGCGCCATAGGTTACCGACACAAATCGCGGGGCTAGCGGCGCGAGTGTAACCACTGATTCCCACAATTGCTCTTCCATTTTGTCCGATTTTGGCGGAAAAAATTCAAAGCTAATCTCGGCGTCGCCCGGTAACCCCGCAAATAATGGGGCGGCGAGAGCACGTTCCGTTTCGCGCATTTGATCCAGAGACAATATCATTTCACGATCCTTAGTTTTTGATTGGCTATAATCGCAGGGTCTTTGCCCGCGTATTGATCGGCAGCGGCCGGCGGCAAGGATTGGGCAGTGTTTTTTGGTTCTGCTTTTTGTCCAAGCCAAATTTTCACCGTTAACAGGCCGCCGTCCAGCGTGTCGAGATGCGCCATTTTCATGCCGCAACCCGAAAAAGCGCGCGCAATCATTTCATCGCGAAACCCCAGCCGTGCATGGGCATGAACGCTGCGCAACTCTTCATGATCGTGCGCGGCAAAATCGACAATCATCATCCGGCCGCCCGGGGCCAAAACGCGCGCTGCCTCTGCAATCACGCGTTCGGGTGCCTGCGCATAATGCAGCACCTGATGAAATAATATTGTATCATAACTGGCGTCGGGTAATGCCAATGCATTGAAATCGCCGCGCATAATCTCAATATTTGCCGAATCTATTGCCGATCCAGACAGTTTGGCGCGGGCGACGCGTAACATCTCTGCATTATTGTCGACAGCTGTGAACTTGTCCGCTTGCATTGCAAACAGATCGATCATCCGGCCCGTTCCAGTGCCAATATCCAGCATCCGGCCCAAGCTGGTTTCACCAAATAATCGGACCATGGCCTCCTCAACCTCTGACTCCGCAATATGCAGCGACCGCAGCTGATCCCATTCCTCTGCATAATGTTCGAAATAGGCGGCGGCCATGTTTGCGCGGTCGGCGCGCACTTCCGCTAACTTGGCCAGATCGCGCTGCATCATGCGCGCCTCGCTGCCATCCGTCATCGCAAATAACGCATCAAGCCGTCCGCTGATAAGCTGGTTTCCGGGGCGTAGAAACACCCAACTGCCCTCCTTGCGCCGTTCCGCGATTCCGGCCTCGTCCAATATGCGGATGTGACGGGACACGCGCGGCTGGCTTTGCCCTAATATCTGAACCACCTCGCCGACCGACAATTCCAATTGCCGTATCAGCAACGCGATTCGCAGCCTTGTCGGGTCGCTCAGCGCACGCATTATGTTGAGTAAATCATCCATCTGCCATAGATATAAAGAATTCTTTATATGCTGTCAATTGGCTCAATTGTTAGCGGTTCGACAATTTTGCAACGCCGTTTCACCTCGTTTAAGACCTTGGTGACCGCAATCTAAAAAAAACGCGATTGCCATGATTATATGAAGCCGCTAGAGACACAATCCGCAAGTATGTCTATGCGTCGCATATGCTGCTTGTCATGTTTTTTTATAAGTTTTGCTAGGGGTGTCCCACATGAAGAAAATTGCCGTATCACTCGTACTCGCCGCTTCACTCGGTCTGGCTGCATGCTCAGGCGCAGAAGAAGCTGCAACTGAAACAACCGACGCAGCTGCTGCTGGAACCGAAGCTGTTGCTGAAGGTGCTGAAGCTGCTGTAGAAGGCGCTGCTGCAACTGCAGAAGGCGCTGGTGAAGCTGCCGCTGACGCAACTGCTGCAACCGCTGAAGGCGCTGCTGCAACTGCTGGAGCAATGACAGACAAAGCTGGCGCAATGGCTGATAAAGCTGGCGCCATGGCTGATAAAGCCGGCGCAATGGCTGACAAAGCTGGCGCGATGGCCGACACTGCAAAAGAAGCAGCGAAGTAATAGCTTCTTAGCTTTAAGCTAATCAAGATAGAGGCTGTCCTGCACCCGCAGGGCAGCCTTTTTCTTTTGAGCTTTTCCAAAGTGCAGCGTAGATCATAATATTATGACCACAGCGCATTTTTCACCGGCACACAAATTCTTGGCTCTCGCCGTAATTTTGGCGTTAAGTGGATGCAGTGAAAATCCGGCGCAAACAGGACCAGGCGGCCTGCCACCTGACGATGCGCGGTTATTAGAACAAGCCGCGAGAAAACTCGATGCCAGGGCATTGCCGCCACCAACCTTAGAACAAATTGCACCTTTGCAAAATGCGCCCGCGCAGAGCGCAACAGCAAAACAGGACGAGCGGGCAAAAAAGGTCGAACCAGCAAAAAAAGGTGAGCCGGCAAGCGCGGAAACACGTGCAGTTACTGGACCGCTGCAATCGGAACCGTCGCAATCAGTAGGGCCTCAATAGCCCAATTGCCGCCCTCTTGTGCACATATTATATGCGACGCATATCGGAAAAGATGACGAAAATTCTTACATTTGCCGCCACGGAATTTCGAGCGGCGGGGGACGCGGCGCTTTATTGGCCATCGCAAAATATGTTGCTGGTTGCCGACTTGCATCTTGAAAAGGCGAGCAATTATGCGCAGCACGGACAGATGCTGCCGCCATATGATAGCTTGGCGACGTTGGAGGAATTACAGCGGTTGATCACGCTCACGGGAGCCGCAGCTGTTCTATGCTTAGGCGATAACTTTCACGATAACGGCGGTGAAGCCCGATTAACTGGGCAAGCGGCGCAGATTTTGCCGACGTTAACGGCGCAAACCAACTGGACTTGGATCACAGGCAATCATGATCCGGCGCTAGAGGCAAAATGGGGCGGAACCACGCGCCGCGAATTGCAAATTGACGGCATCATGTTGCGTCACGAAGCGCAGCCTGACGAAATAAAGCCGGAAATCTCGGGCCATTTTCATCCCAAGCTGCGGGTCAGTATTAAGCGGCGCAACATATCCCGGCGCTGCTGGATTGTGAGCGAGCGGAAAATTATTATGCCTGCCTTTGGCGCGTTCACTGGCGGGATGGACGCTGCACAGGCCGCTGAAATCGCGCAGCCTGGTGTCTTGGCATCCGGTACAGGACACGGCGTGCTCGCGCTGCCCAGCGGATTTAGCCGCTTTCCGCTTAGGTCCTGATCCTAAACTTGACGCGGTCCAAACAAGGCCGTTCCCAGCCGAATATGCGTAGCGCCCAGCATGATCGCGGTTGCAAAATCATCTGACATACCCATGCTCAGCCCCAATAAGCCCGATCGTGCGGCAATTTTCGCCAGCAATGCAAAATATGGTGCAGGCTCAATTTCGGCGGGCGGCAGACACATTAATCCGGCGATAGGAATGGCTGCCGTTTTGGCAGCGTCAATCAGCTGCGCGACATCGGCAATTGCGCAGCCGCCTTTTTGGTCTTCATCACCAATATTGACCTGAATAAAACACGGCACTGCTTTGCCTTGCGCCGCCATGGCTTTGCCAAGTGCGCCAACCAAAGACATCCGGTCGAGCGAATGGATGACATCGAACAGAGCCACCGCTTCATCCGCTTTGTTCGATTGCAGCTGCCCGATGAGATGGAGCTGCGCATCGGGAAACTCGACAAGCAATTCCGGCCATTTGCCCACGGCCTCTTGCACGCGGTTTTCGCCGAAATGCCGCTGCCCCGCCGCCAACAATGGGCGGATTTCGCTCACCTGCCGCGTTTTCGATACGGCAATCAGCTCAATATCGCGTGGACTGCGTGCCGCGAGCTTCGCAGCTGCAGAAATTTCTATTCTTATGCGCGCCAGCATTGCTGCGCTGTCATCTTGTGTCGCTTCTTCCATGGGCGGCAGCTATAGAGCAGCCAATGAACCGCCGCCACAAAAAGCCAATCCCGCGCACAAATATTCCGCGCATTTGGATGATGACAGATCCGCGCATTGGCGGCGGCCTTTTGCGGGCGGTGCAACGGATGCCGATGCGGTCGGGCGTGATTTTTCGCCATTATGATTTGGATGTTATTGCGCGAAAAGCTTTATTCCAAAAAATCCGCCGCATTTGCCGCCGTCGCGGGCATGTATTGCTGCTCGCTGGGAACCGAGCCGAACTCGGAAGCTGGCAAGCTGACGGCTGGCACGGGAGCAGCCGCAACAGTGACCGAGGAATAAACAGCGTATCCGTTCATAATGTCAGCGAAATCGCGCAAGCGCGCCGCAACCGTGCCGACATCATGCTGATCTCGCCGGTATATGCGACGCGCAGCCATCCGGGACAGCCGCCATTGGGCCCGAAGCAATTTCTGCGGCTGGCAGCGTTGTGCGGCACTGCCCAGCGGATTGCGCTTGGCGGAATGACGCGGCAAAGGGCGGCATTGTTTCGGGCTACACAAATTGACGGGTGGGCGGCCATTGACGCGCTTGTTTCAAAACCGCGCTGCTGACTTAGGGTCAAATCCGGCTTAAAAGCGGATTTTGGTGCCCACGTAAACCGCTTCGCTATCCTTGCGCTCGTCAACAGTTGGCGCAATGCGGTCACGCTCACTATTATAGCGAACGCCGGCGGTCAAATCGATCCGGCGGGATACCGAAAAGCTGCTTTCCAAGCCAACTTTATATTCACCAGCCGCTGCATTACCGCGCAGGCTAGGTGCGTTCTCCCGTGTTTTGTCGAGTTTTACGTCGGTGTTAAAGCGGCTCTTTTTAACACGCGCTTTATCATCCAGGCGGAAATCGCCAGCGGCAACCGCAATGTCTGCCATTGGCGCCCGAACGGCGGAACGTGCGGCAACGGGCAATTTAAAGCCTTGCCATCCGCGCGCGGCTTTCAAGCTGAAATCCGTTGTGTTCAACTTTACAGCGTTGCCGGATGCTGCCTCATCCACCCGCGCCAGATTGCGCGTCGAGATGGCATTCGCCGACAATGGTGAATTGGCACGCGCCGCAATCGTCATCGTGCGATTTGCTACGCGGCTGATCCCTGCTGGCGTGAAGAAAAATGATTGATCGCCAGCGGCCACATCGCTGCGTTTTGAAGTTACGCGCTTAAACTTCGCCGCCAATTTTATGTCTACGCCCGCTGCTGTAAACGTATCGAAGCGCGAAGTGGCGGCAATTTCCGAATTTCCGGCAAGTTTCGCGGCGAATGCCGGGAACAAAATCGGCGAAAATGCAAGCGCACCAGCGGCCAGCGCAGACGCCGCCCAACTTGCATATTTGCCGTTATTTCCGCGCACTTTTGTCATAACCTTCGCTAATCGACTCCTATGATCATTACTTTATGCACTAACTCGCTGGAAATAAAGGGCAGACTTAACGATTTACACCAATTGTGCATAACTGTTGCAAAACACGCACAGTATATAGGGCGATGTTTGGGCCAGATCACCCAAAAATGGCATGTGAAATTCACGCCCACGATCCAAATCCACGCCTTTCTGATCCATTCAGCCCCCAGAAAGCTTGCCCACGCCACCAAAGCCGATATAAAGACATTATATTCTGCTAACAGCTGCAAGGACACATCATGCAATTGAACCGTTTCGTTCTTATTTTGGCCGCCAGCACGGCATTGCTTGGTGGATGCGGCAAGAAGGATCGGCCCAGAACCGAAATTGCGGCAAGTAAGGTCAACACGATTGGCGTTAACACCTATTTGTGGCGTGCGTCGTTGGACGCGTTGTCGTCGTTACCATTACTACAGGCCGATTCCGCTGGCGGAGTGATCGTCACTGATTGGTATGTGAACCCCAACAGCCCGGGCGAACGGGTTAAGTTGACGGTCTCGATCATTGATCAGGATTTGCGCGCTGATGCTTTGCGTGTGGCCGGATCACGGCAAGTGGCGTCAAATGGTCAATGGGTTGATGCGCCGTTGCGTGCCGCAACCGTGCAGAAAATGGAAGGCATCATCCTAACCAAAGCCCGCGACCTTCGGCGCAGCGCCATCGCCGGATAAGAAATTTGACCGATACAGCAAATAATAACCCGCATGTTGATGATGTGCGGTTCAATCATCGCGTGGCGGATGCGCGGTGGCAGAAAATTTGGGATGAACAAGCGACATTTGTTGCCAATGATGCGTCCGAAAAACCACGCAGCTATGTGCTGGAAATGTTTCCATATCCATCGGGCCGCATCCATATTGGCCATGTCCGCAATTACACCATGGGCGATGTACTGGCGCGATATAAACGGATGACGGGGCATGAAGTGCTACACCCGATGGGTTGGGATGCATTCGGGATGCCAGCCGAAAACGCCGCAATGGAAAAGGGGGTTCATCCCGGCGGCTGGACCCGTGACAATATCGCCAACATGAAAATGCAGTTGAAACGTATTGGCTTTGCGCTGGATTGGACGCGCGAACTGGCGACATGTGAACCCGATTATTACGGCCATGAACAAGCATTGTTCCTGAAACTGTTCGCGGCAGGCCTGGTCTATCGCAAGGAATCCGAGGTCAACTGGGATCCGGTGGACATGACCGTTTTGGCCAATGAGCAAGTTATCGACGGCAAAGGATGGCGTTCGGGCGCAGCGGTGGAGCGGCGCAAATTGTCGCAATGGTTTCTGAAAATCACCGATTTTGCCGAAGAGTTGCTTGAAGGATTGGGCCGCCTTGAAAGCTGGCCTGACAAAGTGAAGCTGATGCAGGAAAACTGGATCGGCAAGTCCAAAGGACTGAAATGCACGTTTAAGTTTGTTGGCGGCGGTGACGGAATTGATGTGTATACCACGCGGCCCGACACGATGTTTGGCGCGAGTTTTCTGGCGATCGCCGCCGATCATCCCGTGGCGCAGAAAATGGCGGCAAACGCGCCCGCTCTGCAAGATTTTATCGCATTGTGTAAAAAAGGCGGGACGACCGCTGCCGACATTGAAACGGCGGAAAAACTGGGTTTCAACACCGGATTGTCGGTCGAACATCCGCTGGATCCAGCGCATCATTTGCCCGTCTATGTCGCCAATTTCGTGTTGATGGATTATGGCACAGGTGCGGTATTTGGCTGTCCGGCGCATGACCAGCGCGATCTGGACTTTGCCCGCAAATACGACTTGAATGTCACCCGCGTGGTGGCCGATGGCGACCTGACCGACAGCGATTTTGACGGCAATGTCGCGTTCACTGGCAATGGTGTTATCATCAACTCGCATTTCCTAAACGGGATGAGCATACACGCGGCCAAGGCCGATGTCATCGCCAAGGCGCAGGCCGAGGGTTGGGGCACGGGGCAAACACAATACCGTCTGCGCGACTGGGGCGTTAGCCGCCAGCGGTATTGGGGCACACCGATCCCGATCATCCACTGCGAGACGTGCGGCGTGGTTCCGGTTCCTGCTGCGGCGCTGCCCATCATACTGCCCGAGGATGTGACGTTCGATATTCCCGGCAATCCGCTCGACCGGCATCCGACATGGAGCAAGGCCGACTGTCCGAAATGCGGGAGGCCAGCGCGGCGTGAAACCGATACGCTGGATACCTTTGCCGATTCCAGCTGGTATTTTATCCGCTTCGCCAGCCAGCCAAAGGACAAACCATTTGACAAAGCGGCGGCGGAAAAATGGCTGCCCGTCGATCAATATATTGG
>JANORM010000001.1:0-13249 GCA_031415335.1 Sphingomonadales bacterium | reverse complement strand
ATCGAGGGCTTATTCGCTAAGCTCAAGCAATGGCGGCGGATCGCAACACGCTACGACAAACTCGCCGCCAACTTCCTCGGCTTCGTCAAACTCGCAAGCATCATGCTGTGGCTGAAATGATTAAAATGTCACCACAGCCTAGCAAACGGAACCGCGAACAATATCCATATACGCGCTATTAGAAACGTTACGCACATCGCCAAGTTAACCCAGCCGCTATTTTACCAAACGGGACTGCGGTAATATCATACTCTTCGCGCCAGCTATGGGTGGCAGGTCGAACATGATGTAAAGTTATGTTTCACCGCTTTTGAGGAAAATCCTATCGTCACGCGCCTTGCATAGCTTGGTATTTGCGCATGATGAATTAGGGTCAGGACCTAAGCCCGATCAAATGCTTTACTTGGGTCTTCGCCCTTCGGCTGGCTTGCCGTCGCTCGCTATAAACTGCATCATCGATGCAGGCAGACGCAAATTGAACTTGCGCTGCCAACGCTTCGGTCGGCGTCAGTGAAAGCCTTGGTTTTGCAGGCTATAGCGGCTGATGACCAAAATATCGCGCTGCGAAGTGTATTGCGGACCTATTTTGGTAACAAGCTATCACACATAAAGTTTGAATACTTCAAACAAAAAAGGGCCAGTCTTTCGACTGACCCCTGATTTTTTGTTCAAATCTTTGGTTTTAGTTGCCCGAACCAGGTCCGTAGCTAACTTCAACACGGCGGTTTTGCGGTTCACGCTCACCGTCGGCTGTTTGCACGCGAGGTGCTGTTTCACCAAATGCTTGTGCCGCGATCGCTCCGCCAGATACGCCCTTGGATTCAAGATATCCGCGAACCGTTGTGTTCCGACGTTGTGACAAGCCAACATTGTATGTTGTTGCGCCTGAACGATCAGCATGTCCTGCCAACATTACTTTTGCGCTGCCACAGCTTGCATATTGTGCCACTGCGTTATCCAAAACCGATGCCGCGTCAGGGCGCAGATCCGATTTATCCCAATCGAAGAACACGATATATGGACCGGTGTTGCAAACCGCTGCTGGTGGCGGCGGTGGTGGTGGTGGCGGTGGCGGTGCAACGACAACTGGCGGAGGAGGAGGCGCAACTGGCACGACTTCTGGTTCACCGCCAAAATTGTAAATCAAGCTACCAAGCAAAGAATGCGATTTAAACTTTGTTTGGACATCACGACCAATACTGTCGACCAAATCCACTTTCGATGCGTTGAAATAGCGATATTTCAAGCCAACGTCCCAGTTGTCGCTGATTGGAGCGCGGATACCTGCCAGCGCTTGCCAAGCAAGCCCTGTGTCCGAATCGTCAATCCAATTGCCTCTTGATGCATCAACGCCGTTGCTCAATTGAACGCGAGCAACACCGATACCGCCGCCTACAAAGCCTTGTACGCCGTCATCATCGCCAAAATCGACCAAACCATTAACCATGAATGACAATGCGCTTACGTTGCCGGCGCTGTCAAATGACCCTGCCCTCATATGGATAGGAGCACCGCTTGTAATAGTCCGCTTAGGATCGGCATTCTTATAAGCAACTTCTGTTTCTAAACGGAAACCGCCAAAATCATAACCAACCAAGCCACCGAAATCATAGCCAGTGCGGCTATCGATGGTGATACCGTCGCTTACTGCTCCAACGTCCAAATTCAAGTCTTCGACGATCATTGCACCGCCATCGACTCCAACGTACCACTGATCATCACGAGCCAAAGCTGGTGAGGCCAAAGCAGTAGAAGCAAGTGCTAGTACTATAGCAAACTTACGCATCAAGTTTCCCCTTCTTATATATTAGGAATAAAATTCGAGAGCTCTCTAGTACCGAGTCTCCCAAATCGATGCAAGCCCACAATAGCGTTAACTGTTGCCAAAATGTCGCCATTTTTCACTTTTACCGCGATATTATAACATTTTTTGGCAAATTTGTCCAAAATTACAGTCGTAAAATACCACTCTGGCGCAGCAGATCAAGAATCGCGGCGACAACAACGCGCGCTTCAACATCAACAACGCTTCCTCCGGTTGGTGCAGATATTGCGGTCGATTCTTGCCACAATGTGCCGCGCCTGATCGCTTGACTGTCGCTATTTGAATTCCAAATTCGCATTCCTTCGCTTGGCAGAATATACCGCCAACTGCCGCCGCTCCAACAGGCGATCTGACCCATTTTCCCCTGCCATATGCCCACTGCGTCGCTGCCAATCTGCCAACATTTGCCTGCATCAGTTTCCACCAAATTTGTCGGTGCTGATGACAGCTCGGATATAATGGTTGCGCTTATGAGCGCATCAAGCAACACCAACGCCTCATTATGAGTGATCTCTTTTTGCGCCTGACCAACAGCCAAAAATGGCAATTGATAACGAGCAGTTTGAATTTGCGGCATATATGCACCTCAATAAAATGATAGAGTTACGATGAAATTTCATATTGCAAAATAAGCGGCAGAGAACGGCCATATCGTCCAATTTGCGCTATTTGGAAGGTTAATTCGTCAATCGGCATGACGCCCCATGCCGTCAATTGTGCGGCGCTAATCAACATTTCACCGGCATCCGCGTAAGCCAACGCAACGCTTAGACCATTGCGTGAGATGGAAATCTCATATTGCAAATTGCCTTCAATCATCGGCACGTCGACATTGTCCTGCCATCCCGCCTGAATCCGCGTCCTGCGCACCCAGCTTAATTTCAGCGCGCCGTCCGCAGCGCGTTCTATTCCGCCATGCACTGGTGCAAATGGACGAACCGCAAGGCCGCGCACCTGAATACTGGCCGGCACTGGAGCAAAATCACCGATACCCAGTGCCTCAACTGTCAGCGATGTGCCAATGTTTGCAAAGCCATTGTCCACGCCCCGAATGCTATCGGCCTCTAACAAAACAAACGTTTCGCCCGCTTTGTGATCGGAAATCGCGTATTCGGTTCCGTAACATCCGCGTTGCAACATAGTCAGCAAATACTGATTGGCTCCGACAAACTGCGCATGGCCCGCGCGAATCAATTCGCCGCCGATCCAGCATAAGGATGCGCCGGACGACACAGGATCGCCAGTGCCCGGTGGCAGCGCCATGCCTTGATGCAACAATTGCACCGTCAATACGCTCTGCTTATCCAGCAAATAAGGCGAATGCGGCGGAAGAATATCTGTCGTCGTTCCCATCACAGCAGGCGCAGCGGTGATGCCAATGTCGCTCAACCCGTTTGGCGTAAGTACGGATAATGCCGCAGAACGCCATCCCGGCGCGGTGCCCGCCGCTGCTATGGCAACAATTGGCTGCGTGGTATCATTGCTGTCCAATGCGGGTAAATCCATCAGCGCCAACTGCGTCAATCCGGCCTGCACATCGGGCGAAGGCAGGCTTTGTCCGGCATCGGCAGTATATCGACGTTCTTGATAGGCGCTGACAGACCGCCGCGCGGAAATTCGCGATGCACCCAACTGATGTTCGATCTCAGCGATTTGCCAACGACCGTCCGCATCAGGATCTGCGATCCAATCCCCTGCTTTCAGGGCGTTTTCGCCACTTGCGGCATATCCAGTCCACTGATCGCGGCTCTTATGAGTTTGCAGCAGTTGCAAATCGGCCAGCCGCCGCGCTGCATTCGCGTCAAGCGATACGGGAAAGTCAATTTGTACGGCAACCCTGCCCGTGTCCGATATTTGGCTGCGTTGCACGCCCGTTTGAAAATCGCGCGCGGGTTCATAATGCCGAAGTGCAACCGCGTGCGGCAATTTTCCCGATGGCCCACGTATGCGCCTAGGGAGGCGAAATTCTGAACGATCCGCCGAAATCGCAATGTCGATTGCCGATGTACGCAGCGCCGCCGAATTCCAATCATGCATGCCTAGGTCGCCCGCTTCTGGTCGCAGGATGACGGGCAAGTTCTCAATTAATGGTGAAAGTGCTGACCGGGCGTCACTGCCCTCCAATGCATAGCCCGCAATTTTCTCGGCGCTTTCACTGCTGATTTGACCGCCCGATATGTCCGATGCAACCGCCGAAGCCAAAACATCGCCGTCCCGCTCAAACACCTCAAACGTTAGCGAGGGGATGCGATTGCCAAAATCCGCCAGCTGCATATCCTCAAACACGGCATAGCTAATGCCGCGAAACGCGGGGCATGCGCCCACTCCATGGGCAGAGGCAATTAACGGATCTAGCGCTTGATCGCCATGACCGCTGTAAAACCGAAACCCAGTGGTGGTTTTGAAATCGCCAGCAGCGCCGCGGAGCAAATTTCCGTCGGCCCAAATACGGCCAATGCGCAAGGATGGGCGGCAAGACAAAGCAACCGCAAAGCTTACGGAATAGGAATAGCTTACAGTTTTAGGGCGTCCCTTGCCGCCGCCGCTTTTCGATTTGCTTTCGATCAAGTCGGTTGCCCAAATCACGCTACCGGCGATCCGCACTGCGCCATATACCGCTGGAATATTACTGCCATAGCCGGAGGTCTGTACGCCCAACTCTTTCAAGCGCGGGCCTTGGATAGCTTTGCTGCCAAATATGCTGCTGTCGACAACTTGTCCCAGCACCGAACCAATAGCGCCGCCAATCGGGCCGCCAATAAACCGCCCTATCGTGCCCAAAATAATCGTTGCCATGCTGTTATCTCCTGTCTCGCCAGCCACACAAAATCGGCCAAGGCGAAGGTGCTGGCATCAACACCATCCGGCCCAATCCTGCGTGCGCGTGGATAAACCCGCCGCTTACGCAAATCATCAAATGCTGTTGCCGCGCTGCGGTTCGCACCATCAGTATGTCGCCGGGCACAAATTCACTGCCTGCGTCCAGCCGCACAAAGCCCAAATTTTGCAAATGAGCGTCTGTCTTATCCGCAAAATCGCCGCGCAGTTGATAAGCAAATGTTCCCGAAATCTCAGCGGCGTGCGCGATCAACCCAACACAATCCAGCGCGGTTCCGGGCAGGGCGGCGTGCAAACGAAACGGGACGCCAATTTGCTGCACCGCGCGCGCCACGATGCGCGCGCCGCTCATACTGCCCCCGGGTAGCGGGTCAGCACATCATTGCCAGGCAAGAACGGCTCGCCGCGAAAGTTGATCGCATTGTTAAACCGGCTGGCGCATGTGCCGATAGTTTTATCGCATCCTTCGAAAACGCGCGCCAAGGTGCCAGACGATACTGAAAATTTAGGAGCGCTGGCCAGCATAAGTGCGCCCGCCGCGCTGCTGAAAATTTCCTCCGACAGGCCAGTATTTGCGCCGTTCAGCCATCGCAAATTACCATATGCAAACGCGTTTTCCGTCAGATTGATTTGCGCTGGGTCGAAACTCAATTGCTCCCCCGAAACTGCGCCGACATGGATCACATGCAAAAACCGCTGCGCGTTCAGGCCGCAATGCGTATCGCAAAACTCTGCGCGGCATCCCGGCGACGTTTGGGGCACCACAGGGGCGTCCAAAAACGCATTCGCGCCGCGCAGTTCGGTTTCAAAACCTATTTCAGAATAACTGACTTCACCCCATTCTCCGCTGGCCAAAATCCGCATCGGCGCGTTCGGATCACTCCAATCGAACAAAAATATCGTTAGCCGCGCATTGTCCCAGCGCCCGGCATTTAAGTCGTCTTCACGAATGGCGGCGCCGTCAATCGCTCCAGCAACTTCTAGTCCGTCGGTTTGCAGGCCGATACTCTCGACAATCGACGTGGGCAGCATGCCGGGGCTGGCCCGGTATACTATCCCGTCAATTTCAACATCGCAGTCGTGTGAACAAAACCCCAAAGTCACGCCATCGCGCCGTTCCAGCCGCCAACCATATGCCGCGCTGGTAACGGGGCCTTTCAGCCACGCCTCACTCATGTCGCTTCCTTAATTTCGATCAGCGGCACCGATGGCATTTCGCCCGCTTCAAAGGAAAAGCGGTTCACCTCGATCCGATCATCGGCAAAGCGAACGGGCACGTCAAAGCGGAACCCAGCCGTGATAACTGCGCCCATCGGCGGCGCGGTTTCAAAAACAATTTTGCCACCATCACCGGCTATCCAATCCGCCGCCGCCTGACCATTTAGTGCAATGACAATGCTGTCTACATCGGGGCGCGTAATATTTCGCCGCTGCGCCGATGCACTATCGCCATATATTTTGACCAAGGGAAAAACGGTACGCAAATTGTCGCCGACCCCTATCGCCTGATCGATCGATTGCGGCGTGCCCGTCATCCCGTTCGAGCTATTGTCAAACGGATCGCGAAAACGAAATCCAATTGCCGGACCGCGCCGCGCCCGGAAAAATGCAATCAGCTCACCAAGCTCAGATTCCGAACGCACGCCGGGCGCAACGTCATAACTGGCCCGCGCATCGGCCCATGCGCTGTTGCGCCGTTCATGCCCCGAAATCGTCGTTACGATATTGGTTGAAAATTCCGCGCTCACGCTGGCTTGCTGTCCGATGATTATCGGGAATATTACATCGTCAAAAGACTGCATTGCGTCCTCCTGTACTTGGCCCTGCTCGTCGCCAATTTCGAAATGAGTAAAACCGTCGCGCGCCACTTGCGGCAATGCCCAAACATAGGTTTCCGCTGTGCCGCGTGCCGCGCTTTGTTGCGCCGCATATTCAATATCGCGCCATTGAAATTCTTCTTCGGGGCGCAGCACAAATCCGGAGAAATAATGCTGCTGCGAAACCGGATAGCTCAGCCGCGCCGCCATGGCCGGAATGCCGCGCTGCGTCGCACCATGATTGCCGCTGGTCACCCAGTCATAATCCTCCAGCTGCAAAATATCGAATGCAGGCGCAGCCCAGCCCAAGGGCACATTGGCACGTTTTGCTTCAGGCGCGAGCGGATCGAGAACCGTTGGCAAATACACCAGCAGCAACGTTTGCGCGCCATATGCGCCCGCCTCATCCCTAACCGCCTGCGCAATCGCAGTGGTGGAGGCGGCAAGCAATTCTCCTGCTTTGTCCAGCATAGCGTTTTGCGCCGCCGATTTTGCGCCGCCAATTTGCGGGATGCTGACATTCAACGCGCCAAATGCCGCATTGGCCGACGCATCATACAAGCATATCCGGCCATCGGGCATGATCCACCACCATGGCTCACCGATTTGAAATTTTACTGGTTGCCCAGCATCTCTTAGGATGAAAACAAACGCCCGCGCAACAGCCTGCAAATATCCCATCGCTCCGAAATGTGTGGGCGAAAGCAAAGCGGACGGCGGAACCCATCCGGTCAGCGCTGCATCGCCATTTTCGGCGCGTTGTTTCCAATCATTCCAGCAATGCGCGTCAAACAGTTCATAGGATAATGAGAATATCACATCAAAATCCAGCGCCTTTGACCGCTGCGCAAAATCGGCATGCCAGCGGCGGCACGGCTCGTTCAACGCGCCGCCCGCCAAGCTGACATAATGGCCGCCGCCGACGGGATCGAGACGGAAATAGTGACTCATCCCAACATAATGATTAATCGTGCCGCGATATCCCAGTCCATGAATTTGACGCAGCATGCGGGCGGGCGTCTGATTGTAACTATCATCATACCCGGTCGCCATTTTTAGGTCATGTTCGGGCAACATAACGTCGCCAGTATCTAACATCACGGCCGCCCCATCGCACCGGATTTCAGACAATTCCGCCCAGCTGTTTACCGCCGTTGTCAATGCGCCCGGCGCTCCTGTGTATTCGGGTGGAACGAGGGAAATGAACATGCTGTCAATGTCGCCCGCAAATATGCGATCGGCCTCATCAGGCAAAAAAAAGCCGCCATCCAGCTCGCTAAATTTCAATATAATGCGCGCATCCTGTGGCGAACCAATGGCGTAATTCCAAAGCCGCACATACCAGCTTTTCGGCTGCCCGCCTGCATCGCGTCCAGTAATCGTTAACGTCGGGCCGTTGATTGCGTCCAGCGGCACGATCCCGTCCGATTGCCAGCGGAATGATAGCGTCAGCCGCCGATAATCGCGGTTGGTGGCATAAGCCAGCAAAGGATGATCGAGCGTGTCTTCGCTGTCCCAAATCAGACCTGCCAGATCATCACTATTATAGAATACGGCATCTGCGCGGAGCGATTCTGCGCCTGTGGTTACAACCGACGCCATCATCGGACGGGGGAAATTTACGGTCCAGAAACGTGGATCAAACCGCATCACCGGCGCGCTTTCCTGCGCCCGGCGTTTATCACACAACCAATACGCCATCGCTTTAATCCCCCGCCCGAATGAGCGCCTGCCGGACCGCACGTGCCACTTGCCGTGTGGAGCGTTGCAACGCATCGGGCGCGCTGCCTCGGCCATTGTCGGACACGTTGATGGTCATGTTGACAGACGAACCACCGCGCCCGGTGCCATTCGCTAAAATCTGGCCGCTGGTTGTGGGCACAAATAATTCAGGGCCATTTTCGCCTACGCGGTAGGGCCGTCCGGGCGATACAGGGCCGCCCGTTGCGCGGCCCGGCGCGCCCAAGATACTGCCCAAAATCGACGTAATCGACGACAGCAGACCGCCGCCTGTGCCGCCATCACCGCCGCCTCCCGCCAAGCTGTTCAGGCCCGAACGGATGGCAGCAGCCGCAATTTCGGATAGCACGGACAAGGCCGTCTGACGCAAATCGTCAAAGCCAAATTTACCCGACAATATCGCGCGGCTCAGGCTGTTTTCCAATGCCCGTCCGGCGCGGTCCAAACCTGCGGCAAATGGTCCGTCAAGCTCTGCCCGCATCGCGCCAACATCGGCGGCAAAGGCGCGAGTATCGGCGCGCACCGAAACCACCAGCCGTTCAATTTCTTCATCCATCGGGAAATCGCTCCATCAGTTTTTGAATATCCGCGCCGACCAGCGGCGTTTGTCCCTGCGGCGTCATCGCCGCCAATACGCATTCGAGCTCAGCGGGTGTTACCGCCCAAAACTCATGCGGCCTCCAGCCCAGCAATACCGACGATTGGCCGCATAATTTAGCAGCAGAATTGGCAAACATCATCGCCCCGCAAGGATCTGGCTCAGCAGCGTTTTTAGCGCAGGCGTGGCCGCCGCCAATCCCGCCGCCGCCACCTGTTCAGCAAAATCCTCGCGGGACAAGCTTTGGTCTTCGGAGACGCAATGCCAGAATAAAGCAACCATTTCGGACAGCTTCAATTGCCCGGATGCCGCGCGTTCGACGAGAGCGAATAAAGGCCCCAATTCCTCCTCAGCGGCCACCAGCGCGCCAAAACTAGGGCGCATTTTGCACCCAACCACTAGCGCCTCACCGCGCGCGGAATTGGCGGTCATAACGATACCACCGCACCGGAACTTTCCAGCGCCATTGTATACGAACGTTCACCATTGAAATCACCTGCATAGTCCAGCCGCGTGACCAGGAATTTACCCTGCAACCGTTCGCCGCTTTCAAAGCTTAATTCATAATCGTCGATCAACCCGGCAAAGGCGCTATTTTTGATCCGCAGCTCCGATAAACTGCCCGTAAAGACCCCCGCGCCCGATACCGACACCGAACGCACACCCGCGCCCGACAGCAAATCGCGCCATCCGCCGGAGCCCTTGTTGGTGATAACCACCGCGTCGCCGTTGATCGACATCTGCGTCGTACGCAGTCCGGCTACGGTGCTGTAAGCTGGCGTCGCTGCGCCGTCGCCGACCTTCAATAAGAAGGCGCTACCTTTTTCTGCTGGCATTATTTTGTCCTTTATATTTCCTCGTCAATCCGGCCTGCGCGGGAGTAACGAGATGTTTTGGTATCAATCTATTGAGAGTATCCTGATCCTGTGCTCCACAAGCCCAGCCCACGGCCCCGCAGCATCACGCGCCACCAGCGAACGTAAAAATACGTTGCTGGCGACGTGCCAACCCGGCAAGTCGCGGGCCACGGCGGCGATGGCTTCTTCGACGTGGCTCATTAAATATTGCAGCTTTGATGCTTCCTCACCATCATCCCAGACGGTGATTGCCAGCCGGATTTCTCGGCCAATCGCAGTTTTCGTGCTCCAATCCGTCGACAGGCTACCGCTTATCGAAATATAGGGGAAAGACGCACGTGCTGGCGGCCCATCATAAATCCCGCTGACACTTTGCGCCAAAACCGGATGGGTTTGCAGCGCAGCAATCGCGGCGGTCTGCACTGCTTGTACGGCATCATTCATGAGCAAAGTTCCTTAATGCTGGGTCGGCAATGAAGCGGCGGCGCAGGCGTTTTCCTGTGACGGTCACTTTTTCTGGTCCGGCCTCTATCGTCACATCCGCTGGCAGGTTGGCGAGGGAAGCGATTCGCTGGATTGCGGCGGCGGCGGCGCGGCGGCCAATATCGTCGCCGCGCGCTTGAACGCGCTGCAAACTCATCGCAGCTCCTCACAGGTCAGCACCATTTGTGCGGGCTCTCGCGGGTCGCTAATCACGCCGCGCACGGTCAGATATTTGCCGCGCCACGTTAACCGCACATTTGGGTCAATGTCCTCGCGCTTGCGGATGGTGACGCTCCAGCGCGGCATCGCGGATATTGCCTCGGCCTGCGTCAGGGCATTTGCGACCAGCGGCATTAACGCTGCCCAAACCTCACCTGCATAGACATATTTCCCGGTTGCCCCGCCCCGACTATCGCGGTCTGACAGGCGCTGTTCGATGACTACGCGTTCACGCAAGTTCCCCGCTAAGCCGATCATGACCCACGCGCTCCGGACAGGGCCATCCGCCGCCATGGCCGCAGCAACGCCGCCACCGCAGCGGGCGGCCCCGCATCATCGCTAGCATCGCGGTGCAGATGCAAATGCCCCGTCAACCGCAATATACCAAGACGCAGCGTTTCGGGCAGCTCCGTCCAGTTGGCGGCGATGCCGGCCTGATAGGATATTTCCACGCGTCCCGCCGCGCCGGCCTGCATGATACGAACATAACCGTCGCTGTTTTTATCGATGTCTGTGGCATAATTTTCCAGCGGCAACACAAAACCTGCACCATCGGCGGGTATGCCCGTTACGCCGCTGATTACCGCCACGGGTGTTGCCGACAACCGCGTCCAATTGGCCGATGCTGAAATGATTTGCCGGACATTACGCCGGATTAAAACCTGCCGCGTAAATGCCTCGGCATGGCCAATCGCGGCCAATATTATCGCCCCCAATGCTGCGTCTTCCTGATCCGATTCCAGACGCAAATAGGCCTTCGCCTCGTCCAGCATGACACTGTCGAGGCTGAGCGCAGTTAAGCTCAGCATGTTAAATTTCCTTTTGAGTTTGGAACGCGGAAGCGCCGCGCCTAGTAATCCGTCTCGGCGTAGATCCGGGACAATCCAATCTGCACCGCGTTAACGGCCGTCAGCGCCGCATTGCTGGCCAAAAATCCCGCCGTTAACGTGGTAGCATTGCCGGGCAGGTTCACGGTCGCCACCCCGCTTGCCTCTGCGTCTGTGTTCAGTTCGACAATCCGCCACGAAATCTCAGACGAATTTGGTGCGCAGAACATGTAGAAATCATATCCCTTGCCCGTGGTCGCCGAAAATCCCGTTGCGGCCTTGGTCGCTGCCGTCCCGCGGGTCAGAAATGAGATCGCGCCATTGTCGGCATCGTCAATGCAGAATCCGGCGCTGTTGTTCAGCGCAGATGGGTTGGCGCTGACCACAGCCGTACCGCTGTGCATCCCCGTGAAAAAGCGGGCACCATTCGTCCAAATATCAAAGCCGCCGCGCGCATAAAAGAAATATCCGCCCTGCCTCGCCGCCGCACCGCGCATGAAAATTGCTTCGCTGTTACGCTGTCCCAAAACCTGATTGAGCGTCGTGACCACATTGGCCCAGCGGCCCCGTTTCACCGATGTATAGATGCTCGTCGCAGTTGGCAGGCCTGTTGAATATGTCCCCGCACCTGCGCCCGCCGTGCCCATCCAAACGCCCGCCGTTGCCGTGGTCGGGCTCCACATGGTAATATTGTTTTGCCAGAATGCGGTTTGCAACGGATAATTCAGACCGCTTGGCCCTTTTGCCTTAGTTACCATGCGCCCAGCAATTTTTTTGGCATATAGCAGCAATGTGTCGGCGGGCGGTGTCGCGGGTTCCGAAGCGACGCCAGCCAACGCCAAAATATTGCTCGCGCCGCCAGCCTCGCTTTGCTTAGCAAAGGTTTCAAACGCACTGACCGACGCGGCAATCGCAATCCGGTTTTCATCGGTTAGAAAATAGATTTGCCCGGGTATGAGCCCATTGGCGCTGGCAAGCGAAACCAACGCCGCGCGTGTGCCACGTGGATGTCGAAGCGATGGCATGGCCTAAAATATTCCGCAATCGACATCACCGACCGCCAATGTCACAAACGCGTTGCCCGCATCTTTGCTCCACGCCATCGATGCGTTCATGCGTACGACGCCGTTGGTTCCGTCCGTGCCCCATAAATAACCCGACGTCCCGCCCGAAACGACGGCGGTTTTTTCGTCCAGATCGCTGGCCGGAATGTTCATCGCGGTGCGCAGCGCGTTGACCGTCAACTTCATTTCCTTTTGCCCGGCCGCCGATGCATCATGGATAATCAGCAAATCCGCGGCGCCGTCCACCGCGCCTATTGCGGTCAAATCGTCAATGGCGGGTACAACGGCCAGCCGCGTCGTCGCGGCGGTGGCGACGTGCAATGTCCCACGGTCAGTGGTAAAATGCTGTTCCCCCGCCAGCATTCCGGCGGCAGGTAAGTTGGCCTTTAGGCCGCGTTTAATTTGTAATCTTGGCATCGCATAATCCTCTAATTAAATGTGCCGCCATCGATGATGGCATTGTCTAAATCATAACTTGGTCCAGCGGGGCCAACCGGGCCGATAATTGCAGCGATAGGTGTATCTGGCTTTACCGCCGCCGCATGTGCCAGCATCCGGTCCGGCCCGCGCCACCGCAATGCAATTGCCGGATCAGGCCGCCGCCAACGCAGTATCACCGTCATACCGACACCGATTGCACGATGCGGATGGCCGCGGTTTCGCTGATGACGATTGCGCCCGAAATTTCGATGCGGGCATCGGCAAGGTAGCTGCCGGGGGCAAGCGTGGCCGATGTCGCCGCCGCAATGATTAACGTCCAGCCCGCCGGAACATCCCCCGCCGCGCTGCGCGGGGTAATGTCAAAGGCGGCGGCGATTGGCTCGGTTCCAGCTATGCTGGTCCGGCCCGGTGCCAATGCCTTCATGCTCGCGCTGATAGCTGTGACAGCCTGCGGGTCACCCGTCAGCGCATCCAGCCCAAGCGCAATCGTTTCGCCGCGCTGGAATATATAAGGGGTCATTTTTGCTTCTCCTTCCCCCC